>CAWCBS010000007.1:0-88707 GCA_963793875.1 uncultured Chloroflexia bacterium | reverse complement strand
CGCTACGACCTGGCCGACTACCGCCGCGAGCACACCGTGGTCACCAAGGCGGAGCTGCTCGAGGCCTGGCCGCATTTCGAGCAGGGACGCGGACCGGCCGCGCCGCGCGGCGCCGGGGCGGACCAGCGCAGCCGGGAGCTGCCCGACATCGGGGTCGAGCCGCGGGTGGCCTGGGCGGCAGCCTAGGCGGCACGCGGCGACGTCACCACCCTGCCCGGCGGCCACGGCATCAGCAGCCGGCCGCCCACCGTCGTCACGCCCGCGCCCCGGGGTGACGGCGGAGGGGCCAAGGCCTCCACGACGGGCGGCGGCGAGGGGGATGCCGCCCCGGCGACCCCTGAGACGTCGCGGCGCCCGCGGGCCCCGACACCGGCGCCCGGGCCAGGTCGCGGAGGCGCCCTTCGTGAACGCGCTGCTGGCGGCCGTCCTGATCCTGACCGCGATCTCCACCCTGGGGGTGGTCTTCTCCCCCCAGACCATCTACTCGGCGCTCTCCCTGGTGCTCACCGTCGGCCTGCTGGCGGTGGTCTTCCTGGTGCTCAACGCCCAGTTCCTCTTCGCGGTGCAGCTGATCGTCTACGCCGGGGCGGTGATGGTGCTCTTCGTCTTCATCATCGCCCTGCTCGACCCCGCCTCCGAGGAGCGCCCCCGGATCACCGATCCCCGGCTCCTGCTCGGGGTGCTGGCCATCGCCGGGATCTGCACCGCGGTCTTCATCGCGGCCCGCAACGGGGTCACCTACGCGACCTCCTGCACCACCCAGGCCACCACATGCATGCACGGCTACACAGTGGCAGCCTCGCCGCGACCGGCGCCCTCGGCGCCGACCCCTACAGCACCTTCGGCTTTACCCAGAACGCGGTGAACCACGCGGGCAACGTCCAGGTGCTCGCCAACCAGCTCTTCCACACCTACGTGCTGCCCTTCGAGATCACCTCGCTGCTGCTCCTGGTGGCGGCGATCGGGGCGGTCTACCTCACCCGCCGCACTCACACCGGGATCCGCCGGGACCCGCGGGTCCCGGAGAGCTGGAGCGCCGACCTGATGGAGAGCGCGGAGCCCCCCGGCGCCCGGCCCCCGCGGGCGCCGGGGCGCCGGGGGCGGAGGCGCGACCCTGATGCTCTCCCAGGCGATCTTCCCCTGGATCCTGCTCACCGCCGGATTCCTCTTCAGCCTGGGCGCGCTCGGGGTGCTGATCCGGCGCAACCCGCTGGTCGTCTTCATGTGCATCGAGCTGATGCTCAACGCGGTCAACCTGGCCCTGGTCGGCTACTCCAACTTCCTCAGCAGCGAGGAGGGGCAGGTCTTCGCCTTCATGGTGATCGTGGTGGCCGCCGCCGAGGTGGTGGTCGGGCTCGGGCTGCTGACCCGGGTCTTCAGCATCGGCCGAGAGCTGGACGTCGACGACCTCGATGAGATGAAGCGATGAGGGCGACGCGCCGATGAGCACCTCGACCGCCGCCCTGCTCGCCGGGCTGGTGCTGCTCTTCCCGCTCCTGGGCAGCGCGCTCTGCGGACTGCTCGGGCCGGTGCTCGGCCGCCGCTTCGTCAACCTCGCCGGCACCCTCTCGATCGGGGCCGCCTTCGTGGTCACCCTGGTCATCTTCGTGGAGGTCCTGGGCGCGGCCTCGGGTCATCAGTCGACGACCGCGACCCTCTGGAACTGGCTCAACCTCGGCTCGGGCAACCTCAATGTCTCGGTCGACGTCACCGTCGACCCGCTCTCGGTGCTGATGCTGCTGGTCATCACCGGGGTGGGGCTGCTGATCCACGTCTACTCGGTCGGCTACATGGAGCACGACGAGGGGGTGGCGCGCTTCTTCAGCTACATGAACTTCTTCATCTTCTCGATGGCCCTGCTGGTGCTGGCCGCCAACCTGGTGATCCTGATCATCGGCT
Organism: uncultured Chloroflexia bacterium; assembly: GCA_963793875.1. Taxonomy (GTDB): domain Bacteria; phylum Chloroflexota; class Dormibacteria; order Aeolococcales; family Aeolococcaceae; genus Changshengia. The sequence continues at coordinate 86,808 of CAWCBS010000007.1, read as the reverse complement.
GGGCGGCGGTGGCGCTCTCCAGCTACCTGCTGATCGGCTTCTGGTACGCGCGTGAGAGCGCGGTGCTGGCCGCCCGCAAGGCGTTCATCACCCAGGTGATCGGCGACGTGGCCCTGGTGATCGCCGGCTTCCTGATCTTCGTCAACCTGACTGCGGTGGTTCCGGTTTGTCCGCCCAGCTCCGGGTGCGGGGAGGAAGTCCAGGCCCTGCACACCCTGAGCCTGCCCCAGATCTTCGCCCACGCCTCCTCGCTGGGCGCGGGCAGCCCACTGATCACCCTGATCTGCATTCTGCTGGCGGTCGCGGCCTTCGCCAAGAGCGCCCAGTTCCCCCTCCACACCTGGCTGCCCGACGCCATGGAGGGCCCCACCCCGGTCTCGGCCCTGATCCACGCCGCCACCATGGTGACCGCCGGCGTCTACCTGATCGCCCGCTTCCACGCCCTCTTCGACCTGGCACCGATCGCCTCGGGGATGGTCGCCTGCGTGGGCATGGGCACGGCGGTCATGGCCGGCTTCATCGCCCTCTCCCAGATCGACATCAAGCGGGTGATCGCCTACTCCACGATGTCCCAGATCGGGCTGATGATCTTCGCGGTGGGGATCGGCGCCTACGCCGCCGGGATGTACCAGTTCCTGCTCCACGCCTTCTTCAAGGCGCTCCTCTTCCTCGCCGCCGGCAACGTGATCCACGCCGTCCACGACGAGCAGGACATCCGCGAGATGGGCGGCCTCGACTCCCGGATGCGGGTCACCGCCTGGAGCTTCCTGGTCGGCTCGCTGGCCCTGGCCGGCTTCCTCTTTGCGGGCATGTTCTCCAAGGAGGACCTGCTCGGCTTCGGCCTGATCAACGGCCCCGGCTCACCGGCGCTCTACATCGTCGGCATCGGCGTCAACGTGCTCACCGGCCTCTACGCCTTCCGTCTCTACGGCCGGGTCTTCCGGGGCGAGCCGAACTCCGACCGTGCCCGCGAGGCGCACGAGGCCCGCTCGGTGATGCTGTGGCCCGTGGTCATCCTGGCCGGTCTCTCGGCGCTCGCGGGCTGGGCGCTGCAGTGGCCGGTCGCCTTCGGCCCCCACCTCATCGACGCCTTCCTCAACCCGGTCTTCACGAGCGCCGGGAGCGCGATCGCCAAGGAGCCGAACACCGGCCTGGGGCTGATCGGCTTCTTCATCGGCCTGGTCTGCAGCCTGATCGGGATCGGGCTCGCGCTCCGGATCTGGGTGCGCCGCGACCTCGACCCCTCGCGCGCCCTGGCCCGCCCCGGGCTGCGCCTGCTGCCCCGGCTCTCCTTCCACAAGCTGTACTTCGACGAGCTCTACGACGCCCTCCTGGTCCGGCCCACCCGGGCCCTGGCTCGCGGGCTGCGCCGGGTCGGAGACCCGGTGATGGACAGCTGGATCAAGGGCGTCTCCGGCGTCGCCACCGACTTCAGCGCCGCCTTCCGGAGCGCTCAGACGGGGCTGATCCGCGACTACGCCTCCTACATGGTGCTCTTCGTGCTGATCTTCACCATCGCCGTGATGGTGGCCGCGGGGATCGCGAAATGACCCCCACGACCGTCGTGAGGCAGCCGGCATGAGCGGGTTCCCCTGGCTCACCGCCGCGGTCGTGCTCCCGGTCGCCGGGGCCATGGTGCTCCAGGTCATCCCGGGTCGGGCCGCCGGCGCGATCAAGGCCGTCACCGTCGCCTTCGCGACGGTGGAGGCGGTGCTAGTCGGGATGATCGTCTCCGCGGTGGCGACTGGCGCTGCCGACGGCGGCGGGCCGCTGCCGATGCACCTCGTCGAGCAGGCCGGCTGGATACCCGCCGTCGGCGCCTCGTACCACCTCGGCGTGGACGGCGTCTCGGCCTGGATCCTCGCCCTCAACGCCGGTGTCTTCCTGCTCGGCGCGGTGGTGGTGCCGCGCCGCTCCACCGAGCGGATGAAGCTCTTCTGCGGCCTGCTGCTGCTCGCCGAGGCGGCCACCACCGGGGTCCTGGTCAGCCTCGACGTGCTCCTCTTCTACCTCTTCTGGGAGGGGATGCTGATCCCCCTCTACTTCCTGCTCGCCTTCTACGGCAACGAGAACCGGGGCCGAGCCACGCTCAAGTTCGTCATCTATACCGTGGCCGGCAGCCTGCTGATGCTGCTCGCCATCATCTACCTGCACTTCCAGGCCCTCGCCGCGGGGCACAACAGCTTCGACCTGGAGGTGCTGCTCGCCACCCCCACGCCGGCCCAGAGCGGGGTGCCACTGCCCTTCACCACGGTGCCGACCCTCACCCCGGCGATGTTCGCTTTCCTCGCCTTCGCGCTCGCCTTCGCGATCAAGCTGCCGCTCGTTCCCTTCCACACCTGGCTGCCCGACCTCTACGAGTCGGCGCCGACCCCGGCCCTGGTGTTCTTCGCCGGGGTGGTCAGCAAGATGGGGGCGTACGGCTTCATCCGCTACGCGATCACCCTCTTCGGACCTCAGGCCCACCAGCTCCAGCCGCTGCTGGTGGCACTGGCCGTCCTCGGCATCCTCTACGGGGCGCTGATGGCCCTGAGCCAGACCGACCTCAAGCGGATCGTCGCCTACGCCAGCCTCTCCCACCTCAGCTTCATCGCGCTCGGCATCTTCAGCCTCGATCAGAACGGGATCAACGGGGCGGTGATCCAGATCGTCAACCACGGCATCATCATCGCCGGGCTCTTCCTGGTGGTCGGGGTGGTGGAGGCTCGCACCGGGACCCGCGACATCCGCGAGCTGGGCGGGCTCGAGAAGCGGATGCCCTGGCTCTACTTCCTCTTCATGGTGATCACCCTGGGCAGCCTCGGGCTGCCCGGGACCAACGGCTTCGTCGGTGAGATCACCATCATGCTGGGGGCCTTCCAGTACTTCTGGCTGCTGGCGGTGCTCGCCGGGATGGGCGTGCTGCTCGCCAGCTGGTACATGCTCCGCATGCACCAGGGGATCATGCACGGGCCGGTCAGGCCGGGCACCGAGAGGGTGAGCGACCTGCGCCTGCGCGACGGCCTGGTGCTGGCGCCGCTCGCCGCGCTGATCGTCTTCCTCGGGGTCTTCCCGCACCCGGTCGGCGCGGTCACCGCGCAGGCGGTGCCGGGCTACGTGAGCCTGGCCGACGCCAGCGGGGTCACCACCATGCCACCGGTGGCGGCGATCGGCCCCTCGCCGGGGGCCACGCCGTGAACGCGCTGGCGGCGCTGCCGCTCGCCACCGCCACGCCGGGATGGCACGACCTGCTAGGCCTGCTCCCCGAGATCATCGTCGCGGGCGGCTTCGTCGCCCTGATGCTGCTCGACCTGGTGGTGCCTCCGGCCCGCCGCACCTGGCTCGCCGTCTTCAGCGGCGCGGTGCTGGTCGCCGCCCTGGCGGTGAGCGTCTGGGGCTGGTATGACGCCGGACCGTCCGGCCGCACCGTCTTCTTCGGCGCCTTCGCCTACGACCGGCTGGCGGTGTTCGCCAACTGCGTGATCCTGGTCACCTCGCTGCTCACCGTCGTGATCAGCCCCGGGTACCTCACCCGGCGCCGCCTCCACAACGGCGAGTACTACGCGCTGGTGATGGCGGCGACTGCGGGGATGATGCTGCTGGCCGGCGCCACCAGCCTGATGGTCATCTTCCTCGCCGTCGAGCTGCTCTCCATCTCGCTCTACATCCTGAGCGGTTTCTCCCGCCAGGAGGAGCGCTCCCAGGAGGCCGCGGTCAAGTACCTGCTGCTCGGCTCCTTTGCCTCCGCCTTCCTGCTCTTCGGGATGGCGCTGGTGTACGGCGAGACCGGGCACACCCAGCTCGCCCAGATCGCCACCGCCATGACCCGCTCCGTGCCCGTGGACCCGCTCCTGGTGGGCGGGATCATCCTGGTGTTCGTCGGGCTCGCCTTCAAGGTCAGCGCCGCGCCCTTCCACGCCTGGACCCCCGACGTCTACCAGGGCGCGCCGACCTCGGTGACCACCTTCATGAGCGTGGCCACCAAGGTGGCCGCCTTCGTGGTCATGGTCCGGCTCTTCGACGACACCTTCGCCTCCTACGTCAGCCACTGGAGCGCGGTGGTGATCGCCGTCGCCATCCTCTCGATGGTGATCGGCAACCTGGCCGCGCTCACCCAGACGAGCGTCAAGCGGATGCTCGCCTACTCGGGGATCGCCCAGGCCGGCTACATCCTGATCGGGGTCGCGGTGGGGGCGGGCACCCCGCTCGGGGTCCAGGGTGCCCTCTACTACCTCGCCGCCTACGCGCTCACCAACCTCGGTGCCTTCGCCGTGGTCACGGTGATGAGCGGCCGGGGCGAGGACCTGGACCGCTACGACAACCTGCGCGGGCTCTGGTACCGGAGGCCCTACGTGGCGGCGGCGATGGGCTTCTTCCTGCTCTCGCTGGCGGGGTTCCCGCCCACCGCCGGATTCATCGGCAAGTTCCTCGTCTTCGCCGCGGCCATCCAGGGCCACAACGTGGCGCTCGCGCTCTGGGGGATTGCCACCAGCGCGGTCTCGGTCTTCTACTACCTGCGGGTGACCCTGATCATGTTCCAGCGACCGGCCGAGGACCAGCCCGCATACGCATGGCCCCGCACCGGGCGGGCCGGGAGCGCGGTGCTGCTGGTGAGCGCGGCCGGCACCCTGGTGCTCGGCGTGTTCGTGGTGCTGGTGCTGACGGTCGCGACCATGGCCCAGACGGGGACCCTGCCGGGGGCGACCTGAGCCCGCGCTCCGCCGGCCGTCAGGTCGTGGAGGCGGCCCCCTCCCCGGCCATCGCCCCCTCCGGAGCCGCGTCATCAGCCACGGCGCGACCCGCGCCGGCAGGGTCGATGCCGCCACTCGCGCCGGCGGCGCTCCCCGCCAGCGAGATCCCGGGACCCACGTCCCCGCCGACCGCCAGCTCGGCCGGTGCCGCCCGGGGCAGCTCCACCCAGAAGGTGCTCCCCTTGCCGAGCACGCTCTCCACCCCGATGCTGCCGCCCATCGCCTCGGTCAGCGACTTGGAGAGGGCGAGCCCCAACCCCGTGCCCTCGACGGCGGAGGCGGCGGCCGAGAGCCGCTCGAACGGCGTGAACAGACGCTCCACCTCCTCGGGGCGCAGTCCCATCCCGCCGTCCCGCACCCAGACCCGGCACCGCCCGTCCGAGGTGGTGGCCCGGATCTCCACCCGGCCGTCCCGGCGGTTGTACTTGATAGCGTTGGTGACCAGGTTGAGCAGGACCTGGGTGAGCCGCTGACGGTCGGCGGTGACCCAGAGCGATCCCGGGATCCTGGGCACGCGTACCCTGGTGTTGAGCTCGCCGGCCATGGGCCGGGTGAGGTCGACGACCTCCGCCACCACCTGCTGGACGCTCACCGGCTCCGAGGTGAGCGCGACCCGGCCGTCCTCGATCCGCGAGATGTCCAGCATCTCGTTGACCAGGCCGAGGAGGTGGTCGCCCGCCCTCAGGATGGTGCGGACGTGGCGCTCCTGCTCGGCGTTCAGCTGGTGACCGAGGAGCAGCTCGGCGAAGCCGATCATCGAGGTGAGCGGGGTGCGCAGCTCGTGGCTCACCCGGGAGAGGAACTCGCTCTTGGCGCGGCTCGCCGCCTCCGCCATGTCCCGGGCGGCGCGCAGCTCGTCGGCGGTCTGGGCCAGCAGCTCCGAGACCCGCACTCGGTCCAGGGCGATCGAGAGGGCGGCGGCGTACCCGCTCAGCCAGTCGGCCTCCTCGGCCTCGATGGAGGGCGAGAGCGAGCCGGCGAGCACCACCAGGTATCCGGTGCCCGAGCTCACCGCCAGCCGGTGCACGACCGCGGTCCGCCCACCCCTCCCGATCCGGATCAGGTGCCCGGGAAGGCGCAGCTCCGGCAGCTCGAGGATCTCCCGAGCCTCGGTCTCGGAGAGCCCCTCGATGGCCAGCAGGTCACCGCCCGCGTCCGCGATCAGGCCGGAGGCTCCCCCCACCAGCCGGATGGCCCACTCCAGGCCGCGACTGGCCAGGGTGGTCCGGTCCGGGCTGAACAGCAGGAGGTCGTGGGTGGCGCGGCGGAGCCGGTCCTCCACCGGCCGGCGCCAGCGCTTGCGCAGCCATCGCGGCGGGGCGAAGCCGACGTAGAGGGGGGGGACGCAGAGCAGGGCGCAGGCCTGGAGGGCGACGCCGACCCGGTTGTCGACCCCGGCGATGTAGGCGACCAGGAGGAGGACGACCACCATCATGATCCCGGCGTACCCGGCGGCGAGGGAGCGCATCCGGGCCCGCTGGATCAAGGGGAGGCGGCTCGAGAAGCGGAAGAGCCGGTACGCCGGCTCCGCCACCGCCAGGCACCAGACGACCAGCAGGAGGTCGAGGGCCGCGCTCCGGATCGGCGTGGTGGCGGCCGGGTTGGCGGAGGCCGGGATGCCGACCACCAGGATGAAGGCGGTGGGGCCCACCAGCAGGATGGCGGCCAGGATGCTCACCCCGGCGGGCAGCCGCAGCACCGAGTCCCGGTACAGGAGCAGGCCCGCCGCAGAGAGCATGAAGAGCACGAGCAGCAGCCCGTCGAGGCGGGGCTGGTTGCCGACCAGGGATTCCAGCCCGCCGGCGAGGGCCACCAGCCCCAGCGAGCCCAGGGCCAGCGCCAGGTAGCCGCGGCGGCGCTCGCCGCCCCGCCACCAATCCCGCAGGGCGAGCAGTCCGATCAGGAGGAACGCCGCTGCGACCACCAGCTGGAGGGCCTGGCTGACGCGGTCGCCGGTCATGCCGGGCCTCCCGGGCGGCCGGAACAGGGCGGGCAGGGGGGGCGGACCTGGTCATGGGCGACCGCCCCGAGGGTGATCGGGTGTGGGCTCACAGGCCTCTATTTTTCCGCGTCCCGGTCCCGCGACGCCAGTGGCCTGCCTTCCCGGTCCCTGATCCAGGTCCCGGCCCCCTCCAGCACGCGACGGAGCGGCATCTCGCCCCGGCCGTCGCCCAGGACGACCGCGACCACCCCGCCCTCCAGCGCCCGCCGGGCGGCCAGCAGCTTGACCCTGGCCCGACCCCGGGCCAGCGGGAGGTGGGTCTCGATCTGCTCGGGGCCGAGGCGCGGGATCAGGGTCGAGGGGTCGGCGGGGTCGCGGAGCAGCCCCGGCACGTTCATCAAGATCACGAGTCGCTCCGCGCCCACCGCGATGGCCACCTCCGCCGCCAGGCGATCACCGTCGACGTTGATCGCCTCGCCCTGGTCGGAGATGGCCGGGGGGCTCAGCACCGGGAGCCGTCCGCTGTCGAGGAGGAGCCGGAGCAGCGAGGGGTCGAGGCGCTCGATGCCGCCCGCGTGGTTGCCGTGGAGCATCCGGGGGCGGCCGGCCTCGAGGATGCGCAGATCGGGCCGGCGCCGGCCGGTCGCGATGCCGCCGTCCATCGCCGAGAGCCCGACCGCGTCGGCGCCCTCGCGGCGCAGCGCCTCCACCCACCGCTTGTTGACCAGCCCGCAGTACGCCATCAGGAAGTGGTCCATGGTCCGGCGATCGGTGTAGCGGGTCACCTCGCCGCGCGCCGAGGTCACCATCCGGGCTGGATGGCCGAGTGCGGTGGCCAGCCGGTCGAGCTGGAGGTGGGCGCCGTGGACGATCACCAGGGGCGAGTCGAAGCCGGCCAGCTCGGCGATCAGCGGACCCGCCTCGTCGACCTCGAGGCTCCCGCCGACCTTGACGACGGTGGTCACAGCGGGTAGAGGCCGGCCTGCTCCAGCCCCGCGGTCTCGGGGAAGCCGAACCGGATGTTGGCGGCCTGGACCGCCTGGCCGGCGGCGCCCTTGACCAGGTTGTCGATGGCCGCGGTCACCACCAGGCGGCGCGAGTGCGGGTCGCGGCTGAACCCTAGGTCGCAGAAGTTGGTCCCGGTGACGAGGCGCGGATCGGGGTGGCGGTGCAGGCCGTGGGCCTGCTTGACCACCCGCAGGAAGGGCTCGGCGGCCGTCGCCGCCCGCAGCACCCGCCAGACCTCCCGCTCCTCCAGCGGATCCCGGAGCCAGAGGTGGGCGGTGACCAGGATGCCCCGAACCGCCTCCACCGAGGTGACGCTCAGGGCCACCTCGCCATCCGCGCCCAAGGCCCGCAGCTCCTGGAGCACCTCGGCGGTGTGCCGGTGCCCGGTGGGGGCGAAGCTGTGCATGGCGCCACTGCGGTGGGGGTGGTGGGAGGTCGGGGTGGGCTCCGACCCCGCCGCCGAGGAGCCGATCAGGGCATCGGCCACGATCGGCATCGCCGGGTCGACCAGGCCGGCCCGGACGAAGGGCGCCAGCGCCAGCATGGTCGCGGTGGCGACGCAGCCGCCCACCGAGAGGCGGTCGCCGCCGGCGATCTCGGCGCGGTGGAGCTCGGCCAGCCCGGCGCAGAACGTGGCCAGCAGCTCCGGGCGCGGGTGCTCCCACCCATACCAGCGGGGGTAGTCGGCGGGATCGTGGAGCCGGAAGTCCGCGGAGAGGTCGACGACCACGGGGGCCAGGGCCAGGGTGGCGTCGACGCCGGGCGCGGTCTCGCCGTGGCGGAGCGCCGAGAAGACGAGGTCGGCCGGCTCCAGCTCGGCGCGCGCGCAGAAGCGCAGCTCGGTGCGGTCGCGGAGCTGGGGGTGGACGGCGGTCACCGGCCGTCCCCGCAGCCGCTCCGAGGAGACCTGGCTGACCTCGATGTCGGGATGTCCGGCGAGCAGCCGGAGCAGCTCGCCCCCGGCGTACCCGGAGCCGCCCTGGATGATCGCCCTCACCGGCTGAGCTCCCCCAGGGCGGCGTCCAGGACGTCCGCCGCGCGCTCCAGCTCCTCCACGTCGACCGCCTCCTCGGGGGTGTGGTCGAGATGCGAGTTGCCGGGGCCGTACGCCACCGCGGGACAGCCCCAGCGGGGGACCAGCAGGTTCATGTCGGCGGTCCCGGTCTTGATCTTCTGGTGGGGCACCCCACCCCGATGGCGGATGGCGCGGGCCAGGGCTCGGGCCACCCGGCTGTCGCGGGGGGCGTGGACCGCGTCGACGGCGAATTGGATCAGCAGCTCGGCCTCGCCCCGCTCCCGGTCCAGCCAGTCGAGCAGCTCCGCCGCGGGGAGGTCCGGGGGGAGCCGGAACTGGAGCCGCGCCAGCGCCGTCTCGCGCAGCCCGGTGCCGATCACCTCCAGCCCGGTGACCCGCAGGTCGGCGCGGTGGAACGAGCTGCGTCCCGCGCCCCGCTCGTCGAGGTCGCGCTGGAGGTGGGCGAGCAGAGCCACGAGCCGGTCGGCCACCGTCGCTGCTGGCGCCGCCCGGTGCCGGAGGGCGTCCTCCAGGTGCAGCTCGGCACGCACGATCCCCCGGTACCCCACGGTCACCGCCTCCCAGCCGCTCGGCTCGAGCACGATCAGGGCGTCGGGGGCGGGGCGGGTCGCGACCTGGCGGGCTCCGCGGGAGTTGCCCTCCTCGTCGACGCAGCCGATCAGCGTGACCCGCATCCGCGGGTCGAGGGGCCGGCGCGCCGCGGCGACGACGGCCGCGGCCAGCGGGCCCTTGGCGTCGACCGCGCCGCGGCCGTGGATGCGGCCGGCCTCGAGGCGGGGGGGGATGGTCCCGGGCACGGTGTCGAGGTGGCCGAGCAGCATGACCTCGCGGGGCCCGTCGCCCCGACTGGCCACCACGCTCCCGGCGGGATCGATCTCGGCGGCGAAGCCGGCGCCCGCCAGCCGCTCCCGGAGCGCCGCCGCCAGCCGCCACTCGCTGCCCGTCGGGCTCGGGATGGCGAGCATCTCGAGCAGGAGGTCGGCGACCGCGAGGGGGGGCGCCGCGGTGGTGGGGGAGGCCGCGGTCATCCGGCGCGGCCCGTGATGGTGCCGCCGCGGCCTGCGGTCGCCGCGGGGACGCTGGTCCGACGCCCGTGGCGTCGGCGGCCTGCGGTCTCACCCCCGGTGGCGGGCCGGGCGGGGACCCCGACCGGCGGCATGGCGCCGCCGCCCGCGCAACCGCCCACGTCGACGGCGTGCCCCACCCGAGCCGCTCCGCGGCGGGCGCTCACCATGCGGCACCCACGGGCGTCCCCTGCGCCGCCAGCGCGAGCACGTGGTCGGCCATCCGGCCGGGGATGTCGACCCCGGTGGTGTCGATGCTGTTGCGGAACTCCATGGTGTGGTTGACCTCGGAGATCAGCAGCTCGCCGTCGCCCCGCTCCATCAGGTCCACCGCGACCATCCCGCCCCCGACCGCCTCGGCGGCCGCGCGCGAGAGCCGGTCGACCTCGCCGGTCACCGGGCAGTTGGAGGCCTCGCCGCCGCGCGCCGTGTTGGTGATCCAGTGCTCCGAGCGCCGGTATATGGCGCAGATGGTCTCGCCGCCGATCACGAAGCTGCGGATGTCGCGGCCCGGCTTGTCGACGTGCTCCTGGACGTAGAAGACGGAGTCGGCGGCGCTGCCCAGGGCGCGCTTGTGCTCCAGCACCGCCTCGGCGGCGTCCCGGTCGTTGAGCCGCGCGACCATCCGGCCCCAGGAGCCGACCGCGGGCTTGATCACGACGGGGTAGCCGAGCTCCTCGACGGCCCGCAGCGCCGCCTCCGGGGTGAAGGCGACCAGGGTGCGCGGGGAGGGCAGGCCGCGGCCGGTCAGGGCCGCGCTGGTCGCGACCTTGTCGCCGCAGGTGGCCACCACACGGGCGGTGTTGACGGTGACGACGCCCTGGGCCTCCAGGATGCGGAGCGCCGCCAGGGCCCGGGTCTGGCTGAGGCTGCGGTCGAAGACCACGTCCCAGGCCGGCGCTGCCGCTGCCGCTCCGGGCCCTCCGCCGCGGCCCGCCTGGCCGCGGATGGCGAGGACCACCTGGTCGTCGTCGAGCCTCTCCGGCTCCGCGCCGCGGGCGCGCAGGGCCTGCAGGAGCAGCTTCTCCTCGACCCGGATGCGGGAGCAGAGGATGCCGATGCGGGGAGCCGTCACTCGCCCCAGTCCTCCTCTTCGGGCGGCGCGACGTCGAGGCGTGCCGGGGCGAGGCTGCGGATCTCCAGGTCCGCACCGCACTCCGGGCAGGTGACGATCTCGCCCACCTCGGCGTCGTCGCCGACGTCCACCTGGGCGTCGCACTCGGGGCAGGCGGCGGTCGCTGTGGCCATGATCAGGTCTCCTCCGGGGTGGGCGCCGGGGATGCCGGCGCGGGGGTCAGCACGCTCCAGATCGCCTCTGGCGGGGCGGTGGGATGCCGGGTCGGGGTGAGCACGGCTCAGACCACCTCCTCGATGGCGGCCCAGCCGTGGACGCGGATCAGCTCCACCAGCGAGCCGGCCTCGCTGATCCGGCGCGCGACCGCCGACGGCGGCTCGCCCTGGAAGGTGCGGCCAGCGGCGGTGATGGTTCCGAGCAGGACGTCGACCTCCACCTGGTCGCCGTCGTGGACGGCGGCGTGCAGGTCGGCGCACCGGATCACCGGCAGCCCGAGGTTGACCGCGTTGCGGTAGAAGATGCGGGCGAACGAGCGGGCCACCACGGCGCTGACCCCGCAGGCCTTGATCGAGAGCGGCGCGTGCTCGCGCGAGCTGCCGCAGCCGAAGTTGCTGCCGGCCACGATCACGTCGCCGGGGCGCACCGACTCGTGGAAGTCGGGGCGGTTCTCGATGAAGCAGGCCCGGGCCAGCGCCGCCGGGTCGGTGGTGAGGTTGTACCGGCCGGGCATGATGGCGTCGGTCGAGACGCCGTCGCCGAAGCGGAAGACCCGTGCCATCAGCGCTCCTCCCGGGGGTCGGCGATCATCCCGGCCAGCGCGGACGCCGCCGCCACCGCCGGGTTGGCCAGGTAGATCTCGGCGTCGGGGCTGCCCATCCGCCCCGGGTAGTTGCGCATGCTGGTGGAGAGGGCCCGCTCGCCGGGGCCGAGAGTGCCGTGCTGGCGGCCCAGGCAGGGCCCGCAGCCGGCGGCCATCACCACCGCCCCGGCGCGCACGAAGGTGTCGATGTAGCCGCGCTCCAGGGCCTGCACGTAGGCGGTGCGGGTGCCCGGGATGATGATGGTCCGGGTGGTGGGGTTGACCTGGCGGCCCTCCAGCATCCCGGCGACCACCGCCATGTCCTCGATCCGCCCGTTGGCGCAGCTGCCGATGAAGACCTCGTCGAGCGGGGTGCCGGCCAGCTCCGAGAGCGGGCGCACGTTCTCGATCGCGGGCGGCGCCGAGACCTGGGGCTCGAGCTCGCCGACGTCGACCCGCAGGACCTCCGCGTAGGCGGGGTCGCGCGGCTGCTGCGTGCCCCCGTCGGGGAGACCGAGGTAGGCCCAGGTGGTGGCGTCGACCTCGCAGAGGCCGCACTTGGCCCCGAAGTCCACGGAGAGGTTGGCGAGGGTGAGGCGCTCCGACATCCCCATGGCGCTGACCGCCGGCCCGCCCCACTCGACGGCCAGGTAGTTGGCGCCCTCGGCGCCGAGCCGGCGGATGACGGTGAGCGCGACGTCCTTGGCCTGGACCCCGGTGCGCAGCTCCCCGGTCACCTCGATGCGGAGGGTCTCCGGAATCCGGAACCAGGAGCGCCCGGTGGCCATGGTGACCCCGATGTCGGTGGAGCCCATCCCGGTGGAGAAGCAGCCCAGGGCGCCGTAGGTGGTGCTGTGCAAGTCGGCGCCGACCACCATCCCTCCGGGGCGGACGAAGCCGCGCTCGACCATCACCAGATGGCAGATTCCCTCGGCGAAGAGGTTGCGGATGCCGTGCTCGGCGGCGAACTCGCGGATGCGACGGTGCAGCTCGCTGGCCGCCACGCTGTTGGAGGGGAAGACGTGATCGAAGCTGAAGACGGTGCGGGCCGGGTTCCAGAGCGGCATCCCCAGGCTGCGGAAGGCGTCGATGGCGAGCGGCCCGGTGACGTCGTGGGCCATCACCGCGTCCACCTCGGCGACCACGGTGTCGCCGGCATGCACCGGCCGCCCCAGGCGGTGGGTGAAGATCTCTTCGACGAGTGTTCCCATCTCTTCTCGGCTCTCCTGATGTGTGGGCTAGGCGGCCGGGCTGGGCCAGCGGAGCAGCAGGTCGTCCACCTGGTCGTCGGACAGGGTCGCGGCGTCGGCGAGCCGCTTGACCTGGGCGGTGACCGCGGCGATCTGGGTCTCGTCGAGGTCGAGCCCCAGGACCAGGGCGCGGTCGCGGATGGCGTGGCGGCCCACCAGCCGGTGACCCACGAGTATCTGCCGATCCAGTCCATAACGCTCGGGCTGGAGCGCCTCGTAGCTGCGCGGGTCGCGGAGCACCGCGTTGCTGTGCATCCCGGCCTTGTGGGTGAAGGCGAAGGCCCCGGTGATGGGGGCGTTGAAGGGCACCCCGATGCCGAGGATCCCGGCCACCCGGGCGTCGAGCTGGGGGAGCAGGTCGAGGCGGTAGGGGTCGACCCGGGCGGGGGCCACGGTGCCGATCCGGGCGATCAGCCCGGAGAGGGAGGCTATCCCGTTGCGCTCGCCGATGCCGAGCACGGTGGTATCGATGTGGGTGGCGCCGGCTTCCAGGGCGGCCAGGGCGTTGGCCACCGCGCAACCGGTGTCGTTGTGGCCGTGGAACTCGATGTCGCAGCCGACGGCGGCGCGCACCGCCACCACCAGCTCCTCGACCTCGCGCGGGGTGGCGACCCCGACCGTGTCGGCGATGCCCACCCGGTCGGGTCCGCAGGCGTCGACGGCCCGGTAGACGGCGAGGATCTCCTCGAGGTCGCTGCGGAAGGCGTCCTCGCAGCTGAAGCGGATCTCGCGGCCGGCCCTGCGGACATGGCTGATCACCCCGCAGGCGATCTCCACCACCTCGCCCAGGGAGCGGCCGTGACTGGCCCGGCGGAGCACCTCCGAGGTCGCGAAGAGGACGTTGACGCCGTCGATGCCGGCGGCGAGCGCCCGGTCGACATCCTCGATGGAGCAGCGGGTGTGGGTGAGGAGCCGGGCCCGGGGACGGGCCGCCACCGCCGCCCGGAGGTCGGCCTCGGACTGGGGCGAGGCCGCCGGCGAGGTCATCTCGATGTAGTCGACCCCGAACTCGTCGAGGGCGGCGATGATCTCCAGCTTCTGAGCGGTGGTGAAATCGGCCCCGGCGAACTGCTCGCCCTCGCGGAGGGTCGAGTCGATGATGGCCATGCGCGCGACGCTCATGCTCCCGCTCCCGCCGGCGCGCCGCGCAGCGCGTGAAGGATGGCGTCGGTCATCTCGGCCGTGGTGCTGCCGCCGCCCAGGTCGGGGGTGCGTGCGCCGGCCTGGAGGGCGGCGTCCACCGCGCTGCGGATCTCTGCGGCGACCTCGGGACGGCGCAGCGAGTGCTCGAAGAGGAGGGCCACGCTCAGGATGGCGCCGACCGGGTTGGCGATGCCGCGCCCGGCGATGTCGGGGGCGGTGCCGTGGATCGGCTCGTACAGGGCGGGGCCGCCGTCGGGATTGAGGCTGGCCGACGCCATCATGCCGAGCGAGCCGCTGATCGCCGCCGCCTCGTCGCTCAGGATGTCGCCGAAGAGGTTCTCGGCGACCACCACGTCCAGCCGTGACGGCTGCAGGAGCATGCGCAGGGCGAAGCTGTCGATGAGCTGGTGCTCGAGGCTGACGTCGGGGTTCTCCGCAGCCAGCTCGGCGGTGACGTCGCGCCAGAGCCGCCCGGTCCAGAGGGCGTTGGCCTTGTCCACCGAGGTGAGGTGGCGGTTCCGGCTCCGGGCGAGGGCGAAGGCGAAGCGGACCACCCGCTCGATCTGGCGGCGGCTGTACGTGATGGTGTCGTGGGCGCGCTCCGCGTCGCCCTCGCCGCTCCGCCCGTGGGCGCCGTAATAGGCGCCGGCGGCCAGCTCTCTGACCACGATGAAGTCGCTGCCGCGGGTCACCTCGGGCCGTAGCGGGCCGCAGCCCGAGAGGGCGGGGAAGGCGCGGACCGGGCGGAGGTTGACGCTCAGGCCGAGCCGCTGGCGCAGCCCGTGGATGGCCGCCCCCGGCCGGGCGTCGCCGCGCAGATGGTCCCAGCGCGGGGCCCCGGCGGCACCGAAGAGCACGGCGTCGGCCTCGCGGCAGAGCTGCAGGGTCGGCTCGGGGAGGGGGCGGCCCTCGGCCTCGATGGCGGCTCCGGCGATCGGCCGCTCGGTGAGCAGGATGTCGAGCCGGTGGGCCGCGGCGGAGTGCTGGAGCACGCTCACCGCGCTGGCGACGACCTCCGGGCCGATGCCGTCGCCGGGCAGCACGACGACCTGGATCGGCTGGGCTGGGTTCTGGATGCTCATGGGACTCCCACGGAGTTGGCTGCTCGAGATGGGCGGAGACAAACAAAGAGGGCTCCCTCGCTCTGGGGGAGCCCTCTTCCGCTGGCGGCGGGAGCGCCTTGCGGCGCGCGCCTCTACTTCGTTCCGGCGGCTTTGGCCCCTGCGAGGGCTTTGCGTCCGGCGAGCTCTTTCGAGGCGTGCGCGACGTGCATCGTCGGCGAACTATACGGGCTGGTCGGTTGCGGCGTCAACCTGATCTCGCCGGGCAGCCGGTCAGGCCGGCCCCGCGGCCATCTGCTCGAGGATCATCGGACCGCTGCCCGACGGCCGCGCGGGGCCGCCGACCGCCCAGCACTCGCCGGAGCCGACGCAGGCCACCCCGTTGAGCTGGGGGTCGGTGGTCACCGAGGAGGGGGAGGTGGGGACGACGCTCCAGCCGCCGGCCGTCTCCTGCTCGATCAGGGTGCCGGAGCCCGCCGCGGTGGAGGCACCCACGGCCCAGCAGCTCCCGGCCGCGGAGCAGGCGACCCCCAGGAGCTGGCTCCCTGTGGCCGCGGCGGGAACGCTGCTCCAGCCGGCACCGTCGTACTCCTCGAGCAGTCCCTGCAACGTTCCCTTGGCTGGCAGGACGGAGCCGGCGCTCCAGCAGGTGCTCGGACCGATGCAGGTCACGCTGGAGAGGAGGCTCCCCGGGGTCGTCGTGGCGGCGCGACCGGGCGTCGGGCTGGCCTTGGGGCTGGCCTTCGGGCCGGGCACGATGGTCCACGCGCTCCCCGCGTACTGCTCGATGAGGCCATGAGGGGTGCCGGCGGCATCGTCCCAGTGGCCGACGGCCCAGCAGTCGGAGCCCGCGCAGGCGACGCCGGCGAGCTGGCCGCCGGTGCCGGTGGCCGGGAGGACAGGGCTCGCCACGATGCTCCACCCGGTTGCGGTCTCCTGCTCGAGCAACGTCTCCGACCGCGTGCCCGACGCCGTCGAGGTGGAGGAGTATCCAACCGCCCAGCAACCGCCACCCGCGGCGCAGGCGACCCCGTCGAGGGCGCTGTCCTGGGTGCCGGACGGGGCGGGGCTGGAGACGACGGTCCAGCCACTCGCTGGCGTCTCCAGCTCGATCAGCGGCGCCGTGTCCCGGTCGGTGCCCGAACCCTGCCAGGAGTCGCCGACCGCCCAGCACTCCTCCGGGGCCGTGCAGCTGACGGCCTCGAGCTCGCTGCCCGTGCTGCCCGGCACCGGCGGGGTGAACAGGACCTGCCAGCCGGCCCCGCCACCCTGGGCGATCAGCGTCTGGGGCTGGCCGGTGGCGTCGGCGGTCGACCATCCGACCGCCCAGCAGTCCGCGGTGGCGACGCAGGTGACCGCCTGGAGCGACATGCTGGCACCGGTGGCGGAGGTGAGGGCACCCGGCGTTGCGACCGCCGGGGTCACCGCGGTGACCCCGCCCGGCCCCGCCGGGGTCGGGGTGGTGGAGGCGCCCCGAACGCTGCCGGTCTGGCCCGGGGAGCCGAGGGAGCAGCCGGAGAAGGCGATCACCACGAGCGCCCCGCCGGCGACGGCGAGGGCCAGGCGTCGCCGGTCGGTCCCACCCCGGCGGCTCACCCCGAGGGCGTGCCGGCGGACCGCGCGGACTCCGCGCGGCCCCCGCCCCAGGAATCCAGAACCAGCCAACCCCGCCTCCCCACGGGCGCCCCCCGTCGCGCGTCGCGAGTGAATGCGGGCGCCCTCGCGCATGTTACTGAAGGCGTCATCCGGTCGTGGGGTGGAGGCCATGCCCGCCGGTGGCAGCGCCACCGGCCGACGCGGCGCTGTGTGATCCGTGGTGCCCCTTGTGACCCGATATCGGCGTTCCGTCACCCATCCATCCCCGGCGCGCCCGAGGTGTGCTCGTACTCTCAGCCCATGCTCTCCGCGGAAGATCTGGCCAGCGCCGAGCGCCTCCCCGATGGCTCGCTGCTGCTGGAGCGCGCCGACAGCGACGAGGAGCTCAGGGCCGAGGCGAAGCTCCTGGGCGCTGCCGGCTGGGAGCTCATCTCGCGCCGCGAGCGCCCCGGTCAGACCACCGTGGTCACCTGGGCCAAGCCCAAGAGCTCGTAGCCGGGTCGGCACTTGCGGGGAGGCGGAGCCGGCAGGGGGGGAGGGCCGCGGACCTGATCGGGGGACGCCAGTTGCGGACCCCTACACTCAGCCGCCAGTGGACGCGAGCCTCCGCCGAGCGCTGACCGAGGCCCTGGGGGCGGGATGCGTGCTCCGGGACGGCGCGCTTCTCGTGCCCGCCTCAGCGGGCGGAGTCGCCGCCGTCCTGCGGATCGCCCAGGAGCACCGCCTGCGCCTGCGGATCAGCAGCGGCTCCGCCACCGGCGTCAGCGGCTCGGAGGCGGTGACCGTCCTCAGCCTCGCCGGGCTCGCGGTGATCGGCGTCGACGCCCCGCGCGGGATCGTTCGGGCGGAGGCGGGGGCGACGCTGGCCGCGCTCGACGCGGCACTCGCCGCCGCCGGCATGGCCGTGCCGGGCCTGGGCGCCCACCCGGGCGCGGAGCACGTCGGCGAATTGGTCGCCCGGGGCGAGCTGCCCCGGCGCAGCCTCACCGGCATCGAGGCGGTGCTTCCCGGCGGCGCACCGATGATGGCCGGCGCCGCCGTCCTCAAGGACGTGGTCGGCTACGACGTCACCTCGCTGCTGCTGGGGAGCCGGGGCCGGCTGGCGGCGATCGTCGCCGCCCATCTCCGCCTGGTGCCGGTCGGGGTGGCCGTCGAGGTGGCAGGGCCGGCCGGAGCCGGCCCGGTGGAGGAGCTGGTCGCCGTCTTCGATCCCCAGGGGCTGCTGCTCGAGGGATGAGCCCAGCCGGGCCCGCCGGGATCTGGGCGGCACCCGCTCCGAGGTCTCCCCGTGACCTCAGCCGGGGTTGACCAGGGCCGCCGAGCCGCCGGCGCTCCTCCGGCCCGCGAGGCCGAGGGCGCGCGGCTCGGAGCGCCGGAGCATCCCGGTGGCGCGGTGGTGGAGGAGGAACCGGTAGTCCGACTCCGTGGGCATGACGTCCGCGCCATGGATGGCGGCCGGCAGGAGGTCGAAGTCGTCCCCCTTGCTGACGAACGCCGACATGGCGACCGCAATCATGGTGCGGGTGCCGAATGGCCGACCACGCGAATGTGCGGGCTGAGCCTCGGTCGGTCAGGCGTGAGCGGGGCTCGCGGGCGGCGTCCCGTCCGCGGCCGCCGCGCCGGCCGGATCGCTCCCCACCTGAGGGGCGACGTAGTGGACGCTCGTCAGCCGCCGGTCGAGGTAATCGACGACCAGCATGCCGCCCTTGGCGCATTGGAGGTGGTGAAGTGCCCAGGGCCGGCGTCGCAGGTGACGGATCCAGAAGGCCTGGATGGGGTCGCCATGACTAACGCAGACCCCGCTCCCCTCGGGGAAGCTGTCGAGCAGGCGCTGCAGGGAGCGCTCCACGCGATCCGCCATCTTGGTCACGCTCTCGTCCCGCCGGAGCAGGCCGGGAAAGACCATGTGCACCCACCACAGCGGCCGGCGCCACGGGACCTGGGCGTACGGGACGCTCTGGAGGTAGAGGCTGAAGCGCGCCTCGACCAGGTCGTCGTCGGGGATCACCTCCGGAGCGTCGAGATGCCCGGCGATGATCCCGGCGGTCTGCCGGGCCCGTTCGAGGGGGCTGGTCCGGATCGCCCGGATCGGCTGTCCGGCGAGACGCTCGCCGAGCGACTCGGCCTGGGCGAGGCCCTTCTCACTGAGGCCGAAGCCGGGCAGGTAGCCGTAGAGGACCCGGCGCGGGTTGGCGACGTCGCAGTGGCGGACGAGGTAGAGCCGGGCGCGCTGCGACACGCCCGGATGCTACCAAGCGGGGCGGAGCGTCCATCCCGGCACGCGGTAACCACCCGTCCGTCACCGGGTGCCCGAGATGCCGCAGGGCATTCACAGTTCGATGACGCGCTCGTTCGCCCACCTTGACGTCCCTGCACGATCTGCAGAACGGATCCACCCCAGGACCCTCAGGACCGTGCGGTCTCCCCACGGCTCGGAGCTTCCGGGGACCGGTGCCCATCGCGGAACGACAGGAAGGAAACAGTGGCTGTCAGTGCTCAGCGCCGCCGCCGCGCTCTCGTCGCCGTCGTCGCCGCCCTCATCGCGGCGGGCGCCTTCTATCTCGCCATGGAGTACACGGGTAAGACCCCGACCTCCACCGGGAACTCCACCAACAACACCACCCCGCCCATTCCGAACGTGACCGTGGTCGAGGCCGCCTCGAACATCGCCGCGGGCGCCCCGCTCACCGCGGCCGACCTCACCACCAAGCCCGTCCCCCAGAACCTGATGACCATCCTGACCACCGCCGGGGGCACCGACTACACGACCATCGCCTCGCTCACCCAGACCACTCACTACGCGTCCACCACCATCTTCGCCGGGCTCCCCGTGCTCAGCTCGATGGTCACGACCAGCGCCGCCAGCGCGGCGCCGGCGGCCGCCGGGCTTCCGGCCGTGCTCCCCTCCGGCTACGTCGCGGTGTCGATCCCCTACGCCCCCGAAGCCAGCAGTGGCACGGGCGAGGGAACCGGCGGGTACATCCAAGCCCTCGACCGGATCGACATCCTCGTCTACAACCCCACCGGGACCACCCTCTACTGGGGTTACCAGAAGGTCCTGGTCCTCGCCATCGGCCAGGGTTCCGGGAGCGCTGCCACCGCGGCCCCCAGCAGTGCTGGGGCGGCCGCCTCGTCGAGCGCGGCCAGCTCCAGCACCTCCGCCCTGCTCATGGTGGAGCTGCCGGCCCAGGATGCCGCCGCCCTGATCGCCGCCACCGACAACAGTGACGTCCTCCAGTACCTGATCGTCTCCTCCAACGACTACCCGACCGCCGGCGCCTCGCCGGTGCCCGCCATCGGAGCTCAGCCGGGGAGCATCTCGGGGACGTCCCCCAACACCTACTTCGGAGGCTGAGGGCCTGGGAGCCCGCAGCGATCCGAGATGAGCTCGACCGCCATCCTCCTTGCCGGCGTCGGGGCGCTCGCCCTCTTCCTCGCCATCATCGTGTTCATCCTCCCGGGCGCGGACTCGATGCTCCACGACCGGCTTCGCCAGCTCGGCGATCTGGCCCCGCTGGTCACCAAGGAGGCGCAGGCGCCGCGTGATCCCGTCGGCCAGCTCCGCCACGTGGTCCAGTCGGCGGTCGGCAGCCGGTTCGAGCGCACCGATCGGGGCTCGCGCCTGGCCGACCGGCTGGCCCGCGCCAACCTCAAGGTGCGACCGACCGAGTGGATCCTGATCTCGGCGGGCACCGCGCTGGTGGTGGGAGCCCTGCTCTACCTCCGCTTCGGAGCCCTGCTCTTCTTCCCGATCGGGGTGCTGGTGGGGTACATGGGAGCGCAGTTCTTCCTCCGCTACCGCCAGTCCAAGCGCACCAAGGCCTTCAACGCCCAGCTGTCGCCGACCATCCTCCAGCTCAGCGGCGCGATGAAGGCCGGCTACACCTTCGCGCAATCCGTCGACCTCGCGGCCAAGAACCTCCCCGTCCCGATGGGGGCGGAGCTGGGGAGGGTGACCCGCGAGGTGCAGCTCGGCCTGCCCATGAACGAGGCCCTCGCCCGGATGGTCCATCGCAACGACTCGGAGGACCTCCGCCTCATGCTCATCGCCGTCCAGATCCAGTCGCAGGTGGGCGGCAACCTCGCCCACATCCTCGACACCATCGAGTACACGGTGCGCGAGCGGATCCGGATCAAGGGTGAGATCAAGTCCCTCACCGGCCAGGCCCGCGCCTCGGGGTGGGTGCTGATCGCCCTGCCCTTCGGCATGACCGCGATCCTGATGCTGATCGCCCCGACCTACTTCGACCCGATGCTGAAGACGACCCCCGGACAGATCATGCTCGGGCTGGCCGGTTTCATGATCCTCTGCGGCTACGGAATCATCCGCAAGATCGTGAACGTGAAGGTATGAGCTCCAACCTCGTGATCCTGGTCGGCGCCGGCGCGGTGATCGCCGTGGTGGTGTTCCTGGCCGTCTGGCTGATGGTGCCCTCGGCACCGCTCGGCAGCATCCTGGAGCAGCGTCTGGCCAGCGTGCCCAACGCGGTCACCTACGACATCGATCTGGAGACCGGCGAGTTCACCCAGCCCGCCTTCGAGCGGTTGGTGCTGCCGGTGCTCAGCGGGATCGGCAACATGATCGCCAAGCGGACCAAGGAGGGACAGCTCCAGCAGCTCCGCAAGCTGGTCGCCAAGTCGGGCTCACGACAGCGGCCCGAGACGCTGCTGGCGCTCCGCCTCATCCTCCCCTTCGCGGGAGCGGCGGTCTGCCTCGGCCTCGCCGAGCTCGCCGACCTCAAGCCTCCCCAGAACCTGCTCCTGATCGGGGCCGGTGTCATCGGCATGTACATGTATCCGACCCTCTCGCTGGACCGCAAGGCGAAGAAGCGGCAGAAGGACATCCAGCTCGCGCTGGCGGGCGTCATGGATCTGCTCACCGTCTGCATGGAGGCCGGGCTGTCGTTGGACATGTCGATCATGCGGGTCGGCGAGTCGGACGAGTCACTGCTCTCCAAGGAGTTCCAGAAGCTGCTCAACGAGATCCGGCTCGGCCGCCCGCGCGGTGAGGCGATGATGGCCATGGCCGAGCGCAACGACGTCGACGAGCTGACCGAGTTCTGCCGTTCGGTGGTTCAGTCGGAGCCACTCGGGGTGAGCGTCGTCAACGTGCTGCGCATCCAGTCAGAGGAGCTGCGGCGCAAGCGCAAGCAGCGCGCCGAGGAGGCCGGTCACCGCGCTCCGGTGCTGATGCTGATGCCGATGATGGGCTGCATCTTCCCCTGCGTCTTCGTGATCCTGCTCGGACCGGCCCTCATCGGCATGTTCTTCAAGCCCGGCTGAGCCGCGCGGGACGGCGGTCCGTCTCCGGCGCGAGGACCCGGGGGGCGACCCTCGGCGGGTGGGGCGGTCAGCCGACCTCCACCACGGTTCCGGTGGCACCGTCGCCGCCCGAGCAGAGGGCGGCGATGGTCGCGGCGACGCGCTCCGGCGAGACTGCGGCCGCGAGGTCGGCGGCGCCCATCCACGCCCGGTTGGCAGGGGTGTCGATGGTTCCCGGCGCCACCGCGTTGACGCGGATCAGTTCGCCGGCCAGCTCGGCCGCCAGCACCCGGGTCAGGGCGTGGAGCGCGGCCTTGGAGACCGCGTAGGCGGCGGCGCCGCCACCCAGCCGGATTCCGGACGCCGAGCCCACGTTGACGATCGCCCCGCCGCCGCCCGCGGCGGTCATCCGGCGGGCCGCCTCGCGGCACGACCACCACGCCGTCTCGAGGTTGAGCCGGAGCATCTGGCGCACCAGCTCCGGTGAGCCGCCGGCGACCGTGCCGGGGGCGAAGCCGCCGGTGACGTTGACCAGCCGCCGCACCTCGCCGAGGGCGTCGACACGGGCCCAGAGCGCCTCGACCGCCGCCGGGTCGGAGAGCTCGGCGCGTTCCCAGCGGACCCCGGGCCTCAGCGCCGCCAGCCGCTCGGGGTCGGAGCGCGGCGACGCGACCCCGACCACCGGATCGCCGAACGCGGTCATGGCGTCGAGGACCGCGGGACCCAGTCCCCCGCTCGCCCCGCACACCACCGAGAGTCCCGGCTCCATGAGCGGAGAGGATACCCGCGCTCGCCGCGCCGAGCTCCGAGACGGAGGCCGGCCTGGGTGACGTCCCCCGGCTCTCCGATCCGCCGGCCGTCGCCGCCGCGGTGGCCGACGCCCACGCCGAGCGGGTGGTGCGCGTGGTGAGCGGCGGCCTCGCCGGCTACGTGGGCCGCGAGTATGAGCACGGCGCCGAGCTCTCCGGCGGTCAGTGGCAGACCGTCGGCCTGGCCCGCACCCTGATGCGCCGGACCCCGCTCCTGCTGATCCTCGACGAGCCGGCGGCAGCGCTGGACGCCTCCGCGGAGCACAGCCTCTTCGAGCGCTACGCGAACCTCGGCGGGGCGGGCGAGCCGGGAGGTGGGCGGGGTCACCGTGCTGGTCTCGCACCGCTTCTCCACGGTGCTGATGGCCGATCTGATCGCGGTGCTGGAGCACGGCCGGCTGATCGAGTTCGGCTCCCACCGCGAGCTGATGGCGGCGGGGGGCCTCTACGCCGATCTCTTCCAGCTCCAGGCGCGGGCCTACGCCTGATCTCCGCCGGTCGGGGGCGCGCCCGGGGCGGGGCCCGGGATGGCGCCGGGGCGCGGGCGCGGCTTAAACTCCCTCCATGCCCGTCAGCGGTGAGTACGAGCCCAGCCCCGCCCAGTGGGTGCGCGACCAGGTCGCCGAGTACGAGTTGTCCGGTGGGACGCGGGGCAACACGCTGGGCGACACCGGCTGGCCGGTGATCATCGTCACCATGCGCGGTCACCGCTCCGGCAAGGTCCGCAAGATCGCGGTGATGCGCGTCGAGCACGGCGGCGAGTACGCGATCGTGGCCTCCAAAGGGGGGACCCCCGAGAACCCGGAGTGGTATCACAACCTGGCCGCCAGCCCCACCGAGGTGATGATCCAGGACGGCCCGGCGCCGTTCGACGTCGCGGTCCGCGAGCTGAGTGGAGACGAGCGGGCGGTGTGGTGGGAGCGGGCGGTCGCCGCCTACCCCCCGTACGCCGAGTACCAGACCAAGACCTCGCGTCAGATCCCGGTCCTGCTGGCCACCCGGGCCTGACCCGCCGGCCGGCCACGGCCGGGGTCGCCCCCGGCCCCAGGCGGAGAGATCGTGGCTGACGCGCCGAACCCGGCACGGATGGGTCGCGGACCGCGTGGTTTCCCGGGATTGGGGTACGCTACGGGGAGCCGCCCAATTCGGGCGGGAGTCGCTCGTGGTCTTCCCCTTCTCGAACGGACCCGCGCGTCGTGAGTGATCCGAGAAGGACAGGAGAGACCAGGCATGACTGGTACCGTCAAGAAAGTCGTGCAGGAGCGCGGCTTTGGTTTCATCACCGCTGAGGATGGCGCGGAGTACTTCTTCCACCGCAGCGGACTCGACCCGTCGCTCAACTTCGAGAGCCTGGCGGTCGGCGAGCGCGTGAGCTTCGCCGTCGAGACGAGTGACAAGGGCCCGCGCGCGCGTCAGGTGCGCGCCGCCTAGCACTCGATGAGGTCCACCGGCCGGCGCGGGTCACCGCGCCGGTCGGCGGCCACACGCGGCGGGGCTGCTCAGCCAACGCCGGCGAAGAGGCTGCGCTCCGGCCGGTCCCGCAGCGGGACGCCGCGAGCCAGGACGTATCGCTCGATGCCGAAGGCTGCCTCGAAGAGCTCGGCAGCCAGGGCGGCGAGGGCGAGCCCGGGGTGCATCTGGCTGAGGTGGCTGACGCAGGCGGCCAGCTTGAGGTCCAGCACGTCGCAGACGTCGACCTCGGTGGTGATCTCGCCGTCGGGGACGCCCTCGGCCTGGCCCAGCTCCCCGGGGAGCGCGATGCCCGCATCCCGCGCCACCGCGACGATGCCGCAGACGAACCTGCGGGGTACCGCGTTGAGGTACAGCTTGATCGGGGCCCACCCCTCCCCGGCCAGCGTGTCCAGGGCGGCCATGGTCGTCTCGTGGGCCTTGCGGTGGTCGGGGTGACGGTACGTGCCGTCCGACGTGTAGGTGACCACCACCTCGGGGCGCTCGCTGCGCAGGATCACCGCCACCCGGGCCGCCGCCTCACCCAGCGGCGCGCGGTCGAAGGACTGGGGGTGAGCGTTGCTCGGAGCCCCGCTCGACCCTGAGTCGCGGTAGCCGAGGAACTCCTGGCGGTCCACCCCCAGGATGGTGCAGGCGGCGAGCAGCTCCTCGGTCCGGATCTCTCCCAGGCGCGGGCGCGACGCCGCCTCGTCCATGTGGTGGACCTCGCCCTCCTCCCCCCGGGTCGCCGTGACCAGGACCCTCGGTGGCCATCCCGGTGGGCGTGGAGCATGACCCCTCCGGTGAGGATCGATTCGTCATCCGGGTGCGCATGCACCAGCAGGAGGGTCGTCATGGCCGGCCTCCAGGCGGGATCGCGGGGCGGCTCGCCTGCTCATCATGGCGGTTGCCGGCGTGCGATTGCAGGTTCCGGCCGGATCGGTTCGGATTCGGCGCCCACCTCGATCGGTGGGATCCCGCTCCGAATCAGTCGGCGAGGGCCAGCCTCATGGCGGCGAGATGCCGCCCCACCGCGTCCGGGCTCCAGCCGTGCCCGCCCTGGCCGTCGACCACCAACTCGACGTTGCCGAGCGGCGCGACCATGTCGCGGAGGCGGCCGACGTTGACCAGCCGATCGTGCTCGGGGACGATGATCATGGTCGGCCTGGAGCGGCTCCGGACCAGCTCCAGGTCCTGGCGGCCGAGGGCGTCGTTGAGCCACTCCCGGGCGGCCCGAGGGTTGGCGCGGCGCTGGTTGAGGTAGTTGACGTCGGCGGTGTAGGCGTCCACGTCCTTACCCTCGATGGCCAGCCGCTTGTACAGGTCGCTGACCGCGCGCTGCCGGCTGAGCCACACCACCGTGGGCCAGAGCGCCCGGGAGGCGAGGATCCGCACCTGCCACCGGTACTGCGCCCGGATCAGCGCCTCGCCGAGCAGCGGGGTGTGCAAGATCAGGTGGTCGACGGCGGCCTCGTGGTCGCGGGCCATGGCGCAGGCGACCGACGCGCCCAGGCAGAGCCCGGCCAGGTCGAAGCTGCGGACGTCGAGGTGGGCGAGCAGAGCCCAGACCGCGCCGGCCATCGCCTCCGCGCTGTGCCGCACCTTCAGGGGGTCGGACTGCCCGTTGCCGGGGAGGTCGGGGGCGATCAGGGTGCGCTGGGCCGCCAGCGCCGCGAAGCGGCCGCCGAACTCCTCGCCCGAGCTGATGAAGCCGTGGCAGAGCACCAGGGGTTTGCCTTCGCCGCCGATGAGGTAGCGCACCCTCCTGCCGCCGAGGACGACGAAGCGCTCCTCCATCGGCGGCGAGCCGGCAGCTTCGGTTGGGCATCTCCCCCGGGTGCGCGCCACGCTGACGACCCGTCGGTTCCGGTCTTCCGCGTCAGATTCCCTGGGTCGGGTGGCTGCGTCGAACCACGTGACGTGACGGCGGCCACCCGACCTCCCCATCCGCGACGGGCACGGAGGAGCGGACAGCGTGCGTCTGACAAGCTGGTCAGAGTATGGGCCCGCCTGCCTGCCGTCTGCGCGCTGGCGTACGGATCAGGCGGTGACGCCCGGGTGCTCGCCGTTGCCGGACGGTTCCACCACCCGGTCGAGCTGCTGCTTGATGACCGCGTAGCACTCGCAGGAGACGGATTCCAGACCATCACGATCGAGGATGGTGACGTGACCGCGGTGGTAGCGGATCAGCCCGGCGGCCTGGAGGATCCCGGCCGAGAGGGTCACGGTCGCCCGGCGTGAGCCCAGCATCTGGCCCAGGAACTCATGGGTGATCGCGAAGTCGTCGACGCCCACCCGATCGTGGCTCATCAGCAGCCAGCGACTCAACCGCTCCTCATTGGTGTGGAGCCGGTTGCAGGCGGCCGCCTGGGCGATCTGGCCGAAGAGCGCCTGCTCGTACTGGTGGACGATGACGGCGAACGCCCCTCCGCGCCCCAGCTCCTCGAGGAAGGCGCCGGCATCCAGGCGCAGCGCGTTGCCCGAGACCTGCGAGATGGCGCGCACGTTGAGCGAGCCCCCCACCACCATGGGCACGCCCACGATGCCCTCGTTGCCCACGGTGGCGACCTCGACGATGGCGCCATCGTCCAGGGGCGTGACCAGCGAGATCACCCCGTCCAGGGGGAAGTGGACGGCGGGGATCGGCTCGCCCGGCTCGAAGAGCACGGTCTTGATGCCGAGCGCCACCGGGACCATGCCGGCCGTGAGGCGCTGGCGGTCAGCCGCCGGGAGGGCGTCCAGGATCCGGTTGCTGCGTGGACCGCCGCGCCGTTCGACGGAGGGCATCGGGACCTCGGCCTGGCCCGTTCTCGACGGTCGGGCGCGCACCTGCCGGGGGAGCCCGATCGCGAGAGCGGGGTCTTGTACCTGCCCCCCATCTTACCCTCGCCCCGGCGCCGCCGGCAGGGGGTCAGCCCGCGCCCGGGGTGGCTGGCGAGGCGCCAGACCGCTTCGCGGGCCGCCATCGGTGGCTCCGGAGGTCGGTCAGGCCACGTGCCAGGATCGGTCGGGGCCCACCTCGGCGCTGTCGCCGGGCTCAGACGCGGCGGGCGGCCCGGTCTCTGGCGCGTCGACCGCGCCGGGATCCGGCTCGGGGATCGCGGGGAGGGTGAAGGCCACCGTCGTCCCCAGGTTCCCGCTGGCGGCGATCCAGATGCGTCCGCCGTGGCCCTCCACGATGCGACGGCAGGTGGCGAGACCGAGCCCGCTGCCGGGAAGGGAGCTGTGCCCGCGCGTGAACGGCTCGAACACCTGCTCGCGGGAGTCGAGGGGGACGCCCTGGCCGTTGTCCCGGCAGCTCATCTTCCATGCGCCCCCGTCCCGGACGGCGTCGAGCCGGATTCGGGGCGGCTGATCGCCGCGGTACTTGATGGCGTTCTCGACGAGGTTCTGGAGCACCACCTGGAGCTCGCCGGGCCGGCCGAGGACGGTCGGCAGGTTGCCGGTCTCGATCATCGCACCGTGCTGCGCGATGCTCGAGCCGATGGTCGCGATCACCCGGGCCGCGGCCTGGTTGAGGTCGACCGGCTCCACCGAGCTGACCCCGCGGTCCAGCTCGGCGTACTGGAGGAGGTCGGTGACCAGCTCGTTGGCGTAGTCGGCCACGTCCTTGATCTGGTCGACGACCTGAAGCACGGGCCCCGCGTCGTCACCGGGACCGGCCCGCATCCGGGCCACCGCGGCCCACATCGAGATGGTCGCCAGCGGGTTGCGCAGGTCGTGGGCCATGGCGTGGCTGAAGGTCGCCAGGTCGGCGTTGGAGCGGCGCAGCCGCTCGGTCATCACCTCGCGTTCGAGCGAGACGCTGAGCAGGGCGTTGTTCTCGAAGAGGCGGTCGCGACCGGACTCCTCGGCCGGCCGGAGCGGGGTCACCACCGCGAGCAGCCCGAGGTCGACGCTCGGCGTCTTGGTGGGGAAGACGATGGCCAGCTCCCCGGGCCCCCACTCCAGCTCCTCGAGGAGCCCGTCGGGCGGGAACTGCTCCACGCGGGTCTGGGCGGGCAGGCGCAGCCGACCTCCTCCTCGGAGGTACAAGCCGGCGACGTCGAGTTGGCGGTTGGCTTCTTCAGCGCCGCCGGCGAGATCGGCGGACCAGAGGCCGAGGCATCCGGCTCGTGCCGTTGTGTGGGAGAGCCAGAGCAGCGCCTTGGGATCCCCGGCCGTGCCGCTCAGGAGCGACACGCTCAGCTCGTGGTCCAGGGTCATGGTGTCGTGGAGGGCGGCCCGGGCGGCGCTCTCCCCCTGGGTGACGCAACGGGAGAGCTCGATCGCCATCTCGGTGATGCCCGGCTGGAGGCGGGCCGCGCCCTGGGTGCGGCCGGGACGCTTGCCGAGATCCTTCTGGTACTGCCGGAGGCAGGCGACAACAGCGCTGATCGTGGTCCAGCGCGGGTTGACCGAGTAGAGGGTGGCCGCCGCCTCCTCGAGGCCGGTCGGCACCGGGTCGCCGGACGCCGGTTCCAGACAGGCGACGATCACATCGACCGCCCTCGCCAGGGCGGAGGTCTGCTCCGCCGTGGGCGCCTCGCCCTCGACCAGGCGTCGCTCGAGGCGGCGCAGCAGGCGTTCGGCTGCCGTTTGAGCGGGGACCGAGTCCAGATCGTCGGTGTCCCGGATCCGCGCCGCGGCTGTGCACCCGCAGGACTCGCGCGGTACCAGGACCGCGGGCACGAGATGGCGGTCGGGCGGGACCTCGTGCCCCTCCAGCATCTCGAGCAGGAGGGTGGCGCCCACGCGGCCGATCTCCTCGAAGCTCTGATGGATGGTGGCGAGGGTGGGTTGCGACGCCGTGGCGGCGGGGACGTCGTCGAAGCCGATGATGGCCTGGTCTCGAGGTAGGAGAAGACCCGCCGCGCGGAGCGTCCTCATGATCCCCAGGGCGTTGTAGTCGGTGGCCGCGACCACCGCCGTCGATGGCATCCCGGCCGCCAGCATTTGCTTGGCCGCGTAGTCCCCCCCACCCTCGAGGTTGTCGGTGGCCTCGAAGACGAGATCCTCCTCGGCCTGGATGCCGTGGGCGGCGAGGGCCTCCTGGTACGCGGCGAGGCGCTCGGTGATGTCGGTCTGGACCATGGACCCGGCGAAGGCGATGCGCCGGTGCCCGTGCTCCACCAGGTGGGACACCGCCTGGAGGATCCCGTTGCGGTTGTCGGCGCGGACGACGGGGCAGGCGAAGCCCTCCACGGCATGGCTCAGCATCACCACCGGCTTGCCGGCGTCACGGAGGGCCTGGAGGTACCAGGGTTCGACGGCGTTGACCACCACCAGGAACCCGGCGACCTGCTCCCAGGCGACGCGGACCTTGAAGTGCGGCACCAGTGCCTCGCTGCCCAGAGGCCAGCCCAGGTACTCACCGTCCTGACTGCCGCGCGGGACCGACGAGTTGAGCTGCCCCTGATTGGCGCCGAAGTCGAGGTCCAGGGTCTGGATGGCGACCACCCTGGTCCCCGACGCCCGGGTCGCGGCGGTGACCCCGGCGATCAGGTTGGCGGTGTAGGTGCCTGCCACCAGGTGGGAGAGGACCCCGATCTTCGGATGCTCGCCCGGCTTCGCCGCAATGGCCATAGGAACGCCTCACGCATGACCCATTGATCCCCGTCGAGGGTCATGGTCCATCAGGCTCTCTGTGATTCGAGACGGCCATCATAAGCCTGGTACGGCCTCGTAACCCGGCTTGGCAGGGCTGTCCCGAACAGCGATCCACAGCGCTCGCGCGCCGGTTGTACAGCGCTCCGGCGCGCGCCGCCGGTCGGCGTGGCGGCGCAGCCGTCACT
The DNA here is from genome assembly GCA_963793875.1 of uncultured Chloroflexia bacterium. Classification (GTDB taxonomy): domain Bacteria; phylum Chloroflexota; class Dormibacteria; order Aeolococcales; family Aeolococcaceae; genus Changshengia. The sequence continues at coordinate 56,810 of CAWCBS010000007.1, read as the reverse complement.
GCTGACGCGAATGCCGTGATCAGCCCCGGGATTGGCCTCCCGGCGCTCAGAGGACGAGCGCGGCCGCCGGCACCACCTCGATCGTCCGCCCCGGCTGGCGGAGTGTCGCGAAGCGGCTATTGATCAACTCGATGAGGCTGTCGGCCGACACCTCTCCGCCGGGCAGGGCGGCGGGCTCGGTGGCATGGGCGTCGCTCACCAGGGTCAGGTCGTACCCGTGGAAGAGGGCGGAGAGCGCAGTGGTCTGGACGCAGAAGTCCGACTGCGCCCCGGTGACCACCAGCCGCCGCGCGCCCACGCCGTCGAGGGTCGTGCCCAGCTCGGTGGCCGCGAAGCCGTCCCGGTGGCGCTTGGCCACCACCGGGTCGGCGGGTCGGCGGTCCAGGCTCTCGACGATCCGCCAGCCCGGGCTGCCGGCGGTCATCTCCGGGTCCCCGGCGTCCTGGTGCTGGACGAAGACGATGGGGACGCCGGCCTGCCGGGCCCGCCCGACCAGCGCGTTGATCCGCGCCACCACCCCGGGGACCCCGGCGCAGGGGGCGAGCACCGCCTCCTGCATGTCGATGACCAGCAGCGCCGTTCCCTCCGCCATGGCGCGCATTCTCGCTCGGCCGCGGGCCACGGCGCCGCGTCCCCCTCCCGGCGGAGCGGGAGCGGCAGCCGGGCAACCCGGAGGTTGGGCTGCGCCGGAGAGTGCGGAGAGGCCCGGGTCCCGGTGGTCGCGGGGGGCCCGGTGCCACCGGGACGAGCACCACCACCCGGTGGCGGCCACCCGCCCCCGGGGCCGTACGCCACCCAGGTCAGCGCGTCGAGGGAGAGCGCCGGCAGGGCCTCGACCGGGGTGACCTCCTCCCCGGGCGGACGGGCTGGAGCGCAGCGCCCGAAGAGGATGCGGCTCAGCTGCAACGGGCCACCGGGACCGGGCTCGGGTCATCTGACGCTGCTCAGCCCGCCTGGTGGGGCGGGACCGCGGCAGCCGTGGGGCAGCTGCGGGATGGCCCGGTCGGGCCGGCCGGCCCCCGCTCTCAGCTGTACGACGGGGCGGCGGGGGCGGCGCGGTCCTCGCTCACCCGCCCGCGCCGTCGGCTGGCCGCGGCCGACCGCCGGGGCAGGGCGACCACCGCTGCGCCGGGTGGTGGCGGGGGCGCACAGATCACCCGGTCGCGGCCGGCGTGCTTGGCCATGTACATGGCACGGTCCGCGGCTCCGAGCAGGAGGTCGAGGTCGGTGCCGTCGTCGGGGTAGGCGGCCACGCCGATCGAGGCGGTGAGCTTGGGGAGTGGGCAGCCGGGCGGGAGCGCGACCTGCCGCACGGCGCCCCGCAGGGTCTCGGCGATGGTGAACGCATCGGCGGTACCGCAGCGGCGCAGCAGGACCACGAACTCCTCCCCGCCATACCGAACCACCGCGTCCTCGGTGCGCACCGACCCCCGCAGCCGGGTGGCCAGGCGCTGCAGCACGAGGTCGCCGGCGGCGTGGCCGCTGGTGTCGTTCACCGTCTTGAAATGGTCGATGTCGAGCAGCAGCAGGGCGAGGCTGGTGTGGTCGCGGGAGCAGGAGGCGAGGTCGCGTTCCCCGGCGTCGCGCAGCCAGCGGGTGTTGTACAGCCCGGTGAGCGGATCGGTGACCGCCGCCGCCTGGAGCTCGGCGTAGAGCTGGGCGTTGTGCCAGGCGGCGGCGGCGATATGGGCGAAGAGCGAGGCCGCCTCCAGCTCATCGTCGCTGAAACGGCCGACCCCCATCCGCCAGGCGTCGATGATGCCCAGCTTGCGCTCGCCGGCGATGAGCGGCACCAGGAGCAGCGACTCCTGGACGACCGAGGTCCCCGGGACCTGGCGGGCCGCGGGGTGAGACCAGGTGTCGGCCACGTTCTCGGGCGTGCCGCGGGCGAAGGCCCAGCCGGAGATCCCGGAGTCCAGCGAGAAGCTCTCGGCGAGCAGGGCGTCGCCCTCGGGCCCGGTGGCGAGCACCGGGACGAAGCGCTGGGTCTCGTAGTTAGCGATGTAGATCGCCATCTCGGCGACCGGCACCACCCGCTGCATCTGCGCGGCGATCACCCCGAGGATGCCCATCGGGTCGTGCTCGCTCTGCAGGGCTTGGGCGGCGTCGCTGAGGGCACGGGCCAGGTCGGGTGCCACGGCGCCGTCGGCGCTCGGATCGGGGGGCTCGGGCAGGGCCAGGGGCGGGGCCGGTGGGGTGCGCAGCCGCCACACCCGGTGGCGGGTGAACCACCCCGGGTCGATGACGGTGCCGTCGGACAGCCCTTCGACCGACTGGGTGAGCACCGGCCGTCCCAGCATCCATCCCTGGCCGTACTGCACGCCCAGGGAGAGCAGGGTGTCCAGCTCCCGCTGGGTCTCGACGCCCTCGGCGATGAGCCGGGCTCCGATGTGTCCGCTGAAGGAGAGCAGCGACACCAGCAGGCCCCGGCGGGCCCGGTGCGAGTCGACGGCGTGGATGAGGGCCCGGTCGACCTTCATGAACTCCGGCCGGAGCTCGGCGATGACCTGCATGCTGGCGTGCCCGGCGCCGGCGTCGTCGACCGCGATCCGGTAGCCGGCGGAGCGGAGCTGGGCCGCGATCCGCTGCAGCCGCGAGAGGTTGGGCACCGGGTCGCGCTCACTGAACTCGAGGACCACGGACGATGGGTCCAGCCCGGCGTTGTGGACGGCCTCCTCCAGGGCGCTCAGGCCCTGCCGCTCGCTGAGCAGGGTTCCGATCAGCACGTTGACGAAGATGTCGACGGGGCCGAGGCTCGGCATGTTGCTGAGCGCGGCCTGCAGGCAGGCGAGGTCGACCGCCTTCTCCATGTGCAGCGCCGAGGCGGCGGCGAACAGCTCGTCGGGGGTGGAGAAGAGGGCGCGGGGCGAGAAGCGGGTGAGGGCCTCGTAGCCGACGATCGAATGGTCGACCAGGCGCACCACCGGCTGGAGGGCGGTCGCGATCCTCCCGTCCTCGATGAGGGCGGCGAGCTCGGCCCGCAGTTGGGGGTTCGCGCGCCGTGCCGTCCCCACCTCGAAGCGCCCGGCGGTCGCCGATCGCTCGGGCTCCCAGACCGCCGCGAGCATGGCGGCTGCCGCCTCCAGGGTGGGGACCAGATCGTCGAGCGGCTCGGTGCTCCAGGCGTGCACGGTGGCAACGACCTGGTCGTGGACCATCGCCGGAACGCCCACGATCTGGATCCCCGGGCCCAGCCCCGGAAGGGGAGGGGAGGAGTCGCTCTCGGGGGCGAGGGTCCGCAGGGTGTCGATCCCGGTCGCCGGGCCGCTGTAGGCGCGGCGCAGCCGGACCGGACGGCTCATCCAGGGGAAGCGGTCGATGGGAATGCGCAGGCCCACCATTCGGGCGGCGGAGGGAAGCACATGCTGGACGTCGGCGGGGCGCGGCGCGGCCACGGCGACCACCAGGGCCTGGTCGGCCTCGACGGTGCTCACCGCGGCGGCGACGCCCAGGCGAACCAGGGTCCGCACCATCTCGGCGGCCGCCTTCTGGGGGCTGGTGGCCCCGGGGAGGCGGTGTCCGAGGTGCGTGAGGACGTTGAGTTGCAGGCCAGCCGTTTCTGCCCCCATCGGGGAGAGCGTGGCCCCGCCCCGGAGCAACCGCATCGCGGAACCGTCACATCCTCATGGAAGATCGTCACACGCGGTGAGCTCGATCTCAGGGCGCGGGTTGGCCCGCTGGGCGGGCCCGTCGGTGAGCGCTCCACGGGGGTGCCCGCCCAGCCGGTGACCGGGCGGGAGCAGGCCGCAGCGCCGGCCAGCGAACCTGCTGAGGCCGGCTGGCCACGAGCGGAGGGCTGTCGCCCCCCGTCCCCCGTCTCCGGCTGCGGCCCCGGGCACCACTCCCGGTGCTCGCCCAGCAGTCTCGGATCGGTGGGCTGCCGCCGGCGATGGATCACGGGTGACGAGACGCTGATCCGCGTGCCGGGCCGGATCGGACCCGAAGCCGGGGCAGGCCCGGCCGGGGTGCCCGGACGGGCTTTGACTCTCCACTTACTGGAGGCCGCATGCTCGTGGCATGGACCTCTCGATCGGTGGGCTCAGCCGCCTGAGCGGCGTGCCGGTGAAGACGATCCGCTACTACAGCGACATCGGGCTCCTGCCCGAGACGCGGCGGACCGCCGCCGGATACCGCCGCTACGACGAGACCTCGCTCGCCCGGCTCGAGCTGATGCGCACCCTGCGCGAGCTCGGGCTCGACATCCCCACCACCCGCCGGGTGGCCGATCGGGTGACCGAGATCGAGACGGTCGCGGCCGCCCAGGCTGAGGCCGCCGACGCTCACATCCGCCAGCTCAGGTTGCGCCGTGGAGTGCTGCGAGCCATCGCCCGCGGGCTCTCCCGGCCGGAGGAGGTACGACGCATGGCCGACTTCGCCAGGGCCTCGGCCGAGGAGGCTCGCCGGACCATGGACGACTTCCTCTCCGCCGTCTTCGCCGATCATGAGCAGGACCCTTTCGCCGCGATGATGCGGGACAGGCTCCCCGTGCTCCCGGACGATCCGTCGCAGGACCAGATCGACGCCTGGATCGAGCTCGCCACCCTGCTGAGCGATGTCTCCTTCCGGGGGCGGGTGCGGGAGATGGTCGTCGAGGGCGAGCGCCAGCGAGCGGCGGCCCCGGCAAGCCCGACGGACCTCGCCACCCAGGAGGCCGGCCAGGCGGTCGTCGAGAGGGCCGGGGCGGCCCTTGCGACCGGCATCGACCCCGCCTCCGCGGGCGCGGTGCCGATCGCCGACGAGCTCGCCGGCCGCTTCGCCCGTGCCGCCCGCCGAGCCGACGGCCCGGAGTACCGCGTCGAGCTCGTCACCCAGCTGGAGCGGTTCAGCGACCGGCGGGTCGAGCGGTACTGGCAGCTCATCGGGATGGTCAACGGATGGCCGCCGCAGCCGAGCCGCTGGCCCGCCTACGACTGGCTCATCGCCGCGCTGCGGAGTTCGCTCCCCACGCCGTGAGCGTGCCAGACTGACTGAGTGGGGATCATCGTCGGCTGGTTCGTGCTGGGGCGGTAGTTCTCCGTCGCCGGCTTCGCGCTGGTGATGTTGGGCGCATGGGTTCCGTGGCCCCAGCCACGCCATCACGACGGCGCTCGTCGTGTCCGGAGCCCTGGTGATGCTGCTGCAGCTCCCCGTCGCGCTCCGCGCTCAGAAGAGGCAGCACCCGCGTCGCCCGACCTGACCCAGCGCGGGCCGGTGGCTGCCTGCAGGTCGGTCGAAGCGCGGTCCGGCGCCCGTCCCCAGAGACAGAGCCGACGGGCGGCGTGGACGCCAGGGCGGCCGGACCAGATCTGTGCAGGTCCGCGTCCCTGGACAGCCGGGCCGGCGGCCCCTAAAGTTGTTGGCGGGTCGCGACTGCGGCATTCGACTGACGGCGCGGTCTGAGACCGTCTTCGGGACGGTCAAGTTTTGATTGCGCCCCCGCGGCCCTCGACCCAAGGGGGGTCCCCCGCTCGTGCTCGTCGTCGTCCAGTTTCCCATCGCGGACGCCCGCCGGTTCCTCGACGTCCCGGGCGGGTATCTCCCGCGCCCGAGCTGGCGGGCGCCCCGGCTGGGCGTCGCCGGGGACTTCGTCTGGGGTTTCGGCCGCGTCGTCGAGCGCAAGGAGGAGGCGGACCCGGCCTGGACCGACGAGGCCTGCTTTGCACTGGCGACGAGCGCGCTTCGGCTGCCCTCCCTGGTGAAGCGTCGCATCCAGCCCGCCGACGGGACCTCGGCATTCGACGTCGCCTGCCGCTTTCGCCGCCTGTTCCACGACGGCACCTGCGTGGCCCGCGTCGAGGTGGGGTTCAGCGTAGAGCCGGCGCCGACGTCGACCGTCCCCATGAGCGCCGGGGCGGCCGTCGGCAGCGTGCTGCGGCTCCCTGCGATGGTTCCGCGGGCAGGAACTGGCCAGTCAGGTGGCCTCTTCGGCCAGGGCCCGCGGCTTGCGGCCCGTTTCCGCACCGCGTCCACGCCGCGGCCGTCCGGGGATCGCGGGCTGGTGGCATCGGGCGCACCGACCGTGATCGTCGACCTCATCGGCAAGGACAGCGTGGCCCTGCCGCCGAGCCTCGTTGATGCCAGTGCCGTGACCCAGGGTCGCGTCGCCGTCGGCTTCGAGCTCGCCAGGGTTCGCGACAGCCAGATCCCAACCTGGTATCTGGGGCCGGCGGCGAATGCGGACACCGACCTGCATCGCAACCTGCGGATATGCCTGCTGAGAATGCACGCGGAGCAGGAGGTGCTGGACCGCATCATCACCTGGGTCGACGATGGGGAGCTCGACTTCCACCCCGGATCGGATGCGGCGCAGCGGCTGGAGTCGTACGTCGATCGCGCCACCCAGCTCCTGGACAGCACCTACAAGTACGGCCTCAAGGCATCCGCGGTGCGCGACGCGTACGCCGTCGGCGCAGCGGTCAGCCGGGCCGACATCGTTGCCCGTCGGCGTCAGGGACTGGACGGGATGCGCCTGCAGATCCGCCGCAAGGCCGAGGCCTTCGCGGCCGAGCGGGATGCGCTCCGCCCCCAGATCAACATCGTCGGAGGAGACCTCGTGGAGGGGATGAAAGTGGACAAGAGCATTCACGCCGGTGACATCAACGCCCCGATCGCCATCGACAGCACCCAGACGATCAGCAACAGCTTCAATGCGTTCGCCGCCAACCGCGGTGATCAGGACGAGCTGCTGCAGCAGATGACGACGCTGCGCGACAGCATCACGGCGCTGGTCCAGGCGCTCGCGAAGCAGGACCCGGACGCCGCCAAGGAGGTCGCCGAGACCTTTCAGAGCTTCACCGAGGAGAGTGGCAAGCAGGAGCCGAAGAAGGGGACGCTGCGAGCCCTGGGCACCAGCCTGATTCAGACCGCCCAGAAGGTGGCGGAGGTCGCGGCCCCGGTGGCCTCGGCGGTCCTCGGCGTGCTCAAGGTGCTGGGGATCGTGATCGCCGTCCTCTGACGTGGCCGGGGAAGCCGGTCAGATGACGGCGACGGCGTCGATCTCGACGAGGTACCCGGGCCCCAGGCCGGCGACCACGTGGACGGTGATGGCCGGCGGTGGGTCGGCCGGGTTCCATGCCCTTTGGAAGGCGGCCACGCCCTCCTCCAAAGGGTGGCCGTCCACCACCGCGATCGACCAGTGCACGATGTTGGCCAGGCTTGCGCCCTCGCTCGCCAGGATCGTCGCCAGGTTGCGGAGCGCCTGGCCGGTCTGCTCGCGGACCGTGGGCCCAACCACCTTCCCGTCGGCGTCGACGCCGTTCTGCCCACCGATGTAGATCGTCTTCACCGGCTGCTCGACCACGACGGCCTGGCTGAAGGCCGGGCTGCGATGCAGCCCCGCCGGGTTGATGTGCCGCGTCCCCATCGCTCGCCCTCCTCAGAGGCTGGCAGCCGTCGTGGCGTTCGTCCGGCGGCCCAAGCCTGGTCTCGAGCCGTGCAGCTGAGGATACTTGGAGGCTGGCGGGGCCCTCACCGGCGAGGGCCCAGAAGGAGTGAGGCCCGTGGGCGAGAGGGAGATCGGGGTGCGCACACCCGACGGAGAGATGACCACCTTCGTCGTTCACCCCGATGGCGAGGGGCCCTACCCGGTCGCGGTGCTGTACATGGACGGGATCGGCTACCGCGATCAGGTGAAGAAGAACGCGCGCCGGTTCGCTGCCGACGGCTACTACTGCGTGGCGCCGGATCTCTTCTACCGCTCCGGCAAGGGGCTGACCTTCGACATGGCCAAGCTGGCCGCGGAGGGAATGGCGGGGCCGGCGGCGGAGCGTCTGATGGCCGTGGTGCGGAGCGTGACGCCCGACGCGGTGATCGCCGACACCGAGGCCGTCCTGGCAGCGATCGATCCGGATCCCATGGCCAGCCAGGGGCCCAAGGTCTGCGTCGGCTACTGCATGGGCGGGCGCCTGGCGCTCCACGCGGCCTCCGCGCTCGCCGGCCAGGTTGTCGCCGCGGCGGGCATCCACCCCGGCGCCCTGGTCACCGAGGCGCCCGATTCCCCCCACCACGACCTGGCCGGGGTGCGCGGTGAGCTCTACTTCGCCTTCGCAGAGAACGACCGCTCGGCCACCCCGGAGCTCGTCGACCGGTTTCGTGAGGAGCTGAAGCGGCGGGGCGTCCGGGGCGTGGTGGAGCGGTTGCCAGGCACCTCGCACGGCTTCGCCATGGCAGACCTCCCCGTCTACGATCACGACGCCTGCGAGCGCCACTTCGAACGGACCCTCGACCTCTGGCAACGCAGCCTCGCCGGTGGGCCAGCACCGCGCTGAGCCTCCCGGGCGGCCGCCGTGCGCTAGTTTGAGGAGGCCCGCTCGGGGACGGCGTCGAGTCCGGCCGCTGTTCGCCTGAGCCTCTGAAGCGCGGACCGCTCACCCTCCAGAATGCACGTCGTGCCGGAGCCGGTTCGCCGCGAGACGTGCACCTTCTGCGGAGGGAGAGCGAGGCTGATCACCGGCCAGGGGGCTGGACCCGAGGGGCCACGGGAGAGGCTCGTCATCTGCGCCGACTGCGTCGAGGAGGCGGCTGCGCTCCTGGCCAGTCCCGACGCTGCCACTCCCATCGCGGCGGGTGCCTCCGCCTTCTCTCGAGCCGATCTGGGAACCGTGACCTGCGCCTTCTGCGGCAGGAGCGATGCGCCGGAGCAGGGACCACCCTTCGTTCCCTGTACCGCCCTGGCCGTGAGAGCCGGCCTGGCCGTCTGCGCTGGCTGTGCGCAGACCATGGTGTCCATGAACCGCCAGTGAGCCGGCCATCCACCCCGGGGCGGCGGCCGGCCATCCGTCGAGCTGCGCCCCGGTCCGGTCGGGGTCGCCTGGCCGCCATCGAGGCCCGGGCTCAGCTCCGCAGGCCGGGCCCGGCCCGGCCTGCGTGAGCCGGTTGGAGGCTCAGCTGGTGGGGGGAGGCTGCACCACGATGTTGGCGCCGTAGTTGAAGAACTGCCCCGACCAGGTCTCGTGAACGGTGGGGTTCCCGGAGATACCGAGCGCCGACCCGTTGACGGAGGCGGTCAGGTCGGAATTCAGGGTGACGATGCGGCCCGAGCCGTCGATGGTCACGTCCACGGTCGCGGCGGTGATGGTCACCGCGCTGAGGACGTTCCGAGCCTGCCCGCTGACGTCCGGGAGGAGCGAGATCAGCTCCTTCTGGATCTTGGCCGGGTCGATCAGGGCGTGATACCTCTCCACGGCCACGCCGTCAGCCGTCCCCGATCCCTGGTCGCTCACGGTCCCCACCGACTGCAGCAGTTGCAGCTCGTTCTGGATGCCGTACTGATTGGCTGCGGAGAGGGGCTCGGTCCGGAAAGTGCCGCCGCCGTCGGTGGACTGGTAAGCGGTGCCGTCGTAGGTGATCGTCACCACGTCGACCGGCGTCCCGGCCACGGTCCCGATGACGGTCGTCTGCTCCCGCGTTGAGCTCTCGGCCTGGATCTGAAGGGGCAGGGTGACGGTGGTCGGCGTCTGGCCGTAGGGGCCATAGCTGGTGGTCTCGCTGAAGCTGAAGGTGGCGTCGTAGGACTGGGCCGTCGTCGCCTGCACGCTGTCCAGCACCACGAGTCGCGCGCTGCCGCTCGAGCCCGGGGAGACCGTCGGGCCCGGCGTGCGGCCGGCTCCGCTCAGGACGACCACGCCATACGAGACGGCGGCGGCGGCGACCAGGGCGGTGGCGGTGAACGCGGCGATCAGCCGGCGCCGCGGCCCGATCGATGCGCGCACCGCATCCCGAAGCCGCTCCCCCCAGCCTGGTCCCTTCTGGGCTTCCAGCAGAGATGGCTGCGGCGACCACGGAGGCGGCTCGACCCCGGCCGTGACCTGGCGGACACCGCCCGCGATCGCCGTCCATTGAGCCACCTCAACGCTGCACGCCGTGCAGGCCCCCAGATGGGCAGCCGCCTCCCCGTCCAGGTCCTGGCCGCCCGCGACGGAGAGGAGCTGTTCGATGGTGAGATGACGTGTCTCGGTCTTCATTCGTTCGTACCTTTCTCGTTCATGGCCCGGCTGAGCGCGGCACGCGCCGCGTGAAGCCGGCTCTTGACGGTCCCCAGGGGGACCTCCAGGATCCGAGCGACCTCGGCGAGGCCGAGGTCCGCTCCGAAGACCAGGCCCAAGACCTCCCGGTGCGGAAATGTCAGCGTGCTGAGCGCGGCCACCATCCGCCGAACCTCGGCCCGCTCGACGGCCACCGCCTCGGGACCGGGGTTCGGGCTGGGCCGCTGGGCCAGTTCGGAGTCCGCCAGGGGCACGGGCCGCTGCCGCCGCATCCGGTCGCGGGCCTGCCGCCGCGCGATGCCGAGCAACCAGGTGCGCACCCGCGAGCCGCCCCGGAAGGTGCGCGCTCCCCTCCAGACGGCGAGCATGGTGTCCTGGAGGATCTCCTCCGCGAGGGCCGGTTGGCCGACCATGAACTGAAGCTGGCCGAGCAGGAGCCGGCTGTGGCGGCCGTACAGCTCCTCGATCGCCCTCTGATCGCCGGTCGCGATCCGGCGCAGCAGGGCGAGGTCGGGGTCCTCCTCGATTTCCGCGCTTGCGGAGAACCCCATCGGCAGATCGTTGCTGGTGGTCATCCGAGGCACCACCTTCAACGACGATCGCGGCGGGAGGTTGGGTCCATCACTCATGGAGTGGCTCTGAAGGCCGGTTTGGTTCGCCGATCCCCGCAGCGAGGGTCCGGATGGCACCCCGCCAGAGCGGCGCCATACGCCTCCTCGGGACCCAGCGGAGCCCGGCCGCCAGCACCCCGAGGGTAGAGCATGCCCGCACCACGCGGTGATGGCCGCGCGGCGCGGGCGGGGTGGTGGCGCATCAACCGCGGGTCAGCCAGCTGGCGACGAGCGTCACCACCACCCAGGCGGCGATCAGGCCCAGGACGACGTCGATCACCGGCACCAGCCCGAGGCGGACGAGCACCACTTCGAGAATCGCCACCACCAGGGCCGCACTTCCGACGACCGTGGTGAAGGCCGGCACTCCGAGCGTCCGACGCCGCACCATGAGACGGCCTACCGCGCCGCCGCCGCGACGGCCTGGTGGATCTCCGCCGCCACCCCGGACGGATCGTCGACCCCGATCACGAGCCTGGCGTAGTGCTCGTCGTGGAGGTGAATGGCGATCGCCTTGTCGGGATCGGTGACGTCCCAGAAGGACCATTCGCCGCGGCGCTCCCCGAAGACGTGGATCAGGCGGCCGACGGTGACCGAGTGGGGCACGCTCAGCGCGGCGACGGTCCAGCCCTTCCAGGTCTGACGGGCCTCGGGAACCGAGGTGTCGACCCCGGCGACATGCGCCAGGGGAACCTCCAGCCGGGCCTTGACCCCGCCGGAGAGGCCGGAGATGAGCGCCAGAAAGCGGTCGAAGCCCTCGATGTGGACGACCAGGGAGGTGGGGGTGATCTCGATCTTGGCCATGGCCGCCTCGCTCGTGGTTGGGTCCGTCACTCAGGGAGTAGCAAGGGAATCCGGGTTGGTTCGCCCACCCCCGCGGCCGGGTTCACCCATGGAACCAGGGCGGGGCGGCAATCCCTGACCGGTGAGGGGGAGGGATCCCGCCTCCCGGCCTTGAGCGCAGGGGCACGCGCGATGCGGTCCCTCGCCCTGCGGCCGCGCGAGGTCATGGATCGGGGGCCGGGATCGTCTCGGCCAACGCCGCTCGCCAGGAGGGCGCCTCGAAGGGGTCGGCGAAGTACTGGCTCTCGTGGGTCACCAGATCGCCGGCGAACTCCATGACGCTCACCGAGTAGGTGGGCACCTTGTCGTAGGTGATCACGCACTCGCTCACCCAGAGATCGCCGCTGCCCCGGATCCGCAGGACGGTGAAGCGGCGTTCGGCCGGGTGCCCGCCCCGCTGCGCCTCGATCTTTGACCGGCCCCGGAAGCGCTCTCCTGACTGCGGATAGTCAAGGATCGCGTCCGCGGCATAGATGGCGTGCTCGGTGTCGGTCTCCCCGCGGTCGGAGGCTTTCCAGTGCTCCTCCAGCCGGGCGCGGATCCTGGCGTCACGCTCCGTGGCCTGCCCATCCAGCCTCATCGGTAGCAGGAATCCTACTGCCGCCTGGCTCGGATCCCGGCTGGTGCGCCCCAGGACGAGGCGCTAATCTGCGCACCAGGATCGACTGCGGTGAGGCGGGATGGCGGGGCCTGCCTGGGGCGGGGCGGCGGTAGGCGGTGGAGAGGAGGCTCGAGGTGATGGGCGTCCCCGTGGCTGATGCAGACCGGGCACGGCGGTGCATTTGGCGTCGTCCAGCTGGCGCCGCCCGGTTCGGCATGCTCGATCATCTTGGGCAGCGGTGTCGCGCGGCGACGGCTCAGGGTCGCCCTCAATCGACCGCGCCCGGCGGCACCTGATGGGCGGCGGTCGAGGTGGGCTGAGGGGTTTCATGACACCGGAGGCGTCCTTTACCGCGCCCGGACGACGGCCCGGGCACCGGGCCCAGCAGCCGATCCCGGGAGCCACGGCTCGTGTCTGTCGTCCAGCGATCCGAACCGCAATGCCGGGTTCGTTCAGGAAGTCATCAGTCGCATGCCGGGTCGCCGAACCCGGGTGGAGTGGTCTTGCTGTGGCAGTGGAGGAAGCGCGTGAGCAGCTATGACGTCATCGTCGTGGGCGGTGGCTCTCCGGGTGAGCACTGCGCCGGAGAGCTGGCGGATCTGGGGCTGCGGGTCGCTCTCGTCGAGCGCGAACTGGTGGGGGGGGAGTGCTCGTACTGGGCGTGCATCCCGTCGAAGACGCTGCTGCGCCCCGGCGAGGCTGTCCATGAAGCCCGTGAGGCCGGAGCCGCCGCTGAGCTGGACGCCGCCGCGGTGTTCGCCTGGCGAGACTTCATGGTTTCGAACTACTCAGACGCCGGCCAGGAGCGATGGCTGGCGAGCAAGGGAATCGACCTGCTGCGCGGCACCGGACGCCTCACCGGAGCTGGGCAGGTGGAGGTGGAGGGTGTCCATCACTCCGCGAGCCACGTGGTCATCGCAACGGGTTCGGACCCGATCATGCCGCCGATCCCAGGTCTGGCTCAGCTGGAAGGCGTCTGGACGAACCGCGACGCCACCGGCATGCGGGCAGTCCCGCGGCGACTGCTGGTGCTCGGCGGCGGGCCGGTGGGAGTTGAGATGGCCCAGGTCGTGCGCCGTCTCGGCGGCCAGGTGGCCGTGATCGAGGCTGGGCAGCGGCTGCTCGGACGAGAGCCGGCACCGCTGGGTGATGCCCTCAGCAAGGTCTTGGGGGACGATGGTGTCGAGCTGCTCCTCGGTGTGCGCGCCGCCGCCGCACGGCGGGAGGGTGACGACTATGTGCTCGCCCTCGACGACGGCCGCGAGGTGCGCGGCGACCAGCTGCTGGTGGCGACGGGTCGGCGCCCCCGGGTGGATGGGCTCGGCCTGGAGACGGTCGGGGTCACGGCGAATGCGCGCGGGATTCCGGTGGACAGTCACCTGCGCGCCGCCGAGGGCCTGTGGGCGATCGGTGATGTGACCGGGGTGCGCTTGCTGACCCACATCGGCAAGTACCAGGGTGAGGTCGTCGCCGCCAACATCGCCGGCGAGAGCCGCCAGGCCAACTACGAGGCGGTGCCCTCAGTCGTCTACACGGATCCGCAGGCCGCCTCAGTGGGCGCTTCCGATGCCCCCTTCAGTGCGACGGCGCGGATCGCGGACGTGGCCAAGACCGCCACCTACACCCGGGCGTACGCCCAGGCCAATGGCTTCCTGACACTCCTGAGCGACGGTGAGCGCTTGGTCGGTGCGTACGCCCTCGGTCCCGAGGCTGGTGAGTGGATGCAGCAGGCCACCCTGGCGATCCGGGCGCACGTACCCCTCGAGGTCCTGAGGGACACCATCCAGCCGTTCCCCACCTTCGCGGAGATCTTCGTCCCTGCGCTCAAGACGCTGCGCGCTCAGGTACTGGCGGCTGGCCAACCGGCCAGGGGATGAGGATGGTGTGGAGATTACCGGCCGGAGCCACGTCTTCGTGATGTTCCGGCCAACCATGGCGATCGCCTGAGCCGGTCCACCGTTCCGGCGACCCAGGAATCGATGGCATCGACCGACCCGGCCTCCTCCGGGTCTGGTCTTCGGCCAGCCACCGCTGGGCAGGAGGCGGAAGGCAAGGGAGCGGGTCAGAGGCCGCACCGCGCGGAAGCACCGCTCGTCCAGGCTGGCGACGTCGATGACGCCGAGGTGATCGGCGAGCACCAGCGATGAGACATCGGTGAGGCCAGGGTTCATGTCGGCAGAGCGATTGGCGGCACGACGGCCGGCTGCTCTCCGCGGGCCAACCGGCTCTGGGGGGTGATGGGATCAGTCGTTCGGGGTGCGAACGGCCGGCCGTCTCAGGCCGTCAGCTCCTCGGCCAGGGCGCGGAAGTTGTCGGAGTACCGGCGCACGTCCTCCACCGAGTGCTGCACCGAGAGCGTCCAGTTCTCCTCCGCCCCGGGGGCCATGAGGACCCCCCGATTGGACTGGTAGAGCCAGGAGAGGTAGGCCATCGAAGGGTCAATCTCGAGGTAGTCGCGGTAGCTGCGCACCGGCTCGCTCCGGTACGTGATGCAGCCGCGGGAGGCGGCGATGACCACGTGGTAGGGGAGGCGGTGCTCGTCGATCACGGCGTTGAGCTCCCCCCCGAGCTCCTCGGCGAGGGCGTCGAAATGGGCGTAGGCGGAGGGGGTGAGCACCTCGCAGAGGGTCGCCCGCGAGGCCGCCATGGTCAGCGGGTTGCCGTTGAACGTCCCCAGCTGGGCGACCCGGCCGTCGCTGATGGTGCGCATCACGTCGGCCCGCCCGCCGACCGCGCCGCAGGGAAGGCCACCGCCGATGGCCTTGGCCAGGCAGACCAGGTCGGGGACCACGCCGAAGCGCTGGCTGGCCCCGCCCGGGGCGATGGTCACCCCGGTCTTGACCTCGTCGAAGATGACCAGCGCCCCATGCCGGTGGGCCAGCTCCACCACCCCGGTGAGGTAGTCGGGATCGGGGAAGACGATGCCGATGTTCATCATCACCGGCTCGAGGATGACCGCGGCGACGTCGGGGTGGCGGGCGAAGACGCGCCCCAGGGCCTCCAGGTCGTTGAAGGGCACCACGCTGGTGAGCTCCACGGTCGAATCCGGGATGCCCTCGCACATCGGCACCGACACCGGCGCCTCCACTGGTCCCATCCGGGCGGCGGGGGGCTCCACGGAGACCAGCACGGCGTCGTGGTGGCCGTGATATGAGGCCTCGATCTTGACGATGCGATCCCGCCCGGTGAAGCCGCGGGCGATCCGCACCGCATCCAGGGTGGACTCGGTGCCGCTGTTGGTGAAGCGCCACTGGGGCTGACCGAAGCGGCGGCTCAGCTCCTCGGCGACCACCGCGTCCTCGGCCACCGGCTGGGCGAAATGGGTGCCGCGCGCGAGCTGCCTCCCCACCGCGGCGACCACGGTGGGGTGGGCGTGGCCGACCAGCATCACCCCAAAGCCGTTGTGGAAGTCGACGTACTCGTTGCCGTCCACGTCCCAGACCCGGCTGCCCTGGCCCCGGTCGATAAACACCGGCTGGGGTGGCTTGTCCTGGAAGGAGCTGGCCACGCCGCCGGGGATGTGCTCCGTGGCGGTGCGCCACATCTCGAGCGAAACGGTGCGATGAGCGCGAAACGACGCCTTCTCCCGTGCGATCAGCTCGCGGGTGCGGGCCGCCGGCGGCGCGGACGCGGATGTCAGCATGGGGTTCTCCCTCGAGGCGCCGGGCCCAGGCGCCCTCTCCGGTGCAGGGGTTGCGCGGCGCCAGGGTCACGAAGGCCGGCGAACCCTTGCAGGATTACCTCGAAGGGTAGTGGAGGCCGGTGGCCGGGTCAAGTTGGGACGCCAGGCTTGACACGCTCTCCCGGGTCCTTTACCGTTTTTTCAATCTGCTCTTAGGCAGTAGTTATGCTCCGGCGAGGAGAGCCCCCATGGCGGAGATAATGCTGGCTGCTCCCGACATGCTCCCGCCCCCGGCGCAGGGGCTCAAGGCTGGCGAGCTCAACCTCCTCGACACCACCGCGGTCGCCACCGCGAGCGTGGCTCCCGCCTACAGCCTCGGCACCACGCTCTTCCTGGTGGTGGCCGCCACCGGGGTGGGGCTCGCCGCCCCGGCGGCGATCTTGGTGAGCTTCTTCCCGGTCTTCTTCATCGCCATGGCGTACAGCTACCTGAACCGCCGGGACCCCAACTGCGGCGCCTCGTACAGCTGGATCGCGCGGACCGTCAACCCCCACATCGGCTGGTTCACGGGCTGGGTCCAGCTAGCCTGCAACGTCATCTTCTGCATCTCGGCGCCGCTCTTCGCTGCCTCGGTGGGGCTCGCGCTCCTCGGGCCCGGGCAGTTCGGTTGGATCAGCTCGGGAGCCGCCACCAACAGCGCGCTCATCGCGCTGGCCGGTTTCGCCCTGCTCGCGTTCGTCACCTGGATGGTGGCTCGGGGGATCCGGATCACCGCCAACGCCCAGTGGGTGATGGTCACCATCGAGTACCTGGTGGTCCTCCTCTTCTCCGTGCTCGCCTTCGTCAAGGTGCTGACCTCCCACCCGGCCGGTTCGATCGGGGTGACCTGGTCGTGGTTCAACCCCTTCTCGCTCCAGGGCTTCACCGGGCTGGCCGGCGGAGCCGTGCTGGGCGTCTTCTTCTTCTGGGGCTGGGACACCGCCGCCAACCTCAACGAGGAGGGGAGCGACAACCGTGAGAACCCCGGACGGGCCGGGATGATCAGCATGGTGATCCTGCTGGCGCTGTTCCTGATCGCGGCCACCGCCATGCAGTCGCTGCTCGGAGCGGCTCAGATCAACAACCAGGGAGCCAACACGCTGGTGTACTTCGCCACCCGGCTGGCGCCCGCCCCGATCAGCTTCCTGATGGCCATCGCCATCCTCAGCTCGAGCCTCGCCACCACCCAGACCACCCTGCTGCCCTCGAGCCGGCTCAGCTTCGCCATGGCCCGCGATGGGGTCTTCCCCGGGATATTCGGGCTGATCCACAAGAGCTGGCAGACGCCCTGGGTGGGGACCATCATCACCTTCCTGCTCTGCAGCCTGGGCATCCTGCTCACCACCCTGAACGCGAACATCAACAGCACCTTCGCCAACATGATCTCGGACATCGGCATCCTGGTCGCGATCTACTACGGAGCGACCGGCATCGCCTGTGCCTGGGCCTTCCGGAAGGTGCTGCTCAAGAGCGTGCGGAACCTCGTCCTGATCGGGATCCTGCCCCTCATCGGGGGTGCCTTCCTCTTCTGGATCGGCTACCAGGTGATCGTCCAAGGGGTGGGTGCCGCCATCCCGGTGCTGATCACCCTCGGCCTCGGCATCCCCCTGACGGTGGTGGCGGCGCTCGTCAACAAGAACGGGTTCTTCACCCAGCGGACGGTCGCCTACGAGGACATTCGGGAACCCGAAGGGTTGGCGCTGGTGGGGTCGCGCCGGGAGGCGGAGGAGCCGGCCCGGGCGTAGGAGAGCTCGGCGACGAGAGGGTGGGACCGAGGAAGCGGGTCCAGTTCGTCAGGGGGGCTTCGAGCCTCCCCCGCCAGGGAGAGCGTCCATGGAAGACCGACCGACCGTTGCCTCCACAGACAGGCGGGCGGCGAGGCTGCTCGGCCTGCGTGGCCTCCGAACCGCAAGCATCGCCGTGGCCGTGCTGGCCGCAGTCCTCCTCAGCGGGCCGGGAGCCATGGCCGCGGATCCCAACTGGAGCGTGGTGAGCTCCCCCAGCCCCTCCACCTTCTCCGGCCTCTCGGGGGTGAGCTGCACCAGTGCCAGCTTCTGTCTCGGGGTCGGCATCTAAGAAACCTCCGGTAACGACCGGACCTTCGGCGAGCGATGGAACGGCACCACGATGTCCGTCGTCACCGCGGCACCCAGCGCCGGGTACACGGAAGCCGAGCTCAACGCCGTCAGCTGCGTCTCCACCACCTTCTGCGTCGCCGTGGGTCGCTACTACAAGGGCGGCGCCGATCACATGATCCTCGACAAGTGGAACGGCACCGCGCTGGTCTCCATGCCCGTGCCCCACATCTTCGGACCGGGCGCCACGGTCGACCTCTACGGCGTCAGCTGCAAGGCGACCACGTTCTGCATCGCGGTCGGGTCCTACACGATTGAGCCGACCTATCCCTTCAGCCTGAAGTGGAACGGCAGCTCCTGGAGCCAGGAGACGGTGCCGGCGCCCAGCAGCACCGACGACATGCAGCTCTCCGGCGTGAGCTGCACCAGCGCCAGCTTCTGCATGGCGGTCGGTTACACGGGCCTTGACCAGTTCATCGTCCGGTGGAACGGCTCGTCCTGGAGCATCGTCGACGACACCACCAGCGACCTCAACCCCGCAGCGGTGCGCTGCCGCAGCACCACCTTCTGCATGGCGGTGGGCACCTCGTATTCCGGTGGGCCCAACGAGAACAGCCTCGCCGAGGAGTGGAACGGGAGCAGCTGGAGCGTGCTCAGCACCCCCAACATCAGCGGCCAGAGCACGTGGCTGACGTCGGTCTCGTGCACGGGGTCCGCCTTCTGCATGGCCTCGGGATACAGCTCGAACACGACGCCGGACACCGTCAGCACCCTGAACGAGGCGTGGAACGGCGCGACGTGGAGCATCGTCACCACCGTGGACCCGACGAGCCCGTACGATCTGCTCCCCGGGGTCAGCTGCACGGTCAGTGGCAGCTCTCAGTTCTGCCTGGCGGTGGGCAATGACTACAACGGCAGCGTGCAGGACACCCTGGTGGAGAGGTACTCGTGAGCGCTTGCTGAATGTGGAAGTCCCGCTCGCTGTCCCCGTAGCCGGGAGGGCACGCTTCGCCTCCAAGAGACGGCACCCGGGCCACCGCTCCTGAGCCACTGCGCGGGCCGGTGGGCCGGGTTCGCGTCGAGCCGGAGCACCCCTGTCGAGCTACAGCAGTCTCCAGCCGCAACCTCTCAGCGCGAGCGTCGGAGCACCATCAGGACCCGGCGCCGCCCGGCGAGCGTCGTCAGGCCGGCCGCGATCAGCGCCAACGCGGCCGCCCACGGCAGGCTACCGCCGACGCGCGACCCGGTGGCAGGGATCGGCGGTGAGGAGCTGGGACCGAGGTCAGAGCGGCCGAGGCACTCTGGACGGCCGACTGGTCGTCGGGCGTCCGTCACCACGATGGCCGTCTGGAGGAGGCCGGGCGCGGTCGAGCTGACCTTCACGACCCAGGAGACGCTGCCCAGCGAGGTTCCGGCGGCGATCGGCTCAGCAGCGAGGTGAGAGGAGGGGGACCGCCCGGGGGGAGAGACCGGGCGGTCAGGACGTCGCGCGTCTGGGAAGCAGGTACGGCGATGGCGGCTCAGCCGTCGGGCGGATCCGTCAGCTCGAGCACCACCTGGCCGGCAGAGGCCCCGGGGTAGCCGACCGCCCAGCAGCCGCCGGCGCTCACGCAGGTCACGGCCTGGAGTTGGGTGTCCGAATTGCCGGGGAGGTTGGTGCTGGGGGTGATGCTCGAGAGTACATGGCCTCGAAGTCGCCATCCATCTCCGCCAGGACCGCGTCCACGATGGTCCGGATCCGGCGCAGGGGGTGATCCGCCGGGACCATCGCCTCCGTGCTCACCGTGGTCAGCATCGTCATCTGCAGATCGGGGCTGCCACGCATTCGAGATCTCCTGCTGGGACGGCGCGTCCCCGCAAGACTCTCACATCCCTGTTTAACCTGGCAAGCCCCTCAGGGGGTTCTTCCGCACCCTGCTAACGGCGCCGGTGCGACAGGCGAGCGCTCGGCCCGGATTCAGCCGAGGCCGTCGGTGCGACGCGAAGGGCAGCTACTGACTTCCAAGCTTGGATGTCGCGGGTTCGAGCCCCGTCTCCCGCTGTCCTGGATTTCACCTGAGTTGGAGCGCTTACTGCCTGTATCAACCTCGTGCCGGCTCGTAGGTGGCGATGACTACGCCGCTGACCGTGGTGACACTGTCGGTCAGCCGAAGCGCTGCACGCACATTAGCCGGGAACAGTCGCCGTCCGCCACCTAGCACCAGCGGGTGGATCATCAGCAGGTACTCGTCGATCAGGTCGGCAGACATCAGCGAGCCGATCAACTCGCCGCTGCCCATGATTGCCAGGACGCCATCAGATCGCGCCTTGAGCGCGCCCACGGCCTCAGCAACATCGCCGCCCAGCAGCGTCGAGTTGGGCCACGGCAGCGGTTCCTCGAGAGTGGTCGATGCGACGTACTTGGGCGAGTTGATCAGCGATTCCTTGAACGGACCACCGCGAGCGTTCCAGGTCGCCAGCAGCCCCTCATAGGTGCGCCGCCCGAACAGCCACCCTGCCAGGCCGCCCCCGGCCGCCATCCTCTCGCCCATCGCCTTGCCCGCAGCGTCGCCAGCCGATGTGGACCGGCTACCCCAACCGCCCTGCGTGAACCCGCCTCGGGTGTCTTCATCAGGGCGTCCCGGTCCCTGCATAACTCCATCCAAGGTCACATGGTTCATAACAACGATTCGACCCACTTCAGGCCTCCTTGAGGGGCTCCGACGGAAGCTGCATCCATTGTCCTCCGTGAGGACGTCGCGTAGCCTGTGGGGGTGGGCCATTCGTGAATCTCCTTGAAGGTTGAGCAGTCCGAAGAGAACCTCACGGTGGCCTTCTCTGTGTACCCGGTCAGCACGCGGAGAGGGCCTCAATTCCCACCGCGATGCGGGACGTAACTCGCCGCCGTGCCGGAATTGAGACCGGCCAGTACCCCCTGCTGGACGCGAACCTGCGGGCTGCGCGCTTAACAGGGGCCGGTTTCAACTGGTGAACGCAACGGGGTGATCTGATCTGGCGAACAGCCGCCATCAGAGGTGCCACGTGCTCAGAACGAGGTTGACCCTGCAGGAGCGAGAGGAGATCTCGCTGGGGATGTCCGGCGACATCTCGATGCGTCAGCTGGCTCGCCAGCTGGGCCGGAACCCGGCGACGGTGAGTCGCGAGGTTCGAGCTGGCGGAGGGAGGTCGGGCTACCGTGCCGTCAGGGCCGCGGAGCTTGCCCGCTGGCGACGACGGCGTCCTAAGGTGCGGAAGTTGGCGGAGGGGACGCCGCTGCGGGCCCAGGTGTGCGCCGGCATGGCCAGGGGCTGGTCACCGCAGCAAGTGGCTGAGAGGATCAAGCTGGAGAACCCCAGCGACGGGGCGATGCACGTGTCACACGAGACGATCTACACCTGGTTCTACCTTCTGCCGAAGGGTGAGCTGAAGCGCTCGCTCCTGGCCGGCCTGAGGCAGGGTAAGGAGCATCGCGGCCTGGAGCGCCGCGGCCACTACGGACGCCATCGGATCGCCGACATGGTGAGCATCGACGAGCGCCCCGCCGAGGTCGCCGACCGCAAGGTTCCCGGGCACTGGGAAGGCGATCTCATGGTTGGCAAGGGGGCGCACTCCGCGGTGGGGACCCTCGTGGAACGAACGACGCGCTTCACCATGTTGGTCCCGCTACCCCGAGGACGCGCCGCCGAGCCCACTCGCCTGGCCATCGCCGAGACCATCGTCACTCTGCCGACTTCGCTCCGGCAGTCGCTCACCTGGGATCAGGGGACTGAGCTGGCTCAGCATCGGCAGTTCACCATTGACACCGGTGTCGCCGTGTACTTCGCTCATCCCCGATCCCCATGGGAACGAGGGACCAACGAGAACACCAACGGCCTTCTCCGCCAGTACCTGCCCAGCGCTTCCGTGATGCCGAGCGACCCAGCCACCCTGCAGGACATCGCGGCCCGGCTGAACGGCCGGCCTCGCCGTACACTCGGGTGGCGAACGCCAGCCGAGGCCTTCAGCCAGCTCTTGGAGAGCCCTGTTGCAACGACCGGTTGAAATGTCGAACGCCACGCGATGAGGCCACCCGCGGTCACGTGATGGAGCCACTCACGGTCACGCGATGAGGCCACCCGGTGCCCCGTCTTCTGGTCAGGATGGTAGTGGGTTGGCGGCCCTCCTGTGTGGTCGGGTGGCGGCCTCCGGAAGGGGGGTATCCGACATCTGGTCGAGGTCGTCGCTGGCCTCCGGGGGCGTCTCAGCGGGTCGCGCCTGGAGCGCTCGGCCGGGCTGGCCGGCTGGGGTGTCATCGGGGTCGTTGACGGCTGGGTAACCGCCTCCGTCCGGCCGCCGGAAAGGCCGATAGCTGCGGCCTCGCAGGATCACGTGGTGGGCGCTGTTGACCAAGCGGTCGAGGGCGCTCTCGGCGAGGACGGGGTTGGGGAAGAGTGGGTACCAGTCCTTGGGGGCGCGGTTGCTGGTGACCAGCAGGCTGCCGACCCGGAAGCGCTGGCAGATCAGCTCATAGAGGTCCTCGGCCTGGGAGGGGGTGAACTCGCGCATCCCGAAGTCGTCGAGGATGAGCACGTCACTCTGCAGGTAGCGGCGCAGCCGAGGCTCCCAACTGCCGTCGGCCCGGCCTCCGGCCAGGTCGCGCAGGAAGGCCGAGGTCTTGGTGAAGAGCACGGTGTACCCGGCACGGCAGGCGGCGTGCCCCAACGCCTGCGCCGCGTGGGTCTTGCCGACCCCGACCGGCCCACAGAGCAGCACCGACTCGTGACGCTCGACAAAGCCGCAGGTGGCTAGGTTGCGCAGCTGCTCGGCGGGGATCTGGGGGTTGAAGGAGAAGTCGAACTCCTCGAGGGTCTTCGGCTCTTCGAAGCGGGCTCGGTGGAGCCGCTGGGCCAGCATCTTCGACTGCCGCCGATCGATCTCGTCGTCGAGCAGCAACGCCAGGAACTCGACGTGGCCAAGCCGCTGGTCCTCGGCCTGCGCCCGCCGCATCTCCAGGGTGAGCAGCATGCCGCCGAGCTTGAGGGTCTTGAGCTTGCTCTGCAGCTCTGCCGGCCTCACCACCGTGTCCCTTCGAGCAGCTGCTGCTCGCCGTGGAGGAAAGCGCCGGCGGTGCTGACGGCCGGCTCGTCCTCGTCGACTTGCTGGTCACGGGTGAGGATGTTGCGCACCGTGCGCAGGCTGCCGTCGGCGACCAGGGCGCGCTGGCATGCGGCATTCAGCCGCCCCGGCTCGTGGGTGTCGGCGAGCCGGAGGATGCCCTGGGCCTGGCGCAGACAGGCCAGCGGATGGGGCCCGGCCAGGAGGTCGTCGACCAGGGCCTGTACCGCCGGGCCGAGCTCGACAGCGCGGCGCCGGCACCAGCTCGGCGTTCGCTGCAGGAAGGCGACCTTCTGCTCTGGATAGTCAGCGTGGTCGACGTAGTTGCGCTCACCCGGCTGCAGGGCGTGGGTCTTGACCAGGGTGGTGCCGTCGTAGATGCGGGCCACCCGCTCGCCGATTCGGACCTCCAGCCGCTTGCCGACATGGGGCCAGGGCACCGAGAAGAAGCGGCGCTGCACCTGGATCCGACAGTCGGGATGCACTGTGGCCGTGGCCCAGTGGGCGAGCTCGAAGGGCTCCGCCGGCAGACCCAGCATGGCCGGCCGCTCCACCGCCTGGAAGATCTCGCCGACGGTCCCGGGCAGCAGCCCGTGGGGCCGCTTGGCCGCGGTGCCCCGGCTCCACTCCGCCCCCGCCTCGCGCATCGCCGGCACCATGGCGAACTCGCGCCCGCTCCAGAAGCTGTCCCGGGCGTAGGGCATGGCCCGCTCCACCCGTGGCTTGTCCTTCGGCTTCCTCACCCGGCAGGGGTCGAGGAGCACGCCGTAGTGCTCGGCCAACTCCGCATAGGACCGGTTCACCAGCGGGTCGTACACGTCAGGTCGGAGCACCCCCGTCTTCAGGTTGTCGACCCGGATCTGCCGCGGCGCCGCCCCGAAGAAGCGGAAGGCGGCGACGTGCGCCGCCACCCACGCACCCTGGTCGCAGATCAGCACCGGCCACACGAAGGTCATCCGGCTGAAGGGCAGGACCATCACGAAGCCCCACACCTTGCGCGTCCTCTCGTTCAGCCGGTCCTCCCACCGCCCCAGCAGGCCGTAATCAACCTCGGCCACCTCGCCCGGCGGCGTCACCTCCTTGGGCACCGTCACGTCCTCCGGGCTCATTCCCCGGATGTGGCGGCGCACGTAGCGGCGGAAGGTCGACACGCTCACGGTCAGCCCCTGCTCGTCGCACAACCGCTGCCACACCGTGGTCACCGTGCTCGCCGCCAGACCCTCGACGATCGCCGCATGGAACCGCACCAGCTCCTGGGTCGGCGGTGCCGCGGCCGGGGCCACCCGCTCCGCGAACAGCTCGGGTACTCGCCGCTCCCACTCCGGCCGACTGAGCGGCGGGCCACCCGGGGTCAGCCCCGCCGCCTCGGCCACCCCCACGATCCGGTCGACCCGGTTCCTCCCCATGCCGAAGCTGCGGGCCAGCTGCCGCCGGCTGCGTCCGGCCTGCCAGTGCTGGAGCACTGCTGCCACATCTGCCACCTCGAATCTCCTGCCGGCCATCGCTCCCTCCTTGAGCTTTCGGTCCGGCCATCGTCGCTGTGGCACCGGGCGGTCTGATGAGGTCAGGAGGGTGGCCTCATTCGGTGACCGCGAGTGGCTCCATTAGGTGACCGCAAGTGGCCTCATCACCTGACCGTGAGTGGCCTCATTGCGTGACCGTCGACATTGAAACCGGCCCCTGTTAGAAGGCGGCTGGTCTATTGATTAGGCGGTTGCTTAGTACCTCGCGAATTCAGATGCACCATCTGCCTCGCCAATGAAGCTGCAAAGCACCGGCCGCCTGCCACGTTAGGAAGTAGATGGGATAGAAAGTTCTCGAGCGGTCCCCGCGTAGTTCTGCTGGCAGCATTGGCCTGACGACCGGGAACCCCGGTGACCCTCTGGCGTGGTCAGCCTGGGCCACGCGAGCATGGCTGAAGCTACCTCGAGGAGCTCGACGGCATCCCTGCGCGGTGCTTGAGGCAGACGGGGGAGGGTCCGGCGGTACGCTGTATCGGTGCCTGAATCCGGGGCGAACCCCGACCAACCAGAGGTGCCCGTTCCAGCTCAGCCATGGGTGGCATTCATCGGCTTCGGGGGCCGGGAGATGCTCGCGAACCCCGACGATGGCCTCATCCACTATCGGGGGGTGGGCCGCCTCCTCCGGCCGCGGACCCTCTGTGGAAGGCGCGGCCGGCGCCGCTTGAGAGGCAGTGGACGCCTTTGCCGTGAGTGTCTAGCACTCGGCGGAGATCCGAGACGCGACCGCTGGGCATGATCTCCGCTCCGGCTACTTACGCGGACGTGCTCGCTCAACCCCGAGACGGCCGCGAAAGCGCCTGAGCTTTCTGTCCGCCGGGAGGGACGGCGCAAGGAGCACCCGGCATGGCGAGGTCACCTTGGCCCAGGCCCGGGTACTGTCGCCGCCACTTCAAGGCTGGACATCTCGGTTCTCATGTCCGCTCTTCAACTTTCCTGCGGAGAGGGAGCCAGGCGGAGATCCGCAAAGTGGGGACGAGCCGACCCAACTCCACCGCGAACTCCACGAAATCCTTGCGCTTTCGCACCAGCATGCGCTCGCCTCCTGCGAGCACTAGGACGCCGAACCCCTGAGGCCAGCGAGTGCGGCGGAGTTGCTGCACGTCGCCCAAGGCGATCTGGCGAGTTCGGAACAACGCCGGCCAGACGAGATCGTCACGGCCGATCCCAACCTCGAGGGGCATACGGTAGCCATCACTGGTGCGCGGAGCCGTGCCCCTCCGCCCCGGCCCGCCCACCCCTCACACGCCAGCGCCCCGTGTGGCTCCCCGGCGGAGACGGCCGATGCTCCCCCACGCCGTCCAGCTCGACAGCAGGGCCGCTCGTCTCCCACTGGAAGCTATCCAACAGCTCGAAGAGTTCTGGCGCGCTCCAGCGCCGGTCACGCTGGGCGCCGACCTCGTGCCGACGCAGGACCCCGCCAGCCTCCAGCCGGGACACCGCCTCGTTGGCTGACTGGAACGACACGCCCAGCTCCGCAGCTGCCAGCCGCACATCAAGCACCGGGATCCCCGGCAGCAGCTCAATGAGCCGCCGTGCACTCGAATCGCGCCGCGGTAGCCCCGCCCGCTCCAGCCACACGACCTGCAAGTCGCTCACCGCCGAGAGGAACCGCTCCGTGCCTCTGCAGGCAACCAGCGCCGTTCGCGCGGCTATGCCGAGCCACGCCTCGCGATCGCCCTCCCGGAAGCTCGTCAGCCCGCCGATGTAGGTCCGCGGGTTAGCCGCGAGCACGATGCTCAGCGGGGGGACCTGGCGCTCCACCACGCGCCGGCGCTGCAGCACCGCGTGGATCAGGGCCCTGCCCACCCTCCCGTTCCCATCCTCGAACGGGTGGATCGTCTCGAACTGCGCGTGCGCGATCGCCGCCTGGGCCAGCGGCGAGACGTCGCGCCGAGCCAGGAACGCACACAGGTCCGACACGAGCCGCGGCACTTCGCCCTCCGGTGGCGGGATGAACTCCGCCGTACGCGGCGACACCGACGTCGCCGACCCGATCCAGTTCTGCACCGTGCGGAAGCGCCCACCCCCGCTCGCGCCCGCACCCAGCAGCGTCCCGTGGATGCTCAGCAGCACCTCCGGCGTGAATGGAGCAGCTCCCGCCCCGATATCGATCGCCGCCCCGATGGCCAGAACGTTCCCGACCACGTCGCGCGCCACCGCGCGCGAATGTACCGGGTCGAAGAGAGCCTCGGCAAGCTGCCGGTGCCCGACGACCAAGCCCTCGATGCGCGACGAGCTGATGCCCTCGGCGCGGAGGAGAAGGCGTGACAGCGCCTCCAGCGGCGCCACCTGCCGAGCTTGCCCGTCCAGCCGGCGGATCGCCTCTTCCGCTGCCTCGAGCGCCCCTCCGGTCTCCGCGGAGGTCCGCACGTCCAGATCCGCAATTGGGTCCGGGACGAACGCGCGGAACCGAACGCTCACTCGGTCCCGACGGGGCAGGATCGCCCCGGTCTCACTCGGCGGCTCCCAGATCCGATTGACGTACTCGGGCATCAGCGTCATCCTTGAACAACTCGGTCGCTTATTCAACCTTAGCACGCGAGCGTGAATGACTCTCACTAACTTGCCTTCGCCAGGGTGGTGCGGGAGGGCGTGACCGCAGCTCGCCACCTCCGGGGGAGATCCACGAGGTGCGGGGGGAGGGTGATCGCCAGAGCTTCCGGGTGCTCTTCGCGCAGGAGGGGCGGGGGCGGGTCCTGCTCGCCCTGGAGGCCCTGCACAAGAAGACGCAGCGGACCCCGCCGGAGGCGAGCCGGCTGGCCGAGCGGCGCCTGGCCGAGTGGCGGGCGCGTGACCAGCAAGGGTGAGCAGACCAGATGAGGTATGCTCAATTAGGTAGGAATGAGATCATGCGCAACGACGACGAGCGCGACGACCTCGAGGCTCTGATCGCCGACTGGTCGGCGACGGACCCGGAGTTTCCGGTTGCCCTGGCTGCTGCCGAGGAGCGGCTGGCGATCATGACCCGACTCAAGGCGGCGCGGAAGGCGGCGGGGCTGAGCCGCGCAGCCGTAGCGGCTCGGATGGGGACCTCGGAGTCCGCGGTGGCCCGGATGGAGGGCGGAGCGCTGGACGCCCGTATCTCCACCGTGGCGCGGTTCGCAGCCGCAGTCGGAGTGCGTCTGCAGGTTGCGGCGAGGCCACCTCGCAAGGCTGCTTGACGTAGCGCACGCGACCCCGGCCCAGGGTGGCCGATCGGTAATCTCATAGCGATGAATGAGGCCGTGGTCACTCAGCAGCCCGTGCCTGGCCGCCCAACGGCCGACGCCGCTATCAGGCGACTTCTCGGGGACCCCAACTGCGTCGCCCAAGGTGGATGCTGACGACACCTCCGGGATCTTCACGGCCTCGATGGCAGTGTCTGGAATGCGGATCCATACACCGGAGCACTACCCCCTGCAGGACTCGAACCTGCGACCTGCGCGCTTAGAAGGCGGCTGGCCTATTGATTAGGCGGTTGCTTAGTACCTCGCGAATTCAGATGCACCATCTGCCTCGCCAATGAAGCTGCAAAGCACCGGCCGCCTGCCACGTTAGGAAGTAGATGGGATAGAAAGGTTTCTGGCCGTCCCCAGAGGGCGACCAGCCCGGCCACAAGGTAGACGAGGATCGTCGCCACCACCCGATCCTACCCCCGGGCTCTGCCGGTTGGCCGGGCCAGCCGCCCATCGGCAGCGATCAGGCCTCAGCGGCCTCCGGCACCGCCGCAGCAGGACCCAGCTCGCGCACCCACTCCGGCTCGACAACAGCGGCCGCGGCGGCGCGGGCGGTCGCGCGCCGCCCGCGAATCGCCACCGCCAGTACGAGCACCGTCGCACCGACGAACAGCGTGGAAGCGATGAAAGCGTGGTCTGCGCCGACCACGAACGCGGCCCGCGCGTTTGCCGCCGACTGACCCGCGATCACGTGGCCGGCCGAGCCGAACACCGACACCAGCACCGCGAGACCCAGCGCACCGCCCATCTGCTGCATCACGTTGACCAGCCCCGACGCCGCGCCGGCGTCCCCCCGGCGCACCCCGGCCAGGGAGGCGCTCGTCAGAGGCACGAACGCGAGCCCGTTGCCGGTCCCGAACAGCAGCACAGGGATCAGCACGAAGAGATAGGTGCTGGATGCCGACAGCTGCGTCATGAGGAGCATCGCGAGGGTCGAGAGGCTGATGCCCGCCACCATCAGCGGCTTGCCGCCGAAGCGCTCGATCAACCGCCGCGCGCTGAGCTGGGACATGACGAAGAGCGCCACGCTGAAGGGCAGGAAGGCCAGGCCGGTCTGGAGTGGGTCGTACCCGAGCACGTCCTGGAGGAACTGCGTGAGGAAGAAGAACATCCCGAACATGCCGGCCACGAGGAAGAGCCGCGCCACGTACGAGGCGTTGCGGCTGCGGTCGGCAAAGAGTTGCAGCGGTGTGATCGGCTCCGCGGCGCGCCTCTCGATGGTGATGAACAGGCCGAGCAGCACCATGCCGACCGCGAACGCGCCGATGGTCAGCACGTCGCCCCAGCCGTTGCTCGCCGCCCGCACGAACCCGTAGGCAAGAGAGGTGACACCGCCGGTCGAGGTCACGGCGCCCAGCACGTCGAAGGCGGTCGCTTAGTACCTCGCGAATTCAGGTACATCATCTGCCTCGTCAATGAAGCTGCAAAGCAGCGGCCGCCTGCCACGTTAGGAAGTGGTTGGGATAGAAAGGTTTCCGGGCTCTGCGCGGGCGCTTTCGGGCTAGGGCAACCGCTGCCGGTGCCTGGGGATCGCCACCTACCCGATCGCGAACGTCCGCGCCGTCCAGGTGTTCCCGCCGTCGGTCGTGGTCCAGATCGTTTGGTCGTCCCCCACCCAGCGGCCGGTCATCGCGTCCTCGAAGCCGAGATAGACGCTGTAGACGCTGGCCCCTACTAGACACGTTAGGTAAGCTGTGGTACTTTAGGTCCGCTCCGGTTTCGGCTGGACGCCGCCACCTAGACTGTCGCTTCCCCATGTCAGCGACAGGGAACCGTGCCAAGGAGACGGACCATGGTGAGACAGCGCGCGAAACTGAGCCAGGCACTCTTGGGCATGCTGTTGTTGCTCTCATTCACGGGCGTCGTCTTGGCAGCCCCGGCTGCAGCTGCCCCTCCGTCGACTGGTGCGTCGATATCCCCGCTGGCCCCCGGAGACCCGCTGATACCCCAGGGACTTCCCTCCGCGCTCACCTTCACCGCAACACGATCGACGAGCCCCGCGACAGGGCTCGCCGCGGCTGATAACATCATCACGTGCAACGCGCAACAGATGTACCCCCATGCGTCCTATCACGTGCCTGATACTGTCGATGCCCTGTTTCGAGAGACGTGTTCAGCTCCCATGGCGAACATCGCCATTGACATGTACCTGTACGACGAGACAGCTGGCACGTTGTACGGACCCCAGCCGTCAACAAGCTACGGTACCGCGAACAAGAATGGTACTGCCGTGGCGCCTTGCCCGACACCAACTGCGGATGTGTGGGACGCGTTCACTTCGATAACCAACACGTTCCCGCCTGGATACGAACCGAATCCGCAGTTTGCCGAGGTTCAAAGCCCCTACATCTTCATTCAGTGCTGAGTTGACAGAGTAAGTAGTCATTGGGGGGCGGGTAAGCCCGTGGACGGCATCGCTTACCTCCTGCGCAGGATGGAGGCATTCGACGCCCAGGGTGTGCCCCCCCCCAACGGAGACATAGCGCGGTTTATCGACGTCATGGTCGGTGCGACGAGCGCGGACCCCCGGAACCCCTCTGACATGCTAACGGTGGCGCCCGCCGATGCCGACCAATGTCTAGCGCGATGCCGTCTTCTGCGCCACCTCCGACGTTCATCTCCCCATGTGGTCACCGGCCCCTTGTGGCGTGATGGCCAGTACTGGATCTCCCGGAGGAGACCCGCTCATTTGGCACCCGGAGTTCCCATCTTGGCAGAGGAGCACTTCACCCCTGTGGGCAAACTGGCGGGGAAGCCGAGCACGAAGCCCTTCCGGGTCGGATTGTTCACTTGCAGCGGCGTTCTCGGGGCCCAAGGGATGTGGCGAGTGTATCTCGATCTGTATGGCATCGACTCGCGACCCTGGCATGTTTGGTCCGTCGGAGTGGATTCGAGGGCAAGGATACGTGAGGTGGCGACGGCATCTGACTGGATGGACTTTGTCCATTCTTATGCGACGGAGCTGGATGGCCTTATCTTTCCCAACTGGATCGCCGCATCGCAGGATTACGAGGGGGTGCACGTGACAGCCACCGCAATCGCAGCGGTGCAGGGTCTTTGCCTAGCGGATCACGATCGTAGTCTGGCGACGATGCACTGGGATGTGGAGAGCACCTTCTGGCTGCGCTGGTGCTTCGCTGATGTTCAATTGGTGGAGGTGGTGCCTGCCTAGCCTCGATCTTTCATTGAGGTAGCTGGCCCGCTGGGGCGGGAACGAGAAAGTGCCCCACCTGACAAGGGATACTCGGGTTGCTGAACGCTCGAGGATCCCGAAGAGGGGGGCACTTTCAAGATGAAGGGTACCAAGCGGCCGCGACCGGTGGTGACGACGGACGGCGACGGGGTGGTTTCTCACGCCGGCAGCTACCTTCTGGTCGAGTTGGCCGACCGGGTCGGGCTGACCGCGGCGCTGTCCCGGGGGCTCGCCTGCCTGAAGCAGCGTCGGCGCGCTCATGACCCCGGTGAGGTGCTGCGTGACCTCGCTGTCAGCATCGCCGACGGTGGGGACTGCCTCTCCGACCTGACGGTCCTGCACAACCAGCCGAACCTCTTCGGGGAAGTGGCCTCGGTCCCCACCGCTTGGCGGGTGATCGATGCACTCGCCACCGACTTCGACCTCGCTCCGGTTCGCCAGGCCCGGGCCCAGGCTCGGGCTCACGCTTGGAAGCACGGCGTCCGTCCGGATCACGTCACCCTCGACTTCGACGCCACCCTGGTCACCGCCCACTCGGACAAGCAGGGCGCCGCCGGGACGTACAAGCGCGGCTTCGGCTTCCATCCGCTGCTCTGCAGCGTCGGCGAGACCGACGAGATCGTCGCCGGGCTGCTCCGTCCCGGCAATGCCGGCGCCAACCACGCCGGCGATCACATCCGGGTCCTCGACGCCGCGCTCGGGCAGCTCCCGCCGCGGGCTGAGAACGATCCGCCGATGCTGGCCCGTGCGGACTCCGCCGGTGCCACCCACGACTTCCTCGATGCCCTGCGGGAGCGCGGCCTGCTCTTCTCCGTCGGCTTCGACCTCACCGAGCCGGTTCGGGAGGCCGTGCTTGCGCTTTCCCCGGACGCCTGGGTGCCCGCCATCACCCAGGACGGCGACCCCCGTGACGGTGCCGCCGTCGGCGAGCTGCACGATCTCGACCTCAGCGCCTGGCCCACCGCCACTCGGGCCATCTGCCGGCGGGAGCGGCCCCATCCCGGCGCTCAACTCTCCTTCACCGACCACGACGGGTTTCGCTTTCAGGTGTTCATCACCGACCAGGCTGACCCCGATCTGGCGGCCCTGGAGGCGCGTCACCGCGCCCACGCCCGGGTCGAGGACCGCATCCGCTGCGGCAAGGCATCGGGGCTGCGCAACCTGCCCTTCCGCGACTTCGCGGCCAACGAGGTCTGGCTCGAACTGGTGCTGGTCGCCCAGGACCTGGTCGCCTGGACACAGCGCCTCTGCCTCACCGGCGAGGCCGCCCACTGGGAACCGAAGCGCCTCCGCTACTGCCTCTTCCACGTCGCTGCCCGCCTGGCCCGGAGTGGGCGACGGCTGTACCTGCGTCGGCAGCGCTGCTGGCCCTGGGCGGGGCTGCTCGGTTCAGCGTTCGAGCGAATGCGCTCCCTCCCCGCCGCCTGACCCCGACTCCGCACGCTTCCCCGGCCGAGCTCTTCGGCGACCCCACCAGCGGCTATGTTCTCCGCCCACACCGCTGCCGTCCCGTCGTGGCCGCACCCGACCACGCCGATCCTCGTCATCGGCAGGCCTGGCTCTTCCAACACCTGCCGGTGATCGCCTCCGATCCGTCATCCACCGCTGTCGGCGGCCCTTACTGAAAGATCGAGGCTAGAAGGCGGCCAGTCTATTGATTAGGCGATCGCATAGTACCTTGCGAATTCATTTGCACCATCTGCCTCGTGAATGAAGGTGCAAAGCACCGGCCGCCTGCCACGTTAGGAAGTGGTTGGGATAGAAAGGTCTCTGGCCGTTCCCCGCGGGGTTCTGCTAGCAGCATCTGGCCCGACGACCGGACACCCCGGGGGCACCCTGGCGTGGTCAGTCTGGGCCAGCTCAGTGTTATGCAACCTCACTTGTATCAGGCGCTTCGATCCGATCGGACGCGATGGACTCTCCGGGAAGGCTACAGGGATTCTCGGGCCATGGCTGACAGCATCTAAGCTGGAGGCATGGTCAGGCGGAGCCGGGACGACGGTGCCTGGCGTATCGGGACAGACGTCGAGGTCGCGTGGATCGCCAGCGGAACATCCGAAGGCCGGACCATCACCGCCGCCATCCCGCCCACGTTCGAGGCCTATGCCACGGTGGTGCTCCCGCACGACGCTGAAGCGTGGGACAGGCATGACCGGGCCATTCTGGCCCTGCTTGGCGAGCAGTCAGCAGACCAGTCGTGGTGGCTTGGTTATCTCGACACGGGCGCCAATGACATCGTCTTCCCCGACGCGCCGAAGGTGACCTTGTACGCGGGGTGGCATTACGTGCTCGTCGAGGCTGGGGCGGAGCAGGCCGCCACCTGGCGCCGAAGCGGCCCGGGGCCGTTCTGGAACGGGCCCTTGCCGGACTTGATGTTCCCTGCCGACCACTCCTGGCTCTTATCCACGCTGTGGGACGACGACTGGACGTGCATCGGCGGGCCGGCCGAGCTCGTGAGCAAATTCGCGGGCCACCCCGAGCTTGAGACGAGGCTGGTGGCTCTCGGCGAGGACGCCACACCTCCAGATCATCGGGCGCTCTAACGGGAGGTCAAGTGACCGTCCTCAACACTGGGCCAGCCGAGTGTGCGCGCACTCTCACCTGAGCGGCGTCCGAGCGCGCCGTCACCGGACCCCGCCAAGCCGACCCGCCGGGTAGGAGCGGACTGATTCGTCACTGAAGACACCGAACCACGCCCCTTGCAACGGCTAAGCTGAGGGCCAGCGGGGTGTTCCACGTCGCTGGGCTTCCCGGGCAGGGGTGCTGATGAAACGAGGCCAGCAGCTCAGGGCCGCACTGGTCGGGGCGGTGCTGATCGCCGCCGCCATCCCAGCGATCACCACCTGGCGGGCCTCGCCGTCACCAACGACCTCCGCCCCCCTAAGGCACGCGGCCACAGTACAGCCCTTGACTGGGTCGACGGTCTCGTCGGGCAGCATGCCAGCCACGGTTGAGTGCGCCGGGATCTCGGCCCCACCGCCCGGACCGGCTTATCCCATTGCCAACCAGCCGTGGACTGCCGGGTTCGCGGACCAGGTGATCAACTCCGTGGGCGCGATGGACTTCCCGGCTTCCTACGGCGGCATGAAGGTGACCGACGACCGCGACCTGGTCATCTACCTGGCCGGGCAGGACCCGGCTCTGGTAGCGGAGGTCGACAGCCTCGCTGGGCGCGCCGGCATGCACGTCACTTACGTCGGCGTCCCGTACAGCGCGGGATACCTGGGGGCCCTCGAGGAATGCGTGGCCGAGGACTCTCCGATCCTGAGGGGAGAGGGGTTGGCGATCGAGGCGCTGTCGGGAGACTTGGTGAACGGGGTCGTAGACGTCACCCTGGAGACGCCCACCAACGTGCCGTCGTCCGTCCGGTCCGTTCTGTTGAGCCCCGCCCAGGTTGCCAGCGCACAAGCGGTCCTGGATGCGCGGTATGGCGCCGGCCGGCTGGTCGTGCAGTCGCGGACGATACAGGCTCCTGTCGCCATCTCCTGACTTGGCGGTCACTGGAGGGTTCGCTGCTGCAGCCCGCGTGGAGACGCGAGTGCCGGCACAGCGGGGGCGCGACTTCGCCTACCACCAACTCCAAAGGGACGGATACCCATTGGTTGCGCAAGTGACATTCCCGAATACTCGGCCACGCGAGAGTGCTGTCACTGTCAGCCGAGGGAATCCGGCATGGCGGGCATACTGACCACACGTCAAGGGACGCTGGGCCCGGGTAGTGGGTCAGGAGCTCTTGTCAAGAGTTGTGGAAACTCCTTCCAGGCGATTGACGCCTGTGGTGTGAGTTACGCGGCCTGATCCTCCTGTGTGGCGTGGGGTAGGTGGAGCTTGCCGTCCACGAAGGTGTGGCCGTCGAGCAGCAGCGCGAGCTGGTTGGGGGCGTTGATGCTGCGCCAGTTGGTTGACAGCCGGCAGACCAGCTTGAAGACCAGGTAGAGGGCGTTCTCGCGGACGCGCATCCGCTTGGTCCCGTTGGTCCGCAGCTTGACGCCGTCGAATACCAACTCGATGGGGTTCGACGTCTTGAGGTGCTGCCAGTGCTCCTCGGGGAAGTCGTAGAAGGCGACCATGGCCTCCCAGTCGCGCTCCAGGCACTCGGCGGCCTGCGCCTGTCCCTGACCGCGCAGCTGGGCGGCAAAGGCGTCCCGGAGCCGGGTGCAGTCCGCGCGCGTCGGCGCCGCGTACATCGCCGAGAGGGCGACACCCGCCTCCTTGTGGAGGCGCCGGGGAAGCTTGTCGAGGACGTTGAGTCGCTTGTGGTTCCAG
The DNA here is from genome assembly GCA_963793875.1 of uncultured Chloroflexia bacterium. Lineage (GTDB taxonomy): Bacteria > Chloroflexota > Dormibacteria > Aeolococcales > Aeolococcaceae > Changshengia. The sequence continues at coordinate 21,787 of CAWCBS010000007.1, read as the reverse complement.
CAGCGGAGGTGCCGGGTCGCCGGGAACACCTCGTCGAGCGCCGCCCAGAAGCCGAGGCCGCCGTCGCCGACGGCCGCCAGGGGCGCCTCCCCCAGGCCGCGGTCGCGGAGCGACCGCAGCACCGCCAGCCACGATTCGGTGCTCTCCCGGTAGCCCTCGTCCAGGGCCAGGAGTTCCTTGATCCCGTCCGCGCGCACCCCGATGACCACCAGCAGCGCCGTCTTCTCGCGCTCGAGCCCGGCCTTCAGGTACACGCCATCGGCGTAGATGTACGCGTAGCGGCTGGCCAGCGGCCGCTCCCTCCAGGTCCGGTACTCCATCTCCCACTCCTCGCGCAGCCGCAGGATGCTCGTCGGCGAGAGCGCCGCGGTCCCGCCCACCAGCGCGCGGAAGACCGGCTCGAAGTCGCCGCTCGACAGCCCCTCGAGGTACAGCCGGGCCAGGAGCCGTTGCTGCGTCTTCGAGCGGCGCTCGTAGCGCTCCACGATCTCCGACCGGAACGGGTCGGCGCCCTCGGGGACGTCGCTGACCCGTGGGGCCCGGATCTCCACCGCGCCCATGCCGACGCCCACCGTGCGCCCCGGCAGGCGGCCGTTGCGATACCCGCGGAACTCACCCGACCGCTGGTAGCGCGGCCGCCCCAGGTACTCGTCGACCTCCGCCTCCAGCATCGCCTGGAGCAGGCGCCGGGCGCCCTCCCTCGCGGTCTCCTCCAACACGTCGTCCGGCGCCGGAACCGGTGCGGTCGGGGGAAGAACTTGGTACTGTGCCTTCATCGGTGTAGTCCTCCAGGTGGACCCGCGCCAACGGGTCCGGGTTGTTCCAGCAGCCTGGAAGGCTACACCGCTTTCGTTTCCGCCTTCAGCGGACCCTCAACGGCTATTTCCACAAGTCCTGACGGTAGCTCTGGGTCAGTTTGCCCGAGCGGTCACGCATGGCGCGATTGGGGGTTCTACATGGCCCTTCACGAGGAGGCAGGGGAGTAGGAAGGGGAGGGTGAAGGTGAGGGTGAGGTCGAAGGCCCGGAGGTGCCGGCGGTGGGGTCCGTTACCTGGGCGGTGAAGAGGATGGCGCCGGAGGCGAGGTCGCGGATGAGGAAGAGAAATGGGTGATTGATCACCAGGTTGACGCTCGCAAAAGGGAGGCTCGAAGCGATGGCCATGACCGTTGCCGCGGCCGCGGTGGTGCCGACCTCATCCACCTGAATGCGCGCGCTCTGCGTCGCAAGATCGATATAGAGGCCACCGCGGCCGTCGATGCCGCTGAAGTCGGCTGCACCACCGAAGGCATCGGGCATGCCCAGCGCAGTCAGCATCGGAATGAGCGATAGCTGCGAGGAGATATCGAACTTCGGGAGTGTGAGCGACACAGCGTCCGTGGGCGTGAGGTGATCCTCGATGCTGGTGAGGTCTCCGGGATTCAGGCCGGCGACGAAATCGGTGAGGGGTTGAGATGTCGGCATGATGACGTCCGCGACGTAATTACCTCCCACGTACGGCAGCTGCACCGCCGTCACCCCGACGCCGCTGTAGATGGCGAGCGTCGACGGCTCCCGGTACATCATGGCTGTCGACACCTGGCTGTTGCCGGGACGGAAGAAGGGGCCCTGGTAGGTGAGGGTGGCTTGAAATTGGTCTTTCCAAGTCGCGTCGAAGTAGGTGGCATCCGCGAGTACCAGCTCGGATCCTTGAATGGCCTGCGCGGTGACCACGTTGGGGATCATGCCCTGGGTTGCGGCACTCACCCACTGATTGATGCGGTCAGCGGCACCCTGGGCGTTGTTCTGAAAGTCGACCTGGCTCGATGGAGCGGCGAAGTACTTGACCAGGGTGTCGAGGAAGGCCGCGTTGACGGGCAGCCCGCTTTGCAGCCATACCGCATTCGCGGTATCGAGCGAGATGCCGTCCGCGGTGGCGGTGTTGAGGAGCGTCCTATCGAGCTCCCTCCAGGCCGCTGCCTGTTGCTTCGACGTCACTCCGGTGCTGTGTAGGACCGCGGCGATCTGCGCCTGCGTGTCACCTCGGGCGCCCAGCTGGAGCATGGAGAGCACCGTCGCCAGGCTGTAGGCCGAATCGACGAAGTTGCCGTCGGGATTGGCGAGCTCGACCTGCTGGAGAAGGTCGACGGTGATCGCGTTGTCGCGATTCGCTGCGGCCTGGACTTCCGCGGGGGTGACCGTGATGCCTGCGAGGAGGTCGGTGGACGAGGGGGTCGGCGACACACTCAGTCGCTGGGTGGCGTTGCCGCAGCCCGCGGCCAGGACCGCCGCGACGACAGCCAAGGTGGCGAGGCACCGTCGCGGGGCCCCTCGCTGGCGAGGGTTGGCCGGCACCGGATGCTGCATAGGCGTCCCCTTTACTGGTGCGAACGCTTCGAGCCCTTCACATTCAACGAGCCACAGCACCGAGAGATTACGTGACCCTTGCCAGGCTTGTGAAGTGGGCAATCACCGGCCGTTCCTTCTCTGCCTTAACCGCTGCGCCGGGATGGGGATGAGACGGAGCACTACCCCCTGCAGGACTCGAACCTGCGACCTGCGCGCTCTAGGAGACTGCTGAGCAAGCCCGTTTGACAGCCGGCTTCGAGGACGAGCCCGGAGCGCTGGGGTGGGTGGACTGGGTGGGGGGCTTGCTGAAGGGCCCGAGGGAGGTGGGCCTCAGGCCACCGCCCACCCTCTCTCGGTGCGGGATAGACCCAGGTTGAGCAATCGCTGGAGGTTGACCGCCGCCGCCCGGTGGCTCCACCAGATGCGGTTGCGGGCGACGCCTCTGTAGGCGACCCGCCGGTGCCCGCGCCGCACCAGCCAGCTCAGGGTCCGCTCCACCATCGGCCGCTCATGGCGGTAGACGGCCTGGAACTCGGGGGTCTCGGCCTGCTTGCGGGCAGCCGCGAGCAGGGCGTGGTGGGGGTGGACCGTCAGTTTCTTGCCGTCGAGGGCGGTGGTGCAGCGGCCCCGCAACGGACAGCCGCGGCAGCGCGGCCCGAAGGTCACAGAGCCAGTGCGGCTGACGGTGGCGATCTTGCCCGCGGGACAGGTGACGATCCGAGCCCTGAGGTCGATCACGAAATCGTCGACGGTGAAGCCGCCCGGAACCGCGCTCAGCAGCGGGGGTGGCTTGATGATCGCCTGACTGCCGCGCGCCGCCAGCACCGCCCGGAAGGCTCCGGCGCTGTAACCCGAGTCGCCCAGCACGTCGACCGCCTCCTCCTGCAGCAGCAGCCCCGGGGCGGCCTGGGCGTCGCCCACGTCGCCGGCGGTCAGCTCGCAGGCGGTGACCAGCCCGGTCTCCGGCTCGACGGCGATGTGCCCTTTGAAGCCATCCCGGTAGGCGTGGACGGTCTTGTGCACGTGCCGCGATTCGGGATCGTGCACCGAGACGATGCGGTCGGGAGCGGTGCGCCGGGCGATGCGCCAGGTGCCTTCGCCGTCGCCGGGCTCCACATCCTGACCGGCCACCAGCGCCAGCAGCCCCATCGCGTCGGCCTGGTCGGGCTCCAGGTTCCGGCCGGCCACGGCATCCAGGACGGCATGGGCATCGGTGATCACCGCGGTGACCACCCGCTCGATGTCAGCCGGGTCGTTCCAGGCGCAGATCGGTTTGCGGGCGGCGCCGTCGTAGTCGTGGCCGGTCAGCTCCAGCGCACGGGTCTCGGGCACCAGGCGGCGCACCACCCGGATCTGCGCCACCACCTGGGTGATCGTGTCCTGCCGGGTCACGGCGTCATCGAGCACCGTCGAGTCCAGGGCTCGCCGCTGGCGGCCACTCAGCACCCCGGTGGCCCGGACCACCTCGCCCACCGCCTCGAAGATGCGCTGGGGGCGCTCCGACACCCGCAAGCGATTGCGCCAGAGCGTCAGCACCGTGGGGTGGAAGCCCGGGTCGTCCAGGGCCAGGCCGGTCGCCACCTTCCAGGCGATGTTGGTCCTCAGCTGCTGGATGGCATCCCGATCGGTGAGCCCTTCCAGGGCCTGCAGCACCATCACCGTCGCCACCACGTCCGCCGGCACCGACGGCCGACCCGTGGCCGAGGGGAAGAGATCAGCGAACAGCTCGTCGGGGAACAGCTCCCCACGGTGGCTAGCGAGGAACCCCGCCACCGAGTTGGGGGCGATCAGGTGGCCGCAGAGCGCGGCGGCGTCGAGGAGTTGGCGGTTGGGGTCGCTGGAACCTTGCACCCCCCCATTGACTCCCGGTGTTGAATAAGGCCACCGGACGAGCGGGAACGCCTGTACGGTAGGAGCCGTGAGCCGGGGCCTGACCCCCATTGACTCTTGACCCCTGGGGGGTGTCCTGGATGTGAAGTGTCGGCCTCGGCTCCTCGGCTCCGGGACCGGCCTGACTTGATAGGAGCGTCGCTGCGCTGTGCCCCATCGGGAGATGTCGGCCGGTCTTCCACAACCTAACACGTGGGAGGACTGAGCGGATGACAGGCAAGCCGGGCAACGTGGTCGGGGTCGACCCCCACAAGCACACACTCTCCGCCACGGTGCTCGATGAGCGCGGCGGCATCATCGGCACCAGTCACTATCGAGTGTCGGGTGACGGACACCGGGCTCTGGAGGCCTGGGCGCTCAGCTTCGGCGCTGTGGCCCGGTGGGGCATCGAGGGCGCCAGCGGTCTAGGGCGGCACACGTCGGTTTACCTTTGCCGCCAGGGGCACGATGTGCGCGATGTGTGCCCAACACGGACCGCGGAACGCGCACGTGGACGCCACCAGGGGAAGTCGGACGCACTCGACAGCGAGCGGATCGCCCGCGAAACCCTTGCTCACCCCGAGCTCCCCCTAGCCTTCAAGCGGGCGGGTGAGGACACGGGGCCGGACGAGACCGCCGAGCTGATGGCCTTGTGGCACAAGGAGCGGCGCTCGGCCCTCAAGACGCGCCAGCACCTGCTGAACGAGGCCGAGCCCTTGCTCAACGAGCTCCCCGAGGAGCTACGTGGTCGTCTCCCCGACACCAAGGCTGTGCGGCCACGCTTGGCCGCACTCCGCCGCCGTCGCGGACCCTGGCCGGCAGCGACCGCGCTGCGTCTGCGTCTCCTCGAGGATCATCGGCGCACCATCCTTGAGCTCGATCGGCGCGACAAGGAGATCACCAAGGAGCTGGCGAAGTTGGTCCGTAGGGTGGGCTCCACGCTCGATGGGCTGTGCGGGCTTGACATCCGCAGCACCGCCGAGCTCCTCGTCGAGGTGGGCGACCCTCGTCGCTTCACCGAGGGTGGCTTTGCACGGTTCAGCGGCACCGCGCCGCTGCCGGCATCCTCCGGCGAGGGGCCAGGAGAGCCGGTCCGTCATCGGCTCAACCGTGGCGGTAACCGGCAGGTCAACGCCGTCCTCCACCGTATGGCCGTCACCCAGCTGCGCTGCGATGAGCGGGCGCAACGCATCCGCGATGAGGCGAGGCGGCGCGGACACACCAGGAAGGAGGCCATGCGCGTCCTCCGCCGCCACCTGGCCGCGGTCGTCTACAGGCGGATGATCCGCGACCTCAGGGCGGGCGAGGCCCCCCTGCACCTGGTGGCTTGACACATAGGAGCTTCACATCGAGCATCCGTTTGGGGACGACTTGCTCAGCAGTCTCCTAGAAGGCGGCTGCTCTATTGATTAGGCGGGCGCTTAGTACCTCGCGAATTCAGATGCACCATCTGCCTCGCCAATGCAGCTGCAAAGCACCGGCTGCCTGCCACGTTAGGAAGTGGTTGGGATAGAAAGGTTCCCGGGCCGTCCCCGTGTAGTTCTGCCAGCAGCGTTTGGCCCGACGACCGGACACCCGGTGAGACGCTGGCGTGGTCAGCCTGGACCATCCCGGTGTCCCATCCTTTCCTGCAAGGGAAGAGACGCCCGGAGCAAGCGCAAGCCAAGCGTCGGCGACGGACAGACGGCCGGGGATAGCCACCTACCCGATCACGAAGGGCCGCGCCGTCCAGTTCGTCCCACCGTCGGTGGTGGTCAAGATCGTCTGATCATCACCGACCCAGCGGCCGGTCTTCGTGTCCTCGAAGCCGAGGTAGAGACTGGCGCCGAGCGGTGCCGCGCTCAGACTCACCTGGTCGGTGGTGGCGGTGGTCCAATCGAGCCCTCCATCCGTGGAGACCGACAGTGTTGAGGTGTACGGTCCTCCGCCGGACGTCGTCGCGGGGCCGACCACCAGAGTGCCGGAGCTCGGAGCAGCGATGAGACCCGCGGACGATACCGGCACCGGCAGCCGGGCTCCCCATGAAGAGCCGCTGGTGCCCGAGGTGAGGACTGCCGGTGCCCCAGGGTCACCGTTCGCAAAGCAGAGAGCAGCCAGATACCCGCCCGGCGCCGCGGCAAAGTCGATGGCGCTGTCCCCGAGGACGGTCTTGCTGACGCACGGGTCGGCCAGCTCCTGCCAGGTCTGGCCACCGTCCAGAGACCGGAAGAGGGTGGTGAACGGCTCGCCACCCGCCGGGTTGCCGTAGATGGGGAGGTAGATGGTCTGGCTGCCCTCGAGGATGAGGGTGGCGGTGTCCAGGGCCGCCTCGGGAATCTGGAGCGAACCGGGAATCTGGAGCAGCGTCTGCCAGGGGTTGGACCCGACTGTTGCCTTCTCAACGGTGCGGTTACACGGCCCAGGACAGCCTTCGCCGTCGTAGACGACGCGGAAGACGTCTCCCCCCGCCGCCTCGAGGGTCTCGACCGGCAGGCTGGTCACCTTCTTCCAGCTCTCACCGCCGTCCAAGGTCATGAACAGGCCGGGGCCGAAGAGATAGCCGATCTTGGGGGTGGCGAAGCGGATGTGGCTGACGCAGGTGCCCCCCTGCTCACAGTCGCCTTGAGCCGCCGCGATCGCGTAGAGCGACACGGGCGGGCTGGGCAGGGGCTCCCAGGTGACACCCCCGTCGGTGGTCGCCGCCACGGCCGGGCAGAGCTGGCCCGCGCAGGGCACCGCGGCCAGGGCCCACCCCATCGAGTTGCCGACCCAGGTCAGGTCCATGACGTACGGTCCAGCCGAAGCGGGATAGGGGGTCGGGGGCAGGTAATCCTTTCCCGGAGGAGACGCCCGACTGGGCGTGGCGCTGGGGGAAGTGGCCGACGCCGCGGAGGGCGCGAGCTTTGGCGTCGTCGACGCGTGGTCGACCGTTCCGCAGGCGGCCGTCAGTACCGCGATGCCGGCCAGGAATCGGAGCCGCACTCCGTCGCCCTCAATACCGGGGAAGATGCAAGCTGCCCCTTTCAGTATCTACGTCCGCGGCGTCGCACAAGTGACTGGGCCCCCAACAACTGGGCCGGCGGAGTGTGCCGTCACCGTTACTGGAGCAAGTCGCCCGAATCCCCCACATGCAGTACCTAGGGTGTCGGATGGCAGAGCCTCCTATAGAACTCCCGGCTCAGCGTCATCACTCAGCTCCTGGGCCGGATATCCGGGCCGGATGAGCCAGAGCTCCGCCAGGTCTTCGGAGTAGTCGGCCCCAGGTTCGGGCACCGTGGTTAGGGCGATGGCGTCCCCGTTCGGCTGGTCTTCGGTGTTCACCGTGGGCACAAGCCCGGGGAGGGTGGACGGCGGGGGCGGGCCGCTCCAGATGACGGCGCCGGTCTGCCAGTCGATCGCCTCCAAGGAGTAGCCGTTCGACGGCGAGAGAATCCTCGCGATCACCACGTGTCCGTCCCACGAGACCGCCAGCGGCTCGCCTTGGAGCTCGGCCACGACGGTACCTGTGGCCAGATCGCAGATCGTGCCCCCCTGGTCATCGCCGGAGGCCCCGTAGGTAGCTCCGGGAGAGATGACCTGGGGCACGGAGCAGGCCCCGCTCGATGCGCCTGCCTTCCGCTGCCACAGGATCGCGCCGTCGCTGAGTCGGATCTCGGTCAGCGATTCCGGGCTCCCCATGAAACTGGTGGCCAGCAGAGCCAGGTTCTCGCCTACGTCACAGGCGACCACGCCCGTGGCCGTGTGAGGGCCGAAACCGGAGATGGTCGCCACCTTCTTGCTCTGGTCCCCTGGTCCGACCAGATACAGCTCGCCCTCTGTGCTCGAGGGGCTGTCTTCCTGCGCCAGACACTGGTGAACATCGTCCTCGGCCCAGGTCCCCCCGGAGAGGGAGGGAGGGAGGCTCTGAACTGGCCGACCGAACCGACCCAGCACCACGCTCCCGGTCGCCGTGGCCACCTCCAGGCGGGAGCCGTCAGGTGATTGCTCGACGGTGCAGCACTCAAGGGGCACCGACGCGGTGCCCTGGCCTACCAGCTGTCCGTTCCAGTCGAATACGGAGATCGCCGAGAGGGACGAGGTCGGCACCGAGAAGAAGGTCGCCTCCGTCGATGTCGTCGGCGACACGCTTGGCGTGGCTAACGGCGAGGTCTCCGTTGGAGTCACCGAGGCCGGTGTTGCGAGGGATGGCGTCGAAGGTGGCGCGCTGACGCCGCAGCCGGTCATGGTCGCGAGCAAGGCGGCCATCAACAAGAGGCGGGCAGCTGCCGCGTGCACCACGCCAAGTTAACGCCGGGGCGGGGGAGGAGGTTCCGGGCCGTCAGCAGTACCCCCTGCAGGACTCGAACCTGCGACCTGCGCGCTTAGAAGGCGGCTGCTCTATCCATCTGAGCTAAGGGGGCGCGGGGATCCAGTGTAGATCGGGGTCAGCCGCCCGGCCGTAAGCCGGCGGACGGCCGCCCGTATAATCACCGGGCGCGCCGCCCGCCGGCGCCATCCCTCTGTGGTGGCCATAGCTCAGCTGGTTAGAGTGCCTGACTGTGGATCAGGAGGTCGAGGGTTCGAATCCCTCTGGCCACCCATCTCCGACCCGGCCCACTGGCCGCGGCCCTGGAGCACCTCGCGGAGCAGGGATGGCCGGTCGGACATGATCCCGTCCACGCCGAGGTCGAGCAGCCGCTCCATGGTGGGGCGGTCGTCGATGGTCCAGACGTGGACCTGCAGCCCGCCCCGATGGGCCGACCGGACGAATGCGCGGTCGACGACTCGCACCCCCCATTGGGCCCTGGGCACCTGGACGCAGTCGGCGCCGAACGCCGGCATCCGCCCGGCCAGTGAGGTGAGCCGGGCGGCGATGATCGAGGTCCGGCCCATCGAGGTGCAGACCCGGTCGCGGCTCAGCCGCCGGAAGCGGCGCAGCCGGGCGTCCCGGAAGGAGCCGATGCAGATCCGGTCGGAGGCGCCCAGCCGCTCGATCAGGGCGGCGAGCGGAGCCACCACCCGCTCCTGCTTGGCGTCGATGTTGAACCGGGTGGACGGGAAGGCGAGCAGCACCTCCTCCAGGGTGGGCACGGTCACCCCCCTGCCCCGGAAGGGGTGGGTGCGCCCGCCGTCGATGCTGAAGCTGTAGCCGGCGTCGGCCCGCCGAACCTCCGCCAGCGTGTGGTCCGAGACCTCGCCGTGGAGGTCGGTCACCCGGTCGAGGGTCTCGTCGTGGAAGGCGAGCAGGACCCCGTCGCGGGTGATCTGGGTGTCGGTCTCGAGGTGGAGGTAGCCGAGCTCGACAGCCGCCGTGAACGACGCCATGGTGTTCTCGGGATGCTCCAGCGAGCCGCCGCGGTGGGCGAAGGCGAGCGGGCTGCCGCTGGTGAGGTAGGGCCGGGGGGAGGCGATCATCGCGCGGAGAGTACGACAGCCTCGCCAGGACGGGACGAGCGGCCCATGTGCCAGGGGTGGGTGACCGGGTACCGTGGGACGCGCCGTGCATCTCACACCTCTCTTCGGCCTGCGCCTGATTGCGTCTGGCGACCGGCCCGCCTCCGCCCACGCGCCCGCAGTGAGCGCCGGTGGCTGATCCGCGGGGGTTTCTCAGCCTGGGACGTCAGGTCCCTGCACGCCGCCCGGTGGCGCAGCGGGTGCACGACTGGCGCGAGGTGTACGAGCCCGCCTCCCGCGCGGCCACGACCGAGCAGGCGGCCCGCTGCATGAGCTGCGGCACCCCCTTCTGCCACAGCAGCTGCCCGATGGGCAACCTCATCCCGGAGTGGAACGACCTCGTCCACCGGGAGCGCTGGCAGGAGGCCTCCGACCGCCTCCACGCCACCAACAACTTCCCCGAGGTCACAGGCCGGGTCTGCCCGGCGCTCTGCGAGGCCTCTTGCGTGCTCTCCATCAACGACCAGCCGGTCACCGCCGCCCCCATCGAGAAGGCGGTGGCGGAGATTGCTTGGACCGAGGGGTGGGTGGTGCCCCGGCCGGCCGCCGTGAAGACGCACAAGCGGGTGGCCGTGGTGGGCTCGGGCCCGGCCGGACTGGCCGCCGCCCAGCAGCTGGCCCGGGCCGGCCACCACGTGGTCGTGTACGAGCGCGCCGACCGGCTCGGCGGCCTGCTCCGATACGGGATCCCCGAGTTCAAGCTCGAGAAGTGGGTGCTGGAGCGCCGCCTCGACCAGATGCGCGCCGAGGGGATCTCCTTCGAGACCGGCATCGAGGTGGGCACGGACCTCCCGGCCACCGAGCTGCTCGCCGGGGTCGACGCCCTGCTCCTGGCTGGGGGGGCGACGCTGGCCCGCGACCTCCCCATCCCCGGTCGCGAGCTGGCCGGCATCCACCAGGCGATGGAGTACCTCAACCTCGCCAACCGGGTGCAGGAGGGCGACCTGGACGTGCCCCCGATCAGCGCCCGGGGACGGCGCGTGGTGGTGATCGGCGGCGGCGACACCGGCGCCGACTGCCTGGGCACGGCGCTTCGCCAGGGCGCGGCCAGCGTGCACCAGCTCGAGATCATGCCCCGGCCCCCGGACCAGCGTGACCCCAGCACCCCCTGGCCGCTCTGGCCGATGCTGCTGCGCTCCTCTGCGGCCCACGAGGAGGGCGGCGACCGCCTCTGGTCCGTCTCCACCCAGCGCTTCGTCGACAACGGGCGCGGGCACGTCGCCGGCCTGGTGCTGGCCGAGGTGACCATGACCGTCGAGGGTGGGCGGCCCTCCTTCACGGTGGTGACCGGGACCGAGGCCGATCTCAACTCCGACCTGGTCCTACTCGCCCTCGGCTTCGCCGGGCCGGAGCAGTCTCCGATGCTCGCCCAGCTGGGGATCGACCTCGACAGCCGCGGCAACGTGGCGCGCGACGAGCGCTGGTCCACCGGCCGCGAGGGCGTCTTCGTCTGCGGGGACATGAGCCGCGGTCAGAGCCTGGTGGCCTGGGCCATCGCCGAGGGACGCAGCGCCGCCGCCGCGGTGGACCGCTGGCTGATGGGGGAGACGGTGCTGCGCACCGCCATCCCCGCCACCCTGGGCCGCTGACCGGTCCGTCAGCGGGAGTGGGTGCCGGGTCGCGCCCTCAGCGCGCGGCGGCGAGGAACCGGTCGCAGGCCGCCGCCGCCCGCCGTCCCTCGGCGATCGCCCAGACGATGAGCGACGCTCCCCGGGTGGCGTCGCCACCCGCGAAGACACCGGGGGCGGCACAGAAGTCCTGATCGACGGCGATCGCCCCCGACTCGGTGAGGTGCCCGCCGAGACCCTCGACCAGCGACTCGCAGGCCACCCCGTCGAAGCCGATGGCGAGCAGGACCAGATCGGCGGGCATCATCCGCTCGGTCCCCGGCTGAGCGCTGAACTCCCGGGTGGTGCCCTCGCGGCGCACCTCGCAGTCCACGGTCGCGATGGCCTCGACCGCGTCGGTGCCGTGGAAGCCGGTCACCATCACCCCGAAGTGGCGCCGGCCTCCCTCCTCATGGGCGGGGTAGGTCTGCAGCACCAGGGGCCACTCCGGCCAGGGATTGCCGGCCGGCCGGGTCCGGGGCGGCTCGGGGTATACGGAGAGCACCTCGACCGAGGCGCAGCCCTCGCGGTGGGCGTTGCCCAGGCAGTCGGCGGCGGTGTCACCGCCGCCGATGATCACCACCCGGCGGCCCGCGGCGGAGATGCCCCGCGCCCGCGGCACGGTTTCCCCGGCGACCCGCCGGTTCTGCTGGACCAGGTAGTCCATGGCCATCCGCACGCCGCGCAGGTGGCGTCCGGGCAGCTCGACGTCGCGGCCGCGCTCGGCGCCGACGCAGAGCACGACCGCGTCGAAGCGGTGGCGCAGCTCGTCGGGACCGAGGCTGCGGCCCACGTCGTAGTTGCACTCGAAGCCGATGCCCTCGGCCTCGAGCAGGGCCAGCCGCCGGTCGAGACGGTGCTTCTCCATCTTGAAGTCGGGGATGCCGTAGCGGAGCAGGCCGCCCACCCGGTCCGACCGCTCGTACACGGTCACCCGGTGACCGGCCCGGTTGAGCTGCTGGGCGGCGGCCAGCCCCGCCGGTCCGGAGCCGATGACCGCCACCCGCTTGCCGGTGCGGAAGCCGGGAGGCTGGGGCCGGACCATCCCGGCCTCGAAGGCGCGGTCGATAATGGCCAGCTCGATGTCCTTGATGGTCACCGGGTCGGTGTTGATGGCCAGCACGCAGGCGGGCTCGCAGGGGGCGGGGCAGAGCGTCCCGGTGAACTCCGGGAAGTTGTTGGTGAGGTGCAGCCGGGCGATCGCCCGCTCCCAGTCCCCGTCGTGGACCAGGTCGTTCCACTCCGGGATCAGGTTGCCCAGCGGGCAGCCCTGATGGCAGAAGGGGACCGCGCAGTCCATGCAGCGCGCCGCCTGGGTGCGCATGGTCTCGACGGGGTGGGGGACGTAGACCTCGCGGTAGTCGCTGAGCCGGAGCTCGACCGGCCGCTTGTGGCGCGGCTCGCGCGGGTGCTCCAGGAAGCCGGTGCGGGTCATGGGTGCTCGGAATTGCCCTGGGTGAGCCCGGGAGGCGGGGTGGCCGTGGTCACGCCGGGACGTCCAGACGCTGCTTGAGGCTGAGCACCCGGCGCAGCTCGTTGGGCATCACCTTGACGAAGCTGGCGAGGGTCGCCGTCCAGTCCTCGAGCATGCGGGCGGCCAGCAGGCTGCCGGTGTACTCGTGGTGACGCCCGATCAGCTCGTGGAGGTATCCGGCGTCGCAGTCGTCGAGCTCCTCCAGCCCCACCATGGCCAGGTTGAAGCGCTCGTGGAGCCGGCCGTCCGGGTCGACGACGTAGGCGATGCCACCGCTCATGCCCGCGGCGAGGTTGCGCCCGGTGCGACCGAGGATGACCACCCGGCCGCCGGTCATGTACTCGCAGGCGTGGTCGCCGACCCCCTCGACCACCGCCACCGCGCCGCTGTTGCGGACCGCGAAGCGCTCCCCCGCCACCCCGTTGACGAAGAGCTCGCCCGAGGTGGCCCCGTAGAGGGCGACGTTGCCGGCCACCACGTTCTCCTCGGCGGTCCGGGGGGTGCCCTGGGGGGAGGAGATGATCAGCCGTCCCCCGGAGAGCCCCTTGCCGACGTAGTCGTTGGCCTCGCCGCGCAGGCTGAGGGTGATCCCCGGGGCCAGCCAGGCGCCGAAGGAGCCGCCCGCCGAGCCGTGGAGGTCGATCCGGATGGTGTCGTCGGGCAGGCCCTGTTCGCCGTAGCGGCGGGCGACCGCGCCGCTCAGCATCCCGCCCACGGTGCGGTCGACGTTGCGCACCCGGAGCTTGAGACGCACCGGGTCACCCCGCTCCAGGGCGGGGGTGGCCAGCTCGATCAGCCGCTGGTCGAGGACGTCCTCGAGGTGATGCTGCTGGGCGCGGCTGTGATGGATCTCCTGGGCCGGAGCCGGCGCAGTGTGGAGCAGCGCGGCCAGGTCGAGGTGGCGCGCCTTCCAGTGCTCGACCTCGCGAGCCTGGAGCAGGTCACTGCGACCCACCAGCTCCTCGAAGCGGCGGAAGCCCAGTGCCGCCATCCGCTCGCGCACGTCCTCGGCCACGAAGAGCATGAAGGCGATCACGTGCTCGGGGGTGCCCGCGAACCTCCGTCGCAACTCCGGGTCCTGGGTGGCGATCCCGACCGGGCAGGTGTTGAGGTGGCAGACCCGCATCATCACGCAACCCGAGGCGATGAGCGGGGCGGTGCTGAAGCCGAACTCGTCGGCGCCCAGCATGGCCCCCACCACCACGTCGCGCCCGGTCTTGAGCTGACCGTCGACCTGGAGCACCACCCGGCTGCGCAGGCCCTGGGCCACCATCACCTGCTGGGTCTCGGCGAGCCCCAGCTCCCAGGGGACGCCGGCGTGCTTGAGCGAGGAGAGCGGCGAGGCACCGGTGCCGCCCTCGTAGCCGGCGATCACGATGTGGTCGGCGCGGGCCTTGGCGACCCCGGCGGCGACCGTGCCCACCCCCACCTCGGCGACCAGCTTGACGCTGATCCGGGCCTCGGGGTTGGCCATCTTGAGGTCGTGGATCAGCTGGGCCAGGTCCTCGATGGAGTAGATGTCGTGATGCGGGGGCGGGGAGATCAGGCCCACCCCGGGGGTCGAGTAGCGGAGCCGGGCGATGACCTCGTCCACCTTGCCGCCGGGCAGCTGGCCGCCCTCGCCGGGCTTGGCCCCCTGGGCGATCTTGATCTGGAGCTCGTCGGCGTTGACTAGATAGTTGGCGGTGACCCCGAAGCGGCCGGAGGCCACCTGCTTGATGGCGCTGCGCCGGTTGTCGCCGTCCGGGCCCACCAGGTAGCGCTCGGGGTCCTCGCCGCCCTCGCCGGTGTTGGACTTGGCACCCAGCCGGTTCATGGCGATGGCGAGCGTCTCGTGCATCTCCTTGGAGATGGCCCCGAAGGACATCGCCCCGGTGACGAAGCGGCGGACGATCTCGGTGGCGGGCTCGACCTCGTCGATCGGCACCGGCTCCCGGTCGGGGTGGATCTCGAGCAGCCCGCGCAGGGTCTTGAGGGTGGCCCGCTCGTCGTTGACGCTCTCGGCGTAGGCGCGGTAGGTCTCCTCGCCGCCCTCTCTGACCGCGTGCTGGAGGAGGCTGATGGTGGTCGGGTTCCAGGCGTGGGATTCGCCGTCGCGGCGCCACTGGTAGTCGCCGCCCCCGGGCAGGCCGGGGGTGTCCACGCTGCGCTCGGGGAAGGCCGTCCGGTGGCGCATCAGGGTCTCCTCGGCGACCACCTCGAGGTCCACCCCGCCGATCCTGGATGCCGTGCCCGGGAAGTAGCGGTTGACCAGCTCGGGGGCGAGCCCCACCGCCTCGAAGATCTGGGCTCCGGCGTAGGACTCGATGGTCGATATGCCCATCTTCGAGATCACCTTGCGCACCCCCTTGTAGAGGGCGTGGATGTAGCGCTCCTTGGCTCGGACCGGGTCGGTCGCGGCCGGCAGCAGCCCCCGGCGGTGCAGCTCGCCGATTGTCTCCAGGGCCAGGTAGGGGTTCACCGTCTCGGCGCCGAAGCCGATCAGCAGGGCGACGTGCATCACCTCCCGGGCCTCGCCGGTCTCGACCACCAAGCCGACCCCGCTCCGGGTGTGCTCCCGGACCAGGTGGTGGTGGACCGCGGCGGTGGCCAGCAGGGCGGGGATGGGGGCGTGGTTGGCGTCGACGTGGCGGTCGGAGAGGACCAGCACCGTGAAGCCTTCGCGGATCTTCTCGGAGGCCAGCCGGCAGATCCGCTCCAGGCCCTCCTCCAGGGCCTGGACCCCGCCGTCGGAGTGGAAGGTGATCGAGATGGTGGCCGTCGGGAACTGGCGCTGGGTGACGTGGCGGATGGTCTCCAGGTCGGCGTTGCTCAGGATCGGGGTGGGCACCTCGAGCCGCTTAGCCTGCGCAGGTCCCTGCTCCAGGAGGTTGCCGCCGGCCCCGAGGCTGGTCGCCAGGGACATCACCAGCTCCTCGCGGATCGGGTCGATGGGCGGGTTGGTGACCTGGGCGAAGAGCTGCTTGAAGTAGGCGAAGAGGTTGACGGGACGCTCGCTGAGCACCGCCAGCGGGGAGTCGTTGCCCATCGAGCCGACCGGCTCCTCGCCGTCACGGGCCATGGGGGTGAGCAGGAGCTTGAGCTCCTCCTCGGTGTAGCCGAAGACGCGGTGGCGGACCAGCAGGGTGCCGGGGTCGGGGTCGGGGGGATCGGCCACCCGCTGCAGCTCGTCGAGGCGGACCGCGCCCTGGCGGATCCACTGCCGGTAGGGGTGGCGCCGGCTTAGCACGCTCTTGACCGCGTCGTCGTCCAGGATCTCGCCGGCCCCGGTGTCGACCAGGAGCAGGCGTCCCGGCTCCAGCCGCCACTTCTTGATGATCCGCTCCTCGGGGATGGGCAGCACCCCCGCCTCCGAGGCCATCACCACCCGGCCGTCGTCGGTGACCAGCCAGCGCGCCGGGCGCAGCCCGTTGCGGTCGAGGGTGGCGCCGATCAGCCGTCCATCGGTGAAGGCGATCGCCGCCGGACCGTCCCAGGGCTCGAGCAGCGAGGCGTGGAACTCGTAGAAGGCGTGCCGCTCCTCGTCCATGAGCGGGTTCCGGTCCCAGGCCTCGGGGATCATCATCATGATCGCGTGCTCGACCGAGCGGCCGGCCATGGTCAGCAGTTCCAGCGCGTTGTCGAACTGGCTCGAGTCCGAGCCCAGCTCGTCGATGACCGGGCGGAGCTTGCCGATGTCGGCGCCGAAGTGGGGGCTGCGGAACTTCGACTGCCGGGCCCGCATCCAGTTGACGTTGCCGCGTAGGGTGTTGATCTCGCCGTTGTGGGCGCTGAGCCGGAAGGGCTGGGCCAGGTCCCAGCGGGGCAGGACGTTGGTGGAGAAGCGGGCGTGGACCATGGCCAGCCGTGACACCGTGGCGGCGTCGGTGAGGTCGGGGTAGAAGACCGGGAGCTGCTCGGCGGTGAGCATCCCCTTGTAGACCAGGCTGCGGCTGCTGAGGCTGGCGAGGTGGAAGCGGTCGCGGGTCAGCCCCACCGCGTCGCTGCGCCGCTCGATCACCCGCCGCATCACGTAGAGGCGGCGCTCGAGCTGGTCGCCGTCCAGACCGAAGGCGCCGACGAAGAGCTGGCGGATCACCGGCATCCCGGCGAGCGCGGTCGGCCCGGCGCAGCCCGGCTCCACCGGGACGTCGCGCCAGCCCAGCATCCGCAGCCCCTCGTCGTGGCAGGCGGTGGCGACCATCGCCTCGCAGTCGGCCCGGCCGGCGGCGTCGCGGGGGAGGAAGACCATGCCCACCCCGTAGGCGCCGGGGTCGGGGAGGGGGAGCCCGGCCTCGCGGCGGAGCAGGGCGTCGGGGACCTGGAGCAGGATCCCGGCGCCGTCGCCGCTCAGCGGGTCGGAGCCGGTCGCCCCCCGGTGGCCGAGGTTGCGGAGCGCCTCCAGCCCGGAGCTGACGATCTGGTGGGTGGGCTGGCGGCGCAGGGTGGCCACGAAGGCCACTCCACAGCTCTCATGATGCAGCCGCGGATCGTGGAGCCCCCTCACCCCGTAGGGGTTGTCGAGATGTGCGCCGAGGCCTGGCTGTGGTGGCATGAGGCGAGAGGTGGAGCTCCGGAGCGAGGGCGAGCGGATCACCCGACGTGCACCGGCCGGAGGCCCCCCGGACCGCGAGCCTGCGCGGGGCGATCGTCGGGATCAGGGCCGAGGGTACCAGGAACTGGGCCATTCGTGCCAAAGCGGGGCCCGGCGGCGGCCCGGTCGCGGCCACCACCGCGGCCCGGGCCGGGGCGGGAGGTCATGCCCCGGTGTCTGCCACGCGTCCCCGATTCGCTACGATCTCCACCCGATGGCAGCGCAGGTGTCGCCGGCGGCTCGCGTCGCCGATAGCGCGCACAGCCTCGGGCTCTGGGCCCGCCTGCGACGCGGCACTCCCTGGTGGGCGCAGCCCCTGACCATCGTGGTGGTGCTCGGGGCCTTCACCGGCTACTCGATCTGGACCTCCTTCTTCGGTCCGGGACCCAATCACCTCAGCGAGCACGCCAACTACCTCTCGCCCTTCTACTCGCCGCTGATCTGGAAGACCGGCCCGGTCACCCCGGCGCTCTGGGTGCTCTGGGCCCCGCTCGGCTTCCGGGCCACCTGCTACTACTACCGGAAGTCGTACTACCGCGCCTTCTTCTGGGATCCCCCCGCCTGCGCCATCGGCGAGCTGCGCCGGCGCGGCTACCGGGGCGAGTCCAAGTTCCCGATGATGCTCAACAACCTGCACCGCTTCTTCTGGTACCCGGTGGCCGTGGTGGTGGTCTTTCTCTGGATCGACGCCTTCGCCTCCTTCGATGACAACGGCCACCTCTACCTCGGCCTGGGGACCTTGATCCTGCTCATCAACGCGGTCCTGCTCTCCGGCTACAGCCTCGGCTGCCACGCCTTCCGGCACCATGTCGGCGGCGGTCTGGACTGCTTCTCCTGCGCCAAAGGCGGCCGGACCCGCTTCAAGCTCTGGCGGGTGACCACCTGGTTCAACGGGCGCCACGCCACCTGGGCGTGGGTGAGCATGTTCAGCGTGGTCGCAGCCGAGGTCTACGTCCGCCTGCTCCAGGCCGGCATGCCCGACCCCCACCTGCTCATCCACTGACGATGACCGAGCCCTACGTCACCCGCGAGTGCGACGTCCTGGTGGTGGGCGCGGGCGGCACCGGGCTGCGCGCCGCCATCGCCGCAGCGGAGGCGGGCTGCTCGACGCTCGTGGTCAGCAAGTCTCTACTCGGCAAGGCCCACACCGTGATGGCCGAGGGCGGCATCGCCGCCGCCATGGGCAACGTCGACTCCCCGGACAGCTGGGAGGTCCACTTCGCCGACACCATGCTGGGCGGCCAGCTGGTCAACAACTGGCGGATGGTGGACCTCTACAGCCGCGAGGTCATCGATCGGGTCAGTGAGCTGGAGCGGTGGGGCGGCCTCTTCGACCGCACCGACGACGGGCTGATCATGCAGCGGGCCTTCGGGGCGCACAGCTACCGGAGGCTCTGCCACGTCGGCGACCGCACCGGCCTGGAGCTGATCCGCACCTGTCAGGACCGGATGGTCCACACCGCGGGGACGGACGTCTACATGGAGTGCACCCTCACCCGCCTGCTCAGCGGCCCCGACGGGGTGGTCGGCGCCATCGGCTACGACCGCAACAGCGGTGAGTTCGTGGTCATCCGGGCAAAGGCGGTGGTGCTGGCGAGCGGCGGCTGGGGGCGGATGTACCGCTACACCTCGAACTCCTGGGAGGGGACGGGTGACGGGGCGGCCATGGCCTACCAGGCCGGGGCCGAGCTGCAGGACATGGAGTTCGTCCAGTTCCACCCCACCGGGATGATCTGGCCGCCCGGAGCCCGCGGCATCCTGGTCACCGAGGGGGTGCGCGGCGAGGGCGGGATCCTGCGCAACGCGGCGGGCGAGCGCTTCATGGAGCGCTATGACCCGGTCAAGCTCGACCTCTCCAGCCGCGACGTGGTCGCCCGCTCCATCTACAAGGAGGTGGTGGCGGGCCGCGGCACCCCTCACGGCGGCGCCTACCTGGACATCGCCAGCCAGCGCAGCCCCGCCGAGATCCGCAAGAAGCTCCCCTCCATGTGCGAGCAGTTCGAGGCCCTGGCGGGCGTCGACATCACCAAGGAGCCGATGGAGGTGGGGCCCACCATCCACTACACCATGGGCGGGATCCGGGTGGATCCCGAGACCGGGGCGAGCAGCGTCCCCGGGCTCTTCGCCGCCGGCGAGTTCGGCGGCCGGGCTGCACGGGGCCAACCGGCTGGGCGGCAACTCCCTGGGCGACATCCTGGTCTTCGGACGGCGGGCCGGCGAGGCCGCCGCCCAGCTGGCCCGGAGCCGGGGAGGGCTCGCCGAGTTCTCCGCCGCGGAGGTGAGCGACGAGCAGAAGAGACTGCTCCAGCCGCTTGCCGGCGAGCCCGGCGAGAACCCGTACGAGCTCCACCGGGCCCTCCAGGAGGCGATGCAGGACGACGTCGGCATCGGCCGCAGCGAGGAGTCGCTGCTCCGGGCCCTCGGCGCCATCGGCGAGCTGCGGGAGCGGGCCACCCGGGTGCGGGTGGGCGGCGGCCGGGTGCTCAACCCCGGCTGGCACGCCTGCCAGGACATCTGGTTCATGCTCACCGTCTCCGAGGCCATCGTCCGCTGCGCCCTGGAGCGGCGGGAGTCGCGCGGCTCGCAGTGGAGGTTCGACTTCCCCGAGAAGGACGACCGCCTGGCCCGAGTCAACCTGCTGGTCTGCCAGCACGAGGGGGCCATGGGGGTCGAGGAGCGGCCGGTCGAGCTGATGCCCGACGAGGTGGTGGCCCGGCTCAACCGGAGCCGCTTCTTCGACCCGGCCAACCTCCCCTCCCACTACGCGGGGAAGGTCGAGCCGCGCGCCGCGGAGGCGCACTGATGGCGGAGGCGACCCGCCGGGTGGCGAGCGGCGCGGAGGGTGACCTCACCCGGCCGCCCGCGGTGCAGAGCGGGCTCACCGGGGCCACCCGGACCCTCCGCGTCTTCAAGGGCGTGCCCGGCGGCGAGGTGGGCTACGCCACCTACGAGGTCCCCGAGGTGGTGGGGATGGTGGTGCTCGACGCCATCCACCAGATCCAGCAGACCCAGGACGGCGACCTCGCCTGCCGTTGGAACTGCAAGGCGGCCAAGTGCGGCTCCTGCTCCGCCGAGGTCAACGGCCACCCCGTGCTCGATGTGCAAGACGCGGATCGACACCCTGCCCCCGGGGACCATCACCGTCCAGCCGCTCAAGTCCTTCCCGCTCATCAAGGACCTGGTCACCGACGTCTCGCGCAACTACGAGACCAACAAGCTGATCCCGCCCTTCACCGCCGCCCCCGACGACGGCAAGCCGTGGCGGATCGACCAGATCGACATCGACCGCCTCTTCGAGTACCGGCGCTGCATCGAATGCTTCCTCTGCCAGGACGTCTGCCACGTCAACCGCACCCACGAGCTGAGCGCCCGCTTCTTCGGGCCGCGCTTCTTCGTCCGGGTGGCCAGCCTGGAGATGCATCCCAAGGACGTCCTCGACCGCCGCGAGCTGCTCGGCGAGCAGGGGGGCCTCTCGCTCTGCAACATCACCAAGTGCTGCTCCGAGGTCTGCCCCGAGCACATCCACATCACCGACAACGCGATCATCCCGCTCAAGGAGCGGGTGGCCGACGTGCACTGGGACCCGGTGCGCTGGGTGGCGCGCCGGCTGCGCGGCGCTCCCAAAGCCGGCCCGGCGTGATCCGGGCGCGGCCCCTCGCCGTCCGGGGGGTCTCGCGGGTGATCGTCCTCATCGTCCTGGGGGCCATCCTGCTGGCCCTGGTGGTGGCCTTCATCGCCTTCTACCGCCACTCCCGGACCCCGGAGTGGGGCGACTTCGACTTCCGCAAGTCGATGCTCGGGATGATGGTGGCGATCGCCCCGCTCTGGGGGATGCGGTACAAGGAGCCGCATCACGAGCTGCCCACGGTGAGCGCCCCCGGTGCGGAGCAGGACGGTCTCCCGGTGGGGGAGGGGGCTGGGAGCGCCGAGGAGGGGCCCCGGGCTCGCTGAGCCTGCGCCGGACGGGCGGCTCGGCCCGCGGCGGTCCGCCTGCGGCTGTGACAGGCTGCCGACGGGAGCATCACACCTGCCGGCCGGCCTGTCCGCGGGGCGCCGGCCCAGCGCAGAGTGCGGGGGCGATGGTTGCTCGGCGTCCTCGCTCCGACGGGGGTGCTGCCGGCGGAGTGTCCGCCGGCTTGGGCGCGGGGCGGTGCCGCCAGGGGGGATGCCGCCCCGCTGGGTGGGAGGGCCGCCGCGGAGGTCTCTCCCCCGGGGAGAACCAGCGGGCCGGAGCCGCAGACAGAGCCGGCGGCGCGCGAGCGCTGGTTCCACACCCTGGTCGCCAGCTCCAGCGACATCGTCACCGTCCTCGACCGTCGCGGACGGGTCCTCAATGCCAACCCCGCCGCCGAGAGGGTGCTCGGCTTCTCGGTGGCCGGCTACGTGGCGCGCAACACCCTCGCGCTGATCCATCCAGACGATCGCCGGGCGGTCATGACTGCCATCCGGGAGAGCATCCTGCGGCCGGGGATCAGGGCGTGCCCGTGTTCCGGCATCGGACCGCCGCGGGCGAGTGGCGCTTCCTG
>CAWCBS010000006.1:0-88298 GCA_963793875.1 uncultured Chloroflexia bacterium | reverse complement strand
GGTGAAGATCGCCGCCGCGATCGTCATGACGACCAGCGTGTTGGGGTGCGAGGCGGCTCGCCGATGGTGAGGGCGTGCGCCGCCCGGTTGCTCGCCGGGAGGACGGCGGGGAACATCCGGCAAAGACCGCCCCCATCGTGCGAGGATGGCGGCGCCGGTGGCGGCGAACGCCCGCCCGTCCCTGTCCCGGGCGACGAGGAGCAGGGCGCTCGGCGAGCGACCAGCGCGGCGAGCGCTCCGAGGACCAGCGGGACCGCCCCCGGCACGCCCCGGGCCGCCGCTCCCAGGCTCGTGGGCTCACCGCGACCCACCGAGGGTGGCGGCAAGGCGCACGACGGCGGCGGCGCCGGCGGTGCGCGCCACGTTCAGCGCCCGGTGCGTCAGGGCGCCGCTCGTCTTCAGGGAGAGGAATAGGGATCCGTGGAAGGCGAAGACGGCCACGCGGCCAGCCCGCCGAGGAGCGCGACGGATGGAGCAGCCCGAGAGCCCACCCAGTAGCGGCCCCCGGGAGAGAGGCAGCCCGTGGACGAGGTTGGTGAAGGCGACGCCCCAGACGAGCGCCGGGATCAGGCTGCCGACGAAGTTGGCCACGTCCCAGTCCGGCCGCCAGCCGGGCCGTCGTCCTTGCCGCGGAACTCGAACGAGACGCCCCGGACGATAGCGCCACCAGCACGAGGAAGAGGGCCAGGTAGAAGCCGCTGAACAGGCGGGCGTACCAGAGCGGGAAGGCCGCGAAGGTCGCCCCGCCGGCGACGAGCAGCCACACCTCGTTGCCGTCCCACACCGGGCCGACGGCGTTCAGGCACATCCGGCGGTCGGTCTCGTCGCGCGATGACGAAGGGCGTCACCATGGCCGACGCCGAAGTCGAAGCCCTCGAGGAAGAGGTAGCCGGCCCAGAGGAGCCCGATGAGGGCGAACCAGAGCGTGTTGAGGTCGGCGAACGGCATGCCGTCACCCCTCCCAGTAGACGAGGCCGGGGAGGGCGGTCGGCTCGACGTCGGGCTCGGCCCGGTTCGTCGAGCGGTGGCGGGCCGCGCGTACCATCAGCACCACGTCGACGACCGCCGAGGACGCTGTAGACGAGCGGCGAAGCCCGCCGAGCGTGACGCACGACGTCGGCCGCGCGTGACGCGTCGAGACGCCCTCGCCGTCTTCATCAGGCCGTAGACGATCCACGGCTGCCGCCCGGCCTCGGTGAAGATCCATCCCGTCGTGTTGGCCATGAACGGCAGCGCGATGCCGAAGAGCGCGCGCGCCGCGAACCAGCGGCTCTCGCGCAGCCGCCGGCGCCAGGCGAGCGACGCCCCAGACGCCGAGAAGGATCATCAGCATACCGGCGCCGACCATCGCCCGGAAGGTCCAGTAGGTGAGCCAGATCACCGGCGACGTAGCTGCCCGGGCCGTACCTCGCGGCTCGGCCGCCTGGACCTGGTTGATCCCGCGCACCTGGCCGTTCCAGCTAGGTCCGCGATCAGGCTGAGCAGTGGGGCACCCGGATCTGGAAGACGGCTTGCCCGTAGGTCGCCGATCGTGAGCAGCGAGAAGCTGGCGCCGTCTCGTGTTGTACAGGGCCTCCGCCGAGGCCATCTTCATCGGCTGCTGGAGTCCATGAGCCGGGCCTGGGCGTCGCCGGAGATGGCGGTGAGCACGACGGCGACGAGCGACACGGCCGGCGAAGCCGCGCGGCCGGCAGGAAGGCGTCCGCTGCGCCTCCTCCGCGCGTCGCGGTGGGCCCGCCAGACGCTGATGCCGAAGACGAGCATGCCGCCGGTCGCAACGCCGCCAGCACGGTGTGGGCGAAGGACTCCCACAGCGTCGAGTTGCCGAGCACCGCCCAGAAGTCGGTCATCACCGCCTGGCCGTGGACGACCTTGTAGCCGACCGGGTGCTGCATCCAGGCGTTGGCCGCGAGGATGAAGAACGCGGAGAGCACCGTGCCGAGGCTCACGAGCCAGATCGTCGCGAGGTGCAGGCGGGGCGAGAGCCGTCCCCGGCCGAAGATCCACAGACCCGATGAAGGTCGACTCCATGAAGAACGCGAGCAGCCCTTCGATTGCGAGCGGCGCCCCGAAGATGTTGCCGACGAAGATCGAGTACGAGGACCAGTTCATCCCGAACTGGAACTCCAGGACGATGCCGGTGACGACGCCGACGGCAAGGTTGATGAGGAAGAGCCGGCCGAAGAAGCGGGAGAGACGGTCCCACTCGTCGTCCTTTTCCGGTAGGCGAGGGTCTGCATCGTCGCGACGAGGAAGCCGAGCCCGATCGTGACCGGGACGAAGAAGAAGTGGAAGACCGTGACGGCGGCGAACTGCCACCGCGCCAGGTCGACGGTCCTGCCGCGCCGATTCTCGCAGCAGGGAGATCACCCGGCCAGGGCCCGAGGTCCCCGTTGCCCAGGGTCGGACGTACCTAACGCGTGGCGGTCCCGGGGCGGCGCAGGTGGCGCGCGTCGACGATGGGGTCATGGGTGACCGGCTCCAGGCGCACCTTGACGTCCACCGCCACCGCCGCCGAGCCGGGCTCACGATGACCGGGTTGAGGTCCATCTCGGCGATCTCGGGCAGCGCGGAGACCAGGGCGCTGATCCGCTGGATGATCCCGGCGAGCGCCTCGGTGTCGCAGGGGACGCTGCCCCGATACCCGAAGAGGAGCGCCGATCCCCGCGGCTCGCGGATCAGCTCCGCGACGTCGCGGTCGGTGAGCGGCACCGCCCGGAACGCCTGGTCGCCGGTGAGGCCGACGGCCGTGCCGCCCGATCCCGAAGACCAGCAGCGGTCCGAAGTGAAGGTGCCCCAGGACCACGCCGACGATGGTCTCCACGCCGACGCCGAGCATCGGCTGGACGATCGCCCCGCCCATCTCGTAGCCCAGCCGTGCCTGCATGGTGTCGAAGGCGGTGCGCACCGCGTGCTCGGAGGCGAGGTCGGTGAGCACGCCGCCGCGCTCGGTCTTGTGGACCAGGTTGGGCGAGGCGGCCTTGAGCACCACCGGATAGCCGAACAACTCGGCAATGGCCACCGCCTCGTCCGCGGTGTCCGCCCCGGGTGGTCACCGCCACCGGGACGGCGACCGACCTCGTCGGGCGGCGGCGTCGGCGGACCGAGCTGGCAGCCCTCGGGGCTCGCCGTCAGGGCGCGCCGCACGATGTCGTGGGCGGCGGCCAGGTCGATGTCGGCGGGTACGACCACCGTGCCGGGGTCGCGCCTCCGCCAGGCCGCGTAGTCGGTGACCATGCCGAGCGCGTAGGCGGCCGCCTCCGGGAAGGTGAAGACGGGCATGTCCTGGCCGGCGCGCAGCCGCTCCTGGGCCTCGCCGAAGACGGCGGCGAGGACGGGCTTGGTCGCCTCGCGGGCCACCGTGCGGATGGCCTCGGCGATGCCGATCGCATCGGTGTGCAGCGGGGTGAAGATTGTGATGACGAAGTCGACGGCCGGGTCGGCGAGCACGGCACGGAGCGCCGCAGCGTACTCGTCGGGGCCGCCCATCGCGGTCATGTGGATGGGGTTGCCCAGCGCGGCGGCGGCGTTGAGCACCTCGCGCAGCGTCGACATGGTGTCCGCCCCCAGCTCGGGCAGGACCAGCCCGGCGGCCTCACAGGCGTCCGCGGTCAGGATGCCGGCGCCGCCCGCGTTGCCAACCACGGCCATGCGGTTGCCGGCCGGCAGAGGCGCCGTGGCGACCACTCGGGCCACGTCGAAGAGCTGCTCGAGAGAGGCGACCCGGATGACGCCCGACTGGCGGAAGAGGGCGTCGACGGAGACGTCGGGGAGGCCAGCGCGGCGGTGTGCGAGGCGGCGGCGCGCGCCCCGGCCGAGCTCCGGCCACCCTTGACGGCGATGATCGGCTTGCGCCGCGAGACCCGGCGCGCGATCTCCGCGAAGCGCTGAGGGATTGCCGAAGACTCGGGGTCGAGGAGGATCACGTCGGTGCGGTCGTCCTGCTCCCAGTACTGGAGCAGGTCTTGCCCGAGATGTCGATCTTGTTGCCGGCGGAGACGAAGCCGGACAGCCCGATGCCGAGCCGGGCCGCCTCGTCGATCACGGCCACCCCGAGCGCCCCCGACTGGGTGAAGAAGGCCATGTTGCCGGGGGGTGGCTGGGTGGGGGCGAAGGTGGTGTTGAGCCGGATGGCGGGGTCGGTGTTGATGATCCCCATGCAGTTGGGCCCGACCAGGCGCATGCCGTAGCCGCGGGCGACGTCGAGCAGCTCGCGCTCCTTGGCCGCGCCGTCCGCCCGGTCTCGCCGTAGCCGGAGGTGATGATCACCAGCGAGCCGACCCCGGCCTTGCCGCACTCGCGGACGGTGGCCAGCACGGCGCCGACGGGGACGGCGATCACCGCCAGGTCCACCTTGCCGGGGATGTCGCCACCGAGGCCCACGCGGGCACCCCGGAGACGTGGTCCGCGCTCTTGTTGACCGGGTAGACGCGGCCGTTGAAGGGACCCTGGATGAGGTTGCGGAGGATCGCGTGGCCGATCCCGCCCGGGGTGCGCCCCGCCCCGATGACGGCGACGCTCTTGGGCTCGAGCGGCCCGCGCGTCGCCGCCACCGAGGCGAGCCGCTCGCGCTCGCCGCTCGCGGCCCGCACGCCGCGGGTGTCGGTGATGTCGAGGCTGACCCCGACCACCCCGGACTCCGGCGTCCCCACCCGCTCGATGAAACCGGCGTGGCGGAAGACGTCGAGCATCCGCAGGTTCTCGGCCATGGTCTCGGCCCGGAAGCGGGTGATCCCCGCCGCGCGGCCCAGCTCGGCCAGGTACTCGAGGAGCAGGGAGCCGATGCCGCGGCCCTGGAAGTCGTCGCTGACCACGAAGGCGACCTCGGCCTCGCCGGGGGCGGAGACGATGAAGTCGCCGACGCCCACCACCCGGCCGGTGTGGAAGGCCCCGAGGTGGACGTGGCTGGCGGGGTCGCTGGCGGTCAGGCGGGCGATCTCCGCGTCGGTCATCCCCGGGCGGGTCGAGAAGTAGCGGAGGCGCATGCTCTCCGACGAGAGGGCCCCGAAGAAGTCGCGCAGCGCGGCGTCGTCGTCGGGACGGAGGGGGCGGATCGAGACGGCCGCGCCGTCGATGAGGGCGGCGTCGGCGCTCCAGTCGAGGGAGATGGGGGGCGGGCTGGTGATTTCGGTGGTCGCCGCCCCAGCCTAGGAAATCGGGGGGCGGATGTTCGTCGGCCGTGGTCCGGAGACCAGGGGCCACCGCTCCGGGCCCGATGCCGGTCGCGGCGGGCGCACCGCCGCCGCGGAGGGGGAGGATCCGCCTCGCTCCCTGCGGCCACCGGAAGCGCCGGGGAGAGCCCACACCATCGGCGCCTCGAGTCGGAGGGAGCCGGGACGGGTCGTAAGCGTCGGCCCTTGGAACCTGGGGTTCCGGTGGGCCCACAGGCGGAGCATCCCTGGGGCGCCGGTCTCGGGGCCAGGGGATAAGGTCACCACTCTCCTGGGGCCACCTGGCCGTGGTGCGGATCGGGGCCAATTCGGGCGCGAGGTCGCCGGGGTCCCTGGGGACGGAGGCCGGATGGCCCTGCCGGCCCTCGCCGCCGGGGACGACCGTCAGCCGTTCCAGGCAGCCCGCGCCGCGAGCAGAGGGGATGTTCCGCGCCGTCACCCGTCGTCCCGCCACGAGACAGCCGCACTGATGTCGCTCCTTCAGTGGGGCCTGGCCATCCTCTGGGTGGGTGGGGTGCTGATCGTGGCGGCGGTGGTCCTCACCCTCGTGGCCCTGGCCGACCCGGCCCGGCGCCATGGGTCGAGGGACGGCGCCGGGGGCCCGCACCCTAGCAGGGTGCGGAAGAACCCCCTGAGGGGCTTGCCGGGTTAAACACGGATGTGAGAGTCTTGCGGGGACGCGTCGTCCCAGCAGGAGATCTCGAATGCGTGGCAGCCCCGATCTGCAGATGACGATGCTGACCACGGTGAGCACGGAGGCGATGGTCCCGGCGGATCACCCCCTGCGCCGGATCCGGACCATCGTGGACGCGGTCCTGGCGGAGATGGACGGCGACTTCGAGGCCATGTACTCGAGCATCGGTCGGCCCAGCGTCCCTCCGGAGACGCTGCTGAAGTCGACGGTGCTGATGGCCCTGTTCTCGATCCGGAGCGAGCGCGCCTTCTGCCAGCACCTGACCTACAACCTGCTGTTCAAGTGGTTCCTGGATCTGCCCATTGACGCCCCGGCCTTCGACCCCACCACCTTCACCAAGAACCGGGAGCGGTTGCTCAAGGCCGAGATCGCCGATCGGTTCCTGGCCGAGGTGGTCAGGCAGGCCAAGCTGCGGCGCTACATCTCGAGCGAGCACTTCAGCGTCGACGGGACGCTGCTCGAGGCCTGGGCCTCCCACAAGAGTTTCCGTCCCCGGGACGAGGGCAGCTCGTCGGCTCCGCCGACCTCGGGGGGCGGCCGGAACGCCGAGCGCGACTTCCACGGCGAGCGCCGGACCAATGAGACCCACCGCTCGACCACCGATCCCGAGGCCCGGATGATGCGCAAGGGCAACTCCCAGCCGGCCAAGCTGAGCTTCATGGGCCACCTGCTGATGGAGCACCGCAAGGCCCTGATCGTGGGGATGGATCTGACCCAGGCGGATGGCCACGCCGAGCGGAGGACGGCACTCGAGCTGCTGGGAGCGCTGCCGGCCACGCTGCGACGACGAACGGTGGCGGCCGACAAGGCGTACGACACCCGAGACTTCGTGGCGGGCTGCCGGGAGCTGGGGGTGACGCCGCACGTGGCCCAGAACATCGGCGACCGACGCAGCAGCGCGATCGACGGGCGCACCACCCGCCATCCCGGCCACGAGGTGAGCCTGCGCATGCGCAAGCGGATCGAGGAGCCCTTCGGGTGGATGAAGACGGTGGCCGGCGGCCGGAAGCTGCGCTACCGAGGCCGCCGGCGCAACCGGGGGTGGTTCCTGATGACCGGGGCCGCCTACAACCTCATCCGAATCGCGGCGCTGGACGCAGCCGCAGGCTGAGGACCGCCGAGGCAATGGCCCGGAAGGGGCTCCCGGGCAGGCCCGCCAGCCTTTGAGTGGGGTCGGGTACGCCGCCGACACCCACGACCACCCATCTCGAACCATCGACCGCCGGGTTGGCAGCTGCAGAGACCCTACTTCCGCACCCTGCTAGTGTCCTGTACCGGAGATAATTGGTAAAATATGGGAGCCTCGTCCAGTTATGCTGAGGGCTCCTGCATGCACCCCACCCGAGGTCGTCCCAAGGCTCCGCTCGTGGTCACCCCGGAGGACCAGCGGACGCTCGAGCGCTTCGCCCGGCGGCGCACCACGGCGCAGGGGTTGGCCCTGCGCTCGCGGATCGTGCTCCGCTCTGCCAGCGGGGTGACCAACACCCAGGTCGCCGAGGAGTTGCAGGTCACCAACGCCACGGTGGGCAAGTGGCGGTCCCGGTTCATCAGCCGCGGGGTGGCCGGTCTCCTCGACGAGCCGCGCAGTGGCGTCCCCCGCAAGATCAGTGATGACCAGGTCGAGGCGGTGGTGGTGAAGACCTTGGAGTCCACGCCCCGCGATGCCACCCACTGGAGCACCCGGACGATGGCGGGGTCGAGCGGGCTCAGCCACACCAGCGTGCAGCGGATCTGGCGAGCCTTTGGCTTGCAGCCGCACCGCAGCGAGCACTTCAAGCTCTCCACCGACCCGCAGCTGATCGAGAAGGTGCGCGACATCGTCGGTCTCTACCTCAACCCCCCCGACCGCGCCCTGGTGCTCTGCGTCGATGAGAAGACCCAGATCCAGGCCCTCGATCGCACTCAGCCGATGCTGCCCCTGGGGCCGGGTCAGGTCGAGCGCCAGACCCACGACTACCGGCGTCACGGCACCACCTCGCTGTTCGCCGCTCTCGACGTCGCCACCGGCAAGGTGATCGGCCAAATTCATCGCCGGCACCGCGCCGTCGAGTTCCGCAGCTTCCTCGACCGCATCGACCATGAGGTGCCCGAGGACTTCGACCTCCACCTGGTGCTGGACAACCTGAGCACCCACAAGACGGCGTCGATCCAGCGCTGGCTGCTCCAGCACCCGCGCTTCCACCTCCACTTCACCCCCACCTACTCGTCGTGGATCAACCAGGTCGAGCGCTGGTTCGCAGAGCTGACCCGCAAGCAGCTGCGCCGCGGTGTGCACCGCAGCACCCGGGCGTTGGAGGACGACATCCGCCTCTATCTCGCCACCTGCAACGCTGACCCGCACCCCTTCGTCTGGGTCAAGAGCGCTGACGAGATCCTGGCCAGCATCGAACGGTTTTGTCTACGAATCTCCCGTACAGGACACTAGCTCCCTCGTCCGATGTCCCGGGGTCACCCGTGACCGCAGTCCCTTACGCCCCCAGGGGCTCCCAGAGGACATTGATGTCCTTGGTCATCGCGAAAGGCGCCGGGAGGGCAGCGGGTGCGGTGGCCGGGTGGGAGGCGGCAAGGCGATGAGCGGACAGCACGCATCGTGGAGAACCTGGCGCGTGGTCGCGGCGGCCGCGGCCGTCGCCGCCGGAGCGCTCCTTGCCGCGCCGCTGGCGGCGGGGGCGACCACCACCTGGACCCTGGCGGCGAGCCCCAACCCCGGCACGTCGTCCAACACCCTGGCGGCGGTCGCGTGCCCCAGCGCCACTGAATGCTGGGCCGTGGGCCAGCAGACCGCCACCGGCTCAGAGGAGAGTCAAACGCTCATCGAGGAGTGGAACGGCACGGCGTGGTCGGCGGTCACCAGTGACAACATCAATGCCACCGGCGGCGTTCTGCAGTTCAACTCGCTCGACGCCGTCTCCTGCGACAGCACCACCGACTGCTGGGCCGTGGGGAGGTACATCGTCGGCACCGACGCCCTCCCCCTGGGCGAGCACTGGAACGGATCGTCGTGGACGGCATCGGCGCTCCCCCAGTTCAGCGGCGACCCCGCGGGCTCCTACGTCCTCGACGGGATCGCCTGTCCCGACGCCGCCGACTGCTGGGCGGTGGGCTACTGGGAGCCGGACGGGGTCGCGGGAAGCATGCAGACCCTGATCGAGCAATGGGGTGGCAGCACGTGGACGCTGGACACCGGCAGCTCAGGGGGGACCGTGGGCTACCTCAACGGCATCTCCTGCGTGAGTGCCAGCCAATGCTACGCGGCGGGAGCCAACTACGAGGCGAACCCCCAGACCATGCTCGTCGTCGGCTGGGATGGGAGCAGCTGGCAGGGGGTGACGGGCCTTCCCGCCAACGAGGGCTCGGGCGACAACATCCTTGACGGCATCTCCTGCGTCACCGCCTCCTATTGCTGGGCGGTCGGCTACTACTACCCGGGCTCAGGTCCGACCCAGAACCTGTTCCTGAACCTCGACGGGGGGACGTGGACGGCGTCTGTCGTCAGCGCCGCCAACGACGACTCCCCATCTGCGAACCCCAACATACTGTCGGGCGTCAGCTGCACCAGCGAC
The DNA here is from genome assembly GCA_963793875.1 of uncultured Chloroflexia bacterium. GTDB lineage: Bacteria > Chloroflexota > Dormibacteria > Aeolococcales > Aeolococcaceae > Changshengia. The sequence continues at coordinate 78,870 of CAWCBS010000006.1, read as the reverse complement.
AGCTCCTGCTGGGCGGTCGGCACGGTCACGGTCGACGATCTGAGCTCGACCCTCGTCGACGCCTGGGACGGCACCTCCTGGTCGCTGGTGGCCAACACCCCCAACGGAGGCACCGACCAGAACAGCGAGCTGGCCGGTGTGGCCTGCGCCGACGCTGACGACTGCGCGGCGGTCGGCGACTATGGCTTCGAAGACCCCACCCTGATCCTGATGTACGTGGTCGCCGCGGCGCCGTCACCAACGCCCACGGCCGCCCCCGTTCCCACGAGCGGAGGAGGAATGCCCGAGCCCGGCGGCGCACCCGTGTCCGGCCTGGTGGTCCTCGCCGCGGGGCTGGCAGCGCTCCTGGCCATCGGCGGGACGGCGCTGGTCGGGAGGCGCCGGCAGAGGCAGCGCTGAGCCACCGCGGCTTCAGCCGCCCAGCACCCGCACCAAGCGGCGGAGCTCCAGCCGTCCGTCCGCCTGGAGCTGCCGGATCACCTTCTTGTCCTGCTTGCCCACCGACGTCTTGGGGATGGCGACCACCACCGCCCAGGTCTCCGGAAGCCAGAAGCTGGGCACCTTGCCGCGCAGGAACTCACGCAGCTCGTCGGGCTCGACCGACTGGCCGGGTTTGAAGGCGATCACCGCGAGCGGCCGCTCCTGCCAGCGCTCATCGGGGATACCGATCACGGCGGCGTCCAGGACTGCGGGGTGGGCCATCAATTGATTCTCCAGCTCCACCGAGCTGATCCACTCGCCCCCTGACTTGATGATGTCCTTGGTCCGGTCGGTGATCTGGACGTAGCCGTGGTCGTCGATGGTGGCCACGTCGCCGGTGCGCAGCCAGCCGTCATGGAAGCGCTCGGCCGCCGCACCGCCGTAGTAGGAGCCGGTGATCCACGGCCCGCGCACCTCGATCTCCCCCACCGCCCTGCCGTCCCAGGGCAGCGGCGCGCCGCCGGGATCGACGATCCGGAGCTCCACCCCGGGGACGGGACGCCCCGTCTTCGACCGGTAGCGCCAGTAGCGGGGATCCTCCGAGGTCACCCCCCGGGGCAGGAAGGCGATCGTCCCGAGCGGGCTGGTCTCGGTCATCCCCCAGGCCTGGATCAGCGGGAACCACCGCTCGAACGCCTGCATCAGGCTGGTCGGCACGGCCGAGCCACCGGCGACGCCCAGCCGGACGAAGCCGAGGTCCGCCCCCTCCGCCTCCGCCGCCATCAGCAGGCCCTGGAAGATGGTCGGCACCCCCACCAGCAGCGTCGGCCTCTCCTGGAGTACGAAGGAGAGCAGCGGCTGCGGTTGCAGGAACCGCTCGGGGAGGAGCAGGTCGGCACCGCACATCAGCGCCGCGTAGGGCTGCCCCCAGCCGTTGACGTGGAACATAGGGACCATCAGCCCGATCCCGTCGTCCTCGTTGAGGCCGAAGGCGCCGGCAACCGAGAACGAGTGCAGCCAGATGGAGCGATGGCTGTAGACAACGCCCCGCGGCTCGCCGGTGGTCCCGGTCGTGTAGCACATGGCAGCCGCCTGCCGCTCGTCCAGCGCCGGCCAGTCGCGCAGCGGCTCCGAGCCCGCGAGCAGGGCCTCGTAGTCGACGACGTCGCCCAGCCCGGCGGCGTCGCCGCTGCCCACCACGATCACCCTCTCCACCGTGGTGAGATGGGGACGGATGGCGGCCAAGAGCGGCGCCAGACCCGCGTCCACGATCACCACCCGATCGCCGCCGTGATTGACCACGAAGGCGAGCTGGGATGGCGAGAGGCGGAGGTTGAGAGTGTGCAGCACCGCCCCCAGGCAGGGGACGGCGAAGTAGGCCTCGAGGTGCTCCTGGTGATTCCAGCAGAGGGTGCCCACCCGATCCCCGGCCCGAATGCCGAGGTTGCGCAGCCCATTCGCGAGGCGGGCGGCGCGGTCGGCGACGTCGGCGAAGCTGGCGCGGCGCGAGGAGCCGCCCTCGAAGGTCACCACCTGGCTCGCGCCGAAGAGAGCACGCCCCCGCATCAGGATCTCGGTGAGCGTGAGCGGAGCATCCTGCATCGTGCTCTGGATCGGTCGAGCCATCCGTGACCCCTCCTCGTGAGCCGGTCTTCTGAGGCCCGCCCATCATGCGCCAGGCCGCCGACCACCGTCGATGCGAGGCGGTGGCGACTCGGTCGCGACTCAGAAGAGGAAGTCGATGAGCACCGGGACGAGCAGCTCCGGGTGGCTTTGAGGGGTGCTGTGGTCGCCACTCTCGAGGGTCAGGTGGCGCCCCCCGGGGATGGCGGCGGCGGCGGCCAGCGCACCGGCCATCATCCAGGGGAACCCGGCCGTGCCGGCGATGACCAGCGCGGGCACCGCGACCTGGGCCAGGTGCTCGGGCCGGAGCCGGTTCCCCGGCCCGGTGATCTCCACGTCGTAGGGCAGGGTGTGAGCGAGCCGCACCAGTCCCGGCCACATCGCGGACTGCCGGAATCCCTCGACCACCGACGCGGGGATGCCGACCGCCTCGGTCTGGAAGAGTGCCACCGCGTCGTCGCGCCGGCCGGCGTCGAGCAGGGCGCGCAGCCGCTCCTCGACATCGTCTCCCGGGCGGGGACGCCCGTCGACGATGTAGGGCGGCTCGTAGGCGACGACCCGCTCGACCGGTCCGTGCGACCGCGCCGCCTCCAGCCCTAGGATGGCGCCGGAGGAGTGCCCGACCACGGCGGCGCGGCCGCCCACGCGCTCGATCACCGCGTGGAGGTCCTCGACCTCGCGCTCCACGGCGTAGGCGGCGGAGTCGCCGCTGTCGCCGCGACCCCGGCGGTCGTACCCGACCACCGTGAAGTGCGGAGCCAGGAGGGCGGCGAGGCCACGGGTTGCGGTGCGGTCCTGGAAGGCTCCGCCGACCAGGACCACCGGCCGGCCCCCGCCGACCCGCTCCAAGGCGATCGCTGTCCCATCGGCGGATGTCGCGGTCTCGAAGGTGTCGGTCATCAGCTCTCCCCCGTCTGCGGGCTCAGCGCAGAGCCCGACCCCCGACGTTGGCGGGTCGGTGCTAGATTGCCGCGCCATGGGTTCCGCCCAGCCCACGCTGCTCTTCGTGCACGGCATGTACATGAACGGCCGGAGCCGGGCGCCGTGGGTGGAGCGTGCCATCGCCGCGGGTTTCGACTGCGTCGCCCCCAGCTGGCCGTTCCACGAGGGCGAGCCAGCGGAGCTGCGCCGGCGGATCGATCCGAAGCTCGGGTCTCTCACCTTCGGCGACGTGGTGCAGCACCTCCAGGAGGTCATCGGCCGGATGCCGGGGCCGCCGCTGGCCGTGGGCCATTCGGTGGGCGGCCTGGTGGTCCAGCGACTTGTCAACGCCGGCCTGGCCAGGGCCGGGGTGGCGATCAGCTCGGCGCCGGCCCGGGGCATCATCTCCCTCGACCCGCACTTCGTCCGCGCCAACTTCCCCCACGTCAACCCGTTCGCCGGCGGGCGGCCGGTGATCATGACGCCGGCACGCTTCCACTACGCGTTCTGCAACACCATGACCCGCGAGCAGAGCGACCTCGCGTTCGAGCGCTACGTGGTGCCCGAGAGCCGCAACGTCCCGCGGAGCACGCTGACCAGGAGCGGCAGGATCGACTGGCCGCGCGAGCACCCACCCCTCCTCTTTCTGACCGGCGACTCCGACCACCTCTGCCCGCTCGACGCGGTCCGCCGCAACGCCGCGGCGTACCGGCGATCGCCCAGCTCGGTCCGGCTGCGGGTGTTTCCCGGTCGCTGCCACCTGATCTGCAACCAGGAAGGCTGGGAGGAGGTCGCCGACGCCGCCTTCAGCTTCCTGCGGACCGCGGTAGCCTGATACCTTGCTCAGGATGAACCTCCAGCCCCCCAACTTCGCCGATGTCCTGGCCGCCCGGGAGAGGATCCGCGAGCACCTGCCGCGGACGCCGCTGCGCGCCTACCCGGCGCTGGACCGGATGGTCGGGGCCGCGGTCTGGATCAAGCACGAGAACCTCATGCCGACCGGCGCCTTCAAGGTCCGCGGCGGCATCAACCTGATGAGCAGGCTCGACCCCGAAACCCGCCGCCAGGGGGTGATCACCGCTTCCACCGGCAACCACGGCCAGTCGGTCGCCTATGGGGCTCATCTCTTCGGGGTCCCGGCCACGGTCTGCGTCCCGGAGCACGCCAACCCGGTCAAGGTCGAGGCGATGCGCGACCTGGGTGCCGAGGTGATCTTCACCGGCCGGACCTTCGACGAGGCGCGCGCCCGCTGCGAGGTGCTGGCTGCGGAGCGCGGGTTGCGCTACATCCACGCCGGCAACGAGCCCGACCTCATCGCCGGCGTCGCCACCTGCAGCCTCGAGATCCTCGAGGAGCAGCCGGAGATCGACGTCATCCTGGTCGCGGTGGGCGGCGGCAGCGGGGCCGCCGCGGCCTGCATCGTGGCGGGCGCGATCCGACCCGCGCTCGAGGTCGTCGGCGTGCAGTCCGCGCAGTCGCCGGCAGCGCACGAATCGTGGCGGGCCGGAGAGATGGTGACCCGGCCCAACACCACCACCGCCGAGGGCGTGGCCACCGGGTCGGCCTTCGAACTGCCCCAGCGGATCATGCGCGAGCGGCTGAGTGACTTCGTGCTGGTCGAGGATCAGGCCTTGCTCGCCGCGACGCGGCTGATGATCGAGAAGACGCGCACGCTGGTGGAGCCGGCCGGGGCCGCGCCGCTGGCCGCCGCCCTCGACCCAGCCCTGGCCCCTCGCCTGCGGGGTCGCCGGGTCGCCCTGATCTGCTCGGGGGCCAACATCAGCCCCACCCAGCTCACCGAGGCGCTGAGGGCCATCTCACCGGAGGGCTGAGATGGCCGGGGCAAGCTCGCCCAGGCCGGCTGCGCGCAATTGGCGGTAACCGGGGAAGGGGGCACCGGCGTTAACCTAGGCGAAGGGCGCTCGGGGGGAGCGGTGCGCCACCCGAGGTCGTCCCCGCCGGAATGGCAGGTGGGAGGAGTGATGCGTTCGGTGCCGCGGCACAGCTCGTGGCCGGTGATCCTCGGAGCCGCCTGCATCGCACTGGCCGCCTGCAGCCCTTCGCATGCCGCCTCGCCCTCCGCTAGCCCGAGCGCCCACACCACGCCGAGCAGCCAGGTCGTGGACGCCGGTCCGCCCTCGGTGACGGTGAGCCCGATCGACGGATCCACCGGGGTCGGGCTGGACGCCGCCCTCGAGGTGGCCGCGGCCAACGCCAAGGTCAGCTCAGTGAGCGTCGAGGAGAACGGCACCCCGGCCAGCCTCACCTGGGCGGTCGCGGAGAGCGGGGCGAACTGGACCTACGCCGGGGGTCTCGACGTCGGTGCCTCCTATACGGTCACCGCCACCGCGGTGAACGCCGCCGGGGGCGAGACGGTGGCGAGCTCCAGCTTCACGACCATCACGAGCGCCAAGCGGCTGCTGACCTCGGTGGAGAGCCTCACCAACGGCGAGACGGTGGGGATCGGGATGCCGATCGAGCTCCAGTTCAACGTGCCGATCCCGACCGCCGACCAGCAGGGGATCATCGACCACATCGCGGTGGTGAGCAACCCGCCTCAGCCGGGCGGTTGGTACTGGTACGACAGCCGCGACGTCCACTACCGCCCGGAGAACTTCTGGCAGAGCGGGACCCAGGTCGTCGTCGACGCTGACCTCAACGGGGTGGACGCCGGCAACGGCTACTGGGGCCTCGGCAACTGGACGCTCAGCTTCGACATCGGAGCGGCCCACCTCACCGTGGTCAACACCCAGACCCGGCAGATGCAGGTGTACGACGGCGATTCGCCGAGTGACGGCACCCTGCTTCACACCTGGTCGACCAACACCGGCAAGCCCGGTTTTCTCACCATCGACGGGACTCTGGTCGTCCTCTACCACGACCCGGTGGTCAAGATGCAGTCCTGCCCCACCTTCGAGACCCCGGCCGCCTGCACCCCGGGCGGGTCCGAGTACTACGACGAGAACGTCTACGACGACACCGCCGTCTCCGCCGACGGCTACTTCATCCACGCCGCCCCCTGGGTCTGCGGCACCAACGCCTCGGTCTGCGACCTCTGGCCGTATGGCAACACCAACAGCTCGCACGGCTGCATCAATCTGAGCACCGACAACGCGGTCACCTACTACAACTGGAGCCAGGTGGGTGACCCCGTCCAGGTGCTCGGGAGCACCCTCCTGGCGTCGTACTCCGACGGCGAGGGCGACTGGCAGACCTCGTACGACCAGATGGCCCAGGGCGGCGCCGACGTCCCCACCAGCGCCTCCGCGCCGGCCTCCGCACCGGCCTCGAGCGCGGCGACGCCGAGCGCCACCGCGATCGCCGGGCCCTAATCGTCCCCGGCCCCGCGCCGACGGTGAGCGGCGGCCCCCTGGCTCAGCCCCTCTGCAGCGCCCGCCGGATCAGGCTGCGCTCGTCGGGATCGGCGGCGCGGAGCAGCCAGAGCGCGACCAGGTAGAGGACCCCACCGGCGACGGTGACGGCCACCGTGGCCACCTGACCCACGGGGTGGACGAGAAGCAGGAAGCCGCCCATCAGCAGCGCCGCGGGCACGATCCGCCAGCTCAGCCGCAGCACCGGGATGCCGACCCCGAGACGGCGCAGCACCAGCAGTCCGATGACCACCAGCCCCACCTCGGTGAGGGCGGTGTCGGCGCTCGTGACGAGGTAGCCGCTGCCCGGGTGCAGCCCTTCGAAGACGGGGATCAGCACCGCGTTGGAGACCCCGTTGATCACCATCCCGACCCCGACGATCCAGGCGTAGGTGCGCTGCCGATCCATCGCCAGCAGGGCGGTGGCGTTGGCGTTGTCGGCGAACATGAAGACGACGGTCACCCCCAGGATGCGGAGCGAGGGCGCCGCCTGCGGGTAGAGGCTGAAGAGCGACGTGTACTGGTCGGCGAGCACGATCACCCCGATCGATGCCGGCAGTCCAAGCGCGACCAGGGCCTTGAAGAACTTCCTCACCGCGATCACCAGCCGCTCCGGTGCCTCACGGTGGTACACGGCGAGCAGCGGGAAGACCACGGTCCGGAGCGCGAAGGGGATCACCAGCAGCGCCTGGAACGGCTTGTAGGCGGCCTGGTACCAGCCCACCTCGCAGTAGCTGAGGCTGGTGAGGGTGGGGCAGGAGGTGGGGGTGGAGGGGCCGAAGTGCTGCAGGATGGGGACGTCGATCTGCCAGTAGACGGTTGTGAAGACGTAGCTGATCGCGAGCGGCAGGGTCATCACCATCCACGGCCGGATCAGCCCCGTCTCGAATCGCCAGCGCGGCCGCCAGGTGCCGGTTGCCAGCAGCACGGAGGCGAAGTAGCCGGCCGCGCCCAGGTAGCTGAAGGTGTAGGCCCAGATGAAGTAGCCGGTGCCGAGGTCGCGGAGCGCGCCGAGGACCACCAGCCCCAGTAGCAGCAGGGCCTCGGGGAGGATCTCGGCGACCACCCACTTGACCCGCTGGAGCGCGTAGAAGGTGTTGCGCAGGAGTAGCTGGAGGCCGGACGCGACCATGAGCGCGGCCGAGGCCACGATCAGCGAGTGCAGCCCGAGCAGCCAGAGCGCGCCGGTCAGCACCAGGATCGCGAGGCAGAGCAGCGGGATCCGCAGCGAGAGCATGTTGTCGAGGTAGCGCCCGACAAGCTGAGGACGGCGCGCCCCCTCGCGGAGGAAGAGGGTGCTGAGGCCGAGGTCGGCGACCACCGAGACGATCGCCCCGTAGGTGATCGCGGTCTGCATCTGGCCGAAGTCGCCGGCTCCGAGGGAGTGGAGGATGACGATGACCGTGCCCAGGGCCAGCAGCCGCGAGGCCAGCTGGGCGACCAGCATCATCAGCGAGTTGCGCACCCCGCGTAGCCCGCTCCCCAGGCGGAGCGCGCCGGAGGTGATCGAGAGGTCCGCCGCCGCGTCCAGGGCGGCTCCTTCCACCACGGGTCCGCCCTCCATCCCGACACCGACCACGACGGCGTCGTCCCCCGGAGCGGGCACGCCCTCCCCCCTCGCGGGCTCCGGAAGCCCCTCGGGGTGCTCGGGCGGGGTGGGTCTCAGCTTGTCCATCGGCGGGCCATTGTCGCCGGTGGAACGCGCGCCGGTGCCCCCAGGGTTCGCCGCGATGCGCGCTGAACCGTCTCCGAACCCAACTCAGCCGCTCCCGGCCAGCGGAAGGGCGGCGCCGGGACCGGCCGCCGCGGCGATCGCCCCGGTGCGCCGGCCACCTCCCGCGCGGCGTTCCTGGCGCCGCAGCAACCGTTCCTTGCGGCGGTGCCACTCCGGCTCAGGGCCGCCCCCAGGGCTGCCGACCACGGCCAGCCGCCGCCGCCAGTCCGCCCAAGCGGCGAGCACCGCATCCACCTCGGAGCAGACCCCGAGGGCGCCCGCGAGATCCCCAGAGCGCTCGAGGGCGATGGCCAGCCCCCGGGCGGCGGTCAGGTCGTCGGGATGGCGGCGGCAGAGCTCGCGCAGCACCGCGGTCCGCGCCGCGGCCCGCTCACGGCCGAGCCGCCGGGCCAGCCGGTGGCCAGCGGGGCGGGACCAGGGCGACGACGCCTCCCGGAAGGCCGCCGCCAGCTCCTCCGTGGCCGCATCGCGGAAGCCGACGGCCTCGAGGTGGACCCCCAGCCGGTAGCGGTCGGCCGGATGCACCGGCTCGACCATCCGGCCGGCTGCGTGGGCGGTGAGCCGCGCCCCCAGCACGACCGTGGCGCAGAGGTCGAGCTGGTTGTGCCGGACCACACCCTCCAGCATGCGGGCAGGAGCCCCGTCCAGCCAGGCCCGGAAGCGGGCGGGCGCCTCAGCCCCGGGGACGTCGTCGCCGCGCTCCAGTCCGAGCAGCGAAACCTCCGCCTGGCGGAGGGTGCAGGCCCCGAGCCGCTCGCGGAAGAGGCGGCGGACCGGGCCGAGCAGATCGCAGTGGATCGGCGGCGAGATGGCATCCGCCGGCAGCCGGTTGATGACGCACCGTGCCCGCAGCACGGGCACATCGAAGCCGCGCCCGTTGTAGCTGAGCAGCACCCGGCACCGGGCCAGCCGGGCTGCGATGGCGTCGAGCATCGCCCTCTCCGCGTCCAGGTCGGCGAGCAGGTACTGGTCGACCTCCAGGAACGCGCCTCGGGGTGCCCCCACGCCGACCAGGAAGGGAACCACCCCGCTGCCGCGGAGCCCCAGGGTCTCGATGTCGAGCACCAGGGCGTCCTGGTCCGTCACCGGTCCGGCCGGGGCGCCCGGAGGGAGTCGGTAGAGGAGCCGGACCAGATCCGGCGGGGTGGCCGGAGGACCGGCCCCGGCCCGCTCCAGGAAGGGGCCCAGGTCGACCCGGACCCGTCGGATCAGGATCCCCTGCTCGGCGGCGAAGCCGAGGGCGGCGGCGCGCTCGACCGGCGTCGTGATCTCCGGCGCTCGCCGCGGCGGCAGGGGCCGCGCGAGGTCGGCGAGGCCCCCCATGGCGGCGAGCCGGGCGCGCAGCACGCTCACCTGGTCGGCCGGTGCGGCGGGGCTGAGCAGGGGCGGGCTCATCGAGGCCCATGTCCGACGACGCCGGCCTTCCCGTCGCTCACCGCAGCCCTCCGCTGCTCACGCCGTTCCCCCTGCGATCCGGAGCAGACGGAGCGCCGCCGCCCGGCCGTCGCAGGCTGCCGGGGGCGGCCCGACGCAGGAGGGACAGCCGGCGCTGCATCCGCACCCCGCGGTCAGCTCTGTCGCCGATCTCACCAGCTCCGCGAAGCGATCGAAGCAGGCCGGCGCGAGGCCGACCCCTCCGGGGGTGGCGTCGTAGAGGTAGACAGCTGGCCATCCGACCGCCTCGTCGTCCGCCGGAACCGGAGCGACCGCCGGCCGCCAGCCGGCGGCGAACTCCTGGGGCTCGCCGGGGTCCGGCGGCCCGAGTGACGCCGGCGCGGAATGGTCCGCGCTCGGGCCCGCCTGGGTGCGCAGCTCCACGTGGGTGCCGAGGTCGCGCGGGTCACACATGCAGAGCAGGCACGCCGCCGCGTGGAGCGCCCTCGACGCGCCCACCAGACCTGCCTCCAGCTCCACCGGCGCGAGGCCGCTCAGCGCCTCGGGCCGGAAGGCGGCCCAGACCGCGGTGGTGTGGAGATCCTGTTCGGGGAGGTGGATGGGGCCGGAGCCGATGTTCTCGTGGGTGAGGAAGCGGACCTTCTTGTAGAGGTTGGCCAGCCGGCTGACCCGGACCTCGCCGTGACTGCGCCGCACCCTCTCCCCGACCGGCCCGGCGAACCGCTCCAGGACGCGCACCGTCTGGCGGGTCTCAGCGAGCGTGTAGTGGTCGACCGCCACCGGGTGGACGTAGGCGCGCTTCTCCTCCCAGTCCAGCCGCTCCACGTGGTACTGCCGACCCTCGTGGAGATAGATGGCGTCGTCGTGGACCAGCACCGGTGCCGAGAACTGGTCCACCTCCCCGATCACCCGGCCGTGGCTTCCCGGACGCCCGCCGCCGCTTCCCGCCCACGGCCCCTGCGGACCCTGCCCGGGTCCTCCCGGGTCGCTGGAGGTGTCGATGATGACCACGTTGCTGGCGGAGGCCCGGCGCAGCGAGATCGCCTCCGCGGGGAAGGCGTCGGCGCTCCAGTGGTAGCGGCTCCCACTCCGATGGACCAGCCCGTCCTCGGCGAAGCAGTCGAGCAGGGTCCCGGTCAGCTCCGGGCCGGCGCTGCCGAAGGCCTCGCCCTCGCTGAAGGCCAGCTCGAAGGCGGCCGCCTGGAGGTGGGAGCCGAGCACCAGCAGGTTGTCGGGGTCGACCAGGCCGCGCTCCGGCGGCGTCTCCAGCAGGTATTCCGGGTGCCGCAGCAGGAACTGGTCGAGCGGCGCGTCGGAGGCGATGAAGACCCCCAGCGAGGCGGAGTCGCGGCGACCCGCCCGGCCCAGCTGCTGCCAGGTGCTCGCCAGGGTGCCCGGGTAGCCGACCAGGACCGAGGCGTCGAGCCCGCCGATGTCGACGCCCAGCTCCAAGGCGTTGGTGGCAACCACGGCGCGGACGCTCCCGCCGCGCAGCCCGGCCTCGATGGCACGGCGCTCGAGGGGCAGGTAGCCGCCGCGGTAGCCGCGAATCGCCGGCGTCTGCCCCCGCCCGCCGGCGTGAAGCTGCTGGAGATAGCTCAGCAGCACCTCGACCGAGCTGCGGCTGCGGCAGAAGCCGATGACCTGGAGGTCGAGACGGAGCAGCTCGGCGATCAGCCGGCGCGCCTCCAGCACCGCCGACCGGCGCACCCCCAGGGTCGCGTCGCTGAGCGGTGGCGCCCAGAACCAGAGGTGGCGCTCGGCGCGGGGGGCCCCGTTGCGGTCGACCACAGTGACCGGACGGCCGAGCAGCCGCTCGGCCAGCTCGCCGGGGTTGCCGATGGTCGCCGAGCAGCAGATCACGGTCGGGTTGCTGCCGTAGAAGCGGCAGAGCCGGAGCAGTCGCCGGAGCACGTTGGCGAGATGGGAGCCGAAGAGCCCGCGGTATGCGTGCAGCTCGTCGATGACCACATAGCGAAGCGAGCGGAGCAGGCCGGCCCAGCCGGTGTGGTGGGGCAGGATGCCGCTGTGGAGCATGTCCGGGTTGGTGACCACGATCTGGCCGCCCTCGCGGATCGCCCTGCGCAGCCCGGTCGGCGTGTCGCCGTCGAAGGTGGCCGCGCGGAGCAGGTCCCGGCGCTCCGCGGGCAGGTGCGCGACCAGGTCCCGGAGCCCGGCGAGCTGGTCCTGGGCCAGCGCCTTGGTCGGGAAGAGCCAGAGCGACCGGCTGTCCGGATCGCGCAGCCAGGAGTCGAGGACCGGAACCACGAAGCCGAGCGTCTTGCCACTCGCGGTCGGGGTGACCAGGGTGAGGTCGCGGCCGGCGAGGGCGAGCTCGATCGCCTCGGCCTGGTGGGAGTAGGCGTGCTCCAGCCCCCGGGCCCGAAGCGCCGCCACCAGCTCGGGGTGGAGCCGCTCCGGCCAGGGACGGAGGTCGGCCTGCTGGGAAGGCAGGGTCACCGCGTGGGCGAGGCGGCGCCCCACCCAGGGCTCACGGCGGAGGGCTGCGATGCGCTCCTCGACGGAGGGGGCGACGGCGATGGTCACGGATCGGCAGCTTACCGAACAACCGTTCGGAAAGCAACCGTTCGCTCCGCCTCCAGGTCTCTTACGCGGCGCCGGCCCTGAGCAGCCGGGCCACGGCGTGACGGAGCTCGCCGATCGACCCCTTGGTGACCACCTCCACCGCGGGGATGGCGCCGGCCTCGGCGACCCGGGGATCGGTGGAGACGAAGGCGGTGAAGAGGATGACCGGGACCTGGCGGAGGGCCGGCGCATCCCGGAGCGCCCGGATCAGGTCGAGGCCGTTCATCACGGGCATGCGGAGGTCGGTGACCACCAGCGCCGGGGGTCTGGCCACCGCGAGATCCCAGGCGACAGCGCCATCGGGAGCGGTCTCGACCTCGTACCCCTCCCCGCTCAGGGCCAGGCGGAGGAGCTCGCGGATGTCGGCCTCGTCCTCGGCGACCAGGACGTGGTGGCTCACCGGCTCCCCCAATTCTCTCAGGCCGCCGCGGCGACGCCGACGCCCACCAGACGGCCGATCCCGAAGGTGACGGCCGCAGCGACCGCGGTGATCAGCAGCTGACGGGCCGCGGCGCGGGGGATGGATCGCTCCGAGAAGTACCCGAGCGCCCCGCCGATGGCGAGCGCGGCGACCGCACCTAGGACGATGGAGACGAGCACGGCCCCCCAGCCGGTGGCGAAGAACCACGGGACGAGCGGGATCACCGCCCCGATCGCGAAGCTCACGAAGGACGACAGGGCGGCGCCGAGGGGGGAGCCGGTGCGGGTGGGGTCGATGCCCAGCTCCTCGCGGCTGTGCACTTCCAGGGCGACCTCCGGGTCCTGCATCAGGGCTTCCACCACCTGTTCGGCGATCGCCTGGGGCACCCCGCGCCGCATGTACACCGCCACCAGCTCCCTCTTCTCGAAATCGGGGTTGCGGCGCAGCTCCTCGCGCTCCACCGCCAGCTCGCGGTGGAAGAGCTCGGCTTGGGCGGTCATGGAGATGTACTCGCCGGCGGCCATCGAGATGGCGCCGGCGACCAGGCCGGCGACCCCCGCCAGCCGGACCAGCCCCGAGGTCGGGCTCGCCCCGGCGACACCGAGGATCAGGGAGACGTTGGTCAGCAGACCGTCGCTGACCCCGAAGACAGCCGCCCGCGCGGTCCCCCCCTGGATGTTGCGGTGATGCTCCGGGCGGAGGTCGCCAGCTTCCGCGTGCTCCGCTCCAGTCTCCAGGTCGGTGGCCATGCCGGAACGCGGGCCTCCCAGTTGCGCAGACAACACGCCGACTGTACACGGCGCGGGCTTTCCATGACCCGGCGCCTCCGCCATCGGCACAGACTTCGGGCCATGGACCAATCCGTCGGCACCGGGCACCTCCTCGCCGTCGGCCTCACGGTTGCCCTCATCGCCATCCTCGTCCCCCTGGCGCGCTGGCGGCCGGGGGCGTGGGTGACCGTGGCCTCCTGGCTGCTCGCCCTCCTCCTGGTGGCCAACGAGGTCGCCTTCCAACTGGTCCAGTGGCAGGGCGGGCTGGGCGAGATGTACGTGGCCCACACGTGGACCGTCGGCTTCAGCCTGCCCCTCTACATCTGCGACGTCGCCGCCCTCGTGGGGGCCGCCGCCCTGGTCACCCGGCAGCCGATCCTGGTCGAGATCACCTGGTTCTGGGGGATCGCCGGCACCCTCCAGGGCCTGCTCACGCCCGACCACCCTATCCACTTCCCCTCGTACGACTGGCTGGAGTTCTACGTCGACCACGTCGGGGTGATCCTGGTCGCCGTCTGGCTGGTGGTTGGCCTCGGTCTCCACCCCCGACCCCGCGCCGCGCTCCGGGTGATCGCGATCACCGCAGCATTCTTCGCCGCGGTCGGGGTTGTCGACATCGTGACCGGAGGCGACTACGACTACCTGCACACCCAGCACCCGCCCGGCCTGCTCGCCGTGCTCGGCCCCTGGCCCTGGTACCTCGCCGGGGCCACCGGGGTGGCGCTCCTCTCCATCCTGATCCTGGACCTGCCCTTCTGGCCGGAACGTCGCCGGGCGGCGCGAGAGCGCCTGCGTTCCGGTGAGGGGACGCCTGCCGGATCCGGCTCCCCCTGGGTTCTGCCCCCCTGGTGACGGGCGATCAGCGCAGCCATGAGGCCGCTGCGGGGCCCCCCGACCCCCGCGTCGCGTGGCACGATCGCACCCTCATGGACTCGATCCCGACGCCGCGCGAGCCCTCCGGCGCCGACCTTCTCGCCGGCACCTCGGAAGCCGCCGAATACTGCCGCCGGCTCATCCCCGCCGCCTTCCCCGACGGTCTCCCCTCCCCGGAGCTGGCAGCCCGCGCCGCAGGCGCCATCTGGCGCCACCTCCGGGAGCACCCCGGGGCGGAGCCGGTGGCCTGGGACCCCGAGCACGGCGCCGATCAGCGGATCAGCGCCGCCTTCCAGCGCGACGGGCTGGTGGCCGCCCTCGCCGAGGCGGCGGGCGACAGGGATGGCCCGGGCCCGACCCGGGTCCGGGTCACCACCTACAGCGAGGAGTTCCTCGCCTAGCCCGCTCGACGGGGAGCGGCCGTCCGGCCGGTTGCTCCGTCTCCTAGCATCACGGCTGAGCAGTGGTGCCTGACGCGTGAGGCCGCCGTTGTACTTCTTCGTCAAGACCAACAACCCGCGTCCGACCTTCCATCTCGACATGAGCACCGCCGAACGCGAGCTGATGAGCCGCCACGTCGAGTACTCGACCGAGAGGGCGCGGGAGGGCATCTCCGTCGTCTTCGGCCCGGTCGCGGATCCAGGGGGCTTCTACGGGATCGGCGTCTACCAGGCGCGCGATGAGGCCCAGCTGCAGCAGCTCCTCGCCGCGGATCCCGCCAACGGGCTGCTGGCCTACGAGCTGACCCCGATGGCGGGCGCGGTGGTCGGCTGCGCGGTTCGCCATCCCGACCCCTCGATGAGTGATCGGCCCGGCTCGGCCGGATCGCCTACGCCCGGGCCCGGGGCTGCTCCATCTCCGCGATGACCGCGTCGGCGACCTGGGAGGTGCCCACCGCGGTGGGGTCGTCGCGCTGCGGCTTCATGTCATAGGTGACCGAATCTCCGCGCGCGATCACCGCCGCCAGGCCCCGCTCCAGCCGGCCGGCGGCCTCGACCTCGCCGAGGTGGCGGAGCATCAGCACCCCGCTGAACATCATGGCCATCGGGTTGGCGACGTTCTTGCCGGCGTAGCGCGGCGCCGAGCCGTGGGTGGCCTCGAAGACGGCGATCTCGTCGCCCATGTTGGCGCCGGGGGCGAGCCCGAGGCCGCCGATCAGGCCGGCGCAGAGGTCGCTGAGGATGTCGCCATATAGATTGGGCATCACCATGACGTCGTAGAGCTCGGGCTTCTGGACCAGCTGCATCGCCATGTTGTCGACGATCCGGTCCTCGAACTCGACGTCCGGGAACTCCTGGGCCACCGCCTCGGCGGTGTGAAGCCAGAGACCGTCGGTGTGCTTCATGATGTTGGCCTTGTGGACGGCCGTGACCTTGTGCCGCCCGTTGGCCCGCGCCCAGGCGAAGGCGAAGCGGAAGACGCGGCGGGTGCCGAAGATCGAGATCGGCTTGATGCTGATGCCGGAGTCGGTGCGAATGGCGCGCCCGCCCAGCTCGCCGATGGTCTCGATGAGCCGGAGGGTCTCGGGCCGCCCCTCCTCGAACTCGATGCCGGCGTAGAGGTCCTCGGTGTTCTCGCGGACGATCACCAGGTCGATGTCCTGGTAGCGGCTGCGCACCCCCGGGTACCACTTGCAGGGCCGGACCAGCGCGTACAGGTCCAGTTCCCGGCGCAGGGCCACGTTGACGCTCCGGATGCCCTTGCCCACCGGTGTGGTCAGGGGGCCCTTGATGGCCACCCGGTTCTTGCGGATCGAGTCCAGCACGTGGGGCGGCATCGGCTCGCCGTACTTCTCGATGACGTCGAGCCCGGCGTCGTGAACCTCCCACTCGATCTCCGCGCCGGAGGCATCGATGACCCGGCGCGCAGCCTCGCTGACCTCGTAGCCGATGCCGTCGCCGGGGATGAGGGTGACCGTGTGCCGCGCCATGCTCTCCTCCTCTTGTGTGGCTGCGAGTGTGCCACGTCGCCGCCGGGCGGGGGAAGCGGGTGACCGCCGAGCTCGCCGCCTGGTACCGCGCGGCCGGTCGCCACGACCTGCCCTGGCGGCGCACCCGCGACCCCTGGGCGGTGCTGGTCAGCGAGGTCATGCTCCAGCAGACCCCGGTGGCCCGGGTGCTGCCCCGCTGGGGACGCTTCCTCGACCGCTGGCCCACCCCGGCGAGCTGCGCGGCGGCTTCCCTCGAGGAGGTGCTCAGGGAGTGGGACGGCCTCGGCTACCCCCGCCGAGCCGCGGGCCTCTGGCGCTGCGCCGCAGTGGTCGCGAGCGACGGCTGGCCCGCGGACGAGGCGGGGTTGCGGGCCCTCCCCGGGGTTGGCCCGTACACCGCCCGGGCGCTCCTCTGCCTTGCCTTCGACCGTCCTGGGGCACCGGCCCGCGACGTCAACCTGGGCCGGGTCGCCGCCCGCTGCTTCCTCGGCGTGGAGACGGCTCCCGGGACCCGCCTGGACGCGGCCCTGAGCGCGCAGCGCCCCGGGGCGATGAGCTGGCGCGACTTCACCCTGGCGCTCTTCGACGTTGGGGCCCTGCTCTGCCGGCGGCGCAGCGCGGCCTGCGACCGCTGCCCGCTGGCGGCCGGGTGCCGCTCGCGCCTGCGGCTGGCCGCGGGCGTCGAGCCGCCACCGCGCAAGCAGGCGCCCTACCCGGGGAGCATGCGCGAGCTCCGGGGCGCGGTCCTGCGGGCGATGCTCGACCACCCCGAGCAGGGCGCCGCCGCCCTGGAGCAGGCGGTCGCAGGGGTTCCTGCGGCGGCCCGTACCGGGGCCGTGGCCGAGGCCCTCGCCGGGCTGCGCCGCGACGGCCTGCTCGGCTGAGGCCGGCACCCACCCTCCGATCCGCGGATGCCGGGTCCCCGCGCCCGCCGTCCGATGGGGCGCGGGGACGCCGGAGCAGGCGCGGGGCCGACCTCAGCCGGCGACCAACCCGATCACGTTGCCCGCCGGGTCCGCGAAGCGGGCAATGCTCGTCGCAGGGGCGATCCGGAGCGGCGGCGTCACCGTCCTCCCCCCTTTCTCGGAGATGCTGCGCAGGGCCGCGTCCAGGTCGTCGACCTCGATGTAGAAGGTCACCGGAAGGAAGCCGGAGGTCCGTCGGCCGATGCCCGCCGAGACCGCGTGGGGCCCGCCCTCGATCCGGACCATGGCGTACTCCATCTGCTCGGGGTCGTCGGTGGCAACCGGGCCCACCTCCCAGGAGAAGACCGCGGCGTAGAAGTCGCGCAGCGCCGCGGGGTCCTCGCCCAGGACCTCGACGTGACCGATGGATCCGCTCATCACCCTGCCTCCTCGAACGCTGACTGCTGACGATCCCGAGGGTACGCCGGCATATAAGCCACCTCTTGTCATATATCTCACCTAAGCTGGAATCTGATGCGCGCCGACCGGCTGCTCTCGATCCTCCTGCTCCTCCAAGCCCGGGGGCGGATGACCGCGCTCGACCTCGCCGAGCGCCTCGAGGTCTCACGCCGCACCATCCACCGGGACCTCGAGGCGCTGAGCACGGCCGGGGTACCGGTGGTCGTCGAGCGTGGAGCCCGCGGTGGCGCCTCCCTCATGGAGGGGTATCGCACCGACCTCACCGGCCTCACCGAGACCGAGGTGGAGGCCCTGCTGGGGCTGGCCAGCGGGCCGGTCGCCGGGCACCTCGGGCTCCGCCCCGATCTCGAGAGCGCCGCGCGCAAGCTCTCGGCGGCGCGCCCGGGGCAGGCCGGCCTCCGCCTTCAGCAGCGCGTGCTCATCGACGTCGAGCACTGGTGGTCGGGGACTGCCGCCCCCGGCCATCTCGGGCGCATCCAGGACGCGGTGCTCTCCGACCGGCGGCTGCGGCTTCGCTACCGGCATGGCGAGCAGGATGTGGTGGTGCGCGAGGTGGACCCCTACGGGCTAGTGCTCAAGTCCGGGGTCTGGTACCTGCTGGCCGGCCGCGACCGGGAGCTGCGCACCTACCGGGTCTCGCGGGTCGAGGAGGCCGAGGTGCTGGAGGCACCCTGTCGCCGGCCGGACGGCTTCGACCTGGAGCAGGCGTGGGCGGAGCAGGTCGGGGGCTTCCGCGACCGGGCGACCGCGACCGAGGTCGCGGTCCGGCTGCGTCCCGGGGCCTCCGGGGTGTTCCTCCGCATCGCCTCCGAGCATCTGCGCGGGCCGGTCACCGCCGGTGTCACCGCCCTGGTCTTCCCGTCGGAGGCAGCCGCTGCCGCCTTCCTGGCCGGGTACGTCACCGAGGTCGAGGTGCTCTCCCCCGCGGGCGTCCGCCGCCGGCTCGCCGACCTCGGCCGGCACCTGACTGCCGCGTACGCGGCTCCGGGCCGACAGCCGCGATGACGGCGACCGCGGGCCTCCCCGGCTCACCCGCCGATTAGCATGGGGGTCGTGGCCACCATCTCGCCGTACCTCGACATGGTCCGCGAGGAGCTGATGGCGCGCACCAGCTTCGGCTTCGCGCCCGACCGCGACCTCCCCCCGGCCCCGGCGCGCCGCGCCGACTCCGGCTCGGGACCTCGGGTGCTCTTCGTGGGATTCCCCTCTGACTACTCGATCGCCTTCCTGCTTGGACTTCTCCAGCTCGACGTGCGCGTCTGCGGCATCGTCACCTCGCCGGGCGCCCACCCGGCCATCCTTGGCGACAACGCGCTGAGCCGCATCGCCGATCACCTCGGCGTCCCCCTGCTCCGCACCTGGCGGATCAACGACGACCACAGCCGCATCGACATGGCGGGGCTGCGGCCCGAGGCGGCGGTGATGGCCAGCTTCAATCAGATCGTGAACGCCCCGACCCTGCGCATCCCCCAGCACGGCTTCATGAACGTCCACCCCTCGCTGCTGCCCCAGTACCGCGGACCGGAACCGGTCTACTGGGTGATCGCCGACGGCGCGGAGCGCACCGGCATCACCCTCCATCGTGCGGTTCCCAAGGTGGACGCGGGACCGATCCTGGCCCAGACCGCGGTCCCCGTCGATCCCCACGACACCTCGGGGAGCCTGACCCGGCGGCTGGTGGAAGCCGGCGTGCCACTGCTGGGGAGGGCGCTGGAGGCGCTGCTCGCCGACGCCCCCGGGACGGTACCCGACCTGCGCGCCGGCAGCTATCTCCCACCGGTCGGGCACCGCCGCCTCGACGAGGCGCCGAGCGCCGCGGCCGCCGAGCGGATGGTGCGGGCCGGGGTGCCCAACATGCCCGCCTGGACGCGCGTCGGTGGTGAGGTCGCGTATGTGCTGGCGGCGCAGCTCCGCGACCCCGCCATCCCGGGGCCCGACCGGGCTCCGCGGCTCTCCTTCCCCGACGCCGACCTGGCGCTGCTCGCCATCTCCCCGAGCTGCCACTGCCACCACGACGTCGAGGACTGCCCGCACCGCGAGGACGCCCGGGCGAGCTGACCTCCCCCCAACCCCAGTCGCCATGTCACCATGGAACGACGTGAAAAGCGAGGCGCTCTCCCACCTCCCCTGGGCCGTGACTCGCGACGAGTTCCTGGCCACCGCGCGCGACACCGGCAGTGACGGCGCCTGCCTGGTCTTCCTCATCTCGGACGACATCCCGCCCAGCGCACGGGCCGGCTACGCCCAGCTGATCATCGCCTACGCCCGAGCCAACGAGCCGGTGACCATCGACGGTGAGGGCACCTCGACCCTGCTGATCACCGAGGGCGGCGTCGATGCCGGGGCGGTGGTCGCCGGCCGCGTCTTCGGCCTGATGCGGCGCATCTCCCTGGACACGACTATCCGGGCCGGGGTCGCCGCGCTGGCGGGCGATCCCGAGGCCGCGATCTCCACCGCCCACCGCCGCGCGGAGCGGGCGACCCCCGCGTCGGCGGTGCTGGAGGGCTGAGCCGGCCGCTCCGCCGGGGCCGTCTCCGCTAGCGCACCACCCGGTAGCGGAGATGGGTGACACCATCGGAGACCACCAGGCGCGTGCACTCGAGCTCGAACTGCCGACCCTCCAGGCCGGCGAAGAGCCGGACGCCAGCCCCGAGCAGGCAGGGGACGAGGTCGATGTCGATCTCGTCGAGCAGCCCCGCCCTCAGGTACTGCTGCGCCACGTCGGCGGCGCACACGGCGACGTCCCGCTCGCCCGCGACCGCGCGGGCCTGCGCCAGGGCGCTCTCGATGCCGTCTGTGACCACGGTCCCGTCCGTGCCCGGGCCGACGTGCCGGTCGGGAGGGTTGTGGGTGAGCAGGAAGAAGGGAGCGCCGAGGGGGTGGTGCCCGCCCCAGCCCCCGGCGATGTCGAAGGTGCGCCGGCCGGTGATGATCGCCCCACAGCGGAACATCTCCTCGACCACGACCCGGCTGCGCGCCGGGGGGCGAAAGCGAGCGTCGGGACCGAGGCGCTCGCTGCCGGCCGTCCACCAGTCGAAAAGCCTGCTGCCGCCGTCCCCGAGCGGGTTGCCAGGACCGTCATTGGCTCCGGCGATGAAGCCGTCCAGCGACATCGAGAGCCCCACCACCAGCTTGCCCATCGTCCGCCTCCCGTCAGTTCGCTATGGTGGCCCGGTTCGGTATCGTTGCCCAGCGCCCCGGGGCTCGCGCCCCGACGGCGGCAGCGCGGCACGGGCCGAGGTAGCTCAGTTGGTAGAGCACGGGTCTGAAAAACCCGGTGTCCCCAGTTCGATTCTGGGCCTCGGCACCATGGTTACCAATGGTTGCTGGCTTTAGGCGAGTGCTATAGGCGCTCCTCCCGGAGCGGCTTCGCCGGCCGCTGCCTCGACGGCTGAGCGTTGGTGTCGAAGCCAGATCGGCCACGGTTGCCAAGATGGCGCCCGGCGAAGGTCCTGGCCGCTCCTATGCGGCCGACCCGGGAAGGGGAAGCTCGAGGGAGCCGCAGCCCCAAACCGGCCCGAGCCAGAACTCGTGTCAGAGAGCCTTGAAGTACCGGGCGACCGGGAGAAGGGTGAGGCCGGCCTTCTCATAGGTGCGCCGGGCGGCCGCGTGGCCAGGGTCGGCTCCCGTTTCCACCCTGGCGACATCTCATGCCCGCCTCGCGGATCCAGTCGCACGCGTGGGCGGTCAGCTGTGCACCGATCCCCTCGTTTTGGTCGGCGGGATCCACCGCCAGCATGTACACCTCGCCCGGATGCTGCTCGCGGTGCGGCTCACCCGCGACGAAACCGACCACGGTCGGGCCGGCCTCCGCCGTGGCCGCCTCGGCTTTGCCTTGACTGCCTCGCCGGCGAAGTCCCGCCTTCTGATCTCACGACCATGTCATGGTGATCGCCCGCTCGAAGTTGCGCCAACCAGCCCGGGCGAAGGCCTGCGCCATCGGGACGTTCTCCAGATCCGTGCTCGCGCGGATGCGCGGCACGCCCTCGGCGGCGAGGATGCGCGTGCCCTCGGAGAGGAGGGCATCCACATGTCCCTTGCCCCGATGAGCAGGCACAACTCCGATGTAGGCGATGATCGCCCCGTAGTCATTGGACGCCGGTATCACGAAGCCGACGGGCTCCCCGTCGGGCAGCACTCCGATGCGCCACCAGCTGCGCGGACTGCCGTAGCGCGCGAGCTCATCGGCGAAGTGGTTGGACGCCACCGCGCGCGCGGACGCCGTCCCGGCTAGCTCCCACCGGCTATGGGCGTCGAGCGTCCCCTCCAGAACGAGGGCCATCAGGTCGATCAGCTCCGCCTCCTCATCGACCGTGCGAAACCACAGACTGTCGCCGGCAGCAGCGATCGGCGTGCCGGCGCGCCACTCGAAACGGAGGCGCTCGACGAGAAGCCGGGCGCCGTTCGCGGCAGCGACGCCCATCCGGCCCTCGACCACGCAGCGAGTGCTCGCCAGGTCCCTCCAGTCGGGTGGGACGAAGCGTATGTAATCGGGTGGCGTGGTGTTCGCGGGCACGACGTGGCCGAGGGCCGTTCGCAGCATCGAGATCCCGATGGAAGTCGCATCATCGTCGTCGCCGACGTCGAGGATGTCGAGGACGCTGGGCTCGGCGTCGTCCCGATGGCCCCACCACGCCGCGCGCGCGACGGGCTTCCCCTGACGGAGGGCCAGCCACATCCACTCGAGACGGCGGCGGCCCGCGTCCAGATCCGCGGCCAGCTCGTCGTTGAGCGTGTACTCGAGGGCACAGAAGAGGTCGAGCTCCTCAGGCCCGACCAGGTGACGCACCGTTGGGTCGAACGGCCGATTGGTCAACCGAACCGAGGCGATTGCGCGGTCCCGAGGGGAAGGTCCACGGCCAGGGCCGCCCGCCACGAGGCCCGTCGATGACTCGAACAACTCGCAGCCAGTCGCCGGCCAGCCGGTAGAGGCCCGATGCGGGGTGGGGTCGCCACCACCTGATGCTACCTCCGCGTCGCTGCTGCTCGGCCCGCCGTGGCGAAGACTACTTCGAACTCTGCCCGGGCCCGGCCCTTAGCAGGGCCACGCGTTGGACGATGCGTAAACACGGGCGACGAGGAGCGCTACTGGCTGGCCGCCGGACGTGGCCGCAGCGGCCGGCAGCGGCCGCCCAGTGGGCGACCGCAAGGGGAGCAATGTTGGGGCAATCTTGCGAGACGGCGTGAGATCAGATGACACGGCGTGTGCAGTCGGGATCGCTGGCAGCGGAGCGCTTGGTCGCATACGGGTTGCCCACCAACGGCGAGGCACCAGCGGCCGCCATGGACCAGCTGGGCGGGGTAGCCGGGGCGGCCTCGGCGTTTGCCAACCCCGCATAGCTCGGACTGACGCCGGGAGCCGGCTGGCCGCACGGCATCGTCGCACTCGACGGGGTGGCGATGACGCTGAGCCCCGGCGGGCTCACCCGCCCCTCCCCCTGGCGAGGGGCGGAGGCTTCGGCGCAGCCCTCGTGATCGGGATGGCCACGAGGCTTCCGCCGGCTCTGCGGGCTGCGCGGATGTTGCCGACCCAGGCCCAGTGGAGCGTCTGAGGGCCCGCCCTCCCGCGAACAGCCTCGCGCGCTGCTCGAGAGCGGACTAAGGGTCGCTCTGCTCGCCAATGGGTCAGGGTGTCTACCGAACCCTCCGGGGCCGGGTGCAGCCGCACCCTGGCCGGCGGACGCTAGGTCGACGCCCCTGACGACGAGCCCGCCCCGGCACCGTGGCGGAGGCCGTCGAAGAGCAGCCCGACCAGGCGATCGGAGGTGTCGGACCGCTCTTGGTCGGTCGACATGCAGATCCCGCTGACGGCGCGGAGCAGGTCGGCGCCATCCACGTCGGCACGGACCGTCCCGGCGGCGACCCCCGCCTCCAGGAGCTTGGTGGCCGCCGCGTTGGCCCGTCCCTTGGTCTCCGTGAAGAAGCTGGCGTTGCTGCTCAGCATCGGCTTGAGCACGGACAGCATGCCTCGCTTGGTGGCGACGTGGCGGACGAAGAGCTGCATCCACTCCTCGAGCGCCCGGTCGGGCGGCAGGGTGTCGAGCAGCTGGTCGGCGCGTTCGACGAGGACGTCGACCTCGTGGCGGTAGACCGCCTCGACCAGCGAATCGCGTGTGGGGAAGTGCCGGTAGAGGGTGCCGATGCCGACTCCGGCCCGCCGGGCGATCTCCTCGAGGGGCACATCGGCGCCGTCAACGGAGAAGACGGCTGCGGCGGCGGTGATCAGGAGCTCCTGGTTGCGCACCGCGTCCTTGCGGAGGGGGCGACCCGTGGATAAGTGCTCAGCAGGCTCGACCGCGCCGGGGTCTACCGCTGCGACGTCACGACTCACGACTGGGTCACCTATGGGCTGAGTTGCAAAACGGAGGAAGCCTCCGTATAATACCGGAGGAAGCTTCCGTTTCGTCATCGTACCACCTGGAGAGCCCCCATGCCACCCACCACAACCCTCTACCTCCCGACCGGTCGGGGGACCGAGCGCCATGCTCGCCCCGGGCTGGTGCTGGGGATCATCCTCGCCGTCCAACTGATGGTGGTGCTCGACGCCACCATCGTGAACATCGCCCTCCCCGGCATCGCCAAGGCCCTGAAGTTCTCGCCGGCCAGCCTGTCCTGGGTGGTCACCGCCTACACCCTCGCCTTCGGCGGCTTCCTCCTCCTCGGCGCCCGCGCGGGCGACCTGCTCGGCCGCAAGCGCGCGTTCATGGCGGGCATCGGCCTCTTCACGGTCGCGTCGTTCCTCGGCGGGATGGCACCCAGCGCCGGTCTGCTGCTCGCGGCGCGCGCGCTGCAGGGCGTGGGCGGGGCACTGGCTGCCCCGTCGGCGCTGGCCTTCCTCATGATCATGTTCCCCGAGGGCCGCGAGCGCCTGCGGGCGCTCGGCTACTACACCGCCGTCTCGATCGGCGGCGGCGCGGTCGGGCTGATCCTCGGTGGGCTTCTGACCCAGGTTGCGTCCTGGCGCTGGGTGCTGTTCGTCAACGTGCCGATCGGCCTGGTCGTGGTCGCGCTGGCGCGGCGGTCGCTCACCGAGACCCCGAGCCGCACCGGCCACTTCGACGTGATGGGCGCGGTGACCTCGACCGGCGGGGTCACCTCTCTGGCCTACGGGTTCGTGCGGGCTGCGAGCAACGGCTGGGGCGACCTGCTGACCATCGGCGCCTTCGCCGTGGGCGTGGTGCTGCTCGGCCTCTTCATCACGCTCGAGAGGCGCGCCTCGGAGCCGATCACGCCGCTGGGACTGTTCGCCGATCGCAGCCGCAACGCTTCGTACCTGGCGCGGCTGTTCCTGGTGGCCGGCATGTTCGGGATGTTCTTCTTCCTCACGCAGTTCCTCCAGGACGTGCTCGGGTACGACCCGCTGCAGGCCGGCCTGGCCTTCCTGCCCTTCAGCGTCGCGCTCTTCGCGATGTCCCAGCTCAGCGCGCGGCGGTTGATCGAGCGTTTCGGCGGCAAGCCCCTGATGGTGGTCGGCATCAGCCTCTCGACCCTCGCGATGCTGCTCATGACGCAGCTGTCGGCGTCGAGCACCTACGTCTCCGTGCTGATCCCCGTGCTGCTGTTCGGTACCGGCAACGGGCTCGCCTTCGTGCCCCTGACGGGTGCCTCCCTGGCCGGGGTGCGCCGGGAGGACGCCGGCGCGGCGTCGGGGCTGGTCAACGTCATGCAGCAGATGGGCGGCGCGCTGGGCCTGGCGGTGCTGGTGTCGGTCTTCGGCTCGGCCGGCCGCGTGATCCCGGGCCAGTCGGCGGCAGCTGCACGGGCCGCCTTTGTGGGCGGCGCGGACCACGCCTTCATCTCCGCCACGCTGTTCGTGGGCGCGACGGTGATCGTACTGGCGGTGGCGATTCGCGGGCGGCGCGCGACCGCTCGCGCCGCCGAGGCCGCCGTTGCCGAGCCCGAGTGGGTGCGCGACCTGGGTCAGGGTGCGGCGACGCGAGAGGTCGTCGAGGCCTGATCGCTGCGCGGCGTGGCGCATCCCATCCTGCCGATGAGGAGGGTGGGGTGCGTCCCCCGCCGCGTATCCCCGGTCCCCGGACCTGCCCGCCCGCAAGGAAGCCCGTGTCGGCTATCCAGATCAAGCCCTGACCGTCGCTTCTGTTTGGGTCCTGGCCACCCGGGCCGATGACCTGGGATTCATGGGGCCGTGCGTCATGGCGAAGCGGGTCGGGCACCGGTGACGAGATCGCGGCCCTCGGAACAGAATCTGTCCAAGTACAGCGATTACCTCAAATGGCAGTGGCGCCCGGGCTTCATCTCCTCCTCCCCTGCCGATTGCGGGCGCTGGTGTAGGCTGAGACCGGGCTTGGCCGGGTGAGGGCCTGACCCCGGTCGTGGGCCCGACGGGAGGCTGGGAATGAGCGTCACGATCGTTCGCCCCTCTGCGACGCAGGAGCTGTTCGCGCGGCACCGCTCGAGGCTGGAGGAGGCCATCGAGGCCACCGCCACACGCGGCCATTGGTCCGCCTTCTCGGAGAGCCCCGGCGACTACGGCGACGCCGAACCGGGAAACGCGGCCTTCCAGGGGTACCGCGATCGGCGCTTCCCGATCGACCAGCCCGCCACCGCGGACTGGGTCGGAGAGGAACGCTCACCGTACGGCTTCGACCTCGGCGTCACCTACCCGCAGCCGGAGATCGACGGGCTGCTGGCGGCGATGACCGCAGCCCTCCCCAGCTGGCGCGACGCTGGCGTGGACGCCCGCGCCGGTGTCTGCCTGGAGGCCCTGGCCCGCCTCAACGCCCGCAGCCACGAGATAGCTCAGGCGGTGATGCACACCACCGGGCAGGGGTTCGCCATGGCCTTCCAGGCGGGAGGGCCCCACGCTCAGGAGCGGGGCCTGGAAGCGCTCGCCTACACCGTGTCCGCGATGCGCCGCGTCCCCGGGGTGGCGCGCTGGGAGAAGCCGCAGGGCAAGCGCCAGGCTCTCCTCATGGAGAAGCGATTCCACATCGTCCCCCGCGGCCTCGCCCTGGTCATCGGCTGCAATACGTTCCCCACCTGGAACTCCTACCCCGGGATCTTCGCCAGCCTGGCGGCCGGCAACCCGGTGCTGGTCAAGCCGCATCCCCGGGCGGTGCTGCCACTGGCGATCACCGTCGCCGTGATCCGCGATCTGCTCCACGAGGTGGGCCTCGACCCCAACCTCGTCTGTCTCGCCGCGGAGCGCTCCGAGCAGCGGATGGCCGCCACCCTGGCCGTCCGGCCGGAGATCCGCATCATCGACTTCACCGGGTCGCCCGCCTTCGGGGTATGGCTGGAGACCAACGCCCGCCAGGCTGCGGTGTTCACCGAGAAGGCGGGGGTCAACAGCGTGGTCATCGACAGCACCGACGACTACGCCGGGATGCTCCGCAACCTCGCATTCACCCTGTCGCTGTACAGCGGGCAGATGTGCACCACCACGCAGAACCTGCTCATCCCCGAGGGTGGCATCGACACCGACGCCGGGCACAGATCCTTCGCCGAGCTGGGCGGGGACCTCGCCGCCGCCATCAACTCCCTCCTCTCCGACCCGGCGCGGGCCTCAGCCGTCCTCGGCGCCGTGGTCAGCGACGCGGTGCTCGCCAGGCTCGAGCATGGCCCGAGCCTGGGCACCGTGCTCCTCGCCTCGCGGGCGGTCCCGCATCCCGAATTCCCGGAGGCGGTGGTGCGCACCCCGCTCCTGCTGCGGGTCGCGGCGGCCGACCAGGAGACCTACGGGGGCGAGTGCTTCGGACCGGTCACCTTCCTGGTCGCGACCTCCGGTACTGCCGAGAGCCTGGCGATCTGGAAACGCACCCTGAGCGACCGCGGCGCCCTCACCGCAGGTGTCTACTCGACCGACGCCGCGGTCATGCGGGAGGCGGAGACCATCGCCCTGGAGGGCGGCGTGGCGCTCTCCCTCAACCTCACCGGCGGCGTCTACGTCAACCAGTCGGCGGCGTTCTCCGACTACCACGCCACCGGAGCCAACCCCGCCGCGAACGCCACCTACACCGACGACGCCTTCGTCTCCCCGCGGTTCCGGGTGGTGGAGGTGCGGCGGCACCCCCCGGCCGCCGGCTGACGGCAGCTCGGAACTCCGGAGGGCGATCCAGCGTGGCCCGACCCCGCCTGGCGGTGCGCGAGCCGTACGACCGCGAGCGGGTGACCCGGACGGCGGCGCGGCTGTTCACCGAGCGCGGGTACGACGGCACCTCCATGGCGCGCATCGCCGGTGCCCTGGGCATCCGGAAGAGCAGCCTGTACCACCACGTCGCCGGCAAGGAGCAGATGCTCGGCGAGGCGGTGGACGCGGCCCTCGACGCCCTCTTCGCCGTGCTGGACGAGCCCGAGGCCGGTCAGGGTCGCGCCGCCGGCCGCCTCGAGCACGTCATCCTGCGCACCGTCCAGATCATGGTGGAGCGGATCGACGAGGTGACCCTGCTGCTCCGCGTGCGCGGCAACTCGGCCACCGAGCAGAGGGCGCTGGCGCGCCGCCGGGAGTTCGACCGCCGGGTGCAACGGCTGGTCGAGCTGGCGATGAGCAAGGGCGACATCCGGAGCGACGTCGACAGCGGGCTGGTGACCCGCCTCCTCTTCGGGATGTCCAACTCGGTGATCGAGTGGTACCGGCCGGAGCGCGGGACGGGGGCGGCGGAGGTCGCTGACCACATCCTGCGCATCTGCTTCGAGGGGCTCGCGCGCAGCCGCCCCGGCGTGGCCGGCGGCGCCACCGAGAGGGGGTCACGTGGCCGGAGCTGACCCGACGCGGCTGGTGCGGCTGGTGATGGACGACGGCCTGGCGGAGATCGTCCTCGACCGTCCGGAGAAGCTCAACGCCATGAGCACGGTGATGGTGGAGCAGCTGATGACCGAGCTGGCCGCGGTTGTGACGGCGCCAATCCGCTGCCTCCTGGTGCGCGGCGAGGGACGCGCCTTCTGCGCCGGCCGCGACCTCTCCGAGGCGGATCCGGGGACCGAGGACGGGGAGGCCATCCTCCGCGACGTCTTCCATCCGCTGCTGCGCCGGATGGCCGCCGTGGCCGTCCCCACCTTCGCCGCGGTGCAGGGAGCCTGCCTCGGAGCCGGACTGGGGCTGGCCCTGGCCTGTGACGTCGTCTACGCCGCCGACGACGCGCGGATCGGATCGCCGTTCGCCCGCATCGGCGCGGTGCCCGACTCGGGCTCGCATGCCGCCTTCGTCCAGAGGGTGGGCCCGCATCGGGCGCTGGAGCTGATCTACACCGGGCGGATGCTGAGCGGCCGGGAGGCGGCCGCCCTGGGGCTGGTCAACGCCAGCGTTCCGGCCGCGGAGCTGCTGGAGCAGACGCGGAGGGCGGCGCGCGCCGCCTCCACCGGGCCCACCGCCGCCTTTCGCGAGTCCAAGCGAATCGTGGAACGGGTGAGCGGCGGGGGCGCCACCCTCGACCAGATGCTGGATCTCGAGGCCGAGGCGCAGGGCCGCGCGTCCCGAACCGCCGACTACCGGGAGGGGATCACCGCCTTCCAGGAGAAGCGGGAGCCTCGGTTCCAGGGACGCTGAGCCTCTCCCCCCGGTCAGGCGTCGTAATCGAGGGTGACCGCGTCGCTCACCGGGTGCGACTGGCAGGTGAGGACGAAACCGGCTTCCACCTCCCCCGGCTCCAGGGCGTGGCAGCGGTCCATGCGCACCTGCCCCTGCACCACCCGGGCCCGGCAGGTGCCGCAGACGCCATCCCGGCAGGAGTAGGGGGCGTCCGGACGGACGCGGAGGGCGGCATCCAGGATGACCTCGCCATCACCCGGAACCAGCAGCCCCGTCTCCCTGCCGTCGAGGATCAGGGTGACCCGGGATCCGCCCTCGGGAAAGGACGTCGCGGCCTCTCCCGCGTGGCCCTCCGAGGCCACCCGCGACGCGCGGCGCGGGCGTGCCCCCTCGACGTGGAAGAGCTCGGAGTGAACCCGATCGGGATCCACGCCCCACTTGGCGAGCGCGGCGCGACAGGTGGCGATCATCGGCTCCGGCCCGCAGAGGAGCCAGGCGTCGACCTGGTCTGGCGGGGGCAGGAGGTCCAGGAAGCGACCAAGCTTGGCGGCGTCGATCCGGCCGCTCAGCAGCTCGCTCTCCTGAGCCTCGCGGGAGAGCACGTGGTACAGCGAGAAGCGGGTGGGGTAGCGGTCCTTGAGGTCCCCCAGCTCCTCCAGGAACATGACGCTGGCGGAGCCTCGATTGGCGAGGATCAGGAGCACCTCGCTGCGCGTCTCGACGGCCAGGGTGGTGGCGGCGATCGAGAGGATGGGGGTGACGCCGCTCCCGGCGGCGATCGCCACGTGGCGGCGAGCCCGACCCGGCTCCAGGGGGACGTGGAAGCCGCCCACCGGCGTCATCACCTCGACGCCGTCCCCCGGCCGCAGCCGCGACATGGCGTGGCCGGAGAACGCACCCCCGGCGATGCGCCGCACGCCGATGCGCAGCACCCCGGAGCCGGCCGGGGTGCAGACCGAGTAGCTGCGCCGCAGGTCGTCGCCGCAGGCGGGGCAGCGCACCGAGAGGTGCTGGCCCTGGACGTGGCGGTACGCGTCGCGCAGCTCCGGCGGCACCTCGAAGGTGAGGGCGACGGCGTCGTCGGTGAGGGGATCGACGGCCGAGACCCTCAGCTCGTGGAAGACCGCATGCCGGGCGGACCGGGGCGGCGTCACCGGGAGCACGCTCATCGACGCCAGGTCAGTGGGCCTTGAAATGCTCGAAGGGCTCGGCGCAGCTCCGGCAGCGGTGCAGGGACTTGCAGGCGGTGGACCCGAAGCGGCTCAGCTCCTCGGTCGACCGCGAGCCGCAGCGCGGGCAAGTCACCGCCTCTCGCACCGGGAGCAGGGCGACATGGCCATGAACGGCCGGTCGCTGCGGGGGGGTCGCGGGCCCGGGGGGTGCGATCCCGGCCTCGGCGAGCTCATGCCTCCCCCGCTCCGAGATCCAATCGGTCGACCACGCGGGCGCCAGGACGATGCGGACCGCGACCTCGCCCGCGCCGTGGCCTCGCAGCACCGCCTCGATGTCGGCACGGATCGCCTCCATCGCCGGGCAACCGGAGTACGTGGGCGTGATATCCACCTCAATCCGCGAGTCCAGGACCCGGACCTCGCGGAGGATGCCGAGGTCGGCGATGGTCAGCATCGGCAGCTCGGGGTCGGGGATGGCGGCGACGGCGGCGCGCAGGGCCGCTGCCGACGGCTGACCGACCCGGGCCCTGTCCGCGGGTGTGATCTCCCCAGCTTGCGCGGCTCGCACCGCACCGCCCCGGGCACCCCCGGCCGGGGAATGCACGGGCCTCACCAGCGCGCCCCGGGATGGGAGCGGTGGAGGTGCTGCATCTCGGCGAGGAGGTATCCGAGGTGCTCGGTGTGCAGGCCCCGGCGGCCGCCCGAGGGCGCCCACTCGCCGTTCGGGACGGTGAGCGTCGCCGCGGCGAGGACCGCATGCACCGCTCCCTCCCACCCGGCCCGCAGCGCCGACGGGTCGACCGCCACCCCGGAGCGGGCGAGATCGCGGACCAGGGGATCGGTCTCGAAGAGCTCGGCGGCGTACGGCCAGACCTCGTCGAGGCCCCGCTGGACCCGGCGGTGGCTCTCCTCGGTCCCATCGCCGAGGCGGAGCGTCCAGAGGATGGCGTGGTCCTGGTGATAGGCGACCTCCTTCACGGCGCGGGCGGCCACCGCCGCCAGCACGGGATCGGTGGACTGCTCCAGCGCCGTGTACAGCTCCACCTGGTAGGCCGAGAAGAGCAGCAGCCGGGCGACGCTCTGGCCGAAGTCGCCGCCCGGGAGCTCGACCAGCAGGCAGTTGCACAGCTCTCGCTCACCGCGCAGGAAGGCGAGCGCATCCTCGTCGCGGCCGCGCCCCTCCCGCTCCCCGGCGTGGGTGAGCAGGGCGCGAGCCTGGCCGAGCAGGTCGAGGGCGATGTTGGCGAGCGCCATCTCCTCCTCGATCTCGGGGGCCCGGGTGATCCATTCCGAGAGACGCTGGGAGAGCACGAGCGCGTCGTCACCGAGCCGGAGCGCGTATTCGGCGTCCGGGGGTCGGGCCTCCACGCCCGCGGCCTCCCCTCCCCTCTCCGCTCCGGCGAGCGTGCTCACAGGTTGGTCACCGCCTCGGGGATCTCGTAGAAGCTGGGGTGCCGGTACACCTTGTCGGCGGCGGGATCGAAGAAGGGATCCTTGTCGTCCGGCGACGTTGCGGTGATCGCGGCCGAGGGCACCACCCAGATGCTCACCCCCTCCATCCGCCGCGTGAAGAGGTCGCGGGCGTTGCGCAGCGCCATCCGGGCATCGGCGGCGTGGAGGCTGCCGGCGTGGCTGTGGGAGAGGCCGCGGCGGCTGCGCACGAAGACCTCCCAGAGAGGCCAGGCGGCCTGCGCCGGTGTCACGGAGCCGCTATCCGGCGGGAGCCCCGCGCCGCCGGCGGACCGAGCGGGCGCGCTCATGCCGCGGCTCCCTGACCCGCGGCATGGCGGGCCGCGTAGGCGAGCGCCGCCTCGCGCACCCAGGCCCCCTCCTGGTGGGCGCGCCGGCGATGCTCGATCCGCTGCCGGTTGCACGGCCCGTCACCGCGTAGGACCGCCGCGAACTCGTCCCAATCGATAGGCCCAATCTGCCAGTGGCCGCGCTCGGCGTCCCAGCGCAGCTCGGGGTCGGGAAGGGTGAGGTCCAGGGCCGCGGCCTGGGGGACGCACATCTCGACGAAGCGCCGGCGAAGCTCGTCGTTGGAGTGGCGCTTGATCCGCCATGCGGTCGACTGCGCGCTGTGCGGCGAGGCATCGTCCGGCGGCCCGAACATCATCAGGGACGGCCACCACCACCGGTTGACCGCGTCCTGGGCCATGGCGTGCTGCTCCGGGGTTCCGTGGGAGAGGGTATTGAGCAGCTCGAAGCCCTGGCGCTGGTGGAAGGACTCCTCCTTGCAGATGCGGACCATCGCCCGCGCGTAGGGTCCGTAGGAGCAACGGCAGAGCGGGATCTGGTTGGTGATGGCGGCGCCGTCGACCAGCCATCCGATCGCACCGACGTCGGCGAAGGTGAGGGTCGGGTAGTTGAAGATGCTGCTGTAGCGCTGCCTCCCGGCGTGGAGGAGGTCGAGCAGCTCGGCGCGGGCGACCCCCAGGGTCTCGGCGGCGCCGTAGAGGTAGAGCCCATGCCCCGCCTCGTCCTGAACCTTGGCGATGAGGATCGCCTTGCGCCGGAGCGACGGCGCCCGGGTGATCCAGTTGCCCTCCGGCTGCATGCCGATGATCTCGGAGTGAGCGTGCTGGGCGATCTGCCGGACCAGGGTGCGGCGGTAGGCGTCGGGCATCCAGTCCCGCGGCTCGACGCGCTGGTCGGCGGCGAGGGCACGGTCGAACCGCTCCTCCAACAGGACCTGGGCGTCGTCCGGCACGCCGTCGCGGTCGCGGGCCATCGGCTTCCCTCGTGGGCTCTCGGGGCTCGATCGTCGGCTCGGGAGGAGTCCCTCGTGGGTCTCGGGAACAACCGTCCGAGCGGTCGGTTCTCAGTTTAGCCAGGACAGCCCCGGGTGGCCAGGGGGCCTGGACAGATTGGAACGGCCGTTACCAGCCACCCATGATCGCTTTGACTACTCCATGGCCGTCTCGCGAGCAGGGCGTCCAGCCAGGAGGCGAGGTTCTGGACACCCCGGCCCGGCCGGTCTACCCTCCGGGAGAGTGCCCAATCGCTAGAGGACGGGTGAGCAGCGATGGCTCAGGCGCAGGCCATGACCGCCAGCGGCACGCTGATGGCGGCGTGGCGCGAGGTGGCCGACGAGGTGCCCCTGGGGGCGGAACGGGAACGGGAGGCGGGCCTTTCCGTCGA
The DNA here is from genome assembly GCA_963793875.1 of uncultured Chloroflexia bacterium. Lineage (GTDB taxonomy): Bacteria > Chloroflexota > Dormibacteria > Aeolococcales > Aeolococcaceae > Changshengia. The sequence goes on along the minus strand of CAWCBS010000006.1, from coordinate 45,639 downwards.
TTCGCTGCGCGACCTCTACCGGCTGATGGTGGTCGGAAGGCGGCTCGACCAGCAGGCGACCATCCTCACGAGGCAGGGCGTCCTCGGCGTGTACGCGTCGAGCCGCGGGCAGGAGGCCTGCCAGGTGGGAGCCGTGGCCGCCCTCGAGCCCGGCGACTGGCTCTTTCCCACCTACCGCGACAGCGTCGCCGCCTGGGCGCGGGGCGTCGAGATGTCCGAGGTGCTCGCGCTCTTCGCGGGCAGCCGGCACTGCGGCTTCGACCCTCACCGGCAGCGCGTGGCGCCGCTCACCACCCCGCTCGCAACCCACCTCCCGCACGCGGTCGGGCTGGCGATGGCGGCCCGCCTGGGCGGCGACCCCGTGGTGGCGCTGGCTATGCTCGGCGACGGCGCCGCCAGCGAGGGCGACGCCCACGAGGCCATGAACTTCGCCGGGGTGACGCGCGCACCGTGCGTCTTCCTGGTGCAGAACAACCAGTACGCGATCAGCGTGCCCCAGCGCGGCCAGACTGCGGCAGCGTCGATCGCGGTGCGCGCCGCCGGCTACGGGATCGCCGGGGCCGCCGTCGACGGCAACGACGTCGTCAGCGTCCGTGGCTGCGTGAGCGACGCGGTCCAGCGCGCCCGGGGCGGCGGTGGCCCGACCCTGATCGAGGCCCTCACCTACCGGATCGACCCCCACTCCACCTCCGACGATCCGCAGCGGTACCGCAGCGACGACGAGGTCGCCCAGTGGCGGGAGCGCGACCCGATCGCCAGGCTCAGTCAGACCCTGGATCGGACCGGTGCTCTCGACCCCGCCTTCCGGGAGGCGGTCGAAACCGAGGCGGAGACCGCCGCCGCCGGCCTGCGCGAGCGGATGCACGGCGCCGGTGAGGGCGATCCGCTCGAGATGTTCGCGCACGTGCGCTCCCAGCCCGGGCCTGAGCTCCGGCCGCAGCGCGCCGAGGTCTTGGCCATCCTCGCGGCGGAGCGGGAGAGCCGCTGATGGCCGCGGTGACCATGGCCGCCGCCCTCAACCGTGCGCTCCACGACGCCATGGACGCCGACGCCAGGGTGGTGGTGTACGGCGAGGACGTGGGCCGGCTGGGTGGCGTCTTCCGCATCACCGACGGGCTGCAGCAGCGCTTCGGCGCGGAGCGCTGCTTCGACTCCCCGGACGCCGAGTCGGCGATCGTCGGCACGGCGGTGGGGATGGCGATGTACGGCCTCCGGCCGGTCGTCGAGATGCAGTTCGACGGCTTCTCGTACCCGGCCTTCGACCAGGTGGTGAGCCACGTCGCCAAGTACCGATCCCGCACCCGGGGTGCGGTCACCCTCCCACTGGTGGTGCGCATCCCGTACGGGGGGGCCATCGGGGCAGTCGAGCACCACTCCGAGAGCCCGGAGGCGCTCTACGCCCACATCGCCGGCCTGACGGTGGTCACCCCTGGGACCCCCGCCGACGCCTACTCGCTGCTGCGTGCCGCCATCGACCACCCCGACCCGGTGATCTTCCTCGAGCCCAAGCGCCGCTACTGGATGCGCGAGGAGGTCCAGCTGCCGGTGACCACCGCGCCCCTGGACCGGGCGGTGGTCCGCCGCGCCGGCGGCACCGCCACCGTCATCGCCTACGGGCCGATGGTGGCGACGGCCGTGGAGGCCGCGGACGCGGCCACCGAGAGTGGCTGGGAGCTGGAGGTCATCGACCTGCGCAGCCTCAGCCCGCTCGACATCGGCACCGTCGCCAACTCGGTGAGGCGGACGGGCCACGCCGTGGTGGTCCATGAGGCCTCCCGGCACGCCGGCTTCGGTGCCGAGGTCGCGGCCGAGCTCTCCGAGGTGGCGTTCGGCGACCTCGCCGCACCGGTCCTGCGGGTCACGGGCCACGACGTCCCCTACCCCCCGGCGCGGGTGGAGCGGTGGTTCCTGCCCGATGCCGAGCGCATCCTGGACGGCGTGGCGCGGTCGCTGGCCTGGTGAGCGGCGATGGCAGATCTGCGCGACTTCCAGCTCCCCGACCTCGGCGAGGGCCTGACCGAGGCCGCGCTGGTCCGCTGGCTGGTGGAGGTCGGCGACCGGGTGGAGGCGGACCAGGCGATCGCTGAGGTCACCACCGAGAAGGCCGAGGTGGAGGTCCCCACTCCCTTCGCCGGGGTGGTGCGGACGCTCCACGCCCAGCCGGGGGAGACCGTGGCGGTGGGGCGGCCGCTCATCACCGTCGAGGTGGGCGCCGGCGTGGCGGACGCGGACCACCCCGAGCGCGGGTCCGAGCCGCAGCCGGCAGCGACAGGTCAGCCGGAGGGGTCGCCGGGAGCGCTCCCCGCCGCACCGTCGGGTTCCACGGCCGCCCTCCGTGACGAGGGCGGCTCGGGCAGGATCCTGGTCGGCTACGGCACTACGACCGATACCGAGCCGAGGCGGCGGCGGGTGACCAGCGCGGATGTGGCGCGGCACCTGGGCGGGGGGGGCGACGCCCGGCTCACCGAGGCGAGCATCGGCAGCCGGCCAGCCGGGCCTGAGGACGGCGAGGCTGCGGCGCTCCGGCGGGTTCCGCTCAGCGCCCGGCGTCGCGTCGCCGCCGAGCGCCTCAGCCGGGCGCACGCCGAGATCCCCGCCGCCACCGCCTGGGTCGCTGCCGACGCCAGCCGGCTGCTGGAGCTCCGAGATCTGGTCAACTCTCGCCAGAACACGGTCAGGGTCACACCACTCGCCGTGCTGCTGCGGCTCACCGTGGCTGGGCTGCAGCGCTATCCCGTGCTCAACGCCGCCTACGACCCCGAGCGCGGTGAGGCGGTGCTCTCCTCCGCGGTCCACCTGGGAGTCGCGACCCAGACCGAGCAGGGCCTGGTGGTGCCGGTCATCCGCGACGCCCAGCGGCTCTCCGTGGTTGCCATCGCCGCCGAGATGGAGCGCCTGGCGGTCGCCGCCCGGGGGGGCCGGATCGGTGCCGCCGAGCTCCGCGGCAGCACCTTCACGGTCTCCAACTTCGGTGGCCTCGGGGTGGATTCGGGGGTGGCCCTCATCAACCCGCCCGAGGCGGCCGTGCTCGGCTGCGGAAGGATCGCGCCGCGGCCGTGGGTCGACGGTGACGCCGTGGTGGTGCGGCCAGTGATCGAGCTCTCCCTCTCCTTCGACCACCGCATCTGCGACGGTGCCGACGCCGCCGGGTTCCTCCGCCTCCTCGGCGACCTGGTGGAGAGTCCGGCGCTCGCCCTGGCCGGGGCCTGAGTCCGGGTCACGGCAGCACCAGAGGCCGGCGGACCACCTCGTCGAGGATGAAGAGGGTGTGGGTGCCGCGCACGTCGGGCAGGCTCTGCAGGCGCTCGAGCACCACGTCGCGCAGGGTCTCCACGTCGCGCACCCGCACCTGAAGGATGGCGTCGTACTCGCCGCTGATGTAGGCGCAGTACTCGACCTCCGACCAGGAGCCGATGCGCTCGCGCAGCTCGCGCCAGGCCGGCTGGCGCAGGGAGACCAGGATCAGGGCGGAGACGCTCAGCCCGATGCGGCTGGGGACGACGCGGACCGAGAAGCCGGAGATCACCCCCTCCTGGCGGAGCCGGTCCAGGCGGGCATAGGCGTTGGCCCGCGAGATCCCGCACTTCTCCGCCAGGGTTGCCACCGGCATCCGCCCGTCCTCGCCGAGCAGCTCGAGGATGCGCAGGTCGATGCGATCGACGCTGGCGGGCTCGCGACGGGGCGACGGCTCAGACATCCTGCGCGGATTCTCCACGAACTCCGGCCGCCCTGTCTTGCCCCGGGCCAGGCCGGGGGACGCGGGCGGCGGCAAACCCGCGCCGCTTCGAGCCGGCTGGAGTTCCGGCCGCAGAGCAGACCACCGGCCGCCGCCAAGGAGGTCCGCTCTCCCTAGCCGAGCCCGCCCGCGTCCGCCAGGTCGGCTCTGCGCCCGGGCAGGATCATGGCGGAGGCACTCGCCAGCGCCACCAGCTTCTGATCCGCATCGGCCACCTCGGCGCGGGCAACGGCCAGCCCACGACCTCGGTGAACGACACCCGCCCGGCAGGTCAGCGGGCGGCCGTCCGGCGGGACGGGGCGGAGGAATTGGACCCGGAGGTCCGTCGGAGCGTATGCGCTCCCCGCGGGCACAGTCGTCTGCACGGCGCAGGCCATGGTCAGGTCGGCGAGGCAGGCGGTGACCCCGCCCTCAACCGTGCCCAGGGGCGAGGCGAGCCAGCCGCTCGCGGGCATGTTGAACACGCAGCTGCCTTCGTCCGCCGCGACCGGAAGGGCCCCGAGAAGGTGACTGAGAGGCGGCAGGGGCAGGTCGCCGTCGATCTGGGCGCGGAGGACCTCGAGCCCGCTCCGCCCGCTGAACACCTCCTGCTCGAGAACCGCGCCCACCGGGGCCCGCCGGAAAGGCGGCACCCAGTCGTCGCTCTCATCCCTCGGGCTCGGAAACTCGGGAGATTCGGGCGCATCGGCCCGGATCGCCGCACCCGGCTGCCCGGCTGGCTCGGTGGGCGGGAAGATGATGCAGCGCGAAGTGCCGTGGGCGATCAGTCGGCCGGTGTCGTCGGTGACGAAGACCTCGGAGAGAGCCAGTCGCCGGCCACCGTGGACCAGCCGCCCGCGGCCGATCAGATGGCCCTGTCGCGGCACCGGTCGGACCATGTTGATTGACAGCTCGGTGGTCGAGTAACCGGTCCCGCCGGGAAGGACGGTGTGGATCGCAGATCCGAGCGACGCATCGGCCAGGATCGCCACCTCTCCAGCCGCTATCACCCCCTGCGGGGTCTGCAGCCAGCCGGTGATCGGCATGACGAAGGCTGCGGTGCCGCCTCCGACCTCGGTCAGCCGCATCCCCACCAGGTGGCTGATCGGGGGCGGCGGGACCCGTCCCAAGAGCAGCAGCCGCAACTGGTCGGCCCCGGGCAGGCCCTTCAGCTGCGCCGGGAACGCGTCGCCGTGGATCGGCTCCTGCCAGACCTCTCCGGCCGGGTCCGACCCCGGGATGGCGTGACCCGCGCTGCCTCCCTCCACGTTCCAACCGTACCAGCCTGGCCCGTTCCGGAACGGTGGATATGGCTCCAGCCATGAGGGGAGGCTGGCGGGACGCTCGACCTCACCGGACGGCCGGCGCGGCGAAGGCCACCGGAGGCGGCAGAGGGTCGGCGGCCCAGGGCGGCAGTTTGTCGGTGGCGGAGGCCGACCCTCCCTGGTCACGGGCATTTCGTCCAACCCCAAGAGCGCCGCGGCGCAGAGTGTCGTCTCGAGAGGACGCAACTTGACATACCGTCAACCCTGTGCGATACAAAATCGATCCGGGAGGAAAAGCGGACGGGAGAGCACGGGTGATCCAGAGCACTGACATCGGCACGCTGGTCGGCGCCGTCGACCACGACGTCGCCCAGGACCCGTTTCCGGTCATCGACCTCGACCATCTGCACCTCTGGGTGGGCAACGCCAAGCAGGCGGCGCACTACTACTCCTCGGCCTTCGGGATGCGCTGCACCGCCTACCGCGGGCCCGAGACCGGCAGCCCCCACGTCGCCGAGTACGTGCTGCGGTCGGGGTCCGCGTGCTTCCGGATCACCAGCGAGGTGCATGCCGGCACCCCGGTGGGCATGTCGGTGGCGGCCCACGGCGACGGCTTCGTGGACATCGCCCTGGAGGTGCCCGACGTCGACCGCGCCATCACCCACGCGCGCTCCCACGGAGCCCGGGTGATCGAGAAGCCGCACGACGTCTCCGACGACGCCGGCACGGTGCGGGTGGCGGCGATCGCGACCTATGGCGAGACCCGCCACACCCTCCTCGACCGCTCCCGCTACGCCGGACCCTTCCTGCCCGGATTCGTGGAGGCGCAACCCCTCTTCCACGCCCGCCCGCGCTCGCACCCCGAGCACTACTTCCTCGCCATCGACCACTGCGTCGGCAACGTGGAGCTCGGACGGATGGACCACTGGGTGGGCTTCTACAACCGGGTCATGGGTTTCATCAACCTCAAGGAGTTCATCGGAGACGACATCGCCACCGAGTACTCGGCGCTGATGTCCAAAGTCGTGTCCAACGGCAACCACCGGGTCAAGTTCCCCCTCAACGAGCCGGCGCTCGGCCGCAAGAAGTCGCAGATCGACGAGTACCTGGAGTTCTACGGCGGGCCCGGGGTCCAGCATGTCGCCCTCGCCACCGACGACATCGTGGCCTCGGTGCGGGCGATGCGGGAGATGGGGGTGGAGTTCCTGGAGTCCCCGGATCCCTACTACGACACCCTGGGCGAATGGGTGGGCGACACCCGGGTCCCGATCGCGACCCTGCGCGAGCTGCGCATCCTGGCCGACCGCGACGAGGACGGATACCTGCTCCAGATCTTCACCAAGCCGGTGCAGGATCGCCCCACCGTCTTCTACGAGCTGATCGAGAGGCACGGCTCGCTGGGGTTCGGCAAGGGCAACTTCAAGGCCCTCTTCGAGGCCATCGAACGCGAGCAGGCGCGACGCGGCAACCTGTGACCAGGGGGAAGCACTGATGCCGTACTACCGACGCGCCGGTTCGATCCCGCCGGTCCGGCACACCCAGCACCGCCAGCCCGACGGCGGGCTGTACTTCGAGGAGCTGATGGGCGAGGAGGGGTTCGTCTCCAACTCCTCGCTCCTCTACCACCGCCACCTCCCCTCCGCGATCGTCAACTCCCGGCTGTGGGAGCTCGGAGACCAGAGCACCACGCCGAACCATCCGCTGCGCCCCCGCCATCTGCGTCCCCATGAGCTCTTCGGCGCGGAGGACGCGGCCCACGCCGACCCGGTCACCTCGCGCCGCCTCCTCCTTGGCAACGACGACGTGCGCATCGCCTACGTGGTGGCGGCGGCCACCTCGCCCCTCTATCGCGATGCCATCGGCGACGAGTGCGTCTACGTGGAGGCCGGGGCGGCCCGGGTCGAGACCGTCTTCGGGAACCTCGAGGTGGAGCGCGGGGACCTCGTGGTCATCCCCCGGGCCACCACCCACCGCTGGCGCCCCCAGGGCGGAGAGCCGCTCCGCGCCTACTGCATCGAGGCGGGCTCGCACATCGCCCCGCCGCCGCGTTACCTCTCGCGCTACGGACAGCTCCTCGAGCACGCACCGTACAGCGAGCGGGCGCTTCGCGGGGTGGAGGGACCGGTCCCCGAGCAGGGCGAGCGCGTGGACGTGCATGTGAAGCATCGCGTGCGCGGCGGTGTGGCCGGCTCCATCCTCACCTACGAATCACACCCCTTCGACGTCGCCGGGTGGGACGGCTGTCTCTACCCCTATGCCCTCAACGTGAGGGACTTCCAGCCCATCACCGGACGCGTGCACCAGCCCCCGCCGGTGCATCAGGTCTTCCAGGGCGGCAACTTCGTGGTGTGCTGCTTTGCCCCGCGCAAGCTCGACTACCATCCCCTCGCGGTGCCCATCCCCTACCACCATTCCAACGTCGACTCGGACGAGGTGATGTTCTACGTGGGGGGCGACTACGGCGCGCGTGCGGGGAGCGGGATCGGGATCGGCTCGATCTCCCTGCACCCGGGAGGCCACCCCCACGGCCCCGCACCCGGAGCCGTCGAGGCCAGCCTGGGCAAGCAGGAGACCGATGAGCTGGCGGTGATGGTCGACACCTTCCGCGCCCTCGAGCTGGGCCCGGGCGGGCTGGCCTGCGAGGATCCCGGATACGCGTGGACCTGGGCGGGCGAGCCGGCGGCGGCCCGGGGCGACGGGCGGCTCGCCTCCGGCCACCGCGCCGAGTGAGCTCGCGGACGGCCTCCTGGCTCGACGTCGCCGAGGACTCTCCGTTTCCGGCGGAGAGCCTGCCCTATGGGGTCTTCCGGCGGGGCGACGAGAGCGCCCGGGTGGGCGCCGCGATCGGCGATTGGGTGCTGGACCTGGCGGGCCTCGACATCCCCCACGCGGCGGACTTCGCGGAGGCCTCGCTCAACCGCTTCATGGCGCGCGGCCGCTCGGCATGGACGGCGGTGCGGGAGCGGATCGCGACGCTCCTGGCCGAGCCGGATGCGCGTCCCCAGGTCCTGGCCCATCTGATCCCCCGGGCCGACGTCCAGCTGCAGCTGCCCTTCGAGGTCGCCGACTTCGTGGACTTCTACGCCTTCGAGCAGCATGCACGGAACCTGGGCACGATCCTGCGCCCGGGGGGCGAGCCGCTCCTCCCCAACTGGCGCCACCTCCCGGTCGGGTACCACGGCCGCGCCGGCACGGTGGTGGTCTCGGGCACCCCGGTGGTCCGTCCCTGCGGCCAGCGCCGCGACCCGGGGGCCGCGGGGCCGACCTTCGGGCCCTCGCGGCGGCTGGACATCGAGGCCGAGGTCGGCTTCGTGGTGGGGGTGGGGACGACCCTCGGGGAGCGCACGCCCGCGGCGGCATTCCGGGACCACGTGTTCGGCCTGGTCCTGATCAACGACTGGAGCGCGCGCGACATCCAGGCCTGGGAGTACCAGCCCCTGGGACCGTTCCTCGGCAAGTCGTTCGCCACCTCCATCTCGCCGTGGGTGGTGCCCCTCGACGCGCTGCAGGCCGCCCGCGTGGCGCCGCCACCCCAGGATCCGCAGCCCCTCGACTACCTTCGTGACCCCGACCCCTGGGCCCTCGACATCGTGCTCAGCGTGACCCTGAACGGCACCGTGATCTCCCGCCCGCGATACCGCCGCATGTACTGGACCCCGGCCCAGCAGCTGGCCCACCTGACCGTCAACGGCGCCCGGCTCCGCACCGGCGACCTCTGTGGGTCGGGGACGGTATCCGGGCCCGGGCCCGACGAATGGGGCTCCCTGATGGAGCTCACCTGGAACGGCGAGCGGCCGCTCAGCCTCGGCGGCGCAGCCCGACGGGGCTTCCTGGAGGACGGGGACACGGTGAGCCTCGCCGCCTCCGCCGCCACCCGCGAGGGGTGGCGGATCGGCTTCGGCGAGGTGGCCGGGACCGTCCTGCCGGCGGCCGGCATCAGCTCACCGGACTGAGGCCCACCGCTCAGACGGCGGCCAGCGCGGGCAGCGAGAAGGCGACGGTGGTCCCGGTGACGCCGCTCGCCTCGACCCGGATGTGACCGCCGTGTCCTTCGATGATGCGCTGGCAGATGGCCATCCCCAGACCGCTCCCGGGCACCGCCGACGTGCCCCGGGCGAACGGCTCGAAGACGCGGTCACGGAACTTCTTGGGGATGCCGCGACCGTTGTCCCGGCAGCGCACGACCCACATCTCGCCCTGGCGGCGCGCGTCGAAGCGGATCCTGGGGGCCGCGTCGCCGCGGTATTTGACGCTGTTCTCGACCAGGTTCTGGAGCACGTGCTCGAGCTGTGCGGCACGGCCCGGCACGGTGGGCAGGTTGCGCCCGGTGACCACCGCCTCGGTCGCTGAGATCGCCGATTCCAGGCTGGTCACCACCCGATTCAGCGAGAGGTCGAGGTTGACCGGCCCGGTCTCCGTGGCATCGTGCTCCAGCTCGGCGTAGCCGAGCAGGTCGGCGACCAGCTCGATGGCGTGTCCCGCGATGCCCTCGATGAGACCGAGCTTGCTGACCGCGCCGGGATCCGCCGCCACCTGGTCCTGGATGAGCGACGCCCACATGGCGATGGTGGCCAGCGGGTTGCGCAGATCGTGGGCCATCGCATGGCTGAAGGTGGCCAGGTCGCGGTTGGCCTGGCGCAGGTCGTCGTTGGCCCGGCGCAGCTGGGCGATGGTCTCGCGATAGCCGCTGATCACCATCTCGAAGGGGGCGAGGAGCTCCATGAGTGCATCGGCGTCGAGCGCGGCGCCGTCCTCGCCCGGCTGGACGAAGCCCACCACGACCTCGATGAGGCCGCGGCCACGCTCCAGCGCGCTGCGACCGAGGTCGTATGGCGTGGTGGCGGTCACGTCGGCGGTCGCCGGCAGCGGGACCCCGCCGTCGCCACCGCGGAGCCGCAGGGGCTCGGTCGGGCTCACCCGCCCACCTCCGGCGCCGCCGGCGGAGGGGCCACTCCGGCATGGCGCCGCGCGACCAGGACCAGCGCGTCGTCGTCGCCCCGCCCGCTCGTCTCCAGGATGGCGGCCGCGATCTCCGCCGCCGACCTCGCGGCGGGCAGGCTCTCCAGGACGGCGAGCTCCACGCCGTCGGTGGCGATGACCAGGAGGTCACCGGCCTCGTATCCGATCACCTCGGCGTGGGTGGTGGGGCTCCCGTAACCCACGATCCCCGGGCGCGACCCGAGCCGGACCCGGAGGCGGCCAAAGGGGGCCCAGACGGCGGCCTCGACGTTGCCGACGCCGGCCCAGGCGAGCTCGGGACGCAGGCCGCTGACCGCCGCCAGGGCCATGACACAGCCGCGGGTCCGGCGCAGGGCCAGATGGCAGGTCTGGAGGACCTCGTCGAGCCCACCGTCGACCTGACCGCGGAGGGTGGCCACCGCGGTCTCGGCGGCCTCCGCCGCGCCGTCGCCGTGGCCGAGCCCGTCGACGACGGCGAGCAGGACCCCGTCGCGGTTGGGCGCGGCCATGGCCGCGTCGCCGCAGACCAGGGACCCGGGGTGGGGCCTCAGCGCAGTGGCGATCTCGAGATGGCCGCTGGACATCTGGACCTCGGCGCGGGTCAGCTGGCGATCCATCGCGTCATGGTCACGGTGGTGCCCCGGCCGGGCGCGGACACCAGCTCGAGGCTGTCCATGAGCCGCCGCGCCCCGGGAAGCCCGAGGCCCAGGCCGCCCCCGGTGCTGAAGCCGTCCTGCAGCGCCCGCGCCGGGTCCGCGATCCCGGGCCCCCGATCCTCCGCGATGACCCGCAGACCCCGCCGGCCATCCTCGACGGTGGGCTCGATGACCACCACCCCCTCCCCCGCGTAGCTCAGGATGTTGCGGGCGACCTCGGAGATCGCGGTGGCCACCATGGTCGCCTCGGCCGGAGAGAAGCCGAGCTCCTGGGCGAGGCGCCGGCCGGCCTGCCGGGTCAGCACCACGTCGGTGTCGGCGGCGATGCTGTGGCGCTCGGGGTCAGCCATGGAGCCCACCGGGGGCGGCCGTCAGCTCCGTGATGGCGTCGTCGAGGTCCAGCGCGGTGGCGATCCCGGCCAGGTCGATGCCCAGCTGGGTCATGGCGAAGGCGACCTCGGGCTGGATGCCGGCGACGACCGCCCGGCTGCCGCAGAGGCGGACCGCCGCGGCCACGGTGCGCAGGGTGCGCGCCGAGAAGGAGTCCATGATCTCGACGGCGCTGACGTCGAGCACCACCCCCTGGATCCGGCCCCGGGCGACCCGCTCGAGGAGCTCGGTCTGGAGCTGCCGCAGCGCGCCGTCGGTGCCGTTGGCGGGCAGTGAGGCCACCACCACTCCGCCCCGCTCCTGGATCGCGCCGGCCACCGCGTCAGGCCCGCCCGGAGGCCGGGGCGGCGAGCAGGTGCTCGGCCGCCTCGATTCCGCCCTCCAGATCGTTGAAGGCCTGGAGCAGGCTGAGATCGAGGCCCAGGGTGACCAGCGACTGCGCCACGTCGGGGGAGAGCCCGGTGACGATCGCGGTCGCGCCCATCAGCCGGGCCGCGCTGATGGTCTGGATCAGATGCTGGGCCACCTTGGAGTCGACTGCCGCCACTCCGGTGATGTCGAGGACCACGGCCCGGGCCCGCTCGGAGCGGATGGCACGGAGCAGGGCCTCGGTGAACTGGCGGGCCCGCTGGGTGTCGACGACCCCGATGATCGGCATGAGGAGGAGGCGCGACCGCAGGCGCAGCACCGGTGTCGAGAGCTCCCGGATCGCCGCCGCCTGCTCCCGGATGACCTCCTCCTTGGCCCGGATGTAGCCGTCACCGAGATTGGCCATCACCCGATCCAGGAAGTCGGTCTTGGCGTGCATCGCCGCGGCCAGCCGGGCCGGGGCGCCGGCGTACGCGTCGACCAGCATCGGGAGGATCTCGGTGCGCAGGGCGGCGATGGTCCGGGTCCAGGCCTGGAAGGAGAGCCCGGCGCGGCCGTAGGCGGCGCCGCGGACCCGGATCAGCTCCTCGTAGGCGGTCCACTCCCCGTCGAGGGCGGCGTGGCGGGCCAGCTCGTCCGACTGCAGGCTGAGCTCTGAGGCCCCATTCCCATTCCAGCTCCGGAGCTGGGGGCCGAGCTCGGCGTCGTCGGCAAGCGCAGCCGCGATCCGCTCGTCGAGCCGCTCGCGGTTGTCCTCGTACACCGCCCAGAAGTCCCGCATCCCCTCGCGTGCGCCGGCGCTTCCGGCGGCGGGGGGATCGCTCGTGATTTCGCGCACGCGTGCCTCCCTCGCGGGCCCGCGGCGGCGAGCGAGCGGGCTGGCGGTCAGGTCACCACCGTATTAGCACCGTCTAAGCCCGTATCGATGCAACGAATCGCTAACGATCGCGGCGGGGCGCCGGCTCTCCAAACGGAGGTTCGGCGCGCAGCGCGACCGCCCGCACCTCGTCAAGGCGGCATGGAAGCTCCCGGGCGCCGGGGTGTTCGAGCGGAACGACGCGTTGGTCGCGGCCGCGTGCCTGCCCCGCCGGCAACCCGCACCCAGCCTTCGCTTGCGCCGGTGCTTGCATCTTGACTAGCCTCATCCTGGCATCCTGCGAGTCCACAGGAGACAGCGGCCGATGATCGAGCACGAGGTCAGGGTCCACCCCAGCGCGGCCGACCTGCCGCGCGCGGAGCAGTTGGCCTGGAAGCTGGCCGCACTCGCCACCGACCCCGTCCCGGTGGACGACGACGTCGCCGAGATGGTGGTCAACCGCCTCATCGACGACGCCGCGGTCGCGGCCGCCTCGCTCCGCCGCCCGCCGGTGGCCAGCGCCCGCGGCCAGGCCCTGCGCCACCCCTACGCCCCGGGGGCCTGCCTCTTCGGCTGCTCGCCCGCCACCCGGGTGTCACCGGAGTGGGCGGCATGGGCCAACGGCGTCGCCGTCCGCGACCTCGACTATCACGACACCTTCCTGGGCGCCGAGTACTCCCACCCCGGGGACAACATCCCGCCCCTCCTGGCCGTGGCCCAGCACTGCCGCGAGGACGGGGCGGCCCTGATCCGGGCGGTCGCGACCGCCTACGAGGTCCAGGTCGACCTGGCCCGGTCGATCTCCCTCCACGCCCACGGCATCGACCACGTGGCCCACCTCGGGCCCTCGGTGACCGCCGGGTTGGGCACCCTGCTCGAGCTGCCCACCGAGGTCGTCTTCCAGGCCATCGGCCAGGCGCTCCACACCACCACCGCAACCCGGCAGTCTCGCAAGGGCGAGATCTCCTCCTGGAAGGCGTACGCGCCCGCCTTCGCCGCCAAGGTGGCGATCGAGGCGGTGGATCGGGCGATGCGCGGTGAGCGGTCGCCGGCACCGATCTACGAGGGCGAGGACGGGGTCATCGCCGTGCTCCTGGATGGCCCCGAGGCCTGCTATCAGGTGGCCTTGCCCGGTCCCGGTGAGCCCCGGCGCGCCATCCTCGACACCTACACCAAGGAGCACGCGGCCGAGTACCAGGCGCAGGCCTTCATCGACCTCGCCCGCCGGCTCCGGCGCCGGATCCCTGACCTCCGGAGGGTGCGCGCCATCACCATCCACACCAGCCACCACACCCATCACGTGATCGGGACCGGCGCCAACGACCCCCAGAAGCTGGACCCGGCCAGCTCGCGGGAGACCCTCGACCACTCTCTGATGTACATCTTCGCGGTGGCCCTCGAGGACGGCGCATGGGAGTGGCGGGCGTCGTACGCACCGGAGCGTGCCCGCCGGCCCGAGACGATCGCCCTCTGGCACCGGATCACCACCGCCGAGGACCCGGAGTGGAACCGCCGCTATCTCGCCGCGGACCCCCGGGAGAGAGCCTTCGGAGGTCGGGTCGTGGTGGAGCTCGAGGGGGGCGCCGTGATCGAGGACGAGATCGCCGTCGCCGACGCGCACCCGCTGGGCGCGCGCCCCTTCGGCCGTGCCGAGTACATCGCCAAGTTCCAGGCGCTGGCCGGGGAGGATGTCGCGGAGGAGGAGCGGGCGAGCTTCCTGGAGCTGGCCACCCGGCTTCCCTCCCTCGGCGCCGAGGAGTTGGCCAGCCTCACGCTCACCGCCGCCGGCCTGGAGGCGACGACCCCGGGAGGAGGGCTCTTCTGATGCTCCACGCCAGCGTCTCCCCCACCGAGCGGCGCCGCGGCTTCCGCGCCGGGCTCGCCTCAGGACGCCTGCTGCGCTTTCCGGGGGCCTTCACGCCGCTCTCGGCCGTGCTCATCGAGCAGCTCGGCTTCGAGGGCGTCTACGTCTCGGGGGCCGTGCTCTCCGCCTCGCTCGGGCTGCCGGACGTCGGGCTCACCTCGCTCGGCGAGGTCGCGGCGAGGAGTCATGAGATCGCCCGGGTGACCCGGCTTCCCACCCTGGTCGACGCCGACACCGGCTTCGGCGGCCCGCTCAACGTCGCCCGCACGGTTCAGGTCCTGGAGGAGATGGGCGTCGCCGGCTGCCACATCGAGGACCAGGTGAGCCCCAAGCGCTGCGGCCATCTGGAGGGCAAGACGGTCGTCTCCCGCGAGCAGATGCTGGCCCGGATCGCGGCCGCCGTGGGGGCCCGCCGCGACCCGGACTTCGTCGTCTGCGCCCGCACCGACGCCCGTGCCGTGGAGGGGCTCGACGCGGCCATCGAGCGCGCTCGGGCCTACGTCGACGCGGGCGCCGACCTCCTCTTCCCCGAGGCCCTGGCGGGCGCGGCGGAGTTCGAGAGCTTCCGCAGAGCGGTGGACGCGCCGATCCTGGCCAACATGACCGAGTTCGGGAAGACCGAGCTCCTCGACGTCGCGACCCTCGGCTCGATCGGGGTGAACGTCGTCATCTACCCGGTGACGCTGCTCCGCCTGGCCATGGGCGCGATCGAGACCGGGTTGCGGGCGCTGGCCTCGGACGGTACCCAGCGGGAGCAGGTCGGCGCGATGCAGACGCGCGCCCGCCTCTACGAGCTGCTGGACTATGACGCGTACACGGATTTCGAAGCCTCGATGTCCGCCGGGGCGCCGACCACCGACGGGGGCTGAGAGATGGCGCTGGACCCTAACGTGAAGCGAGGCCTGGACGGGGTGATCGCGGACACCACGGCGGTCTCGATGGTGAACCAGGAGACCAACCACCTCCTCTACCGCGGCTACCCGGTGGAGGAGCTCGCCGCCGCCTGCAGCTTCGAGGAGGTGGCCCATCTGCTCCTGTACGGCGAGCTGCCCAGCGCCGCCGAGCTCGCCGACTTCCAGCGGGCGGAGCGCTCGCTGCGCGGGCTGCCCCCGCCGCTTCCTCAGGTGCTCGCCGGACTTCCGCTGAACTGCAGCCCGATGGACGTGCTGCGCACGGCGGTGAGCGTGCTCGGGGCCGGGGACCAACGGGAGGACGACGGCAGCGTCGAGGCCAACCTCGGCAAGGGGCTGAGCCTGCTGGCCAAGCTGCCCACCGTCGTCGCCGCCGAGCAGCGTCGCCGACGGGGCCAGCCGCCGATCCCGCCCGATCCCGGCCTGCCGTTCACCCAGAACTTCTTCCAGATGTGCTTCGGAGAACTTCCGGACCCCGAGGTGAGCCGCTGCCTCGAGGTCTCCCTGGTCCTCTACGCGGAGCACAGCTTCAACGCCTCCACCTTCACCGCGCGGGTCATCACCTCTACTCTCGCCGACCTCTACTCCGCGGTCACCGGGGCGATCGGGGCACTCAAGGGGCCGCTGCACGGCGGCGCCAACGAGGCGGTGATGGTGACGCTGGAGGAGATCGGCGACCCGGAGCGGGCCGAGTCCTGGCTGGCCGCCGCGCTGGCCGAGAAGCGCACGATCATGGGCTTCGGTCACCGCGTCTACAAGCATGGTGACTCCCGGGTGCCGACGATGCAGGCGGCCCTGGTGCGGCTGGCCGCGGCGCGCGACGGTCAGCGGCTGCTCGAGCTCCACACCCGGCTGGCGCGGGCGATGGTGGAGGCCAAGGGGATTCACCCCAATCTCGACTACCCGACGGGTCTCGCCTATCACCTGATGGGCTTCGACACTCCCACCTTCACCCCCATCTTCGTGATGAGCCGGGTCACCGGGTGGACCGCCCACATCGTCGAGCAGCAGGCCCACAACTCGCTGATCCGGCCGCTGGCGAGGTATGCCGGGCCGGCCGAGCGGCCGGTCCCTGCCGAAGTGGCGGCCCGATGAGGGCGGCCGGAGATCACCACCGATGAGGGGGGGGCAACGCCGATGGCGATGATGGACGTCCAGCTCAACTCCTGGCTGCTATTCGAGCATGCGCCGCGCCACTTCGGCACCACCGAGGTCGTGACCCACCTCGGCGCCGAGGGTGTCCACCGCTACACGTACACGGACTTCGCCCGCCGATCCCAGCAGCTGATGCACGCCCTCGACCAGCTCGGCATCGGCAAGGGCGAGCGGGTGGCGACCCTCGCCTGGAACAGCTACCGTCACCTCGAGTGCTACTTCGGCATCCCCTGCACCGGACGCATCCTGCACACGCTCAACCTGCGACTCTCGCCGGCGGAGCTGGGGTGGATCATCGCCGACGCGGATGACCGGGCCATCCTCGTCGACCACGACCTGGTCCCCCTCCTGGAGCGGGTCCCCGAGGCCGACCGCCGGGGTGTCGAGCACATCGTGGTGCTCTCCGACCAGGTCCCGGAGTTGTCGCTGCCCAGCCTGGTCGCCTACGAGCCCCTGATCGCCGGGCAGCCGGACCGCTACCCGCCGCCCGAAATCGATGAGCGCAGCCCGCTCGGCCTCTGCTACACGTCGGGGACGACCGGCCGCCCCAAGGGGGCCGTCTACACCCACCGCTCCACCGTGCTGCACTCGCTGGCGGCCAGCTCCGCGGCCGGCCTCGGCATCGGCCCCGATGACTGCATCCTCCCCCAGGTGCCGATGTTCCACGTCAACGCCTGGGGGATGCCCTATGCCGGCGTCGCCACCGGCGCCAAGCAGGCTTTCCTCGCCGGCCCGCTCGACCCCCGCCTGCTCGTCGACATCCTCTTCGAGGAGGACGTCACCATCGCCGCCGGGGTGCCCACGGTATGGCTGGCGGTTGCCGACGAGCTGGCCCTGCGGGGCAGCCGGCCGCCGTTACTCCGCCACATCGTGGTCGGCGGGGCCCAGCCGCCCCGCTCGCTCATCGAGCGCTACCGCACCGACTTCGACATCCCGATCCTGCAGGCCTGGGGGATGACCGAGACCTCTCCGCTCGCCAGCGTCGCCTGGCCCAAGCACGAGATGCGGGGCTGGGACGCGGAGAGGCTGACCACTGCCGTCGGCACCCAGGCGGGGCTCCCCGTCCCCGGGATCAGCGTGAGCATCCGCGATTCCGCGGGAGCGGAGCTGCCCTTCGACGGCAGGACCATGGGCGAGCTGTGCGTGCGCGGCCCCTGGGTCATCGACAGCTACTGGAAGGGTGCCGGCGCCGAGCAGTTCACCGCCGACGGCTGGTTCAGGACCGGGGACATCGCGGTGGGGTCGCCGGACGGCTACTTCGTGATCGCCGATCGGATCAAGGACCTCATCAAATCCGGGGGCGAGTGGATCTCCTCGGTGGACCTGGAGGCCGACATCATGGCCATGGCGGAGGTCGCCGAAGCCGTGGTGGTGGCCATGCCCGACCCGCGCTGGCAGGAGAGACCCCTCGCCTTCATCGTCCCCCGGCAGGGGAGCACGGTGACGCTGGCGCAGGTGCGCCACCACCTGGAGGAGCGGGGCTGGCAGCGCTGGCAGCTTCCCGACCGCATCCAGATCATCGACGCCATTCCGCGCACCAGCGTGGGGAAGTTCGACAAGAAGCAGCTCCGGGCCGGAATCGGGAGCGACCCGGCGGCAGCGGTTCCGCCCGCATGAGCCCGGGGCCCGCCGCCGAGGTCACACCACACCCTGATGATGGGAAGCCGGAGTCTGCCGATCCTGGCCGCGCGACTGGCCGCTCATTGAGGGCCCCACGATGACCGATGTCACGACCGCCGACTCCCGTCGCGTCGCGGAGGCGGCCCGCGAGGAGGAGTGGAGGCTGCCCAGCTTCGGCAGGGAGCTCTTCCTGGGCAGCTTCCGGCTCGACCTCATCTCACCGCAGCCGCCGCTCGACCCCCAGGTGGTGGTGCGGGGCGAGGCCTTTCTGGCCAGGTTGCGCGCCTTCCTGGAGACCAGCGTGGATCCCGCCCAGATCGAGCGTGAGGCCCGGCTCCCCGCCGAGGTGATCGACGGCCTCAAGCAGCTCGGCGCCCTCGGCATGAAGGTCCCCGAGAGGTACGGGGGGCTGGGGCTCTCCCCCGTGTACTACCACCGGGCCCTCGGCCTGCTCGGCAGCTGGCACCCCGCCATCTCCGCGATGCTCTCGGCGCACCAGTCGGTCGGAGTGGCCGAGCCACTGCTGCTCTTCGGCACCGAGGAGCAGCGGAGCACCTGGCTGCCGCGCGTCGCCCGCGATCAGCTCTCGGCATTCCTGCTCACCGAGCCGGACGTCGGTTCCGACCCCGCCCGCCTGCGCACGACCGCCGTGCCCACCGCGGACGGCCGTGGCTACCGGATCGACGGCGTCAAGCTGTGGGCCACCAACGGCACCATCGCCGACGTGGCGGTGGTGCTCGCCAAGGTGCCCAAGGGCGAGGGCCACCGGGGTGGGACCACCGCCTTCATCGTCCCGTACCACGATCCCGGTGTGATCGTCGAGCACGCCAACCGGTTCATGGGTCTGCGGGGGATCGAGAACTCCCAGACCCGGCTGACCGACGTCTTCGTCCCCACCGCGAACGTCATCGGAGGCGAGGGGCGCGGGCTCCGCATCGCCCTCAGCACCCTCAACGCCGGCCGGCTCTCGCTTCCCGGCATCCAGGTGGGCACCGCGAAGTGGGCCACCAAGATCGCCCGCGAGTTCGCCAGCCAGCGGGTGCAGTGGGGCAAGCCGGTGGGGCAGCACGACGAGGTGGCCCAGATGGTCGCCTTCATCGCCGCCAGCGCCTTCGGGCTGGAGGCGATGGTCGACGTCAGCGGCCGCCTCGCCGGCGAGGAGCGCAACGACATCCGCATCGAGGCCGCCCTGACCAAGCTCTACGCGTCGGAGCTGTGCTGGAAGGTCGTCGACGCGCTGGTTCAGGTCTGCGGCGGCAGGGGCTACGAGACCGCGGACTCGCAGCGGGAGCGAGGTGAGCGACCGCTCACCGTGGAGCAGGTGCTCCGCGACTCGCGGGTCTTCCGCATATTCGAGGGCACGTCCCAGGTGATGCACCTGGCGGTGGCCCGGGAGGCCGTCGACCAGCACCTGCAGGTCGCCGGCGACCTCATCGCCCCCGACGCGGTCAGGGGCGACAAGGCGAGGGCCGCCGCGCGCGCCTCCCGCTTCTACGGGCGCTGGCTGCCCCGGCTGGAGTTCGGCAAGGGCCAGCTCCCCGGGGCCTACGCTGAGCACGGCCGTCTCGCTCCCCACCTCCGGTTCGTCGAGCGCAGCTCGCGGAGGCTGGCTCGCTCCACCTTCTACGGCATGGCGCGCTGGCAGGGCCGGCTGGAGCAGAGGGGAGCCTTCCTCGGCCGTATCGTCGACA
Source organism: uncultured Chloroflexia bacterium (assembly GCA_963793875.1). Lineage (GTDB taxonomy): Bacteria > Chloroflexota > Dormibacteria > Aeolococcales > Aeolococcaceae > Changshengia. The sequence goes on along the minus strand of CAWCBS010000006.1, from coordinate 26,188 downwards.
TCGGCGCCGAGCTGTACGCCATCTCGGCCGCCGTGGTCCATGCCGAGACCCTCGCCTCCGAGGCACCGGACCGCGCCGGGGCGGTCCTGGAGGTCGCCGATCTCTTCTGCCGCCAGGCGGGCCGCCGCGCCGCTCAGCTCTTCGACGCGCTCTGGGCCAACGACGACACCGCCAACCACACCCTGGCGCTGGACGTCCTGGAGGGGCGTCACCGCTGGTTGGAGGAGGGGGTCATGGATCCCAGCGACGTCACTCCCGCGCCGGCGCGGCCCGCACCTCCCGGTCGGGCCCCGGAACCAGGAGACGCGCCGCCAGCGGGGGTTCCCGGTGCACCCGGCGTCGGGAGCCACACCGCAACCGGCACGGAGCGACGCGGGTCGTGACCGCGCCCACCGTCACGGGGGCGGAGGGGCTGCGTTCCCTGACCGGCACCCATCTCGGCTACAGCGGGTGGCGCACGATCAGCCAGACCACCATCGATAGCTTCGCCGACGCCACCGACGACCATCAGTGGCTCCACGTCGACGTGGAGCGCGCCAGGGCCGGCGCCTTCGGTCGCACCATCGCCCATGGCTACCTCACCCTGGCCCTGGTGATCCCCCTGCTCCACGAGATCGTCGAGGTCGAGGGGACACGCATGACCGTGAACTACGGCTGCAACCGCGTTCGCTTCCCGGCCCCGGTGCGGTGCGGGTCGAGCATCCGGGTCGGGGCCGTCCTCAAGGAGGCGGCGAGCGTCGAGGGCGGCGTCCAGGCGCTCTACGAAGCAACCGTCGAGGTCGAGGGCCAGGCCAAGCCGGCCTGCGTGGCGGAGATCATCCTTCGCTACTACGCGTGAGCCGTGGAGATTGACGTTCGTCTGTTCGAGGAGAGGACCGTGGACCTGCAGGGAAAGGTGGCCGTGGTGACCGGGAGCGGGAGAGGGCTGGGGCGGGCCTACGCCAGGGCGCTGGCCGGGGCCGGCGCGGCGGTGGTGGTCAACGACGTGGACCGCGAGGTGGCCGAGACCACCGCCCGCGAGGTGACCGAGGCGGGCGGCAAGGCGGTGAGCTGCGTCTGCGCGGTCGGCACCACGGAGGCGGCCGATCAGCTGGTCCGCGCCGCCGTGGAGGGCTTCGGTCGTCTCGACGTCATGGTGACCAACGCCGGCATCCTCCGTGACCGGACCCTGCTCAAGATGGAGGACGCCGACTTCGACGCGGTCATCGAGACCCACCTGCGCGGCACCTTCACCTGCGGGCGGGCCGCGGCGCGGCAGATGCGCGACCAGGGCCAGGGCGGCCGGATGATCCTGGTGTCGTCGATCTCGGGACAGCTGGGCAACTTCGGCCAGACCAACTACGCCGCGGCCAAGGCGGGGATCGCCGCCATGGCCCGCACCTGGGCCCTGGAGCTGGCCCGGTCCAACATCACGGTCAACGCGGTGGTGCCCAATGCGGTCACCCGGATGGTCGCCTCGGTCCCCGGGATGGGCGCGTTGGCCGAGGCCGCGGAGCGGGGCGAGCCGCTGCCCGCGATCGCCCGCCAGCAGATGGGACTGGGGACCCCCGAGGACGTCGCCCCGCTGGTGGTCTTCCTCGCCTCCGACGCGGCCGCCGGGATCAGCGGGCAGGCCATCGGGCTGGGAGGTGACAAGCTCCTGCTCTGGGGGCATCCCCGCGAGGTCGCGGTGGCGTACCGCGAGGGAGGCTGGACCGCGGAAGGGATCGCCGAGGTGTGGGCGACCTCGGTGGGACAGCGGCTCGAGCCCTACGGCGTCTCCTTCCTCGGCGGTGCCGCCGGCGGCTGAGGGGTCAGCCGAGCCTCTCCACGATCATCGCCATCCCCATCCCGCCGCCCACGCACATGGTCTCCAGGCCGATCGTGCCGTCGCGCTCGCGGAGCCCGTTCAGCAGCGTGCAGAGGATGCGCGCCCCGGTCATGCCGAAGGGGTGTCCGAGAGCGATGGCGCCCCCGTGGGGGTTGAGACGATCGTCGAAGGGATCGATCCCGAGCCCCCGCGCCGAGGGGATCACCTGAGCTGCGAAGGCCTCGTTGATCTCCACGACGTCGACGTCGGAGATGGTGATCCCGGCCCGCCCCAGGGCCTGGCGGGAGGCGGCGATGGGACCCAGGCCCATGTACTCCGGCTCCAGGGCGCTCAGCCCGGTGGCGACGATGCGGGCCACGGGCGCGATCCCCAGCTCCCTGGCCCGGGTGTCGCTCATCACCACCACAGCGGCGGCGCCGTCGTTGAGCGGGCAGGCGTTGCCCGCGGTGACCCGGCCGCCCTCGCGGAAGACGGGTTCCAGCGCCGCCAGCTTCTCCAGGGAGGTGCCCCGGCGAGGGCCGTCGTCCCGGGTCATCAGCGCCCCATCGCCGAGCGGGACGGGCACGATCTCGCGGGCGAAGAAGCCGTCGTCCTCGGCCGCCACCGCCCGTTCCTGGGAGCGCAGGCCGAAGCGGTCCATCTCCTCCCGGGAGATCCCCTCGCGCTCGGCCACGTTCTCGGCCGTCTGGCCCATGGCGATGTAGAGGTCGGGGTACCCCTCGGCATTGCCCGGCTCGAGCCGGGGATTCCGGCACGCGGGCATGTCGCTGCTGCCGTTGCCGAAGCGGCTGATCATCTCCACCCCGACGGAGAGGAAGACGTCGCCCTCACCACAGCGGATGGCGTGAGCGGCCATGCGGGTGGTCTGCAGCGACGACGAGCAGTACCGGGTGACGGTGGTACCGGGGACGTTGAGGCGGGCCAGGACCGACACCGCCCGCCCCAGGTTGAATCCCTGCTCGCCGCCCGGCAGCCCGCACCCGCAGATCAGGTCATCGATGGTGTGGGGGTCGAGCTGGGGGACCTGCTCCAGCACCCTGCCGACCAGGAAGGCGGCGAGGTCGTCGCTGCGCCAGTTGACCAGCGACCCCTTGAAGGCTCGCCCTATGGGGGTGCGACCGAGGGCGACCACGACGGGCTCGGGCATGGCGTGAACCTCCGACGTTGACCATCCGCACTGCGCGTGGGGCTGCCGCGCAACCTCCCTTATATACGGCCGGTGCGACGGGCGTCCACCGGGACCGGGCCACGGCCTGCGACCATACGCGGCATGCTGATGTTCCTCGACGACTACTCGGAGGGTGCCCATCCGGCCCTCCTGGAGGCGTTGGCGGCGCACAACGGCGGACAGGAGCTCGGCTACGGGGAGGATCGGTACTCGCGGCTCGCCGCCGAGCGGATCGCCGCCCAGGTGGGGCGGGACTGCGAGGTCCACCTGCTGGTGGGCGGCACCCAGACCAACCTCACCTGCCTGGGCGCCTTCCTGCGCTCCCACGAGGGGGTGATCGCCGCCGAGACGGCGCACATCAACGTCCACGAGACGGGCGCCGTCGAAGCCACCGGGCACCGCATCCTGCAGGTCACCACGCCCACCGGCAAGCTCGACCCCGGGCTGGTCGACCAGGTGCTGGCCCAGCACCAGGACGAGCACAGCGTGCGCCCGGCCGGGATCTTCCTCGCCCAGGCCACCGAGGCGGGCGGCGTCTACAGCGCGGCCGAGCTCGAGGCCATCTGCGCCCACGCTCACGCCCGGGGGCTCTGGGTGTACTTGGACGGCGCCCGGCTCGCCCAGGCCCTGGCGGCGCTCGGAGCCCGGCTGGATCTGATCGCGACCTGCGGAGTCGACGCCTTCTTTGTCGGGGGAACCAAGAACGGGGCACTCTGCGGGGAGGCCGTGGTCCTGGTCAGCGACGGGCTGCGGTCCGACTTCCGGTACCACATGAAGCAGCGAGGTGCGCTGCTCGCCAAGGGGCGGCTGCTGGGCATCCAGTTCGCCCGCCTCTTCGACGGCGACGACCTCTGGTATCGGCTGGGGGCCCACGCCAACGCTGCCGCGGCGCGTCTGGCGCGCGGGCTCGGCGACTGCGGGGTGCCCCCGCGCGCGGCCGAGGCCAACCAGGTGTTCGTCGAGCTCCCGAGCGACGCCGTCGACCGGCTGGCCGCGGCCGTGGGCTTCCATCGCTGGTCACGCGGTGAGCGCGGAACGGTGATCCGGCTCGTCTGCTCCTGGGCCACCGACGCGGCGACCGTCGACCGGCTGGTCGACGAGGTGCGCTGGGCGCTGGCCCCGCTACCGGGTTCCGGGACTCCGGTCGGTTAGTCGGGCGCCGCCGGGGGCGACTGCCCTGCGGCATCCGTGCATCCGGGCCCGGCATCTTGGTTGGTGACAAGGGGCGGCGGTGCCGCTCTCGACGTCGCGGCTCAGTACTCGATGCGGAAGTTCCCGATGAAGGTGATGGTGTTGCCGTCCGGATCGCGGAGGGCGGACAGTTGAACGCCCTTGCTCACCGTCTCGATCTCTCCGGGCGCCAGCCCCGCTCGAGCCATCTCGGCAAGATGGCGCTCCAGGTCGTCCACCGCGAAGTTCACGAGGCCGGAGCCGGCACGGCCGGGGTCGCAGGTCACCTGGATCCCGCCGGTCCCGGTCACTCGCCATTCGACGAGCCGGCCCTCCATGGGCAGGTTGTCGGCGGGGCGGCCGAAGAGACGCTGATACCAGGCATGAGCAGCGTCGAAGTCGGACACCGGGACGACCGCGAGAACGTGCTCGATGGGCGTGGTGGGCTTCCTCCAAGGCCCCGGGCGCCGGGCCGATGCTTCGACTCTGCGCCGGATGCGCCAGACGGCGTGGCTGCGGCGGAGCGCCGCAGCCACGCCGGGTCTCGCCCCGCTGGTGACTACAGGCCCTGGACCACCTGCGGCGTATCGCTGAAGGTGGCGGTGGACCCGTCGCCCAGCTCGTCGCTCTCGTTGTCACCCCAGCACTCCACCTCCGCCGGGACGTAGATCACGGCGCAGGTGGCGGGCGCATCGTCCGACGAGATGGAGATGGCTGACGAGGCAAGCTCGAAGACGGTGATCGGCGTGTCCGACGAAACCGTGCCGCCATTGCCGAGCTCGCCGACGCTGTCGTCGCCCCAGCACTCGACCGACCCGGTGTCGAGCAGGGCGCAGGCATGCGCGAGTCCGGCCACGACCTGGCTCGCCGGACCCTGGAGCTCCACCCTGACCGGGGAGGTGTTGGGTGTGGTGTTGGTCGTCCCGTTGCCCAGCTCGCCATCGGCGTCGTAGCCCCAGCAGTACACGTCGCCGGTGGTCAGCAGTGCGCAGGTGAAGCCGGCGGGGTGGACGGACGGATCGAACGTGCCCCCGGTCGCGATCTGCACGGCCGGGGCGGGCAGTCCCTGGACCTGCTGGGGGGTGGCATTGTTGGTCGTGGTGCCATCGCCCAGTTCACCGTACATGTCGCTTCCCCAGCAGTAGGCGGCGCCCGAGGTGCTGATGGCGCAGGTGTGCTCCAGCCCCTCCGCCGAGATCTGGGTCACGCCAAGACCGACGTGCTTGGGCACATCGCTGTTGCTCGTGCTCGAGTTCGCCCAGCGCTCCGTACTGGTTCTCGCCCCAGCAGAACGGGTCATAACCGGTCTTGATGCTGCAGGTCACCCCGTCTCCCTCGCTGACCGAGAGCACTCCGCCGCTCATGTCCATGACCGGCTGCGGCGTCGGGTGCTGGTCGGTGTCGCCAACCCCGTCCTCGCCGTTCAGGTTGTATCCCCAGCAGCTGAGCGAACCGGTGGTGGCCAGGGCGCAGACGTCATTGGTGCCGGCGGCGACCTGGGCCGTTCGGCTGCCCAGACCCAGAAGGGGGACGGCCGACGTCTCGGGATCGAAGTTGGTCCCGTCATCGGTGCCCCAGCACCTCACCTGCAGGGACTGCTCCAGCGCACAGCCGCCGGCCCAGCCCTCGGAGACGGCCTGGGGTCCCGCGGACAGCCCCATCACCAGGGTCGGGAGGTCTCGGTTGCCCTTGGTCCCGTCCCCGATCTGGCCCATGTTGTTGCGACCCCAGCACTCCACCGGGCCGATGTTGAGCACGGCGCACGTGTGCCAGGTGCCCGCTGAGATCTGCTCTGGACCACCCAGGCCACTGGCGGGATTGGTCGCCAGACCAAAGACGACCGTCGGCGTCTTGACCGTGGTGCTCAGCGATCCAACCCCCACCTGACCATAGCCGTTGCCTCCCCAGCACTCCGCCTGCACCGACGCGACGACGACCATCGCGCAGGTCTGCTCGAAGCCTGCGGAGACCTGCTCCACGCCGCTGCTGAGACCGGCGACGGGGACGGGCGTGGTGCGGTTGGTGTTGGTGCCGTCACCGAGCTGGAAGGCGTTGTTCAGACCCCAGCAGTACAACCCCTGTCCCGGGCTGGTGATGGCGCAGGTGTCGTCATCCCCGGCGGCGATGGCGCCCACGCCGCTCAAGCCCAACACCTGCATCGGCTTGCTGCTGTTGACGGTGGTGCCGTCGCCGAGCTGGCCGTCCAGGTTGTCGCCCCAGCACCAGACGGCGCCGGTGCTCAGCAGGGCGCATGCATGCTCGTCGCCGGCGGCGATCTGCACCACGCTGCCCCGGGCGAGGGAGACGGCGACGGGCACGTGGCTGTCGGTGCCGGTCCCATCGCCCAGCTCGCCGTCGCTGTTGTGGCCCCAGCAGTAGGCCTGATCCCCCACCGTGAGGCCGCAGGCGAAGACGTCTCCCTTCACCGAGAGCTGCTTGAAGGTGAGCCCCCCGGCCACCTGAACCGGCTTGTTGACCCGCGACGCGGTGGTCGCGTTGCCCAGCTGACCGTAGTTGTCCCGGCCCCAGCACCAGGCGGCCGAAGTGGTGGCGATGGCGCAGCTGACCTCGTCACCCGCGGCGATGGCGCTCGCAGGGGGGAGGCCGGCGACCGCCATGGGCTGGACAGAGGCTGTGTAGGTGCCGTCGCCGAGCTGTCCGTATTGATTCTCACCCCAGCACTGGACCGCGCCCACCGACTGCAGGAAGCATGTGCTCAGTCCACCGGCGCTCACGTACGGCGTGATCGCCGCGGCCGCCGACGGGGACCCCACCGCGCCCAGGGTGAGAAAGGATCCGAGCAGGCCGAGGACGGCCACCGGCCCGACCATCAACCTTGCTCTCGATCGGGGCGAGCATCTCAGAACGTTCACGAGCCTTGACCTCCCGCACGGCGCATGGCCTGATCCATGGCTCGCCATGCTCGGCGGGGTGATTCGGCTGCCCTTAAAGGCGGCTTAAGGGGCCGCCCGCGGCCGCCGCGGTGTCCTGCGGCCGGGCCGGGCCAGGGGCGGCTCGCCCCTCCCCTCTCGCTGCGGGCAGCGGATGACGTGGCAGGATGGGGCTCGCCAGATGACCGATACCGCCTGGGAACCCCTGCGCGACCTGCCTCGGGGCAGCACCGGCTTGGAGCGCGCCGCGCGCGCCCTCCGCGCGGCGTCCTCGCGCCACACCTCGGTCTACCTCTACGGCCTGGAGGGCGAGACCCTGGTGCTGCGCGCCTACGCCGGACGGCCGACCGATCACACCCGGATCCGGGTCGGCGAGGGCGTCTGCGGACGCGCCGTGGCGAGCGGTGGGAGCCAGGTGGTCGCCGACGTCGCCGGTGATCCCGACTACATCTCCTGCAGCCTGGAGACGCGCTCCGAGTGCGTCGTCCTGATCCGCCGCGACGGCCGGGTCGTGGGTCAGATCGACATCGACAGCGATGTTCCGGACGCCTTCACCGCAGAGGACGTCGACGCTCTCGAGAGAGCGGCGGATCTGCTCGCCCCCCTGCTCTGATCCGACCCCGCGGTCCCCGGCTTCACAACCAGCCGAGGCGCTCCGCGACCCGCACCGCCTCGATGCGGTTGCGCGCCCCCGTCTTCTGGATGGCCGACGAGAGGTAGTTGCGCACCGTGCCCTCGGAGAGGAAGTGGCGGGTCGCGATGGTGGCGATGCTCGAGCCGTCGACGGCGGCCGCGAGCACCTCGCGCTCGCGCGGCGAGAGCGGGTTGGGACCGGCGCTGAGCGCCGCGGCGGCGAGCTGGGGATCGAGGACCCGCTCGCCCGCCACCGTCCGCCGGATCGACGCCGCCAGAGCCTCGACGGGCCCGTCCTTCACCAGGAAGCCGGCGGCCCCTGCCTCCATGGCGCGGCGCAGATACCCGGGACGGGCGAACGTGGTGAGGATGATGATCACGCACCCCGGCAGGCTGGCATGCAGAGCCCCGGCCGCGGCGAGCCCATCGCTCCCGGGCATCTCGATGTCGAGAAGAGCCACGTCGGGCCGGCTGGTCATGGCCAGCGAGAGCACCTGGTCGCCGGACCCCGTCTGGGCCACGACCTCCATGTCCGGCTCCATGTCGAGCAGGGTTGCCAGGGCGCCGCGGACCATCCCCTGGTCCTCGGCGATGAGGATGCGGATCACCCGGCGGGCACCTCGACGCGGAGGCGGAATCCCCCTCCCGGTGCGGCGCCGGCCTCCAGGGTGCCCCCCGCCGCGGCCATCCGCTCCCGCAGGCCGCTCAGCCCGCTCCCGGCCCGGCCGGTGGCCGCGGACTTCGCGAGGCCGCGCGGGCCGGTTCCGTTGTCGGTGATCTCCAGGCAGATCCTTCCGGTGCCGGATCCGATCGAGATGCGACAGCTGTCGGCACGACTGTGGCGGAGCAGGTTGGTCACCCCCTCACGGACCGCCCAGGCGAGCAGGCCATCCGCCGGCGCCCCCGGGGGCGGCCAGTCGCCGGGCAGCTCGACCTGGATCCCGGCCGCGGTCAGGATCTCGTCGGCGTTCCGCAACTCCTCGGCGAGCGACCGTTGCCGGTACCCGGTGACCATCTCGCGCACCGCGGAGAGCGATTCGTGAGCCACCGCTTCGAGCTCCGCCAGGGAGGTTCGGGCCGCCGTCGGATCGCGCTCGATCAGCCGGCGTGCCACCTGGCTCTTGAGGGCGATCACCGACAGGCTGTGCCCCAGCACGTCGTGGAGATCACGGGAGAAGCGGAGGCGCTCCTCGGCCACCGCGAGGTGGGCGATCTCCTCGCGAGCACGGCGGCGCTCGATCATCAGCCAGACGACGGCCCGGTAGAAGATCACGGTGACGCCCAGGGCGACGGTCATCAGGGCGTCGAAGGCGACCTGGGGGAGGCTGTAGCCGACCGCCAAACCGCTAACGATCACGGCCGCCAGGAGCACCACCCCGGCGGTGGCCGCCGAGGGGCGGAGGGTCCAGCCGGTGACGACCCCCGCGTAGATCATGAGGCCTCCGAAATCGGCTCCGAACCCGAGGACGAGACCGATCGTGAGGGCCACGAAGGCGGCATAGGGGAGCAACCTCACGGGCCGCTCCGGCTCGCTGCGGAATCCGGTGGCGAGCCACATGCTGGTCAGGTAGAGAGCCGCGAAGAGGGTCAGCAAGGCCCATGCGAGCGCCGTTCGGCCGGGGTTCCAGCGGCCGCCCAGGATGTCGCTGATCGGATAGGCCAGGAAGACGAGCCAGATGCCGGGCCAGAACAGGCGATAGAGGATCCGCATTCCCGGCGTGTCGACTCGCGACAACCGGTCGAGCAGCCCCGAGGGCCGCGCCGCGCCGAACGAGGCCTCCGACCTCGGAGCGCCTGCGGGCTCCGGCTCCGGCGCCCGGCGAGGCGCGCGGAGGTGAGCCCTCGGGGGACCACTGGCGAGCGGGTCCGCCATCGCGGGCATCTTAACAGGGCGCTGATGGCCCGGCCCCGCGGGCGACCCGGGCTCGCGGCCCGCGGGCTCCGGCCGCCGGGCCCCCAGCGCGGCGGCATCGCCTCCGGCTGCTCGCGCCCGAGGTGACGGTCGGCTGCCGTCGGCGTGCTCGGCGCAGGCGGCCCAGACCAGCACGCCACCCTGCAGCGAAAACTCGATGGCCTGGTTGGAGCACCCGGCGGTTCGGCAGACGATCACGCCTTCACCTCCGCATCGCCCCCCGGCGGCCAGGGCGGAACCTAGTGCCCTGGCCCAGAGGTGGCCCTCCGGCTCGGCACGTGCACTAGCTTCCCGAGGCCTTGGTGCGCGCGTAGGCAGCCCGCAGGCTGGCCCAGCCCCTCCATATCAAACCGATCCCCGCCAGGAGCACGCCGAGGCCAATCGGAGAACCCCATCCCAGCAGCGTGGTCCAGTCCATCTCAAGCCCTCCTCGCAGTGAACGTCCTCGCCGGGTGGCAACGTCTGCCCAACGGCGCCGAGCTCGGGGGGTCCGTCGCCACCCCAGCGGAACCGCTGTCGTCCATGGGCCCGAGCCTATGGCCTGCTGACCCGGATCGGTTAGTGGGGCAGCTCCGGAAGTCGCGGTGACATTTGTCATGCTGGGACCGGACGCCGTTGCGTTCCGCGAAGGGCGGAGCGCGGCAGACGGGGGAGCGAGGGATCGTCAGGTGAGCGCAGAGGATGCCGACGTCGTGGTGGTCGGGGCCGGCCCCAGCGGAGCGGCCACCGCCCTGCTCCTGGCGCGGGCCGGTCACCGGACCATCGTCCTCGACCGGGCCCGCTTCCCCCGCGACAAGGCGTGCGGCGAGGGACTGATGCCGAGCGGCGTCGCCGTGCTGCGCCGTCTGGGCCTGCTCGACGCCCTGCTCGCGGCCGAGGCGCCCCGGCTCCACTCCGTCAGCTACCGGCTGCGCGGCCACCCGGTGACCGCGACCGCGCCCTTCCCCGCGCCACCCGGAGGCGGACCAGCCTGGGGGCTCGGCGTGCGGCGGCTGCGCTTCGACGCCCTCGTGGCCGCGGCGCTGCGGGTCGAGCCCGGGGTTACCCTGGTGGAGGGGGTGCGCGCCACCGGGCTCTCCCGGGACCGGCGCGGCGGGATCACCGGGGTGCTCACCGAGCAAGCCGCGGTCACCGCCCGGGCCGTGGTCGCCGCCGACGGTCTGCACTCACCGATGCGCAGGGCCGCGGGCTGGACCTCCCCCGCGGCGGCGGGCGGTCGGTACGGGCTGGCCGGGCACTGGCGCGTCGACAGCCGCGCCATGCCCGGCATCACGGTGACCTTCGCGCCCGGTCACGAGTGGTACCAGGCGCCGGTCGGCAGCGATGAGCTGCTGGTCTCGGTGCTCGGCGACCGCGCCAGGGTCGGCTCCATCGCCCGCGACTATGCGGGGGCGGTGCGCTCGGCGCTGCCGGAGATCGCCGCCGCAGAGCCGGTCGGCCGGCCTCTCGCCGCCGGGCTCTTCCGCCAGCGGCCCCGCCGGGTGGCCGGCGACCGCCTCTTCCTGGTCGGCGACGCCGCCGGGTACGACGACCCCACGACCGGTGAGGGAATCGCCATCGGGCTGCTGGCTGCGGAGCGCCTGGCAGTTCACCTCGATGCCACGCTCAGCGGGCGGGTCTCGCCGGCCGCGGCGGCGGCCGCGTACACCCTGGAGCACGGCCGGCTGTGGCGGGATCGACGCCGGCTCACCCGGCTCGCGCTGCTGATGGCCCGACACCCCGGGGCCGGCCGCCGGGCCATCGACCGGGCCGCGGATCGGCCTGCGGCCCTCGAGGCCCTGCTCGGGGTGAACTGCGGTTACTGGGGCTTCGGGCGGCTGTCACCCCGCGACTGGCTCTCCCTCGCCGGCGTCTGACCGGTGGCGCTGATCAGCGGTCGGCGCCCGCGCCTGATCTCACCCGGCCGGCGATCTGCCTCCCGCCACCCACCGATCCGGGCCTCGGAATCAGCCGGGGGATGCCGGCGAAGGCCTCGCCGTAGCCCGGCACCCGCTCCAGGAGCGCCTCCTCGGCGCGGATGCGCGGCACCAGGACGGCGGCGTTGGCCAGGCTGAGCACCACCGCCTCGGGGTAGGCGCCCACGGCCACCGGAAGGGCCGCGAACTCGAGGATGACCGCGAGGTAGTTGGGATGGCGGATCCAGCGGTAGGGCCCGTCGGTGACCACCTCCATCCCCTCCGGGACCACCGCCTTCACGTTCCACGCCGGACCCAGGCACGAGATCACCCAGAGGCGGAGCCCGACCGCCGCCATGAGCCCGGTCAGCGCCGCCAGCTCGAGCGCAAGTGGCGGGCGCCGCCGCCGCGGCACGATGCAGAGGCCGAAGAGGGCGAGGTTGGCCGAGACCATGAGCGGGAAGCTTCGCGGCGCTGCCTGGCGTCCTCCACCGGCGCGGCGGAGGTTGCGCTCCGACCAGACCACCTCGGCGAGCCGCATCCCGCCGAGCCCCATCACCAGCAGCGAGCGTCCGCGCCGGCTCAGCATTGCCAGGCCAGCTCCAGCAGCTCGATCGAGAGCCCCGGACCGAAGCCGATGGCGAGACCCCGGCCGCGCGGTGACGGGGGTGCGAGGGCGAGCTCGCCGAGCACGGAGAGGATGGCGGCGGAGGAGGTGTTGCCCACGCTCCGCAGGGTGGCCCAGGAGGCCGCGGTCTGATCCCTGCGCAACTCCAGGCAACGCTCCACCGCCTCCAGGATGCGGGGCCCGCCGGGATGCACAGCAACCGCCTCCAGCGCGGCGGGCCGGCTCTCGCCGAGGAACGCGCGCACCAGGCCGGGAAGAGCGCGGGCGAGCAGGCGCGGCAGCCGCTGGGAGAGTACCACCTGCAGCCCCGAGTCGGCGAGCTGATAGCCGAGCGCGCCGGCGGTGTCGGGCACGACGGCACTGCGGCTCCGCCCGATCTGGACGCCTCGCTCACCCGCCGTGACCACCACGGCGGCGGCGCCGTCGCCGAACACCAGCGCACTCAGGAGGTTGTCGACGGAGGTGTCATCGGGTCGGAAGGTGAGCGAGGGAACCTCGACGGCCACCACCAGCGCGGCCTGCTGGGGCTGTCCCCTCACCCACTCGCAGGCCCGGGCGAGACCGGCCGCACCGCCGCCGCAGCCGAAGACGGTGAAGGGCATGCGCACCACCTCGGGGCGCAGCCCGAGCCTCGGGATGAGCATCGCGTCGATCCCGGGGAGGACGAATCCGGTGCAGGAGGCGAGCACGAGGAGGCCGATCGCGTCGGGGGCGACGCCGGCTGCCGCCAGGGCCCCGGCCGCCGCCTCCTCGGCCAGCGCCGGCGCGATCCGCCGGTAGAGGGCGGTTTGAGCCGCCGGGCTGAGCGGGGTGGCCAGCTCGCCGGGGGGCCGGACCAGGCGGCGTCCGACGCAGGCGGACTGCGCGAGAAGAGGTCCGAGGTGGCGCGTGAGGCCGGGCCACACCTGAGCCACCACCGACGCGACCTCATCGGGCCCGGCCGGATGGCTCGGAACGGCGCTCCCGAAGCCCGCGAGGCGGACCGGAGACAATGCAGCATCTGGCACCGCGGGCGGCGGGGTGGCGAGCCCGGGGAGGGCCTCAAGAGGTCTCAGCCCGGAACCTCCCGCACCACTGACGCGGCCCGCCGAGCGGGCCGGCCCCGCCCGGACGATTCGCCCGTCTGGCTCGCCGGATCGAGCGGCCGTGCACCCACGCTGCCAAGTGTGTCCCAGCGAGCGCGCGCGCCGGAGGCCTGAACCTGACCGGGATGCAGCAGCCCCCGGGGCCGCGTTGCCGTGCCCGATCGTGACGTGCAACATCCCTCCGGGGCGAACTCCGGCAGGCCGCGCCCAGAACCGACGATCGACGCCGACCCGCCGGGGCCGTGGCCCGTGAGGAGGATCGGAGTGGTCGCGAGGCGGCCGGACCGCCTGGCCCGGCCGCCTCGCCAGGTTCAACTGGCCAGGAAGTGGTTCTGGACCAGCCAGTTGTGGGCGACGGTCGAGACCGTCTGGTTGTCCACCTCGACGTCGGCGTCCAGGGAGAGGACGGTGGCAGTGGTCAGCTGAGCGGCCACCGGCGCCATCAGGGCGGCGATCGCCGGGTACTTCTGAAGCACGCTCTTGCGCACCAGCAGGCCGGCGTTGTCGGGCGGGAAGAGGTTCTTGGTGTCCTGGAGCACGTAGAGGCCGTCGGTCTGGATGCCGGCGTCGGTGGTGAACACCTCACCGGCGGCGCACTGGCCGCTGCTCAACTCCTGCTCCGCGGTGCTGCCCACGGTCACGTAGTTGGCGCTGCTGTACGACTGGTTGTACGTCTTCTCCAGCCCGGGGAGACCGTCGGGACGGGTGCGGAACTCGGCCAGGATGCAGATCGAGGTTTGGGGATGGGAGGCGAGGTAGGTGCCGAAGGCGCTCAGCGTGGTGCCGTAGGTGCCCTCCTCCGACGCTTTGATGGCGATCCCGTTGGTGTCGTCGAAGGGCGTGTCGGAGGTCCAGCAGACGCCCCGCGGAGCGTCCTTCTCCTGGGCGAAGTTGTACGCCTGGGTGAGCTGGGTGGGGAACTGGCCGGTGGTGTAGCCGAGGTAGTCGGTGAGCTCGGTCCCCGTGTACTGCCAGTACATGTCGATGGTGCCGCTGGTGAGCGCGGTCCCGATCGCCTTGTCGGATGCCGAGAAGGTGTCGGTGATGGTGAAGTCGTGGGCCTGGAGCACCTGCTGGGTGATGGTGGCCAACAGCTGCTCCTCGGCGAACGGCTTGAAGCCGATCGAGAGGTGCGCGCCGTGGCCGCTGTTCCCGGACCCCGCCGGGCAAGCGGTGGTCGCCGGCGTGCTGCTGCTACCGCAGGCGGCGAGGCCGAGCGGCGCCAGGATGGATGCGAGTGCCGCGATCGTGAGTCTCCTCAAGGTGTCTCCTCCAAGGCGGTCAGGCTGGGGCCAAGTGAGCCCACGCGCGCGCTGCGGGGAACCACCGCCAGCTCGACCAGGGAGAGCACCCAGTCGGCCAGCAGGGCCAGGGCGGCGACCATCACCGCGCCCACGAAGACGATCCGGTTGGAGATGTTGATGCCGGCGTCGATCACGTCGCCCAGTCCGCCCCCACCGATGAAGGTGCCCAGGGTGGCGGTGCCGATGATCAGCACCAGCGAGGTGCGCAGCCCGGCGAAGATGAGCGGTGAGGCGAGCGGCAGCTGGATGCGCCGGAGCGTCTGCCAGCGGGTCATTCCCATGCCCCGGGCGGCGCGAACGGAATCGGGATCGACGCCCTGGATCCCCACCAGCGTGTTGCGCAGCACGGGCAGAGCGCTGAAGGCGATGAGGGCGATGATCACCGGGGCGACCCCGATGCCGAGGAACGCGTAGAGCAGGGCGAGCACCCCGATCCCGGGGACCGCCTGACCCAGGTTGGCGAGCGGGAAGACGAGCAGCCGGGGCACCCGCCCGGCCATGGCCAGCAGCGCCCCGATCGGGACGCAGGTCGCCGCCACCACGGCGAACGAGACCCCGGAGAGCAAGAGGTGGCCGAGCAGCCGGCTGGTGAGGAAGGGACCGTTCAGCACCTGGGAATCGGCGGGCGTCCCGCCCAGGGTCAGGTAGACGCCGAAGGCGAGACCGCATCCCACCGCTATCCCCAGAGGGCGCCGAAGCAGGCGCCATGCGAAAAGGTGCACCTTCCGCCGCTCAGGCCTCTTCTCGGCCGCGACCGTCTGAGCCGCGTTCACCGCGACGCCTCGCGGATGGCGTCGCCGTCGATCACTCCCAGGACGGCACCGGCGTCGCGCACCGTGACCCGTCCGCCGTCGGCGCGCAGCACGGCGTCCAGGGCGTCGCGCAGGCTGGCGTCAGCGCTCACGCTCGCGGTGGGAGGGACGGAGCCGTTGAGCTGGGCGAGACGCGCGTCGCGAACCCGGAGCAGCGCCAGCCGACGCACCATGCGGCCCTCGCCGAGGAACTCCGCTACGAAGGCGGAGGCGGGGTGAGCCAGCAGCACCACCGGTCGCGCGTACTGCTCCAGCACCCCTCCCTGGGAGAGGAGGGCGACGCGGTCACCGATGCGCACGGCCTCGTCGATGTCGTGGGTCACGAAGACGATGGTCTTGTGGAGCACCTTCTGAAGGCGGAGGAGCTCGTTCTGCAAGCGCACCCGCACGATCGGATCGATCGCTCCGAAGGGCTCGTCCATCAGCAGAATGTTCGGGTCGGCGCCCAGCGCCCGGGCCACACCGACCCGCTGCCGTTCTCCGCCGCTCAGCTCGGCGGGCAGGCGTCGGGCGTATCCGGCCGGCGGCAGGCCCACCAGCTCCAGCAGCTCCTCGACGCGGGCCGCGATGCGCGGCCGGCTCCAGCCGACCAGCCGCGGGACGGTGGCGATGTTCTCGGCCACGGTCTGGTGGGGAAAGAGACCGACCTGCTGGATGACGTATCCGATGCTGCGGCGCAGGGCGTCGACGTCCATGCCGGCGGTGTCCTGGCCATCGATGGAGATGGAGCCCGAGGTGGGCTCGACCAGGCGATTGATCATGGTCAGCGACGTGGTCTTGCCGCAGCCGGAGGGCCCGGCGAGGACCACGATCTCCCCCGAGGCCACGTTCAGGGAGAGCTCACCGACGGCGGTGATCCCCCCGTAGCGCTTGCTCACCCGGTCGAAGGTGATCACCCCACCGCCTCCTGGCGCGCGCCCCGGGAGAAGGCCCGCTGGGCGACCGCCAGCAGGCCGTCGGCCACCAGCCCGATCATGGCCACCGGGATCACCCCGGCCAGGATCTGAACCAGGGTGGCGCCGCTCCGCCCGATCGCCTCGAGGATCGGCTGGCCGAGATCGTCGACGCCCACCGTGGCGCCGACCGTGGCGATGGCGACCACCATGACGGTGGCCTGGCGGATGCCACCCAAGATGACCGGGGCGGCCAGGGGCAGCTCCACGCGCCGCAGCAGCTGGCTCGAGCTCATGCCCATGCCCCGGGCGGCGCCGGTGACCGCCGGGTCGACGGCTCGAATCCCGGACGAGGTGTTGCGGACCACGGGGAGCAGGGCGTAGAGGGCCAGCCCGATGACCACCGGCGGATTGCCGAGCCCCACCCAGATCGAGAGTAGCCCGAAGAGCGCGAAGCTCGGCACCGTCAGGATGATGCTGGTGACGCTCAGGATCAGCGCCGAGAACCGCTCCGACCGGGCCGCAACGATACCCAGGAAGAGCCCGATGACGGCCGCCGCGACCATTGACATCGCCACGATCTCGATGTGGGTGACGACCTGAGGGCCCAGGGTGGGCCAGTTGTCAATGACGTACCGGAGCAGGTCCACGGTGAGCCGCCCTCCGTCGAGGGCTCGGCTCGGTCACCGCAACCCCCCACCCCAACGGGCCTACATGAACGAGCCTTCATGGTAGTGGAACCGCACCGGCCGCGTGAGCCGCACTCATGCGGCCGGCGCAGGCCGGGCCTCGCGCGATACTCCTTATCGGGGTGAGAGGTTGATCCGAGAGCGCACCGACGCGCCGATCGCACGAGGGCTTCCAAAGCCGGCGCGGCCTCCCCGTCTGCGGGCCACCTTCACCCTGCTCCACCCGGGGCCGTCCCTGCTGGTGACCGCCTGCTTCGTCGCGGCCGCGGCCGCGGCTCGTCACCGGCTGCCCGATCTGCTCACCGGCCTGCGCCTGGTGGCCGTGATGCTGCCCCAGCAGTTCGCCATCGGCGCGTTCAACGATCTCCGCGACCGGGAGGACGACCGCGTCGCCAAGCCGGGCAAGCCGCTCGCCGGCGGGGCGGTGAGCCCCCGCGTCGCGCTGGCTGCCACCGTCGCCGGCTTCGTCATAGCGTTGGGGGTGGCGGCCACCTTCCCCCTCCCGACCCTCCCCCTGGCCGGCGTCTGCGCGGCCGCGGGGATCGCGTACGACCTCGGTCTCAAGCGCGGTGCACTGTCGTGGCTGCCCTTCTGGGTGGGCTTCGCCTGCCTGCCCCTCACCGCCGGAGCCGCCGTCGGGCAGTTGAGCTCGCGGGTGGCGATCGCGGCACCGCCGCTGGCCCTGGCCCTGGCGCTCAGCATCCAGCTCGCCAACGCGCTGCCCGACATCGAGGCCGACCGCCGAAGCGGCTCGGTGGGGCTGGCGGTGAGGCTCGGTGCCGTCTGGGCCCACCGCCTCAGCCTCGGGCTGGCGTTGCTCGCCGGCGTGGCCGCCACCGCCGCCGCGCAGGCGCTCGCGCAGCCCGTCGCCGTGGTGGCCCTCGGGGCGGCGCCCCTGGTGGCTGTCGCCCTCCTGCTGGTGCTGCACCCGATGCCCCGGCCCTTCCCGCTGCTCGCCCCGGCGGTGGGTGTGCTCGCCGCGGTGTGGCTGCTCGCCCTGCCCTGAGCGGGCCGGCGAGCCGCCAATCACCAGGTCATGACGGCGATCGCGGTGCCGTCTCCCGGCACCTCGGCGATCTGGCGGAGCCCGGCGTTGTTGTCGACCCAGAGCCGGGTCACCGGGTTGCTCTCCGGTGGGCCGGGGGGATTGCAGTAGAAGTACCCGCTGACCAGCACCGCGGTGCCGCTCGCATCGGCGGCAAATCCGGCCGCGTCCCGATGTAGGCTGCGTGCGCCCGGCTGCGCTTCCGGGATTGCGGCGATAGCGAGGCCCGGCCTCTCCAGGGTCACGCGGTGGATCCGAACGCGCGCGCCGCCGGCCGACGAGGATGGCGCGGCTGCGCGTGAACGCCAGCGCGGCTCCGTGATCGAGAGGGCTGCCAGTGGCTGATCCGCCGGCGAACTGCGGGGGCAGGCGCAAGGCGGGACGGCGTCACGCCGCCGCCCCGCCGGCGCCTCACATGACGTCGAAGGTCTCGGCGACCTCGATGGTCGCGCCACCCTGCAGGACCGGACATCCCTGAGCGATGGCCACCGCCGCGTCGAGGCTGTCCGCCTCGATCAGGCTGTAGCCGCTCACCGGGTTGGCTCCGCCGCCCTGCGACACCGAGCCGTCGGGAGCGATGGTTCGGCTCTGGGAGACCGGGTTGCCCGGGTCGGCGATCGCCGCGCCGGCGCTTCCGAACCACGCTCCCCACGCGGCCATCACCTTGGCCTGCTCCTCCTGGGACTCCGGCATGCCGCCCCCGTGATACGCAAGCAGGAACTTCGCCACGAATGCACCCTCCTTCTCTCCGCCGCGGTCGATCGGCGAGATGGCTCTCGTGTGAACGCCGGTTCCGCGGTCGGGATCCAAAGGCACGGTGTCATGTTCGCCCCCGCCGGTCAAGCATCCGGTGACCGCGCAAACGGCGGTCTGGCGACCGTCACCTCTCCCGGCCACACTCACACCGGGTTCACAGGTGACCGCGAAAATAGTCGAGGCCATGACACCGGGGTGGGACGCGCGGTGGCGACCCACCGCCTAGGATTCGCGAGGATGACCACGGTGCTGATCGTCGACGACCAGCCGGACATCGTCCGGCTGGTGCGCGACTACCTGGAGCGCGCCGGCTTCCGAGTGCTCACCGCCGGTGACGGTGAGCAGGCGCTGCAGGTCGCCCGAAGCAGCCACCCCGACCTGGTGATCCTGGACCTCACCCTGCCCCGGCTCGACGGCCTGGATGTGGCCCGCGCCCTCCGCCGCGACGGTGACGTCCCGATCATCATGCTGACCGCGCGCACCGAGGAATCCGACCGGGTGGCGGGCCTTGAGCTCGGTGCCGACGACTACGTGACCAAGCCGTTCAGCGCCCGGGAGATGGTGGCCCGGGTGCGGGCGGTGCTGCGACGCACCAGCGGCGCCCGCGCCGAGGAGGACGTGATCCGGGTCGGCGAGAGCCTGACGCTCGACGTGCCGCGGATGGAGACGACCGTCGAGGGCCGGGCGGTCGCGCTCACCCCCACCGAGTTCCAGCTCCTGCTCCACATGGCCCGCCAGCCGGGTCGGGTCTTCACCCGGGCGCAGCTGCTCGACGCGGTGCACGGTGTCGCCGTCGAGTCGTACGAGCGCGCCATCGACGCCCACATCAAGAACATCCGGCGCAAGATCGAGCACGACCCCAGGGCCCCGCGGCTGCTCCAGACGGTGTTCGGGGTCGGCTACCGGCTCTCGGACGTGGCCCGGTGAGCCACGAGCCGCCGGCGGCAGGCCGGGGCCGCGGGCGCGCCGGCCGGCGCCGTCCCCCGTGGTGGCCGGAGGGGACGCCCTTCCCACCGCGGGAGTTCAACGGCGGTCCGGGTGACGCCTCCCGCATGGCCCGGCGGGCGGGCTGCTGCGCCGGCTGCGCGCTGCTGGTCCTGCTCGCCGCGCTCTCCGCCCTGGTGTGGCTCCTGCTCAGCGTCTTCGGCCTGGTCAACTCGTCGGGAGTGGCCCGCGGGATCACCATCGCGGCACTCGCCCTCTGCGTGCTCGCCATCGTGGCCATCGCCATCACCCTGCGCCGGGTGGCGCCGCCGGTCGGCGAGCTGGTCCGGGCCGCCCGGCGCGTCGAGGCCGGCGACTACTCGACCCGGGTCCCCGTCCGCGGCCCCCGGGAGGTGCGATCGCTGGCCCGGGCCTTCAACGCGATGAGCGCCCGCCTCGAGGCCGAGGAGAGCCGGCGCCAGTCGGTGCTCGCCGACATCGCCCACGAGCTGCGCACCCCGCTCACCGTTATTCGCAGCCAGGCGGAGGCGATCGCGGACGGCGTCAACCCCGCTGACGAAGCCCACATCGCACCGATCGTCGCGGCCACCCGCACCCTGGAGGCGCTGGCCGACGACCTGCGCACCCTCACCCTCGCCGAGGCCGGGGCCCTCCGTCCCGAGCGCGAGCCGGTGGACGTCGCCCTGCTCGTGAACGAGACGGTCGACGCCTTCCGGACCGAGGCGGCCACCGGGGAGGTGAGCCTGCAGAGCCGGCTCGCCGCCGACCTGCCGACGCTGAACGCCGACCCCGCCCAGCTCCGGCGCGTGCTCGGCAACCTCATCGCCAACGCGCTCGCCCACACCCCGGCGGGCGGCTCGGTGCGGGTGGAGGCGAGCGGCACGCCGGAGGCGGTGAGGCTCACGGTGCGCGACGACGGCACCGGCATCCCCGCCGACCTGCTGCCACGCGTCTTCGACCGCTTCGTCAAGGGACCGGGCTCCGCCGGATCGGGGCTGGGGCTGGCGATCGTCCGGGACCTCGTCGAGGCCCACGGTGGCACGGTGGCGGCGGAGAGCACCGAGGGCCTGGGAACCGCGATCCGGATCACCCTCCCCGCGTGATGGCGGCGAGCACCTCGTCCTCACGCATGGCGCCGGGCCGAACCCGCTCGTGGGCCATCCGCCGGGCGATGCTCTGCAGCACGGCATTGGCCGGGGTCGGGATCCCATGGAGCCGGCCGAGCAGCACGATCTCGCCGTTGAGGTAGTCGACTTCGATGGTGCCGGCACCTCTGGTCAGGCTCTGCCAGGAGGAGCCGCCCCCGCGCATGCGCCCGTCGACGGGGCGGATCGAGAGCAGGTCGCCGCGCCGCGCCGCGTCCTCCTCCATCGATGCCCAGTCGATGCCGGCGGCGCGGAGCACCGCCTCACCCTCGGCGCGCACCCGACCCACCAGCTCGCCGCCGGCGCTCCGGTGCCCGCAGATCGCCTCGACCGCGTTGCCGAGGTTCACCAGCAGCTTGGTGTGCTTCCAGCGCATGACGTCGGGCACGGCGCGCGAGTCGAAGCTGGCGGCGCGCAGCGCCGCGGCGACCTCCACTACGGTGGCGTCGCTGCCGGAGGGGTAGCGACCCACATCGAGGATCCCCGGACACGGTGCCAACTCCGCCTCCACCACCCCCGGAGCCAGGTGGGTGGCGGGGCAGATCACGCACATGCCGAGCGTGGTCTCGAAGCAGCGGAGTGCCGCCCGCTCGTTGGCGACGCCGTTCTGGGCGCAGACCACGACGATGGATGGCGGGGCGGCGGCGGCGAGCTCGTCCAGGGCGGCCTGGGTGTCCTGCGACTTCATACCCAGGAGCACCACGTCGTCGTCGCGCCAGCGGATCTCGCGAGGCGTGACGGCCACGGGCAGGCGTACGGTGAAGGCACCGTCCGGGGTGCGCAAGCTCAGCCCGTGCTGGCGGATGGCGGCGAGGTGCGCGCCACGCGCGATGCCGACGACCTCGCACTCCGCGCGGTGCAGGAATCCGGCGATCACTCCGCCGATCGCGCCCGCGCCGAAGACCACATACCGCCGTGGCACGCCCCCGAGGATACCAACGGTCGCGTCCTTGCAGGGGCGCCCACCCCCCGAGGCCTCACGCCGCATCGCATCACCCAAGTCACCCCGATGCTTCTCCACTCGAAAGTCCCGACAGCTCCATGCCCTTGTCATCGGTCCCGATGTACCCTAATGTCAGGTTCCTCGGGACAACCGTCCCGCATCGACACGAGGGGGCCGCATCCGATGTCGCACCGGATCACCATTCCATCGCTGCTCGTCGGGCTGATCGCGGTGGCCGCGGTCGCCGCGGCCGCCGGCTGCGGCAGCACCAGCGCACCGTCATCGAGCTCCTCCGCGCCGGGTGGCGCGACCGCCACGCCGACGTCCGCCGGGACGGCGATCAACGCCTCCGCCTGCCCATCGGCGTCCACCATCGGGGGCGCGCTCGGCGCGACCCTCCCGAACCCCACCGTCGTCGCCCCGGGGGCCTCGGCCTCCGCCCTCCCGTCCGGCGCGGTCGGCATCGCCTGCGAGTACATCACTGCGAGCACCTCCCCCGTGGTGGTCATCGTGGCGCTCGGGGCCGGGGTGCCCACCAGCTGGTTCAACACCCAGGAGCAGGAGCAGGTCGCATCCCTGCAGCAGACCGGCCTCTCCATCAACTACACGCCGCTCTCCGGCCTCGGTGACGAGGCGGCCACGTACCAGTACACCGCCAACGGCGAGAACGTGGCCGGCGTGCTGGCCATCCAGGGCGGGAACTTCGCGGGCGTCTTCACCGACGGCACCTCGGCGTCGCTCAGCCAGATCGAGAGCCTGGTGAAGTCGCTGCTCGGCTGACCTCCGCTCCATATCGGTGAGCGCGCACCGTTCTGGATTGCGCGCTCACCGGGAGCGCCGGCGGCCGGGCGAGCGCGGTCGCGGGGCTCCTCACCGTGCGGGGCGAGCCCTCGACGGCAGGGCGGCCAGGACCAGCAGCAGCCCCACCCCGGTGACCGCCACGGCGGTCAGCATCGCCGTCCGGTTGCCGAGCATGAAACTGTTGCGCGCCACCGCGGTCAGGCCGGCGCCGAGCGGGCCGCCGATGGCCCGAGCGACCGCCAGCGCCCCACCCAGTGACCCGAGGATCTGCTGGGCGATCGCCGCCGGCGCCCCCCGACCGGCGAGGATCGGGGTCATCGCCGCCTGGTAGCGGGTCGAGAGGACGCTGCCGATCACCGCCACCCCGAGCGCGCCACCCACCTGGATGGCCGTGCTGTTGGCAGCCGAGCCGACCCCCGCGTCCCCCTGGGAGAGGGCTCCGAGCACCGAGTCGGTGGCCGCCGGGAAGAGTAAGCCCGCCCCCATGCCGATCAGCAGCATCCCGGGGAGGGCCGCGAGGTAGGTGACGGCGGTGGTCGCCACCGCTGCCTCCTGGGCGAGCCCGCCGACGAGCAGGAGCAGCCCGGCGGCGGCGGTCAGCTTGGTGCCCACCACCCGCACCACCCAGGCCGACACCAGGGCGCCGGCCGCGACCAGCCCGGCGATGGGCAGGATGCGCACCCCGGCGCCGAGCGGCGAGTAGCCGAGGAAGAACTGGAGGAACTGGGTCTGGAGGAAGAGGCCGCCGGTCAGCGCGAAGAGCCCGAGAGCCAGCGCCGCCATGGCGACACTGAAGCGACGACGGCGGAAGTACCCGAGCGGCAGCATGGGGTGGTCGACCCGACGTTCCCAGGCCACGAAGCCCCCGAACAGCAGGACCCCGCCGAGCAGGGCGCCCACCACCGCGGGCGACGACCAGCCGTGCACCGGCCCCTCGATGATCGCCCAGAGGATCAGGCCCAAGCCGCCGATCGAGAGCAGGGCGCCGGCCGGGTCGGCGCGCCGCGGCCGGGCGCTCCGCGAATCGGGGACGAGCAGCGCCGTCCCCACCAGGCCGGCGGCGACCACCGGGACGTTGACCAGGAAGACCGAACCCCACCAGAAGTGGGCGAGCAGGAGGCCGCCGGCCACCGGCCCGATGGCGATCCCCAGCCCGATGGTGCCGGCCCAGATGCCGATGGCCCGAGCCCGCTCGCCGGGGTCGCGAAAGATGTCGTTGATGATCGAGAGACCGGAGGGGATGGTCATCGCCGCACCGGCACCCATCAGCCCTCGCCAGGCTATCAGCGGTCCTACGCTGCCCGAGAAGGCAGCGCCCAGCGAGCCGCTTCCGAAGACGGCGAGACCGGCCAGGAAGAGCTTCTTGCGCCCGTACCGGTCGGCCACGCTCCCGGCGACCAGGAGCAGGCCGCCGAACACCATGGAGTACGCGTCGACGATCCACTGCAGCTGGTCGGTGGTGGCCTGCAGCTTCTCGACCAGGGTGGGCAGGGCCACGTTGAGGATGGTGTTGTCGAGGTTGACCATGAGGACGGCGACGCAGAGCACGGTGAGCGAGGCCCAGCGGGCGACGTGTGCGTCCCCTCCGCCCGCGCCGCCCACGGCACCCGAGAGTCTCGCCCCGCCGGCCGGGGCCGTCAACTCGGTGATGGTTGAATGAGTGTTCAATTCAAGATACGACCATATCACTCGTGATGCTCCAAAGCAATTGCTTATACGTTAGGATTGCTTCGTGAGCGCGCACTCCCCCACCGTCCAGGAATCCGACCTGAGCGCGCGGGCCAAGATCCGCGAGGCGGCCCTCGGGCTCTTCGCCGCCTCCGGGTTCGGGGTTTCGCTGCGCACCGTCGCCCAGGCTGCCGGGGTGTCCCCGGGGCTGGTCGTCCACCACTTCGGATCCAAGGACGGGCTCCGAGCCGCCGTCGACGAGTCGGTGCTGCGGCTCTTCCTCGAGCGGTTCGAGGCGCTCCCCAAGACCCTCCCCGCCGACCTGCTGGCCCGGGCCATGTCGGTCGCGATCTCCGACGTGATCGGCGGCAGCCCAGAGATCCGCGGCTACCTGCGCCGCTGCCTGCTCGACGAGACCCCGGCCGGCACCACGATCCTGGATGAGCTGGTCAACTCCGTCGAGAGAGGGCTCCGCCTGCTGGAGCAGGCGGGAGGCCTGCGGCCCGACTCTGATCCGGAGTGGCGACCCTACCAGGTCCTGTCGGTGATCCTCGGGCCCCTGCTCATGGAGCCGGTGATGCAGCGCCACCTCGGAGAGCCCGTCTACTCCCCGGACGCCGTGCGGCGGAGGACCGCCGCCAACCTGGACTTCGTCGCCCGCGGGATCTTCTCTCCCGCCGTCTCCTCCGGGACCGTCGTGAGGGACGATCACACGCCCGGCTGAGGCCCGGCTACCCTTCTCCCAGGGCGAGCCCGACAGCGGCGCGACATGGGAGGGAACCACGTGCCTTTGCACCACCACGAGCCCGGCAAGTCCAGCCTGGAGCTCAATCCGCTCTACGCGAGCGGGCCCGCCCGCACCGGCGTGCCCAAGCTCCGAATCCCGCGGCAGTCGATGGACCCCGAGGTCGCCTACCAGGTCGTCCACGACGAGCTGATGCTGGACGGCAACGCGCGCCTCAACCTGGCCACCTTCGTCACCACCTGGATGGAGCCCCAGGCCGGGCGGCTGATGGCCGAGGCGGCCGACAAGAACGTCATCGACAAGGACGAGTACCCGCAGACCGCCGAGATCGAGCGCCGCTGCGTGCACATCCTGGCCGAGCTCTGGCATGCACAGCCGCATCAGACCGCGGTCGGCTGCTCCACCACCGGGTCGAGCGAGGCGGCGATGCTCGCCGGGATGGCGCTCAAATGGCGCTGGCGGGGGGCGCGGCGCGCCGCCGGAGCCTCCGCCGAACGGCCGAACATGGTGATGGGCATCAACGTCCAGGTCTGCTGGGAGAAGTTCTGCCGCTACTGGGACGTGGAGCCGCGCTACGTGCCGATGGAGGAGGAACGGCGCCACCTCACCGGTGAGGAGGCGGTGAAGCTCTGCGACGAGAACACCATCGGCGTGGTGGCCGTGCTCGGCTCGACCCAGGACGGCAGCTACGAACCGGTCGCCGAGATCGCCGCGGCGCTGGACCGCCTGCACCAGGGCGGTGGGCCGGACATTCCCGTCCACGTCGACGCCGCTTCCGGCGGTTTCGTCGCGCCCTTCGTCCAGCCCGACCTCGAGTGGGACTTCCGCCTCCCCCGGGTGGCCTCGATCAACACCTCCGGGCACAAGTACGGGCTGGTGTACCCCGGCGTGGGCTGGGTGATCTGGCGCGACCGCGCGGCGCTGCCCGAGCAGCTCGTCTTCCGGGTCAACTACCTGGGCGGCAGCATGCCCACCTTCGCGCTCAACTTCTCCCGCCCCGGGGCCCAGGTGATCGCCCAGTACTACAACCTGATCCGGCTGGGATTCGAGGGATATCGCCGGGTGCAGCAGGCCTGCCTCGACACCGCCCAGCACCTCTCGGCCGCCATCGCGCGCATGGGGCCCTTCCGGCTGGTCACCGACGGCAGTGAGCTGCCGGTGTTCGCCTTCACGCTCAAGCCGGAGATCGGCCGCTACTCGGTCTTCGACGTCTCGGACGGGCTCCGCAAGCGCGGCTGGCAGGTGCCCGC
>CAWCBS010000005.1:0-10889 GCA_963793875.1 uncultured Chloroflexia bacterium | reverse complement strand
CATCCGCGAGGTCAGGGCCGCCGCCGGGGCCGGCTTCGTCTTCCTGCGGAGCGGCGAGATGCGGACCATGCCCGGGCTCCCCGCCGCGCCGGTGGCCGAGCAGGTCGACATCGACGACGAGGGCAACATCGTCGGACTCTTCTAGCCAGGGCGCTGCCAGCGGCCCGGCCTGATACCCGAAACGGTGCAGCGCTGAGGCGACATGCTCATCGCCCCCGCCCCCGCTCCCACTCCCGCCGACCCCACCCCGGCTAGCGAAGGAACTCCCGGATGTGGTCGGCGACGACCTCCGGTGCCTTCTGGTCGGGCGCGAAGTGATCGAGGCCAGCGAGGATCTCCACCGACGAGTAGGGGATGGCTCTCTGCAGGGCCTCGAAGAGGCATGTCGTCATGAACGGCCGGCTCTTCGCGCCTCCGAGGAGCAGCACCCTGCTCTCAATCGACGCGTAACGGCTCGCCGTGCCATCGTCGAGCCGCACCTCTTGCTCGTGCTCGGCTAGGTTGGTTGCCAGCAGGGGCTCCATAGTGCGCCATCGCTCGCCGCGGATCACCATGCGAAGGATGGTCTGCAGGTACCACAGCGGCATCGCGGAGATCGGCCACGGCGCGTACGCTCGAGCGAAGCAGGCGAAGGCGGCCCGGCTCCGGCCCGCTGCCAGAAGTTCTCGGTAGCGGGCCATCCAGCCGCTGGGCAGCGATCCACCAAGGCACACCCCCGGCTCATAGACGACGACTCGGGAGAAGACCTGCGTCTGCCGCGCCGCCTCAAGGGCGACGAACCCGCCGTAGCTGTGGCCGAAGACAACCGCGGCCCCGGTCGCCGCCTGGACGGCCAGCAGGTCTTCGCACTCCGCTTCGACGCTGTAGTCGGCGCCCTGAGGACCGCTCTGGCCACGGCCTCGCCGATCGACGACGTGTACGGCAAAGGTCCGCTTCAGAGCCTGGGCCAGCCGGACGTAGTCCTCGCCAGTCGACAGGACCCCGCCGACGATGATGATCCCCTCACCATCGCCATAGCTCCGGTACGCGATCGGGGTTCCGTCCTTGGAGCTCACGGTCGAGAGCTCGGAGGGTCGGGGTGCGCCCGTCATCGCTTGGTCCCACCGGAACCGCCCGCCGTGGCCTGCCGGGCCCGGCTCTGCGGGGTGGCACTCTCGTCCAGCGTGTCGAGAAGGCGCTGTGTCATCTGGAGGTACTCGGAGTAGGGAACGCCGCTCGCTCGGGTCAGAGCCGCCAGCCGCTCTTCGAAGCTGCCACCCCAGCGCTCCACCAGGCGCCGCCCGCTCTGCGTGAGCCTGAGCCGGTGGCGATTGCCACCCCGGGGGTCGGGGGCAGCGTCGAGATAGCCGGCCTCCTCCAGGACACGGGTCATGCGGCTGGCCGACGGCTCCGTGACGCCGAGGCGCTCGGCGAGCGCGCGCTGCGTATCGGCACCGTAAAGGCCGACCATCACCAGAGCCAGAAACCGCGGATACGACAGAGCGGCCTCGGTCCGGAGGATCCGATCAGCAGCCCGGTCCAGCCGGGCGGTCAGGGTGTGGAGAGTGCGGCTGAGGGTGAGGTCCATACCTGTTACCTTAGCATGCTAACTTAGAAGAGGCAACTAGCGAGCCCGGGAGGCCCTTGCCCGGCGCCGTCAGCCCCTCCCCGCCTCTCTCCCGGCCCGCCGGCAGGCCCCACCCGGCATCCCCTACGATCCCGCCTGTGGCTCCGTCCGACCGGGTTGAGGCAGGGGGCATGGCATGAACGCACCGACCGGGGAACTCGACCCCCAGGGGCTGGCCCGCCAGGCGCTGGCGGAGGCGGTGAGGGACCACGGGCCGGAGATCCTGGCCAACCCCCACCAGCTGGGCAACGTGCTCAACAAGCTGCTCCCCACCGCCCCGGCGGAGACCGAGGCGCTGGTCGCCGCGTCCAGAGCGGGAACCAGCTCTCTGCTCGCCCAGCAGGTCGCGACGGCCGGCCCGGACGCGGCGGTGCAGGCGGTGTCGGCCAGCCTGGCCCAGCGTGGCGCGCTGGATCCGCGGGCAAGCCTTTGGGCGGCGGGCGAGTTCGCCCGCGCCCTGGGATACCCGGTGAGCGATTGGTCCGCCGTGCCCCCGGAGGCCGCTGGTGTGGGTTTCGCCGCTCCGCCTCCCGGGACAGGCTTCGTACCCCCGCCTCCCGGGGCAGGCTTCGCGCCCCCGCCTCCCGGGACGGGCTTCCCGCCCCCGCCCCCGGGAACGGGATTCATGCCCCCGCCCCCCGGAACCGGATTCATGCCGCCGCCCCCCGGGGCCGGCTTTGCACCCCCGCCACCCGACATGGGCTACGCGCCACCGCCGCCCCCGGGCGGCCAGCCGCCCGCCCCCGGCGCCGGGTTCCCGCCCGCAACCGGCGGCTTTCCTCCTCCCCCGTCCCCGGTGCCCGGGTTCCCGCCCCCGCCACCCCCGGGCTTTGCCGGAGGGCCCCCGCCCGGCTTCCCGCCCCCCAGCTGGACACCGCCTCCCGGCCCGGGCGCTCCCGGAGGGCCGCCACCAGCCTGGACCCCGCCTCCGTCCCCTCCGGGCAAGCGCGGCCGAGGGCTGATGGCCCTGATCGCCGTGGGCGTCGTCATCGTCCTCATCGCCGGGTACCTGGGGCTCGCCGCCGGGGCCAAGCTGCCCCCCTTCAGCAAGACCGCCGCGCCCTCGCCGCTGGCGGCCTGTCCGAGCGGGGAACGCCTCCAGGCCGGCCAGTGCGTCGCACCGACCCCCTCGACCTCGCCGAGCGCGACCGCGACGGCTAGCGCCGCCCCGACCGCCACCCCGGTGGCCAGCCCGTCCTCGTCACTGACCGCGCTGGCGAGCGTCCTGCCCAGCTACATCACCGGCGACACCGACAACGTCTGCGAGGCCCAGGGCAGTGCGGATTACCTCGGCAGCGGCGAGAGTGGCCAGGAGCTCTGCGACCTGAGCAACAACTCCAACGTGGTCGAGGACTACGTCCTCTACGTAGGCTTCCCCACCCCGGGGCCGGCCAACACCTACTTCGGGTCGCTGCTGAGCGGGAACGGGATGACGAGCGGAGAGGGTGACTGCTCCACGCTGACCCTGGCGACCGCCTCCGACGGCAGCTCCCAGTACTGCCAGGGCGGCTACACCACCAAGAGCAGCAGCGGGTCGGACCTCGTCTTCACCGGCACCAACGACTTCAACCTCGGCAACGGGACCCTGATCTCCGGCCTGGACGAGTGCCTGGGCTCCACCACCGTCGACGTGGTCGCCTTCACCGACCCCACCTACGCGGCGGTCGGGATCGCCCTCGACTGCGAGGGCGGCGAGTACCAGCAGATCAACGACGACCTCACGAGCGGCGACTTCTTCCTGGGCAGCTGAACCGAACCGGCTCGGTGTCGGGCGGCCAGGAGCGCCCGCCGGCTACGACGCCCCGGGGGCGCCGCGGTCCCGGCGACGCCGGCGCACCTCGGCGACCCGGAGGCGGTACAGGGCCCGCTCCAGCTTGGCCGCGGCCATGGCGTCGCCGGCGTTCTCGGCCAGGACCTCCTCGGCTGACTTGCGGGCGGCCTCGGCCCGGGCCTGGTCGATGTCCTCGGCCCGCTCGGCGGCATCGGCGAGGATGACCACCCGGTCGGGGAGGACCTCCAAGACACCCCCGGAGACGAAGAGGAACTCCTCCACCCCGTCGTTGCGCACCATCACCTCGCCGGTCCGGAGAGCGGTGAGCAGGGGAACGTGGCGGGGCAGGACCCCGAGGTCGCCCGCCGCGCCCGGGGCCAGCACGAAGTCGGCCTCCTGGGAAAGCACCCGCCCCTCAGCGGTCACCAGCTCGACCTGGAGCTTCGCCATCGGCGGTCACCCCACCGTGGCCGGAGCCCCGGCCGCCGGGTCGGCGGCGGGCTCGGCGGCCGGCGTGGCGTCAGCGGGGGCCTCCGCTCCGTCGGTGGCCTCGCCACCCAGCTCGCGCCCCTTGGCCACCGCCTGGTCGATGGTCCCCACCATGTAGAAGGCGTCCTCGGGGAGGTCGTCGTGCTGCCCCTCGAGGATCTCGGCGAAGCCGCGGATCGTCTCCTCCAGCTTCACGTAGATGCCGGGCCGGCCGGTGAAGGCCTCGGCGACCTTGAACGGCTGGGAGAGGAAGCGCTGCACCCGCCGGGCACGGGCGACGCTCAGCTTCTGGTCGTCAGTGAGCTCCTCCTGGCCGAGGATGGCGATGATGTCCTGGAGGTCCTTGTACTCCTGGAGGAGCCGCTTGACCCCGGTGGCGACCCGGTAGTGCTCCTCGCCGACGACCCGGGGGTCGAGGGCCCGGCTGGTCGAGTCGAGGGGGTCGACGGCGGGGTAGATGCCGATCTCGGTGAGGGCGCGGGAGAGCGACACGGTCGCCCCCAGGTGGGCGAAGGTCGTCGTCACCGCGGGATCGGTGTAGTCGTCGGCGGGGACGTAGACGGCCTGCACCGAGGTGATCGAGCCGTTGCGGGTCGAGGTGATCCGCTCCTCGAGGTCGCCCATCTCGGTGGCCAGGGTGGGCTGGTACCCGACCGCGCTCGGCATCCGGCCCAGCAGGGCCGACACCTCGGCCCCGGCCAGGACGTAGCGGAAGATGTTGTCGATGAAGAGGAGCACGTCGGCGCTCTTCTGATCGCGGAAGTACTCGGCGAGGGTGAGCCCGGTGAGCGCCACCCTGGCCCGGGCGCCGGGCGGCTCATTCATCTGGCCGAAGACCAGAGCGGTGCGGCCGAGGACCCCCGACTCCTTCATGTCGCCGTAGAGGTCGCGGCCCTCGCGGGTGCGCTCACCGACCCCGGCGAACACCGAGTAGCCGCTGTGCTCCTCGGCGATGTTGCGGATCATCTCGTTGACCACGACCGTCTTGCCCACCCCGGCGCCGCCGAAGAGCCCGATCTTGGATCCCTTGGAGAAGGGGCAGATGAGGTCGATGACCTTGATCCCGGTCTCCAGGATCTGCTGGCTCACGTCCTGCTCGCTGAGTGCGGGCGGCTTGCGATGAATGGGATGGCGCTCCGCCTCGGGGGCCGGCATCCCGTCGATGGGGTCGCCGATGACGTTGAACATCCGGCCCAGGGTGAGCTCCCCGACCGGGACGGTGATCGGCTGTCCGGTGTTCACCGCCTCGTCGCCCCGGCGCAGCCCGTCGGTGGAATCCATCGCGATGGTCCGGACCACGCCATTGCCCAGGTCCTGCTCGACCTCCAGCACCAGCCGCGTGGACCCTTCGCGGGCGATCTCCAGAGCGTCGTAGGTGTGCGGCAGCCGGCCGCCGGCGAAGGAGACGTCCACGACCGGCCCCATGACCTGGACCACCCGGCCCGTGCTGGTGACTTTCTCCGGAACTGCCATTTGTCCGATGACTCCTTGAATCGGTCGCTCAGGCCTCGAGGCCGGTGGACCCACTGACCACCTCCATCAGCTCGGTGGTGATGCTGGCCTGCCGGGCCTTGTTGGCGGTGAGGGTGAGGCTCTGGATGAGGTCGCCGGCGTTCTCCTCGGCGTTGTGCATGGCCATGACCTTGGCCGCCTGCTCGCTGGCCAGGTTCTCCAGCACGGCGCGGTACACCTGGGCCTCGACGTAGCGGGGCAGCAGGGCGTCGAGCACCTCGGCGGTGTCCGGCTCGTACTCGAAGTCCGCGACCAGCCGGGAGGCGTCGGCGGCGGGCGGCTCGACGGGGAGGACACGCTGCAGCGTCGCCTCCTGGCGCCCCGCGCTCAGGAAGCGCGCGTAGACCAGGTCGACCTGGTCGCATTCGCCCTGCTCGTAGCGCTGCATCGCGATCCTGATCGCGGGCAGCACGGTGCCGAGCGTGGGGCGGTCTCCGTAGTTGCTGACGTCGCCCACCAGGTCGCGGCGCAGCCGGCGCATGGCGTCGCGGCCCCGGCGCCCGATGGTGACCAGCGCGACCGGTACGCCATCCCCCGCCGACTCCCGCAGCGCGACCCGGATGCTGTTGCTGTTGAGGGCTCCCACCAGCCCGCGATCGCTGGTGACCAGGATCAGGCAGCGCCGCTTGACCGGGCGCACCGCGAGATAGGGGTGGTGATACCCGGAGGTGCGCGCCATCAGCTCGGCCATCACCCCGCTCAGCTCGTCGGCGTAGGGGCGGGCATTCTGCATCCGCTCCTGGGCGCGGCGCAGCTTGGAGGCGGCCACCAGCTCCATCGCCTTGGTGATCTTCTGGGTGTTGGCGACGGTGCGGATGCGGCGGCGGAGGTCGCGCAGGCTGGGCATCAGGAGGCGACCACTATGCGAAGCCCTTCTTGAAGTCCTCGATCGCCGCGCGCAGCTTGGCGTCGAGCTCGTCGGAGACCGCGGCCTTGGCGACGATCTCCCGCTCCAGCTCCGGGTGCTCCTGCTCCAGGAAGCGGAGCAGCGCGCGCTCGAAGTCGCTGACCCGGTCGACCGGGATGTCGTCGAGATAGCCGTGGGTGCCGGCGAAGATCGCCATCACCTGGCGGGCGAAGGGGACCGGCTCGTACTGAGGCTGGTTGAGCAGCTCGGTCATCCGCTGGCCGCGCTCCAGGGTCGCGCGGGTGCGCTTGTCGAGGTCGGCCGCGAACTGGGAGAAGGCCTTGAGCTCCCCGTACTGGGCGAGGTCGAGCTTGAGCTGGCCGGCGACCTGCTTCATCGCCTTGGTCTGGGCGGCGGAGCCGACCCGCGAGACGGACAGCCCGACGTTGATCGCCGGCCGGGTGCCGGCGTTGAAGAGGTCGGTCTCCAGGTAGATCTGACCGTCGGTGATCGAGATCACGTTGGTCGGGATGTAGGCGGAGACGTCGTTGGCCTTGGTCTCGATGACCGGGAGCGCGGTGAAGGTCCCGCCACCCTGGTCGTCGGACATCCGGGCCGAGCGCTCGAGGAGCCGGCTGTGGAGGTAGAAGACGTCGCCCGGGTAGGCCTCGCGCGACGGCGGCCGGCGCAGCAGAAGGGAGAGCTGGCGGTAGGCATCGGCGTGCTTGCTGAGGTCGTCGTAGACGATCAGGGCATGCCGCCCCTTCTGCATGAACCACTCGCCCATGGCGCAGCCCGCATAGGGTGCGATGTACTGCAGCGGGGCGGGGTCGGCGGCGGTGGCGGCGACGATGGTCGTGTACTCCATCGCCCCGAATTGCTGCAGGGTGGCGGCCACCTGGGCGACCGTCGAGGCCCGCTGGCCCACCGCGACGTAGATGCAGACGACGTCGCCGCCCCGCTGGTTGATGATGGTGTCGAGGGCGATCGCCGTCTTGCCGGTCTGGCGGTCGCCGATGATCAGCTCGCGCTGGCCCCGCCCGATCGCGAACATGGAGTCGATGGCCTTGATCCCGGTCTGCAGGGGGGCGGTGACACCCTGGCGGAGCAGCACCCCGGGCGCGATCCGCTCCAGGGGCATGGTGTCGGAGGTGTCGAGCGGCCCGCGCCCGTCGATCGGCTGGCCGAGCGCGTCGACGATCCGCCCGATCACGGCCTCGCCGGCCGGAACCTGGGCGATTCGGCCCGTGGTGCGGACGGTGTCCCCCTCTTGGAGGTGCTCGTAGGGGCCGAGGATGACCGCCCCCACGCCGTCCTCGCGCAGGTCGAGGGCCAGCCCGAGCACGGAGCCCTGACCGTCGGGGCCGGGGAAGGCGAGCAGCTCGCCGGCCATCGCCGCGTCCAGGCCGTAGATGCGGGCGATGCCGTCGCTGACCGACGTCACCACGCCCTCGCTGGCCTCCACCACGGCCGAGTCGAAGCTCGCGATGCGCCGCCTCAGGATGTCACCGATCTCGTCACTTCGTATTGCCATGGCTGGAGTTTGTCCCTGACCTCCGATCAGGCCGTGGCGGCCTGGAGCTGCTGAAGATGGCTGCGGACGCTGTCGTCGATGACCCGATCGCCGATCCCGATCACCAGTCCGCCGATGATCTCGGGGTCGTGGACCGCCTCGATGCGCACCGCCCGTCCGAACCGGACCGCGAGCACGCCCTCGATCCGCCGCGAGGCGGTCCGGTCGAGGGGCACCGCCGACCTGACCACGATCCGGAGCACGCCGCTCGCCTCGTCGACAAGGCGGCGGTACTCCTCGACCACCTCGTCGAGGAGCCGGAAGCGGCCGTGGCTGACCAGGAGCATGACCAGGTTGCGAGCCGGGGCGGCGAGCCCGGCCAGCAGGCCGGTCAGAGCCCCGCTCCGTTCGGCGATGGTCACCCGCGGATTGGCCATCACCGCCTGGACCCGGGGGTCGCCGAGGATCTCGCGGGCCCGCTCCAGGTCGACGCCGATCGGCTCGACGCCGACCCGCTCACGGGCGACGTCGTAGCAGGCCTCCGCGTAGCGGCGGGCAAGCGCCGAGGCCATCAGCGCGGCTCCCGGGGCGCCGTCATCGGGGCGGCTCCTCCAGGGAGTGGAGGGAACGGTCGATCAGCTTGCGGTGTGTCTCGGGGTCCATCGCGTCCCCGAGCACCCGGGCCGCGGCGGCGACCACCAGGGCGCCGACCTGGGTGCGCAGCTCGCGCAGCGCCCGCTCGCGCTCGGCGGCGATGTCGGTGCGCGCCTGCTCGGCGAACATCTTGGCCTCGTGCCGGGCCGTGGCGCGGGTGAGCTCGGCCTCGGCGGCCGCCGCTCGATGGGCGCGGTCGGCGATCTCACGAGCCTGGGTGCGGGCGTCCTCCACGAGCTTCTCCACCTGCACGCTGACGTCGGCCAGGCGCTTCTCGGCCTCCTGGGCCTGCTGCAGGCCGGCCTCGATCGTCCTCTCCCGCTGCTCGGCCATCCGGATCACGGTCGGATAGACCCAACGCCAGAGGATCAGCACCATCAGCAGGAAGGCGACCGCCTCGGCGATCAGGGTCCCGTTGGGCGACAGCAGGCCCGCGTTGGGAGAGTTGGCGGCGAGCATCAGCGGCACGTTAGGACTTCGTTGCCCCGTAGCTGACGATGAAGAAGAAGCCCAGCACCAGGTTGATGAAGTACATCGCCTCGACCAGGCCGACGATCAGGAACATGATCACGGTGAGGCGACCCTGGGCCTCTGGCTGGCGGGCGGTGCCCTGAATGGTGGCGTTGCCGGCCAGCCCGTCACCGATGGCGGCGCCGATGGCGCCCCCGCCGAGGGCCAGACCGGCGGCGATCAGCGCCCCGGCCAGGATGATGGAATGAGCGTTCACGGCGTCGGCTAGCAGTGGCATCGGGTCCAACTCTCCTGTGGTGCTTTAGGCGGGACTGGGGGCCTCATGCCCCTCCTCTCCGGCCCCCTCGCGGGCCTGGCCGAAATAGATGATCGTGAGCAGCATGAAGATGAAGGCCTGGATGCTGCCGATGAACAGGACGTCGAAGAGCTTCCAGACGGTCATCCCGAGGATGGCGATCGGCGAGAGCGCGGTGGTGACGACGGACGCGCCGAACCAGGCCTCGAAGAGCGACCCCAGCAGGTAGACCATCACCACCCCGGCGAAGATGTTGCCGAAAAGTCGGAGGGCCAGGGTGATGGGCTTGACCAGCTCCTCGATGATGTTGAGGGGCACGAAGAGGACCCGGACGACGATGTTCATCTCCTCGGGCTTGCTGAAGTGGCGGAGGTACCCGCGCACCCCGCGCACCCTGATCGCGTACGCCTGGCTGAGCAGGAAGACGATCAGGCCCATCGCCAGGGGCAGGTTGAGGTCGGCGTTGGCCGGCTCCACCGGCTGTTGGAGCGGAAAGAAGTCGAGCCAGTTGGCCACCAGGATGAAGAAGCCGATGGTGGCCGCGAGGGGCAGGACGAAGGCGGGGGCGTCGGCGCCGACCGTGTCGTGGATCAGGTTGCGCACGTAGCTGAGGAAGAGCTCGAACACCATCTGAAGCCGTCCCGGCTTGCCGCTCCGGACCGTGCGCGCCAGCACCAGCCCGATGGCCAGGGTCACCACCACGGCGATCCCCGCGGAGATCAGGGTGTCCGCGTCATAGGTGCAGAAGAAACCACCGCCCCCACAGATGCTGATGGTCGGATGCGTGCCCGGCGTGGCGTCGGCGAGGAGCAGGCCGGCCATCGGTATGGTCATCGGGCTCGCAGCACCTCGCGGAGGGAGGCGCCGGAGAGGACCAGCTGGGCCACCGCCATGCCCGCCGCTACCAGGATCGCCCGGTCCCAGCCGAGCACGAAGCCGCTGGCGATGGCGAGCATGGTGAGGAGGAGCAGGCGCAGCAGGCTGGTCGCCGCGAAGGCGACCCCGAGGCCGAGCAGCCGGACCGCCAGGAAGCCGTTGCCGGCGCCGAGCAGCAGGCCCAGGGCCAGGGCCACCCCGGCGACGGGCTGGCCGAGAGCCGCGGCGACCACCAGGGCCACCACCGCCATCCCGGCGCAGGCCGCCGCCGTGACGTTGAGCGCATGGCGGGGGGCCGTGGTGGCACCGGCTGCCGGCGTCGCCGCACCGGGCAGCATCAGAGGTACCTCCGCAGCTGTGCCCGGAGGCCGAGACCGGCGGCGGCGATTCCGACCAGGAGGCCGAGCAGCAGGCCCGCGGGGCTGATGTGGAACGCCTGGTCGACCAGCAGCCCGGCGATCAGCGGCACCGCGAAGGCGACGGCCAGATAGACCCCGAGGCCGATCAGCTGGGTCCCGGTGAGACCGGGGTCGGGGTCAGCGGGCATGACGACAGGCGTGACGGCACGGCCCGAAGAGCTTGCCGTCGTCACCGCGAAGCCGAATTCCAGCCCGGCTCCGCTCAGGTAGGCGAGCACGGCCGCAACTTAGCACAGGGGGACTCCTGGCCGCCCCGTGCCCCAGTCGACCGGTCCCATGGGCATCAGACTACAGGCCTTTCCGCCAGTTTTCAGCAGAGCCGGTGGTCCACAGGGGGCCGGTTGGGGGCCGGCGAGCCGGTTGTGGACGAACGCCTGTCCGGGGTCGCTCGGGGTGGCCCGGACCTCCGCGCGGCGCGGGTTCCGCCTGCCCGAGG
>CAWCBS010000004.1:0-58319 GCA_963793875.1 uncultured Chloroflexia bacterium | reverse complement strand
GGCAGGGTCCAGCCGGTCGGGGCACCCTTGAGCCGAGGGTCGGAGGAGAGGCTCAACTGCGTCTTCGCGATGCAGATCGGGAAGCCGGCGAAGCCGTCCCGCTCGCACTGGCGGAGTTGCTGGGCGGCAGGGCCCTCGTAGGCGACCGCGGCGCCGCCGAAGATCCGGGTCGCGACCGCCGCGACCTTCTCCTCGAGGGAGTCGCTGTCGGCATAGAGCATCCGGAAGTCGGCCCCCTCCTCGCTCGCCTCGACCACCGCTTCGGCCAGCTCGAGGGCACCCTCGCCGCCGGCCGCGTAGCTCGAGGTCACGGCGCAGCGCACGTTCACCTCCTCGGCAACCCGGCGGATGGCGGCGTGCTCCGACGGGTGGTCCTCGGGGTGGGCGTTGATGGCGACCACCACGGGGACGCCGAACAGCCGACAGTTCTCCACCTGCTTGCGGAGGTTGGCCGCCCCGGTCAGCACCTCGTCGGGGTCTTCCTCGAAGAGCTGCGTCGGTAGCTGGCGGCTGCTGGTGATGCGGTGATTGCCGGTGTGGGCCTTGAGGCCGCGCACCGTGGCGACCACCACGGCCGCGTCGGGACGCAGCCCGCTCACCCGGCACTTGATGTCGAAGAAGCGCTCCGCCCCCATGTCGGCACCGAAGCCCGCCTCGGTGATCAGGAAGTCGGCCGCGCCGATCCCGATCAGGTCCGCCATGACCGACGAGTTGCCATGGGCGATGTTGCCGAACGGTCCGGCGTGGATGATCGCGGGCGTTCCCTCCCGCGACTGCACCAGGTTGGGCTTGATGGCGTCGCGCAGCAGCACCGCCATCGCCCCCGCCGCGTGCAGGTCCTCGGCGGTGACCGGCCTGCCGTCGCGGGCGTGGCCGATCACGATGCGGCCCAGACGTGTCCGCAGATCCTTTCGCGAGGTGCAGAGAGCGAGCACGGCCATCACCTCGGACGCCGCGGTGATGTCGAATCCGCTCTGCCGCGGCACCCCGTCCTGGGGGGCGCCCAGGCCGATGACCACGTTGCGGAGGGCGCGGTCGTCGACGTCGACGACGCGCCGCCAGGAGATGGTGCCGGCGTCAATGCCGAGGGCGTTGCCATGGAAGAGGTGGTTGTCGACCATCGCCGCCAGCAAGTTGTGGGCGGCCGCGACCGCGTGCATGTCGCCGGTGAGGTGGAGCGCGACCTTGTCGAAGGGGACCAGCGTGCTCCGGCCCCCACCGGCAGCTCCGCCCTTGATCCCGAAGGTGGGCCCCATGGAACCCTGGCGGAGGGAGATCAGGGAGCGGCGGCCGATCTGGCGCAGCCCGTCCCCCAGCCCGATGGTGGTCACCGTCTTGCCCTCGCCGAGCGGCGTGGGCGTGATCGCGGTGACCAGGACATAGCGCGCCCTCGGCGCCCTCGGCCGGGACGCGAGCGCCTCCAGGCGGATCTTGGCGACTCCCTCCCCGTACGGCTCGAGGAGCTCGGGCCCGATCCCCAGCTCGGCGGCGACGTCGCCGATGGCGCGGACCTCGGAGGGCAGGCTGCGGCGGGTCTGAATCACGGTCGTCATCAACTCCATGGTGCCCCGGGTCGGCGTTCCGCACCCACGGTCGACAGCCCTCATCAGGGAGGGCACAAGGTCACCGATCGGTCAGCTCGGACAGATCGACCCGCCCCCGACCGGGAATGCGGTGCCCCGCCCTAGCGGCGGCCCCTGCCCCCACCCTGGGTCATCATCAGGATCATCAGGATGTTGAGGAAGAGGTTGAAGATGTCCAGGTAGATCTTGAGCGCGATCCGGATCGCGCTGCCCTGGGTGGTGGCTGTCGCGGTGACCCGCTGGATGTCGTAGAGGAGGAAGAGCGAGAAGAGCACGCAGGCGGCGGCCGAGATCAGGATCTGGAACGGGGTGGACTGGATGAAGAGCCCGATCACCATCGCCACCACCACGCCGATCAGACCCGCGAACAGCCAGCCTCCGATCCGGCTGAAGTCGCGGCTGGTGGTCCGGGCATAGATGGTGATCCCGCCGGTGGTGGCGGCGGTGGCGGCCAGGGCCTCGTAGACGATGTACTGATCGCCGCTCGCCTGCAGAGCTCCGAGCAGCGGGGCGATGACGATCCCGGTGACCACTCCGAATGCGACGAAGAGGATCATCCCGATCCCCGGCCGGTCCGCCAGCGCCTGGGTGGCGAAGACCAGGACGAACATGGCGATGAACCAGAGCAGCTCGCCGCCGGAGCTGTAGGTGTTGACTCCCGCCGCGCCCAGGGCGACTCCGCCGATGGCGCAGGCCACCAGCAGGCAGGTGAGGCCCATGACCTTCTCGGGGAGGCTGATGGCCCCCTGGAGGGTCGGATTGGCCCAACCGCGGGTCTCGCCGTATCCCTGGCGGCCGCCAAAGGGGTTGTAGAAGCCGCGGTTGGGGTTGCCGCCGCCGCCGGGACCGCCGTTGAAGTTGAACATCTCGGGTTCGCTCGCTCCAGATGGGGGAGTCAGGGGTGGTATCGAGCCTAGGGTACCCGGCCTTTCCCCCGGGTTACACATGGCGTCCCGCGCCCGGGGCGTGGGCCCCGGGGCGGAACGCGCCGGCGGTCGGTCAGGCGACCGTGACCGCCTGGTTCAGGTAGACGTCCTGGATGGCGTTGAGCAGGCCGACGCCCTCGGCCATCGGCCGCTGGAAGGCCTTGCGACCGCTGATCAGGCCGGTGCCGCCGGCCCGCTTGTTGATCACCGCGGTGCGCACCGCCTCCTTGAGGTCGGTCGCCCCCGAGGATGCGCCGCCCGAGTTGATCAGCCCGGCCCGGCCCATGTAGCAGTTGACCACCTGGTAGCGGGTGAGGTCGATGGGGTGGGGGGTGGTGAGCTTCTCGTAGACCAGCTTGCTGGTCTTGCCGTACTTGAGGGCGGTGTAGCCGCCGTTGTTCTCGGGGAGCTTCTGCTTGATGATGTCGGCCTCGATGGTGACCCCGAGGTGGTTGGCCTGGCCGGTGAGGTCGGCGGAGACCCCGTAGTCGGTGCCGTTGGGGGTGAACGCGGAGTTGCGCAGGTAGCACCAGAGCACGGTGGCCATGCCCAGCTCATGGGCCTCGGCGAAGGCCAGGGCCACCTCCTGGAGCTGGCGGGTCGACTCCTCGGAGCCGAAGTAGATGGTGGCGCCGACCGCGACCGCGCCCAGGTTCCAGGCCTGCTCGACCGTCCCGTACATCACCTGGTCGTACTTATTGGGGTAGGTGAGCAGCTCGTTGTGGTTGAGCTTGACGATGAAGGGGATCTTGTGGGCCCACTTCCGCGAGACCGAGCCCAGCACGCCGAAGGTGGAGGCGACGGCGTTGCAGCCGCCCTCGACGGCCAGCTCGACGATCTTCTCGCCGTCGAAGTAGATCGGGTTGGGCGCGAAGGAGGCGCCCGCGGAGTGCTCGATGCCCTGGTCCACAGGGAGGATGGAGACGTAGCCGGTGCCGGCCAGGCGCCCGTGGCCGAAGAGGGTCTGGAGGCTGCGCAGCACGCGCGGGTTGCGGTCCGACATCGTCCAGACGCGGTCGACGAAGTCCGGGCCGGGGAGGTGGAGCTGGTCGCGGCTCACCGTCTGGCAGCGGTGCTCCAGCAGGTCCTGGGCGTCGTCGCCGAGGATCTCTTCCAGTTTGCTCAGGGGGGTAGCCGTCGCCGTCGCCATGGTGTCCTCCGGGGAATGGGGCGGGCTTCCCCTGGATTCTCCCCCATCCGGGCTGCCCGGTGACTTGCGATCGATTGACGCGCTCAGCGCGAAGCTCGGAGGGCAAGGCGCCGGCGGGTTACCCTCCCGTTTCCTTGCCCCCGCTCTCATGTACCGTAGGCGCGATGGACCTGCTGCGGATCACCGGTGGCGGGCCGCTCACCGGGGAGGTCGCGATCTCCGGCAGCAAGAACGCGGCCCTGCCCGTGATGGCGGCGTCCCTGCTCACCGACCAGCCCCTGGAGCTCGAGAACGTCCCCGAGATCGAGGACATCGGGACCATGGCGGCGATGCTCCGCCACCTGGGGGTGGAGGTGGAGCGTCTCGGCGCCAGCCGCTGGCGGCTCGACGCCGCGCAGGTGCAGCCGGCCGAGGTGGGCGCCGAGCTGACCCAGCGGATGAGGGGCTCCTTCCTCCTGTTGGGGGCGCTGGTCGGCCGCACCGGCGAGGCCGAGATCGCCAAGCCGGGCGGCGACGACATCGGGATGCGCCGGGTGGAGCAGCACCTGGAGGGGCTCCGGCTGATGGGGGCGGAGGTCGCCGAGACCGCCACCAGCTTCGTGGCCAGGGCCCGGCGGCTCCGGGGCGTCCACATCTACCTGGACATGCCGACGGTCACCGGGACCGAGAACCTGATGATGGCCGCGGTGCTGGGCGACGGGATCACCGTGATCAGCAACGCCGCCCGGGAGCCCCACATCTACGACCTCGCCCGCTGCCTGGTGGGGATGGGGGCCCGGATCAGCGGGGTGGGTACCGAGCTGATCGTCGTGGAGGGCCAGAGTGCCCTGCTCCATGGCACCCGCCACCAGGTGACCACCGACTACGTCGAGGCGGGCACCTACATGACCGCGGCGGCGGCGACCGGGGGCAGCGTAGTCGTGGACGGGATGCGCCCCTCGGATCTCCGCCCCCTCATTAACAAGCTGCAGGCGGCGGGGTCCACGGTCGTCGAGGGCGGTCGCCACGTCCGGGTGACCGGTGGCCCGCTGCGGGCGGTCGACGTCACCACCTGGCCACACCCCGGTTTCGCCACCGACCTCCAGCCCCAGTTCGGGGCCCTGATGACCCAGGCGAAGGGAATCAGCATCATCAGCGAGTTGCTGTACGAGAACCGCTTCCGCCACGTCGGCGAGCTGGCCAAGATGGGTGCCCGGATCACCGTCGAAGGGCGGAGCGCCATCATCACCGGCCCCACCCGGCTTCACGGCGCGGCGGTGTCGGTGCCCGACATCCGGAGCGGTGCGGCGCTGGTCATCGCCGCCCTCTGCGCCGAGGGGACCACCGAGCTGGAGAACGTGTATCACCTCGACCGCGGTTACGAGAGCCTGGAGACCAAGCTGCGGTCGCTGGGCGCGCAGGTGGAGCGGGTGCGTCCCGACCCCGGCGAGACCACCGCACGCGACCTCTCCGGTGTGATCGGGGACTGAGCGGAGAGCCGATGCTCGGGAAGCGCCTGGGGATCGACCTG
This sequence comes from uncultured Chloroflexia bacterium, assembly GCA_963793875.1. GTDB lineage: Bacteria > Chloroflexota > Dormibacteria > Aeolococcales > Aeolococcaceae > Changshengia. The sequence goes on along the minus strand of CAWCBS010000004.1, from coordinate 53,150 downwards.
GGAACCGCCAGCCTGCGGGCGGTGGTGCGCGGTGAGGGGGTGATGGTCACCGAGCCGACGGTGGTGGCACGGCACCGGCACCGCGGGTATTCGGCGGCCGGGATGGCCGCCGCCGAGCTCGCCCGGGAGCCGGAGATGGAGTTGGTCCGGCCCCTGGCCGCGGGAGGGATCGCCGATCGCAATGCCCTCGGCGCGCTCCTCCACCAGGTCGTCAACCGGGTGGCCGGGAGGCAGCGTATCTTCCGCCCCGACCTGGTGATGGCCATCTGTCCGGCGATGGGAGGCGACGACCGCCTCACCATCCTGGAGATGTGCGCGCGCATCGGCACCCGCACCGCCTACCTGATCGACTCCCCGATCGCCGCCGCCATGGGGGCCGGCCACGCCCCGAGCGGCAGTCGCGGCCACCTGGTGGCCGACATCGGCGCCGGGACCGTCGACGTGGCCAGCATCGCCTCCGAGGGCACCATCGCGGGTCGCACCCTGACCACTGCCGGCGACGCCCTGCGCACCGCGGTCGCCGACCGCTTGGAGGCGACCCACGCCGCCGTCATCGACTTGGCCATGGCGGAGGACGTGGTCGCCTCGCTCGCCTGCGTCGGCCCCCACGAGGAGCGCCGTCTGCCGCTGCAGGTCGGTGCGGGGGCGGAGGAGACCACCCTCAGCATCGCCTCGGTGGAGATCGCCGACCTGGTCGACGCCCACGCCCGCCGGATCGCCCAGGCCATCGGCGAGGTCCTGGAGGAGACCCCGCTGGCGCTCCGCCGCGACATTCTCGAGGAGGGGATCACTCTCTGCGGGGGCGGCGCCCGGCTGGAGGGATTGGACCGCTACATCGGCGTTCAGACCGGCTACCCGGTCAAGCTCGCCCCCGAGTCCGCGACCTGCGTCATCCGTGGCACCCAGGCGGCCGTCGAGAACCTCGACGTGCTCCGCCGGTCCTTCATGTACATCCGCTGATCTCTGCTTGTGTCCCGGGCACGGGGGGTGCCCCGGTCGGCGATCCGGGGACGACCACCACCGCCAGGGCAGATCGGAGTTGCCGGCAGAGAGCGCGGAGCCCGGCGATCCGATGAGGTCGCCGCGGCGGTGGGAGACATCCTGGCGGCCGGCAGCGCGACCGACCCACCCCCCGGTGGGCGCGCGACGAGGGGTGATGGTCGCCATCGTGGCCGCGGTTCGGGGAGCATCGGGTGCGTATCCGGCCGGGGCACCCGGACGTTTCATAGCTGAAAGAAGCGTCAACAGGGGCACAAGATGAGAGCGGATCCAGCCCCACGTCGGTCTCCCGCCGCGGTCGCGGCGCTGCTGCTCCTGACCACGGCCGCCTTCCTGACCGCCTGCGCACCGCCGCCAGCGTCGCCGTCGGTGGGGCGGCCGACGGTGTCGCCCCTCACCTCGGCCACGGCCCCGTCGACTGCCGCCGCGGGGACGTTTGGCCCGACCAGTTCCGCCTCGGCGAGCCAGTTCGCATGTCAGGCCACCGGCGGTGCGACGAGCGCGACGGCGCGCATCACCGACATGTGGCTCACCACCACGACCGGTCGGGACACGCTCGTCGTCCAATTCGACAACGCGGTCACCGGCTACGCGCTGCGCGGTAACCCGAGCGGAGCGGAGTTCGTGGGCGGTGGCGGGAAGGGTGGGACGTTCACCCTCGACGGCAGCTACGGGCTGCGTCTCGACATCAGCAACCTGGCGTGGACGACCCCCCCTGGCAACCAGTTCCCGCACGGCGATGACCTGAAGCAGTCGGCTCCGGTGCTGCTCGAGGTACGCCAGGTCGGCGATTTCGAAGGGATCGTGAACATCGCCGCCGGTCTCAGCCGTCAGGTTTGTCCGACCGTGTCGATCCTCGGCGATCCCCCGCGGCTGGTGCTCCAGTTCTCGGCGGACTGAGTGTCACTGAAGGCGATGTGACACTCCCGCACCCCGCTTGCGCAGAGCGCGAAGACCCAACCAACCCGGCGGCCCGGAAGCAGCTCCGGGCCAGCGTGCTAAGTGGGCGCGCTGCAGCGGACGACGGTCACCGTCAGTCGGGTTGCCGTGGAGCTGAGGCGGCCGACGAACCGCACCTGCTCCAGTGGCTGACCGAAGAAGGTGACCCGGACCGAGGTCCCGGAGCCCACCGCCACGGTGTCCGTCCACCCCGAAGACAGGGTCACCGACTTCACGGTGAGCATGTTCTCCTCGGTCTGGAGGAGCTTCACCTCCCCGGCAACCCCGGCGGAGAAGGTCTCGCTGCTCTTCGGTCCCGGGGCGGGGACGTGGGAGACCTGCTTGGCTCCGCACGCCAGTGCCGCCGGCTTCCCCGGGACGCTCTGAGCCGCGTGTGCGGTGACGCCAGCGCCGAGCCCCAGGAGTTCGATCGCAACAACCACTGCGATCCAGCCCAACCGCGCATGCCGCTTGAACACGTGTCGGTCCCCCCCTAACGCGCCACTCTCGTCCAAATCGTACCGGGGCCGGGGCTCTCGCGTCAATTGCTGCGGCCTTCGCAGCCGAGCCGGCGGCTCGGGAGGGATCTGCATCGCGGAGCCTGACCCCGCCGACCGCCCCGGGCAGCGGAGGGCGGCCGGCGTTGACACCCCAGGTCGCGCGAGGCTCAGTCGGTTCTCACCGCCGCCTGCTTGCGGATCTTGATTCGCAGCTCGGCGCTGAGCACCCGCTTGCGGATCCGGAAGCCCTTGGGGGTCACCTCGACCAGCTCGTCGTCCTCGATGAAGTCGAGGCTCTCCTCCAGCGACATCTGGCGCGGCGGGGTGAGCTTGACGGTGAAGTCCTCGGTCGACGAGCGGATGTTGGTCTTCTGCTTCTGCTTGGTGACGTTGACGTGGATGTCGCCGGGGCGGCGGTTGAGACCCACCACCATGCCCTCGTACACGGGTGTGCCCGGACCGATGAAGGGCTGGCCCCGCTCCTGGAGCGAGAGCAGCCCGTATGCCACCGCGGTGCCGCTCTGGCTGGCGGTGACCACGCCGTTGCGCGTAGTCGCGGGAAGCTGGCGCCAGCGCTCCCAGCCCACCACCCGCGAGGCCATCACGCCCGTGCCGCGGGTCAGGGTGAGGATCTGGCTGCGCAGCCCGATGAGCGCGCGGGTGGGGGCGCGGTAGATGAGCCGCGCGCCGCGGCCGGCGTCGGTGCGCATCTGGTGCAGGGTCGCCCCGCGGGCCCCGAGGGTCTCGGTCATGGCGCCGACCGCATCGGTGTCGCAGTCGATGATGCATTCCTCCACCGGTTCGCAGCGATGCCCGTCGATCTCCCGGGTGATCACCGCGGGACGGGAGACCTCGAACTCGTAGCCCTCGCGGCGCATCGTCTCGACCAGGATGGCGAGGTGGAGCTCGCCGCGCCCGCTGACGTCGAAGATGTCCGCGGTGGGGCCGTCCGCGACCCGCAGTGCGACATTGGTGAGCAGCTCGCGCTCGAGACGGGCGCGCAGCTGGCGTGACGTGCTGCTCAGGATTCCCTCCTGGCCCGCGAACGGGGACTGGTTGACCGAGAACTGCATCCGGAGGGTGGGCTCTCCGACCGAGAGCCGGGGCAGCGCCTCGGGCCGCTCGGGGTCGGCGATGGTGTCGCCGATGGCCACGTCGGCGAGCCCGCTCACGTACACGATGTCTCCGGCGGATGCCTGCTGCACCGGGAGCCGCTGCAGTGCCTCCACCGACAGCACGGTCGCGATCCGCTGGCGCGGGCTCGCTCCCGCGGCGCTGCACACGACCACACTGTCGCCGGGTGCGATCCGTCCCCGCGCGATCCGTCCCATGGCCAGCCGCCCGCTCCAGTTGTCGTGGTCGAGGTTGCTGACCATGAGCTGGAGTGGACCGTCCGGATCGCCGGTGGGCGGGTCGATGTGCTCGACGATCGCGTCGAGGAGCGGCTCGATGGTGGTGCCCTCGCGGCGGAGGTCGAGCGTCGCGGTGCCCTCGCGGGCGTTGGTGTAGATCACCGGGCAATCGAGCTGCTCGGGATCACGAGCGAGCTCGAGCAGCAGGTCGTGAGTCGCCTCCACCGTCTCCGCGGGCCGGGCGTTGACCCGATCGATCTTGTTGATGACGAGGATGGGGCGCAGGCCGAGCGCCAGCGCCTGGCGCAGGACGACGCGTGTCTGAGGCATCGGCCCGTCCACCGCATCGACGAGCAGCAGGCACCCCTCGGCCATCCCCAGCACCCGCTCGACCTCGCCTCCGAAGTCGGCGTGCCCGGGCGTGTCGATGATGTTGAGCTTGATACCGTGGAAACGGATCGAGGTCGCCTTGGCGAGGATGGTGATGCCCTTCTCGCGCTCCAGCTCGTTGGAGTCGAGGATCAGCTCGCCGACCTGCTCATGGGCTCCGAAGACACGCGACTGCTTGAGCATCGCATCGACCAGGGTGGTCTTGCCATGGTCGACGTGGGCGATGATCGCGAGGTTGCGCAGATCGTCGCGGCGCGGGATTGCGGGCGTCTCCGGGGAGGTCATCGCCGCCGAGTGTAGCCGTCGCACGGCGCCGGCCCGCCCCCAACCCCACCCTCGCCGATGCCACGCCGGCCATTCCCCGCGCGTCTCACCCTCGATCTTTCAGGCCGCTGCGCTCGTCTCCATGAGATCGGTCCCGACCGCGTAACAGGTGCTGCTCGACGACGCGCAGGCGACGGCGAGGAACTCCCCGCCCCAGGCCGGCGCCGGCGCGGGGGGGACGTCCAGGGGTGTCCAGGAGTCACCGGAGCCGCCCTCGACCAGCGGCTCGCCGTGGGAGGGACCACCCGATCCCTGGGCTTGGGGCGAGCTGGTGGCCCTCCATCCGACTGCCCAGCACGTTGCCGGCGAGCCGGTGCAGGCAACGTCGTAGAGCTGGCCGCCGTCGAGGAGGGGCAGCGTCGTCCAGGCTCCCCTCGGATGGCGGACGAGCACCGCGGCCTGGTCCGCGTCGGCATCGCCCACCGCCCAGCACTCGCCGCCGCCCGCGCAGGCGACGCCGGTGAGCGCGGTCAGGGCGGGACCGGAGCCGGGCACCGACGCGGGGAGACGAGCGGGTCTCCAGGCGACGCCGTCGTACTCCTCGACCAGCGGCGCTGACCGGCTGTCGAGCCCCGCCCCGACGGCCACGCAGTCATGCGCGTTGACGCAGGTCACGGCCTTCAAGTCGGCGTCCATCGACGTGCCGGCGGTCACGGCCTTCCAACCCGCCCCCGCGTAATGCTCGATCAGCGGCGGCCCACCTTCGGGGTTCGCCGAGTACAGCTGTCCCACCGCCCAGCAGTCGGTTGGGGTGACACAGGCGACGGCGTCCAGGCCGCCGTCCACGCCGGGTTCGGCGCCGAGCAGCGGCGCCCAGTACTCACCGCCCCAGTGCTCGATCAGCGGATCCGCCCCTCCGGGGTTGAACGCGACGCTGGTTCCCACCGCCCAGCAATCGACCGCGCTCTGGCAGGTGAGAGCGCGCAGGTCATCCCCCTGCTCCGTGGCCACCGGCACCCAGGCGCCACGCGAGAGGTGCCACATGCCGTCCGCGTCGGCGCCGCCTCCGGTGGCCCAGCAGTCGTCAGCCCTCAGGCACGAGATGCTGTCGGCGGCGAAGCCCGCGGGTGCATGCACGATCCGCCAGCCGTCGGCGCCGGGGGTGGCCTGGATCGCGATGGCCATACCCAGGGTGGCGGCGAGGCTCGCGATCGCGGTGGCCGCCACGCTCTTCACACCGGTGATACGGCGCCGGCTGCCAGGGGTTCCGGGGGCGAGGCGCTCCACTCCAACGCTCCTCGACCGGGATGTCGCCGGCCGGCCTCGACCCTCACTCCGCGTGCCGCAGCGCCCTCCGGGCGACGGCCGCCGCCGTCAGAGGGCGGTCTCGATCGCCGCCAGCACGTCCTCCACCCTGATCTGCTCCATGGAGCCGCCCGTCGCGTCGTGGCGAGGGTGGTGGCGGCCCGGGGGTGGCATCGCCTGGACCACCCGGTGCTCGTCGCCGTAGGCGCCGCGCCGGCGGCCGTCGGTGGGGCCGAAGAGACCGACCGTGGGGGTCCCGACCGCCGCGGCCAGGTGGAGGAGCGGCGAGTCCCCGCTGATGACGAGGTCGCAGAGCCCGAGCAGCGCGGCGGTCCCGAGCACGTCGAGCTGGCCGGTGGCGTCGGCGTGCGGACCGGCGATGTCGACCGCGGCGGCCATGGCAGCGGTCTGGTCCTCCAGGGCGCCCACGAAGATGACCCCCGCGCCGTGGCGGGTCGAGAGCTGATTGGCGAGGTGAGCCCAGCGCTCCGGCTCCCAGGCGGTGCTCTCCGGATCCGGCGACCGCAGGTCGGTGTGGCCGGTCCCCGGGGCGAGGGCGACCAGCAGCCGCCCGTCGGCGATGGCGGTGCTGTGCAGCTGGACCAGCGCCTGCTCGGCGGCCGCCGGCCCGGGCTCGAGGCGCGGCTCGTGCCGCTCGGCGCCGATGCCGAGGAGGTGGGCCAGGCGGACCCAGGTGGCGGCCTGATTCTCACCGCGGCGGGGCCGGGTGTGGTCGCTGAGCAGCGCCGCGGTGAGCCCGCCCCCCACCCCGACCCGACGCGCGAAGCCGGCCAGGTAGACGAGCATCCGCGGCCGCGCGGCGGTGCCGCAGAGGATGGCGGCGTCGTAGCGCAGGCGGCGCAGCCGCGCCCAGGCGGCGAGACCGGCCGCCGGCGAGGCGCCCGGGTCCAGGCCGCGCAGGGGCAGGACTTGGCCGACCCCCTCGAGGGCGCGCGCGACCTGCGCCGCCGCCGGAGAGCAGGCGAGCGCGACCGTCCCACCCGGCAGCCCGGCGGCGAGCGTCCGCAGCAGCGGCGAGGCCTGCAGGGTCTCCACCTGGCGGCCCCATACCAGCACCAGCACTCTCATCGGCGCCTACCCTACCCCCATCGTATTGGGGTGGGACGATCGGGTGGCGCCGCGGAGGGATGACCGGCCGCGCTCGAGCTCATCCGCCCAACCTCGCGGCGCGCACGCCGCCACCGGCGAACGGTGCGAACATAGGCCCCAAATGCCTTCCCTGGCGGGACGCGACCTGATCTCCGTCGCCGATCTCACCGCCGCCGAGATCGGCGAGGTTCTCGACGTGGCCACCGCGCTCAAGGCCGGGGTCGATCCCGGACGCCCGCTGGCCGGGCGCAACCTGGCCATGATCTTCCAGCGGCCGAGCAACCGCACCCGGGTCTCGTTCGAGGTCGCCATCCGGCACCTCGGCGGGCATCCCATCCCCCTCTTCAACAGCGAGATCCAGATCGGGGAGCGGGAGTCCACCGCGGACATCAGCCGGATCCTCGACCGCTACGTCGACGGCATCGTCGCCCGGCTCAGCTCGCACCGCGACCTGGTCACCCTCGCCCGCTCGGCGCGGGGCCCGGTCGTCAACGCGATGACCGACCGCGAGCATCCCTGCCAGGTGCTGGCCGACTGCCTGACCATCCGTGAGCTGCTCGGTCACCTGGCGGGAGCCCGGGTCTGCTACGTGGGCGACGGCAACAACGTCTGCACCTCGTGGATCTACGCGGCCACCCTGCTCGGGATCGACCTGCGCGTGGTCGGGCCACCCGGATACGAGCCCCACCCCGCCGTTCTCGAGCGCGCCGACGACCTCGCCGGGGGCCGCTCCCCGGTGCGCCACTCCCATGAGGCGGCCGAGGGGCTCGAGGACGCCGAGATCATCTACACCGACGTCTGGACCAGCATGGGGCAGGAGGCCGAGCAGCAGCAGCGGCGCGACGACTTCGCCCATCTGCAGGTCAGCGAGTCCCTCCTCCAGCTCGCCCCGCCCACCGCGCGGGTCATGCACTGCCTGCCCGCCCACCGTGGCGAGGAGATCACCGACGCCGTCCTCGACGGCCCCCAGTCGGTGGTCTTCGACCAGGCCGAGAACCGGCTGTGGGCGCAGGAGGCGCTGCTCAGCCTGATCTTCGGGGCCGAGGCGGGCGATGGCCGCCGGGCGACAGCGGACGCCCGGCGTCAGGTCGCCGGCGGGGGCGGCGCCGGGGTGGCCCCGGCGTGACCGACTTCCTGCACAGCGCGCTGGTCTTCCTGGGGGCGGTCGGCTGGCGCGACATCGTCGACGTCATCATCGTCGCCTTCCTGCTGTACCAGCTCTTCAAGCTGATCCGCGGCACCCAGGCGGTGCAGCTCCTGGTCGGCCTCGGGGTGCTGCTGGTGATCGGGCTGCTCGCTCAGGCCTTCCAGCTGCGCCTTCTCGAGTTCATCTTCGCCAATGCCGGGCAGGCGATCCTGATCGGCGTCATCGTGCTCTTCCAACCCGAGCTCCGCCGGGCCCTCGACCAGGTCGGGCGGCTGGGCACGGTGCGCTTCATCCTGGGGCGGCACCCGGTCCCGCCGATCGCCCGCACCGTGGAGGAGGTGGTGCGGGCCGCGGCCACCCTCAGCGAGAGCCGCACCGGGGCGCTCATCGTCTTCGAGCGTGAGACCGGGCTCGAGAACGTCGCGGTGAGCGGGGTGCGGATCAACGGCGAGGTCACCGCCGAGATCCTCACCACCATCTTCTACATCGGCTCGCCCCTCCATGACGGGGCGGTGATCATTCGCGACACCCGGCTGGTCGCGGCCGGCTGCGTGCTCCCCCTGGCCGAGGCGCTGCCCGGCGTGGGCCGGATGGGCACGCGGCACCGCGCCGCGCTGGGGCTGACCCTGCAGTCCGACGCGGTGATCCTCATCGTCAGCGAGGAGACCGGCTTCATCAGCCTCGCCTACGGAGGCAAGCTCTACCGCGGCCTGGACCGAGCCAAGCTCCAAGAGATGCTGACCAACCTGGTGCTCCCGCCGGTGTCCCGCCGGCCCGGGGCCGCCATCCGACCCCTGGTCAGGAGCGGTGCGGCGATACGGGCGCTGGGCCGGCGGAGTCCCTGATGCCGGGCTTCCTGACCCGCAACTGGCGTCTCAAGCTGCTCGCGCTGGTGCTGGCCCTCTTCTCCTGGGCCGGGGTGGTGCTCGCCACCAACCCGCCGGGGACCCGCTCCGTGTCGATCCCGGTGCCCCAGCCCCCGGCCCCGGACGTGAGCCTGCCGGCCGGCTATCTGCTCACCGCGCCGATCCCCAACCTCACCGTCTACATCACCGGCACCGAGCAGCACCTCGACGCCTTCAGCAAGAGCAGCCTCCAGGTCAGCGTCGACTACAACGCGATCAGGGCGATCGGCGACCAGGCGCCCGCCACCGTCAGGTTGCCGGTGAAGATCGCCAACTCGGACCCCAACATCGACCTCGACGACCCCCCCACCTCGGTGATGGCCGCGGTCGACACCTCGGGCAGCACCACCGAGATGGTCCAGGTGGCGGTGAGCCACACCCCGCCACCCGGTTACGAGGTGGGCACGGCGGTGGCCACCCCGGACACGGTCACCGCGACCGGGCCGGAGCACGAGCTGATCGGCATCCAGATCCGCACCCAGCAGATCGACCTCTCCAACCAGCGTGCGAACTTCGAGGGCACCGTGGCCCTCTACCCGTATGACGGCGCGGGGCGGCTGCTCTCCGACGTCAATGTGACCCCCGCCACCGTCAACGTGGCGATCACCGTGGTCGGGGTGGACACCACCCGCACCGCCTCGGTGGTGCTCGGCGCGGTGATCGGGAGCCCCGCCGGAGACCAGGTCACAGTGGACGGCTACACGCCCGTCACGGTCACCCTCACCGGGTCGCAGGACCTGATCAACGGCACCAACCTGGCCTCGGTGACCACCGGCAGCATCGACATCGCCGGGCAGACCGGGACGGTCACCTACCACGTGGCCATCCAGGCCCCCACGGGGATCACGGTCAGCCCCAGCAGCGTGGCGGTCACCATCACCGTCACCCCGCTGCCGACGCCCACTCCAGCCCCCACCCCGACCCCAACGTCCTCCGGCTAGTGATGAGGCGTAACCGCCGGCGGGCGGGGGGCGTTGGACCCTGCGAGTGAGGAATCGGATGCGACGTCCGCGCCTGCACACCGGGGGGGCCCGCTGATGTGCGGCATCATCGGCTACGTCGGGGGGCGCTCGGCCGCCCCGGTGCTGCTGGAGAGCCTCCAGCGTCTCGAGTACCGCGGGTACGACTCGGCCGGGATCGCGGTCCTCGACGGGACCGACGGCGGCCATCACACCGTGGTCAAGAGCGATCGCAAGGTGGCCGACCTGATCGCCCGCTGCGAGCAGGACGGTGTCCCCACCGGGCATCTCGGCATCGGCCACACCCGCTGGGCCACCCACGGCCGGCCCACGGTGGTCAACGCCCATCCCCACCAGGACTGCCACGGCCGGATCCAGCTGATCCACAACGGGATCATCGAGAACCACCGCGAGCTGCGCGCCGAGCTGGTGGCTCGCGGCCACCTGCTGCGCAGCGAGACCGACACCGAGGTGCTGGCCCACCTGATCGAGGAGCTCTACGACGGCGACCTGGCCGCCGCGACCCGGTCGGCGCTGCGCCGGGTCGAGGGCGCCTACGCGCTGGTGGTGATCTCCGCCGACGAGCCCCACACCCTGGTCGGCGCCCGGCGCAACGCGCCCCTGGTGGCCGCGGCCGGCGAGGGCGAGGTCTTCCTGAGCAGCGACATCACCGCCCTCATCCCCTACACGCGCCGGGTCACCCTGCTCGGTGAGGACGAGGTGGTCGCCGGCACCCCCGACGGGCTCTCGGTCACCGACCTCGCCGGCGTCGCGGTGACCCCGCGGACCATCGAGGTCGACTGGGACGTCGAGCAGGCCCAGAAGGGCGGCTACCCGCACTTCATGCTCAAGGAGATCAACGAGCAGCCGGAGGCGGTGGAGAACGCGCTCCGCGGCCGCATCGACGCGGAGGGCGAGGTCCACCTCGACGGCTTCCTCGACCCCGAGACGATCCCGGCGCTGGATGACGTGCGGGTGATCGGGATGGGATCGGCGTGGATCGCGGGGTTCTACACGGCGACCGCCATCCGCCAGCTCGCCCGGCTGCGCTGCGAGGTCGAGAACGCCAGCGAGTTCCGCTACGGCGACCCGCTGGTGGACGAGCACAGCCTGGTGATCGCCATCTCCCAATCGGGGGAGACCGCCGACACCCTGGCCGCGGTCCGCGAGGCCAGGCGCCGGGGCGCCCGGGTGGTGGCCGTCACCAACGTGGCGGGCAGCGCTCTCTCGCTGGAGGCCGACGCCGTCCTCTTCATGCAGTCGGGGCCGGAGATCTGCGTCCTCGCCACCAAGACCCTGGTGGCCCAGATGGTCTGCGGCCTGCTGGTCGCGCTGGCGCTGGGAGCCGCCCGCGGCGCGCTTCCTCCCGAGCGCCACCGCGCCGTGGTCGCCGAGCTGCGGGAGCTCCCCGGCCGGGTCCGCCGCTGCCTGGAGCTCGAGCCGCAGCTCGCCGAGATGGCCCAGCGGTACGCGCACGTGCGCAACGCGATCTACATCGCGCGCGGCATCAACGTCGCCACCGCGTACGAGGGCGCCCTCAAGCTCAAAGAGGTCTCGTACATCCACGCCGAGGGCTACGCGGCCGGGGAGCTCAAGCACGGTCCCATCGCGCTCCTCGACGCGGAGGTCCCCGTGGTGGCGGTGGCCACCCGCGCCGCCACCCTGGCCAAGACGCTCAGCAGCATCGCCGAGGTCCGCTCGCGGGACGCGCCGGTGATCGCCCTGGTCACCGAGGACGACGACGACGTGGACCCCGACCTGGCCCGCGACCTGATCCGGGTTCCCGCCTGCAGCGAGCTGGTCTCACCCCTCGTCAACGTGGTGCCGCTCCAGCTCTTCGCCTATCACGTGGCGGTCGAGCGAGGCTGCGACGTCGACCAGCCGCGCAACCTGGCCAAGTCGGTGACCGTGGAGTGAGCTCCCCGGCGATGAGGGCGCCGCGGTGAGAAGGCTCGGCGTCGGCGTGGACGTCACCCCGGTCGAGCGCATCGCCGCGGCCATGGGCCGCCATCCCCGGTTCGCCGAGAAGATCTTCACCGAGACCGAGCGGCGCCGAGCCGGGTCCAGGCCGGAGCGCTTCGCCACCCGCTGGGCCGCCAAGGAGGCGGTCATGAAGCTGTATGGCGAGGCCGGTCTGCGCATCCCCCACTACCGGGCCATCGAGGTGGTCAACCGGCCCGGCGGCGCCCCGACCATCCGGGTCGACGGTGCCCCCACCGAGATCGCGGTCAGCATGACCCACGATGCCGGGCTGGCGATCGCGGTGGTGGCGGCCTCCCTCGTCGGTCCGGGCGGCCAGCCGGCACTCCCTCCCCCCGACGGCCTCCGCCTGCCCGCCCGGCCCGCCGACGCTCACAAGGGGACCTTCGGCACCGTGGTGGTCGTCGCCGGCGCGGTGGGCACGGCGGGTGCCGCGCTCCTCTCCGCGATGGGCGCCGCCCGCGCCGGGGCGGGGCTGGTCCGGGTCTGCGTCCCCGCCGCTGTCTACCCCGTGGTCGCCGGCCGCTGCCTGGAGGTGATGGCCCATCCGGTCGGGGAGGCCGGGGCGGCCGGGCTCGACGCCACCGCGGTCGAGACCCTTCGCCGGGACCACTTCCCGGTCGCCGCGGCAGCGGTCATCGGTCCCGGGCTCGGACGCGCCCGAACAACCGAGGCGGCACTGCCCGAGCTGCTGCGGGGTCTCTCGGTCCCCGCGGTGGTGGACGCCGACGGGCTCAACATCGCCGCCGCCGCCGGCTTCGACTGGCGTTCCTGCCCCGCGCCGCTGGTGCTCACCCCGCACCCGGCGGAGATGGCGCGGCTGGCCGGGCTCACCACCCGGGAGGTGCAGGCCGACCGCGCCGGCCTGGCCGCCCGGTTCGCCGCCGAGCGCGGCGTCACCCTGGTCCTCAAGGGGGCGGAGACGGTCGTCGCGGCCCCCGACGGCCGCCTCCACATCGACCGGCACCGGACCGTGGCCCTGGCCACCGGGGGCACCGGGGACGTGCTGAGCGGCGTCTGCGGCGCCATGCTGGCCGCCGGGCTGGCCCCCTTCGACGCCGCGGTGGCGGCGGTCACCGTGCACGCCGAGGCGGGGTGCCTGGTCGAGGCGGAGCGGGGCCGGGCGGGTGGCCTGGCCGGGGATGTGGTCGAGATGCTCCCCGCCGCCCAGGAGCGGCTCCGGCGCGCCTTGGAGCGGCGCGGGGAGCAGCGCGGGCGGGCATGACCGGCGTCCCTCTCCCGCTGTCCGGCCGGCGCCGGGAGCTCAGCCGGTGGGCGGACGTCGATGCCGCGGCCATCCGCCACAACCTGGGGCTGATCCGGCGAACCGTGGGGGAGGGGGTCGCGATCATGGCCATGGTCAAGGCGGCCGGCTATGGTCACGGGGCTGCGCTCGCGGCCGCCGCGGCCCTGGACGGCGGCGCCACCTGGCTCGGGGTCTCTTCGGCCGAGGAGGCGCTCCAGCTCCGCGCCGAGGGCTTCTCCGTCCCCCTCCTGGTGGTGGGGGCCGCCCACCCGGCTCACCTCGGTGCCCTGGTCGCGGCCGGGGTCCAGGTGACCGTCTGGGATCCGGAGCAGGTGGCGGCCGTCGCCGGCGCCGCCGGCCATGGCCTGCCGGCGCGGATCCATCTCAAGGTCGACAGTGGCATGGGCCGTCTCGGAGCCCTACCCGAGGCGGTGCCCGCCCTGGCCCGCGCGGTCGAGCGCGCCGGTCCGAGGGTCGAGCCGGTGGCCGCCTTCACCCACTTCGCCGACGCCGAGGCCGATCCCGACTTCACCCTCAGGCAGGATCGGGTCTTCGTCGAGGCCGTCGCCGGGCTGCGGCGGCGCTGGCCGGGGCTGCTCCTTCACGCGGCCAACAGCGCGGCGGCACTCGGCCTCCCCGAGACCCGGCACGACCTGGTCCGCTGCGGCATCGCCATCTACGGCTACGCGCCCGCGGGGCTCCCGGCAGCCGCCGAGCTCCGTCCGGCGATGAGCCTTCGCGCCCGGGTCACCCAGGTCAAGACCGTGCGCCCGGGCCAGAGCGTGGGATACGGCCGCACCTGGGTCGCCGAGCGGGACACCCGCGTCGCCGCCATCGCGGCCGGCTATGCCGACGGGGTGCAGCGGGCGCAGTCCAACCGGGGGTCGGTGCTGGTGGGCGGGTGCCGCTGCCCCATCATCGGCCGGATCAGTATGGATCAGCTCACCGCCGACGTCTCGCCCGTCGATGAGGTGAGGCCGGGGGACGAGGCCGTCCTCTTCGGTCGCCAGGGGGACCTCTGGCTCGGCGCCGACGAGGTCGCCGCCGCGGGCGGCACCATCAGCTACGAGGTGCTCTGTGCGGTGTCATCCCGGGTGCCGCGCCTGCGCGTCGAGGAGGCTGAAGACTGAGCCGGGGTCGGAGCGGGTTCCGCGCGAGGCGGGGCGGCGCCGCCACCCGCACGCGCGGCTCAGCCCGGACCGTATATGAAGCCCTGGAAGTAGGTGGCGTCGTCGGGGAGGACGCGATAGTCGACGCTGTCCCAGGCGTTCCAGTTCATCTCCGAGATCTCGAAGTCACCGGCCGGCACGACCGCCACGGAACCCACCCCCACGTTGGGCCCCACCGCCTCGACGTAGGCGACGTGCCCGTAGTAGGCGTTGGCGCCGCCCTGGCCCTGGTTCCAGACCGCGACCGCCCCCACCTCGGGCACCGAACCCTCCTCGTAGCCGAGCCGGGAGGCGTTGTAGTACCAGGCGTTGGCGTTGCCACCCCAGGGGATGCAGCGCCGCGTCGCCACGTACCAGGTGCAGTCGCCGAAGGCGAAGGAGTCAGAGCACGAGCCGCCGGGGATGGTGGAGCCGCCGAGCTCCATGTCGATCTCGTCGATCTCGGCCGCGAGGGTCCGTGCCGGCCCGCTGAGCTGGGCGACGATCTGGTTGCGCTGGTAGACGATGGCCAGGAGCTGGTTGGACTGGGCCGAGAGGTCGGACTCGAGGCTGGAGGCCTGGGCGAAGTCGGCCTGGGCCGCGCTCTGCTTGGTGAGGAGGTCGGCCTGGTCGCGGGTGAGCGTGTTCTGCAGGCCGCGAATCTGGGTGGTGACGCTCGAGGCCCCCGAGATGCTGTCCATCGCCGCGCTGAAGTCCTTGGCGCTGAGCACCGCGGTCATCACCGTGTTGCCCGAGACGCTCTCGTAGGTGGCGCGGGCGAGGGTGGAGAGCGCGCTCCGCGCGGCGCTCTCCTGAGCCTTGTCGGTGTTGATGTCCCCGTTCAGGGTGGAGAGCTCGGTGTTCAGCGCGGCGAGCTGATCGCGCGCTGCGTTGAGGGCCGTGGTGGCCTGGTTGAAGCTGGCCTCGGCGGTGGTGAGGGCGTTGGTGGCGGCGCTCTGCTGGCTGCTGATGGCCACCAGCTGCTGCAGCAGCGCGGCCCGCTCCGCCTCCAGCTGGGCCGGGGTGTCGGCGCGGACCTGGTGCGGGCCGATGGGTAGCCCGAGGACGACGACCGCGACGGCCAGGAAGGCAGGGATCACCCTCCGGGTAGCCCGCAATCCAATCTCCCCTATGGTCTCCCCGGTCGGCGACCCCCTCCCGGAGCCAGGTCGCACGACCAAACTTGCGGGAGGTTATCCGGCGGAGACGCAGTTGGTCAAGCTGACGTGATAGCCTGACTATCAGGAAATGCGATATCTCGATCTTGGAGAGGCGGTCCACCGCCGGGGTGGACAGGTGGCGCGGATGTCGCACGAGCCGGTGGCGGCTCGGGAGACGGCCTCCCCGTGTGGTCGCCGGCCCGCCCCCCTTTCTCGTGACACAGCGTATCCGCCGTGACCGTTGACCCGCCGCCATTAGAGTCGGGGCGGTGAGCAGTCTGCCCCCGCCATCGCGGCGTCCCTTCGGTGCCGCCGGCCCGACCCTGGCCGAGGTCGGCGAGGCCGAGCTGCTGCGACGGCTGACCGCCCTGGCCCTGACCGCGGTGGCTGATCCGCGGCTGGTGGTGGCGAGCGGGGACGATGCCGCGGTCTGGCTTCCGCCGGCGGGCGATGGGATCGTGCTCAGCCAGGATGCGATCGTGGAGGGCGAGGACTTCCTGACGTCCTGGACCGACCCCGAGGCGGTGGGCCGCCGCGCCCTCGCCGTCGCCCTCTCCGATCTCGCCGCCATGGGTGCGGTCCCCCACCTCTGCATGGTCACCTACTGCGCGCCCGGCGAAGCTCCGGTCGAGGACCTCCTGGCCGTCCAGCGGGGCCTCTGCGCCGCCGCGGCGGAGGCCGGCTGCCAGGTCGCAGGTGGCGACGTGAGCGCCATCCGCGGGCCGCTCGTGATCGACGTCGCGGTGGTCGGGGCGGTCGATCCGGGCCGCGCGCTCCGTCGCGATCGGGGCCGACCCGGGGACGCCCTGCTGGTCACCGGGAGCCTCGGCGAGGCGGCGACCGGGCTTCGCCTGCTTCTCGAGGGATGGGACGTGGTCGGAGAGGTCGGGCAGCGCTGCCTGGAGCGTCAGCTCGCACCCCGGGCCCGGCTGGCGGAGGGCCGGGCCCTGCTCGAGCTCGGCGTCGAGTGCGCGGGCGACCTCAGCGACGGCCTGATCGTCGACCTGGGCCGGATCACCGAGGCCTCGGGCTGCGCCGCTGAGATATGGCTGGAGAGCCTGCCCACGAGCCCCGACGTCCGCGCCCTGATGGGCGCGGCGTGGCCCGGCGCGGCTCTGGGTGGGGGAGAGGACTTCGAGCTGGTCGCCGCGGTGGCGACGGATCGGCTGGCGGGGCTGCTGGCGGCCTGGCCCCCGGGGCTCCAGCCGCTCCGCGTGGTGGGCCGGCTGGCCGCCGGTTCGGGGCTCACCCTCCTCGACCGGCAAGGTGGCGATCCGGTCCCCCTTCCGGCGGTCGGCTCGCGCCACTTCCGCCAGCCGTGAGCGGCGACGACCTCCGCCTCACCACCTCCTCGGTCGACGCCACCGAGGCGGTGGCAGCGCGGCTGTCGGCCCGGTTGCGACCGGGCGACCTGATCGCCCTCGACGGCCCGCTCGGAGCCGGCAAGACGGTCTTCGTGCGGGGGCTCGCGGCCGGCCTGGGGGTCGACGCCGGGGTGGTCAAGAGCCCGACCTTCGTCCTTCACCACGTCTACGGCTCCCCGCCCCGGCTCCATCACCTCGACCTCTACCGGCTGGGTCCCGGCGCCCGGATCCAGCTGCTCGACCTGGACGGCCTACTGGAGAGCGCGCCGGCGGCGGTGGAGTGGGCGGACTGCGCCGACCTCGAGGCCTGGCACCCGCTCGGGCTGGTCATCGAGATCGCCGGTGACCAGGCCCGGAGCATCGCGGCCCGCGACCCCGAGCGGGCCCCGGCCCGGCTGATCGAGGCCTGGCGGGCGGCGGTGGCCGGCCGGTGAGCGTCCTCGCCATCGACACGGCCGCGCGGCGGCGCCTCGTGGTGGTCAGAGCCGGCCGGAGGGGCGAGCTGCTGGACGCGCGGACCGGCGGGAGCGCCACCCTTCCCTGGTTGGACCGGGCCCTGGCCGAGCTGGGCCTCTCCGACCTCGAGGCCGTGGTGGTGGTCACCGGACCGGGCTCCTACACCGGCCTCCGCGCCGGCATGGCCGCGGGGCTGGGAGTGGCCCACGCCGTCGGCATCCCGCTCCACGGGGTGAGCAGCCTGGAGGTCGCCGCGCGATCGGCCCCCGACGGCGAGAGCGAGACCGTCGCCCTGGTGGAGGCCGGCCGGGGCGGTGTGTATGCCGGCCGCTTCGCACGCCGCGATGGAGGCCTGGTGATGCTCGGAGCGGCCGGCCGCGTCAGCCTCGCCGCGGTGGCCGTCGGGGATCCCCCGCCGATCAGCCTCGACCGCCTCGAGCTCCCCGGCGTCCGTCTCGGCGACCCCGTGGTCGCGCTCGCCGCCTCTGTCCCCATGGCGCTGGGACGGCCCGCGCTCGAGCTCGCCGGCCTGGCGGCCACCTACCTGGAGTGAGCCCGTGCCGGGCGGAGCACGGTCGGCCGCGTGGGAGCTCGCCTCGGCTCACCGTCGGCCACGGCGGCCCTCGGGTATGATCGACGCGATGAAGGTCGCGCCGCGCCTCCTCATCGAGCGGATGCGCCATTCCGACATCCCCGCGGTCCAGGCGATCGAGCGCGAGATCTTCCTCTCGCCCTGGCCCCGCAACGCCTACGCGTCCGAGCTCTCCCAGAACCGCCAGGCCCACTACTACGTGCTCCGCGACGGGGGGGCGATCGTCGGCTACGGCGGACTCTGGAAGGTCGCCGACGAGGCGCACGTGACCACCATCGGGGTCCGCGCCCAGAGTCAGCACCTGGGCTTCGGCACCGGGATGTTCGCGGCCCTGGTTCAGCGCAGCTACGAGCTCGGGGCGCGCTGGATCACCCTCGAGGTGAGGGCCAGCAACGCCCACGCCATCCGGCTCTACGAGCGCTTCGGCTTCAAGGCGATCGGGCGCCGGCGCGGTTATTACACCGACAACGGGGAGGACGCAGTGGTGATGTGGAGCGACTCGCTGCACGCGCCGTCCTTCAAGCGCCGGTTCGCCGACATCCTGCGGGGCATCGACATCGTGGGCATGGGGCCGCCGCCCTCCTTCGACTACCCGCGTCCGTGACCGGGCCGGCGCGGCGGTGAGCGGGCTCGCCCGGAGGTGAGGATCCTCGCCATCGAGACCTCCTGCGACGAGACCGCCGCGGCGGTGGTGCGCGACGGCCGCGAGATCCTCTCCAGTCAGGTCTCGTCCCAGATCGCCCTGCACGCGCCTCACGGGGGAGTGGTGCCCGAGCTCGCCGCGCGCGCCCACCTGGAGATGCTCGCCCCGGTCGTCGACGCTGCCCTGGCCGAGGTGGAGGGCGGCTGGGACGCGATCGATGCGGTGGCCGTGACCCGCGGCCCGGGTCTGGCCGGCTGCCTGGTGGTCGGCGCCGCCTACGCCCAGGCCGCGGCCCGGGGCCGGCGCCTGCCGATCACCGGCGTCTCCCATCTCGCCGGGCACGTCTACTCGGCCTGGCTGGCGGATGCGGAGCTGGAGCCCCCCTTCGTCGCCCTGGTGGTGAGCGGCGGGCACACCGACACCATCGAGCTCGCCCGGCACGGGGAGGCGCGGCGCCTGGCCAGCACCCGCGACGACGCGGTGGGGGAGGCGTTCGACAAGGTGGCCCGGATGCTCGGGCTTCCCTACCCCGGCGGCCCGGTGGTGGAGCGCGCGGCCCGGAGCGGAGACCCGCGCCGCATCCCCCTGCCGCGCACCCGCCTGGAGGGCGCCTTCTCCTTCAGCGGGCTGAAGACGGCCGTCCGCTACGCCATTCGCGCTCTTCCCGCGGCGGAGCTCGACGAGGCCGGCGTCCCGCGCCGGGCCGAGTTGCGCGACGCGCTGGCCGCCGCCTTCCAGGAGGCCGCGGTCACCCAGCTCGTCGACGGCTTGGAGGCGGCGGTGGAGGAGACCGGCGCGACCTCCGTCGCGGTGGTGGGAGGGGTTGCCGCCAACCGGGCCCTCGCCGACCGGGTGGCGCAGCGCTTCGCCGGGCTGCGGGTGTCGGTGCCGCCGATGCGGCTCTGCACCGACAACGCGGCCATGATCGGCGCCGCCGGCTGGCACCGGCTGACCCTCCGCGGTCCGGACCTCAACGGCTTCGACGTCGACCCGTCGCTGGCCGATTTCGCCTGAGAAGCTCACCGCGGGCCTCGGGCTGCGCCTTCCCGCCGCTCACCCTCACGGGCTGGACGAGCACCCGGTTCCGGCCGGGCCGCCCGAGGCCACGTCGGAGCCGATCAATGCCCCGCCGCGCCGCACGACGACCTCCACGTCTCCGGATCTGCTCTGCCGGAGCAGAACGGCATGGCCCACCGTGGCCGTCACCGTGACCCGCCATGGTTGGGGCGGAGCCTTGGAGGTGTCCACCGAGAGGTTGTCCTGACCGCACTCGATGGTGATCGACGGCCCACCCACCCAGGGCGTCACGGTGACCTCCGGGCCGTCGACGTTCATGACCTTGAAGGTGGGTGGCGTCCCACATGAGGCACACACCAGCGTGAGCAGTGCCACCCCGATGGCCAAGCCCCGCCCGACGGCACGCTTCACAACCACGGCCGCTCGATTCTAGGTTTGACGGCCCACCCTGGTGGGATCGGCGCGGCCTGGCAGAACCCGGTGGCTTTTCGTGCCGCGGCCATGGTTGCTCAGGGACCGGGCGGAGGATGTCACCATCCTCTGAGCCATGGCGCTCAGCCCTGCTCACGAGGCCGGCCGTCTCAGCGAGACCGCCGGACGCTACCTGGAGGCGATCTACTACATCGCCCACGAGGGGGAGATGGCGCGCCCCGCCGGGCTCGCCGAATGGCTCGGGGTGAGCCGGCCGACGGTGACCGTCACCCTGCAGCGCCTGGCCCGCGACGGCTGGGTCGAGGTCGCCGAGGATCGCAGCATCACGCTCACCCCCACCGGGGAGGCCGCCGCCTCCGACCTTGTCCGCCGCCACCGGATCCTGGAGCGCTGGCTGGTGGACGTGCTGGGGCTGGATTGGGCCGCCGGGGACCGCGAGGCCTCGCTGCTCGTCCACGGCGTCTCCGAGGAGGTGATCGACCGCCTCGACCAGCACCTCGGGCTCCCGCGCGCGTGTCCCCACGGCAACCCCATCCCGGGGCGCGGGGTCGTCCCGTCCGACCTGGTGCGCCTCGACCGGATGGCTCTGGGAGAGCCCGCCGTGGTGGTGCGGATCTCCGAGGTCGCCGAGCACGAGGCTCCCCAACTGCTGCTCCTGCTCCACCAGCTGGGGATCATCCCGGGTCGCACCGTGACGGTGCGTGCGCTCGGGCAGGTGCTCGCCGTCGAGGTCGAGGGAGAGGCGATCGAGCTGGACCGCGGCGCCGCCCGGGCGGTCTGGGTTGCCCTCGACAGTTAGGTTAGTCTAAGCTAACTTGGCGCCCGCGGAGAGCCCTCCGGTGGCGGTGCGCCGCCCGTGCCATCTCCCTCGGAGAGCCTGCCCATGAGCGAAGCCCAGACCCTGGTGCTCGGATTCATCGCCGGGGTGACGATCATCCTCGGCCTGCCGATCGGCCGCATGCGGTCCCCGCGCCCCGGTCTCCGCCAGTTCCTCAACGCCCTGGCCGCCGGGATCCTGCTCTTCATCGTGTGGGATGTCCTGACCAACGCCTACGGGCCCGTGGACGGGGCGCTGAGCGCGCTCCACCGGGGCAGCGGCGGGATCGGGCCGGTGCTCGGCTACGCGGCCCTCTACCTCTCCGGGATCGCGGTCGGGCTGCTGAGCCTCGTCTACTACGAGCGGTGGCTGGCCGGGCGCGCCCGCCCGCTGCGGCATGGGCCCGGAGCCATGGCGCCGGGCGAGCTGGCCGCCGCCCGGCCCGGCATCGCCGGCTGGTCAGCGGCGCGGCGGCTCTCGCTGCTGATCGCGGTGGGGATCGGGCTCCACAACTTCGGCGAGGGGCTGGCCATCGGCAACAGCGCCGCCGTGGGGGCGATCGGGCTGGCCACGGTGCTGGTGATCGGCTTCGCCCTCCACAACGCCACCGAGGGCTTCGGGATCGTGGCCCCGCTGGCGGCGGAGAGCGACCGGCCCTCCTGGGGGTTCCTGCTCGCCATGGGCGCGATCGGCGGAGGCCCCACCTTCATCGGCACCGCGGTCGGGCGGCAGTTCACCAGCCAGCCGGTCAGCGTGATCTTCCTCACCCTGGCGGCGGGCTCGATCCTCTTCGTCGTGGTCCAGCTCCTGGGGGTGGCCCAGAAGTCCCCCCGCCGCGACCTGATGTTCTGGGGGGTGCTCATCGGGCTGCTCGCCGGCTTCGTCACCGACATGGTGGTCACCGCGGGCGGGGCCTGAGGCCCCCCGCCACCCGCCAGTTGCGGTCCTGGCAGTCGATTAGGTAGAGTGTTAGCAGTCACCCGTCCCGAGTGCTAAAGAGTTGGAGGTCGCACCGTGGCCTTGAAGCTTCGTCCCCTGGCCGATCGCGTCGTCATCAAGCCCGTCGAGCGTGAGGAGGTGACCAAAAGCGGCATCGTCCTCCCTGACACCGCCAAGGAGAAGCCCCAGGAGGGGATCATCGAGGCGGTGGGGAAGGGTCGTTACAACGAGCGCACCGGCGAGCGCATCAAGTTGGACGTCGAGGTCGGCGACCGGGTGATGTACGCCAAGTACGCCGGGAGCGAGGTGAAGATCGACGAGGTCGACTACCTCATCCTTTCCGAGAAGGACATCCTCGCCGTCGTCCAGAGCAACGGCAAGGCCTGAGCCCGGCCACCGTCCCGCCGCTTGCCGTGATGGCGGCGCGCCGCCTCGGCGGTAGCGCCGCCGTACGTCGTCAGAGGAGCTGAGAGAGCATGCCCGCTAAGCAACTTCGATTCGACACCGAGGCGAGGCAGCTGCTCCGCCAGGGAGTGGACGCGGTCGCCGACGCGGTCGCGGTGACACTGGGACCGCGCGGCCGCTCGGTGGTGCTGGACAAGAAGTTCGGCCCGCCGCTGGTCACGACCGATGGGGTGACCATCGCCCGTGACCTCGACTTCAAGGACCATTTCGAGAACATGGGGGCTCAGCTCCTCCGCGAGGTCGCGGTCAAGACCAATGACATCGCGGGCGACGGCACCACCACCGCCACCGTGCTGAGCCGGGCGATGATCGTCGAGGGGCTGCGCCTGCTCGGCGCCGGCGCCTTCCCGGTGGAGCTGCGCCGCGGGATGCTGGACGCGGCCGCGGCCGCCGCCACGGCGGTCCGGCTGCGCTCCCACCCGGTCGATAGCAACGAGGACATCCGCCGCATCGCCACCATCAGCGCCGACGACGCCGAGATCGGGCAGATGCTGGCCGACGCCTTCGCCAAGGTTGGCAAGGAGGGGGTGGTCTCGGTCGAATCGGCCGACGGCATCGACACCACCGTGGAGGTGGTCGAGGGGATGCAGCTCGACCGCGGCTACGTCTCCGCCTACCTGGTGACCGACCAGAAGGAGATGGTCGCCGAGCTGGACCGGCCCGCGGTGCTGATCACCGACGCCAAGGTGAGCGCCGTCCGCGACCTGCTGCCGGCTCTGGAACTGGTCGCCGCCGCCAAGCGGCCGCTGCTGATCGTCGCCGAGGATGTCACCGCCGAGGCCCTGGCCACCCTGGTGGTGAACCGGATGCGCGGCACTCTCACCGCGGTGGCGATCAAGGCCCCCGGCTTCGGCGACCGCCGCAAGGCGATGCTCCAGGACCTCGCCGTGCTCACCGGCGCCACCGTGGTCAGCGAGGAGGTTGGATTGCGCCTGGACGCCGTCACCGCCCGCCACCTCGGCAGCGCCGACCGGATCACCGTCACCAAGGACGACACCACCGTGGTCGGCGGTGGCGGCGATCGCAAGGCCATCGACGCGCGCTGCGAGGAGATCCGCCGCCAGGTCGAGGAGACCGACTCCGACTGGGACCGGGAGAAGCTGCAGGAGCGGCTGGCCCGGCTGGTCGGCGGCGTTGCGCTGATCAAGGTGGGCGCCGCCACCGAGGTGGCGATGAAGGAGCGCAAGGCGCGTGTCGAGGACGCCCTCCACGCCACGCGCGCGGCCCTCGAGGAGGGGTACGTGGCCGGTGGCGGGGTCGCCCTGATCCACGCCCGCCAGGCGATCGACGACCTGGGCCTGGAGGGGGACGCTCTCGCCGGCGCCCGGGCGGTTCGCCACGGGCTGGCGGCGCCGCTGCAGGTGCTCGCCTCCAACGCCGGCCTCGAGGGGGCGGTCGTGGTCCACAAGGTGGCCGAGCTGAGCGGTGACGAGGGCTTCGACGTCGTCGCCGAGGAGTACGGCAACCTGGTCGAGCGCGGCATCATCGACCCGACCAAGGTGGTCATCACCGCGCTGACCTCGGCGGTCTCGATCGCCACCATGATCATGACCACCGAGGCCCTAATCGCCGACGCCCCCGAGCCAGAGGAGGCGGAGGAGAACGGTCACGGCCACTCTCACGGTGGTGGTGGCGGCTATGGCGGGGGCGGCGGCTTCGGCGGCGGTGGCTTCGGCGGCGACGACGACGACATGGACTTCTAGCCTCCGGGGGTCGCCCGAGAACTGCGCGGAGAACGTCCACCCGTACGCGGCGCTCTCCAGCTCGAGCCGGGCGCGGCTGGCAAATGCCGTGCCTGCCGGCATCCGGCCGGGAGGATCGACCCGCCGTGGCGGGCGGCGACCCGACCCGTGGGCGCGGCGCGCCGGGTAGAGTTGCCCGACGTGCTGACCCTGGGCACCCCCCGGCTCCTCTTCGCCACCACACCGGTCGCGGTGATGCGTGAGCGGCTGGCCGGCACCGACTTCCTCGCCGACGTCCCCGCCGGGCCGCTGGGCAGCACCCGCGAGACCGGCCGGCTCAGCATCCGCTTTCCCGCGGAGTGGCCGGGCGAGGACGCGCTCACCATGCTGCCGCTCTGGATCGCCCAGCGCGAGCGGCTCGGCGACCCGGGGCCGTGGAGCGACGGCGTCGTGATCCGGCGTGAGGACCTCCTGGCGGTGGGCAGCATGGGCTTCAAGGCGCCTCCCGACAGCACCGGGGCGGTCGAGATCGGCTACGCGGTCAACCGCTCCGAGCGTGGTCGCGGCTACGCCACCGAGATGGCGGGGGCGCTGGTCGCCTGGGCACTCGGCCAGCCGGGGGTGCAGCGGGTGACCGCGGAGTGCCTGGCCCGCAACGCCGCGTCCGCCTGGGTGCTGGAGAAGCTCCGCTTCGAGCGGGTCGGGAGGCGGGGCAGCCCGGAGGGTGAGCTGCTCCTCTGGGAGCGGCAGGGGGCGGGCGCCGAGCCCTCCCCGGCCGAGGTCGACCCGGCGCGCGGCCGCGGCGACGCTCCGGCGGAGCCCGGCCCGGTGGCCGGGTTGGGTGACGCCCCCGCGGTCCGGATCCAGTAACCGTGTGCGGCATCTGCGGCTTCCGCGGCCGTCGCGACCCGGAACTGCTCCGGGCGATGACCGCGTCAATCCGTCATCGCGGCCCCGACGACGACGGCTTCTTCGAGTCCGACGATGCCTCGCTCGGCTTTCGCCGCCTCGCCATCATCGACCTCGAGACCGGCGCCCAGCCGATGTCCACCGACGGGGACCGGCTGCACATCGTCTACAACGGCGAGATCTACAACTACCGCGAGCTGCGCGCCGAGCTGGAGGCGGAGGGGAGGCGGTTCACCACTCGGTGCGACACCGAGGTCGCCCTGCAGGCGTACGCGCAGTGGGGCCCGGCGGCCTTCCAGCGGTTCAATGGCATGTGGGCCATCGCCCTCCTGGACCGTCGCGGTCCGGACCAGCGGCTGGTGCTCTGCCGCGACCACTTCGGCATCAAGCCGCTCTTCTACGCCGAGCACGACGGCCGGCTCGTCTTCGCCTCCGAGATCAAGGCGATCCTCGAGGACCGCACCTTTCCGCGCCGCGTCGACGAGCAGCAGCTCTACGAGTACCTTCGGTTCGGCCTCTACGATCACAACGACCTCACCTTCTTCGAGGGTGTGCGCCAGGTCGCGGCGGGCGCCTACGTCACCGTGGACGCGACCGGCATCCATGAGAGCCGCTACTGGACGCCGCGACTGAGTGAGGATGCCGACCCCGATCCGGCGGAGTTCCTCCGCCTCTTCACCCGCGCGGTGGAGCGCCGGCTGGTGGCGGACGTCCCGGTGGGCACCTGCCTCTCGGGAGGCCTCGATTCGTCGTCCATCGTCTGCGTGATGGACCGGCTGCTCGCCCAGCACGTGCCCGACTCGGTCTCGCTGGGCGATCGCCTCAAGACCTTCTCCGCGGTCTTCCCCGGCGACCCCATCGACGAGCGCCGCTACGTCGAGGCGGTGCTGGGGGTCACCTCCGCCGACCCCACCTGGGTGGAGCCGACCTCGGAGCGGTGGCTCGGTGAGCTGGAGACCTGGATCTGGCACGCCGAGGAGCCGATGATCACCACCGCCCCCTACGCCATGTGGTCGGTGATGCGCGCGGCCAGCGAGAAGGTGACCGTCCTCCTCGACGGCCAGGCGGGCGACGAGCTGCTGGGCGGCTACATCCCCTACCAGTACGTCTATCTCCGCCAGCTGCTCCGCGAGCACCGCTATCGCGAATTCGCCCTGGAGTTGGCGAAGGCGCGCGACACGGTGGGCCGGCTGGCCCGGCGCCGGGCCTGGGAGAGCCGCCATCGCGTCGACGTCGGCGCCCTGCTCCGCCCGGCATGGACGAGCGGGAAGCGCCGCCCCCACGATCCCCGCTCTCAGGACGACCTCAAGAAGCGGCTCCTCCAGGACCTCACCACCTTCTCGCTGCCCTCGCTGCTCCGCTACGAGGACCGCAACTCGATGGCCCACTCCATGGAATCCCGCCTGCCCTTCCTCGACCAGGAGCTGGTGGAATGGATCCTCCGCCTGCCAGCATCGGCCATCGTCTCGGGCGGCTGGTCGCGGCGGATCCTCCGCGAGGCGATGCGGGGGACCCTGCCCGAGGAGATCCGCCAGCGCCGGCGCAAGATCGGCTTCACCACCCCGGAGTTCCGCTGGTTCCGCCAGCAGCGCTCCTCCATCCAGTCGCTGATGCGCTCGCCCTCCTTCCAGACACGTCCCTATTGGGACGCCGAGGCGGTGGCGGCGGCGTTCCGGGTCGCCTGTGCCGGGGGCAGCGAGGAGTCGCTGTTCTTCTGGCGGGCCGTCAACGTCGAGATCTGGCTGCGCGTCTACTTCGAGGGGGCGGCCCATGGCAGCGCAGGCGGCGACGGCGGGACGCGCTTCGACTTCGCAGCCCACGGCGACCGCGCGGCGGCGAAGGCGGTCGGAGCCGAGGCCCTGGTCGCCGCGGCCCGTCCCAACCCCGGCCGGCACCTGATCATCCGGCGCCACGGCGAGACCTGGGCGCGCGTGCCCCTCCGGGCGGGGCTGGTGCGCAGCCACGACGACCTGGCTGCGGCGGTCGGGGCGGCGCTCGAGGGTGCGCGCATCGCCGGTATCGCGCTCCGGCCCGGCGACGTGGTCGCCATGAGCGAGAAGGTGGTCGCCATCACCCAGGGTCGCTCCTTCCCCATGAGCGAGATCGCGGTGACCCCGCTGGCGAGGTTGCTCTCCAGGTTCGTCAGCCGGGTCCCCATCGGCATCGGCCTGGGCCGGCCCCAGACCATGCAGCTCGCCCTGGAGGAGGCGGGGGCGTCGCGGATCCTGCTCGCCGCCGCCTGCGCCGCGGTCACCCGCCCGCTCGGCATCCGGGGCGTCTTCTACCGGGTGGCGGGCTCTAGGGTGTCGGCCATCGACGGCCCCACCGCATACACCCTCCCCCCCTACAACACCCACGCCAGCAAGGCTCCGAGCGACCCCGACGGGGTGGCGGTGCGGATGCGCCGGGCCCTCAGCGACCGGGCGGGGGGGACGTGGGCGTGGCGGTGGTGGACACCAACGACCTCGCCGCCGACGTCCTGGGCAGCAGCCCAGGGGTCGACCGGACGGCCATCGCTGAGGTCCTGGCCGACAACCCCATGGGGCAGACCGACGAGCAGACCCCCTTCTGCATCCTTCGGCGGCTGGCGTGACCGCAGGACCGGGCCACAGCCCCGGTCGGACGCGTCGGATCACATGACCGGCTGGTCAGCTTCACCGGCTGACGTCCAAGCCCCGACGCCTTAACGCAATGACGTCACAGGCTGGTCAGATTCACCGGATGGACTCCGAACGGCGGCTTCCGAACCGTGACGGGGACGCGACGTGTTCGTTCTCTGTGACACGCTGGTCACGGTTACTCTGAGCGCGCGTATGTTCGAGTCCGGGGCGGTGCCGATCGCCATCCCCTACAACCCCGCCTCACAGCGCCCCGACCGGCTCGCGGTCCGGGGGGCTGCGGCCGCTTGGTTGGGGCTCGCGGCCGTCCTGATCGCGGTCGGGATCTGGTTCGAGCGCAGCCGCATCGACCTCCTCTCCTTCGTCCCCATCGGGCTGATCGTGCTCGCCGGGCTGGCCGCGGTGGTCCCCCTGGAACGGTTGCCCCGCCCGGCCCGGGCGGTGGGGGCCTGGGCCGCCATCGTCCTGGTGCTCGCCGTCCAGGTCGTCTTCCGCATCAGGGCGGTCGACGTCGCCGCCCTGCTCAGCCTCCCGCTCGCCTGGCTCGCCCTCCGTCACGAGGGCCGCTCCCTGGCGATCGGGATCGCCCTCACGCTGGCCGTCTGCGCCGTCTCCCTGCTGGTGGTCCGTGACCCCTACACCGCGGTCGCCACCCTGGCGGCGATCGTCGTCCCCGTCGCCATCAAGGGGTTGACCGGCCGCGGCGCCGATCGAGCCCGCTTCGCCTCGGTCGCCTACACTGATTTCCTCACCACCTGCCCGAATCGCCGGGCGCTGGTCGTCGAGCTGCCCCGCCGGCTTGAGATCGCCCGCCGCCGGGACATCCCGCTGGCCATCGCCATCTTCGACCTCGATCGGTTCGGAGCCTTCAACGAGGACTGGGGCCACGCGGCCGGCGACCGCCTGCTCACCGACGTCGCCACCGTGCTCCGCTTCACCCAGCGCCGCGACCCGGAGGCCCCGGGTCTCTCCTACCTCGCCCGGGCCGGGAACGACGAGTTCGCGGTGGTCCTCGAGGGCCTGACCACGGCCGGGGTCGCCGAGCTGGTCCGCGACGTGGAGAGCGACCTTCCCGCCGGCTGCACGGTGAGCGTCGGGATCGCCTTCTGGGACCGCCACGAGGCCGCCGACGACCTGCTCAACCGCTCCCTGCGCGCGCTCTCCGCCGCCGGGCGGGCCATGGGTGGGGGCCGGGTGGTCGTCGATGACGGGGCCGGCTCGCGGCCCGGGAGCTGGCTCGAATCAGTGCCCGCGATCGTCGCCCGCCGCGAGATCGAATCGGTCTACCAGCCGATCCGGGACC
Source organism: uncultured Chloroflexia bacterium (assembly GCA_963793875.1). Taxonomy (GTDB): domain Bacteria; phylum Chloroflexota; class Dormibacteria; order Aeolococcales; family Aeolococcaceae; genus Changshengia. The sequence goes on along the minus strand of CAWCBS010000004.1, from coordinate 24,509 downwards.
TCACCACCGGCCGGCTGATCGGCTACGAGGCGCTGGCCCGGCCCACCGGGGCGCCCAACGACACCGAGGTCGACGGGATGTTCGCGGCGGCGCGGCGGATCGGCGTCTCCCGCGAGCTGGAGACGCTCTGCCAGGTCTCGGCAATGCGCGGCGCCCACCGGCTGCTGACCGGGGGTGGCTCGCTGTTCATCAACATCAGCGTGGGCGCGTTCACCGATCCGGATCGGGACCTCGACGTCATCCTCGGCCACCTCGCCAACGCCGCGCTCAGGCCGACCCAGATCGTCCTCGAGGTCAACGAGCAGATCACCCGCTTCGGACGTTTCGCCGAGGCCTGCGCCCGCTACCGGCGGGCCGGCTTCCGCTTTGCGATGGACGACGTCGGCGAGGGGCTCTCGACCATCGAGGCCATCGCGGTGGTCCGCCCGGAGTTCATCAAGGCGGCCAAGAGCCTGGTGGTCACCGCCGAGGATGCCGGCTCGGCGGCGGTGATCCGTGGCCTGGTGGAGGTGGCCCGGAGCCTCGGCGGCGAGATCATCGCCGAGGGCCTGGAGACCAAGGAGGACTGCGCCCGGATGCTCCGGCTCGGCGCCGTCCTCGGCCAGGGCTGGGCGCTCGGCACCCCGCAGCGGCTGCGCGACGTCCTGGCCGCCGGGATGGTCGAGGACGACGAACCCGACCGCGCGCCCGCGCCTGGCCAGGCCGAGGTCGTGACACCCGCTCTCGTCCCCGCCCCCCACCCCGGCTGAAGCTCGACGCCGCGATGGGCGTGGGTCAGCCCTCGCCGGGCAGTCGCGCCATCCTCTTTCCCCGTGACCTGTTCGGGTTCTACGGATTCGGCGATCTGGACGTCGCGGCCGAGGGCATCACGCTCCGATGGAAGGGGCCTCTGTTCCACTCCGTCGATGAGCATCACCCCTGGGCGGAGGTGACCCGGGCCAAGAGCCGCGGCCATTGGTTCAACTTCCGGCTGACGACGCAGCGCCCGCCCCTGACCGCCTTCGTCTTTCGTCCTCGGCGGGCGAGGGAGGCTCTCGAACGCTGGGCTCCAGCGGGCGTGCTCCGCACCCGCGGGCGTACCCCCGGGGCCCCGCGCGGGGCTCCTTGATCTCCGCGACGGCGATCGGCGGCGGCGCCACCCGAGCAGAGCCGGCGGCCCAGGCCCCGGTCCGTCCCGATCACCGCCGCCCGTAGAATCCCCCCCGTGGCGCCGCCCCCCCGTCGTCCTTCCCCGCCCTCCCGGCTCGACCGATCGTTCCCCTCTGGTCTGGCAGCCACCCCCTTCCTCGATCCGCCCCGGGTCGCGAGGTGACCGCGGGATCAGCCGGCACTGACGCGCTGCTCGCCGCCCTCAACCCGGCCCAGCGCGAGGCGGTGGAGGCGCCCGACGGCCCTCTGCTGATCTTCGCCGGGGCGGGTAGCGGCAAGACCCGGGTGCTCACCCACCGGATCGCCTACGTGATCGCCGCCCGCGGGGTGCGCCCCCAGGAGATCCTGGCGGTCACCTTCACCAACAAGGCGGCCCGGGAGATGCGCGGACGGGTGGAGAAGCTGCTCGGCACCGACATCAGCGGCATGTGGCTGGGCACCTTCCACGCCGTGGGTGCCCGGATCCTGCGCCGTGACGGGGACGCCATCGGCATCCCTCAGAACTTCGTTATCTACGACGAGGCCGACCGGCTGGCGGCGATGCGGCGGGCGATGCAGTCGATCGGCGTCGACGACAAGCGGCTGGCGCCGGCCAAGATCGTCCACGCGGTGAGCGCCGCCAAGAACGAGCTGCTCGATCCTCCCGCCTACGCTGCCCGTGCCAGCGGCTACCTCGAGGGCGAGGTGGCCCGCATCTACCGCGCCTACGATGCCGAGCTCCGCGCCGCCGGGGCTCTGGACTTCGACGACTTGCTGATGCGCACGGTCCAGCTCCTCCAGGACGTCCCCCCGGTGCTCGAGCACTACCGGCAGCGCTGGAGCCACCTCTTCGTCGACGAGTACCAGGACACCAACCACGCCCAGTACCTGATGGTGTCATCACTGGCCGCAACTCATCGAAACCTGACAGTTGTAGGCGACGACGACCAATGCCTGGCGGCGGGAACGCTGGTGAGGATGGCCGACGGATCGCGCAAGCCGATCGAGGCGATCCGGCCCGGCGACACGGTCTGCTCGGCAGGTGGAGGCGGAACGCTCCAGCCAGCCCGCGTGAACCGCAGGTCCTCGCGTCAGGCCGAGCAGCTGATCCGCATCCGAACCAGGGGCGGCCGCGAGGTTGTGAGCACTCCGGAGCACGTCCACTTCGCCGGCCACCGGCTCGGGGCATCTCCCAACGGCGACGCTCGCGATGTCGTGGTCACTCTCTGCGCCAATCATGGCGGTGCCACCCCACAGCATCTCGTAGCCGTGGGTGGCAACGACCACGGGGGTGCGGAGGCGATGCGGAGGCTCGGCCTTCAGGTCCACCGAGCCCATCCGGACGCGCCATCGGGTTGGTGGTACGAGACGGCGTTCAAGGACATGGCGGCGCTCGCGGAGACGGCGACCCGGCTCCGGGAGGCCCTCGACGGGGTGATCGTGATGAACGGGCGGTTCGGTGCCGATGCCGACGCCGATCGGATCTCCAACTCGCTCCCCGCCACTCGAGCCGACTCCGTATGTCCCGGTATGGCGATGTTCGACGAGAGTTGCGGCTACGACATCGTCGCCGAGGTGGAGCGGGTCGCTGAGCGGCAGCCCGTCTACGACATCGACGTCGAGCCCACCCACAACTTCATCGCCAACGGGCTGATAACCCACAACTCCGTCTACCGCTTCCGGGGCGCCGACATCCGCAACATCCTCGAGTTCCAGAAGGACTTCCCCGACGCCCGGGTGGTGACCCTGGAGCAGAACTACCGCTCCAGCCAGCCGATCCTCGACGCCGCCCATGCCGTGATCAGGGTCAATGAGGATCGCGCCGCCAAGCGGCTCTGGACCGAGCGTGGCGGAGGCCAGCCGGTCCGGCTCATCCCCGTCTACGACGAGCGCGAGGAGGCGCTCGCGGTCTGCGGCGAGATCGAGCGGCTGATCGGCTCCGGCGAGTACTCCCTCTCCGACTTCGCCGTCCTCTACCGCACCAACGCCCAGTCCCGGGCCTTCGAGGACGTGCTGCTGCGGCGGGGGATCCCCTACCGGCTGGTCGGCGGTCTCCGCTTCTACGAGCGCAAGGAGGTGAAGGACGTCCTCGCCTACCTGCGGCTGGTGGCCAACCTGCGCGACCCGGTCGCCTTCGGGCGGATCGTCAACGTCCCCCGGCGCAAGATCGGCGATCGGAGCGTGGCCGAGCTGGAGCGGATCGCCCGCAAGCGCCGGATCTCGCCCTTCGAGGCCGTCCAGCACGTGGGCGCAGACGCCGAGCTGGGCCCGGGCGCGCTTCAGGCGCTGGCCGGCTTCGGCGCGCTGATCGAGCATCTCGCCGAGCAGAGCCTCCGGCTGCCGGTCCCCCGGCTGCTGGAGCGGATCGTCCAGGAGAGCGGCTATCAGGCGATGCTCCGCGACGGCACCCCGGAGGGGGAGGAGCGCTGGGCCAACGTGACCGAGCTGATCGGCTACTCCGAGGAGTACGCGGATGTGCCGTCTCCCGATGGCCTCCACCAGTTCCTGGAGAACGTCGCGCTGGTCTCCGACGTCGACAGCCTCGACGACACCAAGAGCGGGGTCACCCTGATCACCCTCCACCAGGTGAAGGGGCTGGAGTTCCCGGTCGTCTTCCTCTGCGGGCTGGAGGAGGGGCTGCTGCCCCACGTCCGTGCCCTCGAGGAGGGGGACGAGGGCATCGCCGAGGAGCGCCGGCTGGTCTACGTCGGGGTCACCCGCGCCCAGCACCGCCTCTACCTGCTGCACGCCTTCCGCCGCCACCTGTACGGCAGCGGTCAGCTCGCCCAGGCGTCGCGCTTCCTGGCCGACATCCCGGTGGGGATGCTGGAGGTGGTCCGCCGCCCCGGCGGCCCCCCGGTGTCGGCGCCGCGCCAGCCCGGCGCGGTCCGCGAGGCGGTCCACGCCCACGCGGTGCGGGCCAATCCGGTGGAGGTCGCCCCCCAGCGGTACGCCGAGGGGATGCGCGTCCGGCACCCGAAGTACGGGACCGGCACCATCCTCAAGAGCACCATGACCCGCGGCGGGGAGGAGGTGGTGATCCGCTTCGACGAAGCGGGAATGAAGATCTTCGCCGTGGCCGACGCCCGGCTCGACCCCGCCGAGGGCTGAGCTCCCGCCCCGTCTCCGTCGAGAGCCGGAGTCCCCTCGGAGTGACCTCGCCACCGATCCAGGCGGGGCTCATCGGCACTCCCGCGAGCCGGGAGCTCCTCGACTCTCTCGTGCCGGATGAACCGGGGGGGTTGCCGTTCCGATGGCTAGAGTGGTCGGGATGCCAGGTTCGACCGCTGGGGCCGCCGAACCCGTGCGCAGGGCCCGCACCCTGGCTCAGGTGTACCGACACTTCGGCGAGGTGGACGCCGCCGAAACGTCACCCCTGCACGCGCGCGTCGCCGTCGCCCTGAGTGAGTCCGACGCTGCGCTGCGCGCCATCGAGACGGCGCCGGCGCGGAGGCGGCATCCCACGGTGATCCTCGCTGCGCTGCACGACCTCGCCCTCGCCGGCCGCGCCCCGACGCTCGCCGCGGCGTATGCCGCCCAGGACGCCGACGCCGCCGCGGGCGCGGCGATCGACACGCTGCTGCAGATGACCAAGTCGGTCGTGGCCATCGCCGTGCGCCGGCAGGTGCGGACCGACGAGACCGGACGCGGGGCGGTGCTCTATCCGGCAGTCGCCGAGGCGGCGCGCCGGGTGGGCGCGCATGCGGTTGGGCTGATCGACGTAGGCTGTTCGGCTGGGCTCAATCTCACCGTCGATCGGGTTGGCATCACCTACAGCAACGGACAATCGCTGGGCGATCCGTCATCTCCGGTGCGGCTGTCGTGCTCGGTCGTGGGGAACCGGCCCATCCCGACCCGGGCGATGCCCGCGGTCGGGGCCAGGGTCGGCATCGACCGCGACCCGGTCGACGTGACCGACGCGGAGGATGCCCGATGGTTGCGCGCCTGCCGGTGGCCGGATCAGCCGGAGCGGGCCGCGCGGCTCGACGCGGAGATGGCGTTGGCGGCCATGGCCCCTCCGCAGCTGCTGCGAGGTGACGCCGTCGAGGTGATCCCCGACGCCTTCGCCCGTGTGCCCGGGGACGCCCTGCCGGTGGTCATCACGACGTGGGCGCTGTCGCACCTGCCGCTCGAGAGCCGCCGGCGTTTCCTGGCCCGCCTCGACGAAGCGGCGGCCGGCCGCGCGCTGGCGTGGGTGTCGGTGGAGGGGGTCGGCGTCGCGCCGGCGATACCGACACTCGGCGATCGCCGCGCCTCCGGCCACAGCATCATCGGACTGACGGTGTTCGACCGATCGGATCGGAGCTCCGAGGCCATCGGCCGCTGCTGGTCGCGGGGCCGCTTCCTGGAGTGGTTGGCAGGCTACTAGTGGTTCCAGCCGGAAGTTCGATCACGTATTCCGAGGACCTGGGCCAGTGGGTTCAGGCAGCGGGCTGGAGTGACTGAGCGGCAAGGCGGCGGAGCAGGGCGGCGAGATCAGCACGGGTGAACTTCCATTCGAAGGGGACGGCGCTTGCTTCGTAGTACCGCTCGAAGCTGAGCAGGCGGTCTTCCGCGGCGGCGAGATCGGCGAAGTCCCGCGGCGTCAGCGCCTTGCGCTTGGCGATCGACAGGTAGATCTCGACCTGGTTCAGCCAGGAGGCGTGGATCGGGGTGTGGATGAGGACAGCCCGCGGCCAGGCTTCCTGCATACGCCGGATGGCGGCGGCACCGTTGTGAGAGCTGCCGTTGTCGACGATCCAGAAGACGCGGCGCGCCGAGGCATACGGCTCCCGGCTCATGACCTGACCCACCAGCCGGGCGAAGGGGGCGATCCCGGTCGTGGGCTCGCAGCGACCGAAGAGCTTGGCCCGATGGACGTCCCAGGCGGCCATGTAGGCGAGCGTCCCCCGACGCTTGTACTCGTGCTCCACCCGCATCGCCCGTCCCGGCCCAGGTGGTCGGGTGGGGTGGCAGCGGGCCAGCGCCTGGATGGAGGGCATCTCATCGGCGGAGACCACGTACTCGTCGCGGCGCAGCCGCCGGCTCTCGAAGGTCCGGGTGTAGAGATCAAGCACACGCCCCGCCTTGGCCTCGAAGTTGGGGTCACGCGGGAAGATCCAGCTGCGATGGGCCCAGGGCCTGATGGCGTCCTCGGAGAGCCAGCGCCAGATCGTGGTTCCCGAGATCTCCGCCACCAGGCCCCGCCGCAGAACCTCTTGTCGGATATCAGGGACGTGGAGGCGGCTCAGGGGGAGGCCGAGGTGGCCGGGAAGCTCGCAGGCGATGGCCTTGACCTCGACGACCACCTCTGGGGGGAAAACCCCCGGCCGTCCCTGCCGGGGGCGCTCCTCGAGCCCGGCCAGGCGTTCTTCGAAGAAGCGCTTCCGCCACTTCGAGACGATCTCGCGGCGGGTGTCGAGGCGCAGGGCGATCTCGTCGTTGTCGACGCCCTGAGCCGCGAGGAGCACGATCTTGGCCCGGACCACGTCCCGATACGGCAACGTATATCGCCGTGCCTGAGCCTCCAGGATCTGGCGCTCCTCCGGCGACAGCTCGATCGAGAAAGGGCTTCTTCGGGGCAAGACGACCCTCGTGGTACGAGGTCATCTTACACCATCCGAGCTCAGAATTACGTGATCGTAATTACGGGAGCGACCACTAGTGCCCGTCAGGTGGGGCCACCGTCGCCCCCGGGTGGTTCCCCAGCGCGTGCAATCAGCCGTTGACCGTGACCAGGGTCAGGCCATCGGCGATGGGCACGATCAGCGACTGTGTTCGCGCGTCGGCCAGGACGTGGTCGTTGAAGGCGCGCATCAGGCGCGCCCGGGCGTCCAGCTCGCCGACCCCCGCCACCTTGCCGTGACGGAGGGTGTTGTCGACGGCGATCAGCCCGCCCCGGCCCATCCGCGGCACCAGCGCCTCGTAATAGTCGATGTACTCGGTCTTCTCGGCGTCGATGAAGGCGAAGTCGAAGTGCGGCTCCGCGGGCAGGCCGGCGACGATCCGGAGCGCGGGGCCGAGGTGCAGCTCGATGCGATCGGTCAGCCCGGCCAGCTCCCAGTAGCGCCGCGCCACAGCCGTCCACTCAGGGCTGGCGTCGCAGCAGAGTAACCGTCCCCCGGGTGCCAGGCCCTGAGCGATGCAGATCGACGAATACCCGGTGAACGTCCCCAGCTCGATCGCCCGCTGGGCGCCGCAGATCCGGACCAGCATGCGGAGCAGAGCCCCCTCGTCGGGGCTCACCTGCAGGTCCAGCTCTGGGTACAGCCGGTGGGTCTCGGCCACCAGCTCCGCGAGCAGCGGGTCGCGGGGCTGGGCGTGGGCGACCAGGTACTCGCTGAGGCGCGGGTCGAGGAAGGCCGATGCACGGGCCATACGCTGAGAAAAGTACCAGCCCGGGGCGCCCGGACCGCCCGGGCCGGTTGTCCATAATCGGACCGAGACCTTTGCTGTCACCAGTGGTGGACCGATGACCGAGACCCCGACCGAGACCATCCCCGAGGAGGCCCGCCGGCGCGCCGCGGAGTTGCGCCGGGAGGTGGACCACCACAGCCACCTCTACCACGTCCTCGACCGCCCCCAGATCACCGACGCCGAGTACGACCGGCTGTTCCGGGAGCTGCTCGACCTCGAGACGCGGTACCCGGGCCTGCAGACCTCGGATTCGCCCACCCAGCGGGTCGGCGGGGCCCCCTCGGAGGCCTTCGCCAAGTTCCGCCACCGTACCCCCATGCTCTCCCTCGCCAACGCCTTCTCGCTCGAGGAGGTGGAGGCCTTCCGGAAGCGGATCCAGCGGATCGTGCCCGAGGTCGACCGCTTCGTCTGCGAGCTGAAGATCGACGGCCTGGCGATGTCGCTCACCTACCGGGACGGCGAGCTGGTCTCCGGAGCGACGCGCGGTGACGGTGTCGAGGGCGAGGACGTCACCGCCAACGTGCGCACCATCCGCTCGGTGCCGGTCCGCCTCCGCCGCGTCCCCGACGGCATGCCGCGCGAGTTCGAGGTGCGCGGCGAGGTGTACATGCCCAAGCCGAGCTTCGCGGCCCTCAACCAGCAGCTCGAGGAGGACGGCAAGCAGACCTATGCCAACCCGCGCAACGCCGCGGCGGGGGCGGTGCGCCAGCTCAACCCCACGATCACCGCGAGCCGGGGCCTGCAGACCTTCATGTATCAACTGGACCCGCCCGGTCCGGCCCGCTCCCAATCCGAGGTCCTGACCCTGCTCGGCGAGATGGGCTTCCGAGTCAATCCCCATCGTCGTGAGGTGAGCGGGGACGAGATCGCCGTCTATCTGGACCACTGGCGGGACGCCCGCCACGACCTCGATTACCAGACCGACGGGGTGGTGATCAAGGTCGACTCTGCGGGAGATCCAGGCCGAGCTGGGTGCGGTGTCGCGGTCGCCACGCTGGGCGATCGCGTACAAGTTCCCGCCCGAGGAGCAGCAGACCCGGGTGCTCGACATCGGCGTCAACGTCGGCCGGACCGGGACCTGCACCCCGGTCGCGTTCCTCGAGCCGGTGCTCATCGCCGGCTCGACGGTGCAGCGCTGCACCCTCCACAACGAGGACGAGGTGGCCCGCAAGGACGTGCGGGTCGGGGATACCGTGGTCGTCCACAAGGCCGGCGACGTGATCCCCGAGATCGTCTCGGTGGTGATCGAGCGGCGCCCCCCGGAGGCCGCGGCGTGGGCTCCACCCCGGGTCTGCCCGGTCTGCGGCTCCGAGCTCGTCCGCGAGGAGGGGGAGGCCGCCCGCCGCTGTGTCAACCCCCTCTGTCCGGCGCAGCGCTGGGAGCGGCTGATCCACTTCGCGAGCCGGTCGTCCCTCGACATCGAGGGGATGGGCCCGATGGTGATCGCGGCCCTGATCGAGGCCGGCTACGTCGAGGACGCCGCCGATTTCTTCCGGCTGACCAAGGAGCAGGCACTGACCCTGGAGAGGTTCGCCGACCGCTCCGCGGACAACCTGATCGCGAGCATCGCTGCCCGCCGCCGGGTGCCCCTCCACCGGCTGGTCAACGCCCTCGGCGTCCCCCACATCGGGGAGCACACCGCCCTGGTGCTCGCCACCCACTTCGGCTCCCTCGACCGGCTCGCCGCCGCGACCGAGGAGGACCTCCTGGAGGTGGAGGGCATCGGCCCCACCGTGGCCGCCGCCGTCGCCCGCTGGTTCCACGGCGAGGACGGCCGCAAGCTGCTGGCCAAGCTCGCTGAGGTCGGGGTGGAGGCGGAGCCCGCCGAGGTGGTGGGGGAGGGGCCGTGGACCGGCCAGACCTGGGTGCTCACCGGCTCGCTGGAGGCGATGCCCCGCCCCGAGGCCGAGGAGCGGATCCGGCGGCTGGGGGCCAACCCCGGCTCCAGCGTCAGTCGCAAGACCCACACCGTGGTCGCCGGCCCCGGCGCGGGCGGGAAGCTGGAGAAGGCGCAGCGGCTGGGGGTCCGAGTGATCGACGAGGCCGCCTTCCTGGAGGAGCTGGCGGCCGCGGAGAGCGGCTCAGGAGCCGACTGAGGGGGTGACGGCGACGGCGTCGATCCCGCGCGAGCGGGTCAGTGCCGCGGCAGGCTGGCCAGCGCTGCGTCGATGAGGTAGGCGACGCCGAGGGCGAAGAGCAGGCTGAGCAGGGTCCCGATCAGGAAGTACTCGGCGAACCTGCGCCCGTTCCTCCCCTTGAACTCGGGGTACCGGGCCACCGACTTGACGGCGACGACCAGGGCGACCGTCTCCGGATGTCCGACCAGGACGCCGCCGTAGGCGAAGGCGCGCTCCAGCATGCCGATCACCCGGCCGCCGGCCGGGGCCCCGGTTCCGAGGTCGGGGGGCCCGGCCTCCGCGCCGGCCTCCTCGGAGGAGCCGGGGAGGCCCTTGATCCGCTGCAGGACCTGCTCCACCAGGACCGAGCCGGCGAGGACCGCGAAGACGAAGCCGCTCACCACCAGGAGGACCTGCATCCGCTGCGGGCCGAAGAACCGGTGGCCGGCGGTGGCGGCGATCCCCGGGTCGAGGAGGAACGGGCCGCCGAGCGCGATGACCAGGAGCAGGACCCACCGCCACCCCCGGATGGCGGCGCTCGAGGCCGCCACGGCCAGGGTGAGCAGCAGCCACGCCTGCCAGGGGTGGGCGGTGAACTGGACGTTCAGCCCGAGACCGGCCAGCACGAGCGCGGCCGGCGCCCGCCGGTACCAGCGTGCGGCCAGCCAGCCGGAGACCTCGAGGAGGACTGGCAGGGTGGCCAGCGACAGCAGGAAGACCAGGCCCTCGAAGATGCTCACCGCAGCACCGCCTGCGCGAGGTGCTCGACCAACCGCCGCCCGGCCTGCTCCTCGGTCCGTGACACGCGCAGCTGCTGCGAGACGGCCTGCTTGCTGATGCCGAGCTGGCCGGCGATCTGGACGATGGTGAGCCCCGACTTGCGGAGCCGGTGCACCGGGCTGTCGGGGAGGTGGCGCCGGGAGAAGAGCACGCCCATCAGCAGCAGGGCCGCCTCCAGGTCACCGGCGTCCCGGTCCGCGGCGAGGACCCGGATGCGTTCCGGGCGCGCCTTCGCCTCCTGGATGGCCTGACGCGCCAGGACGAAGGCGGGGCCCTGGCTCTGCCGGACGCTGTCGGGAAGCGGCTGGTCGACGGAGGCGATCCCGACCCCGATCCACCAGGCCGAGGTTCTGAGGGCGCGCAGCGCCACCTCGGTCAGGGTGGCGGGATCGTCGATCAGGGCCTCCATCTCGTCGCCGGCCGTGCGCTCGAAGGGGAGCAGGAACGCGAGCGACGGGTCGCCCATGTCGCGGAGCCAGGGCTCGACGAGGTCGTGGCCTCCCCGGCTCTGGCGCTGATCGAGCAGGACCGCTGCTGGCATCGGTCAAGGCTAGCACCTTGATTAGGGCTAAGTCAACGATGAATGGTTGACTGACTGCGGGCGGCCCAGTCAAGCCTGGCTGGTTGACCGCAACGTGCGTCAACGGTCCCGCGTTGACCAAGGCTCTCCGACCGGGTCCGGTGAGTCCGCCCCACGGTTCCCGCCGGGGCACGGAGATACAGTGCAGACGTGGCGGGTGACGATCCGAGAGCGGCGGGCGCGGTGGCCCGGGCGGTGCCGAGCCGATGAGGCACGAGGTACTGCTGGCCCAGTTCGATGCCGGCCTGGACGGATTGGGACTGCTCCGCTCCTGGCCCGAGTCGGATCCGGTCGAGCTGAGGGCGAGGCTCGCCGAGCTCCGCCGCGACGCCGAGGCGGTGGAGAGCCGGACCCTGGAGGTTCTCGGCGTCGAGGCCGGCTACGTGGGCTGGTCGGCGACGTACGACACCCGCGTCAACCAGCTGCTGCTGGCCGAGCAGCCGGCGGTGACCGAGATCCTGGCGGAGATCACTCCCGGCCTCGCCCTCGACGCCGCCTGTGGCACCGGACGCCTGACCCGATTGCTCCTCGGTCTCGGCCACCGGGTGATCGGCGTCGACGCCTCCGAGGCGATGTTGGAGCGGGCGCGTCGGGACCTGCCTGCCGCCGACCTCCGGGTCGGCTCTCTCTCCGGGCTCCCGGTCGCCGCGTCGTCCGTCGACCTGGTCGTCTGCGGCTTGGCGCTCACCCACGTCGTCGCCCTCGGCCCGGTGATCGCGGAGCTGGCGCGGGCATTGCGTCCGGGAGGGCGCCTGGTCGCCTCCGACATCCACCCGATGTCGGTGGCGCTCGGTGGCCACGCCTTCTTTCGCAAGGAGGATGGCGCGCGCTGCGTGGTCCGCAACCGCGTCCACTGGCACGCCGAGTACCTGGACGCCTTCGCCGCCGCCGGGCTCCGGGTCCGGAGATGCATCGAGCCGGCCTATACACCGGAGATCGTCAGCTCCTTCCTGGGCGAGGGCGCGTCCCCCGCCATCCGCCACCTCGGGGGCCTGCCCTTCGCCCTGGTCTGGGACCTGGAGCTCCCCGCCGGAGCGCTCCCGTGACCACATCCGCCCGCCAGGCCCGGCTGATCGACAACCCCGACCTCCTCCGCGAGCGGCTCCGGGCCGCCCCCCAGGGTCCGGGCGTCTACGTCATGCGCGACCTGGCCGGCAGGGTGGCCTACGTCGGCAAGGCGGCGGTCCTCCAGAACCGGCTGCGCTCGTATTTCAACGGCATCCCCAGCCTCCCCGAGCGCACCCGCCGGTTGGTGGAGGGCGTCTTCGACTTCGAGGTCATCGCCTGCGCCAGCCCGCGCGAGGCGCTGATCCTGGAGAACACCCTCATCAAGCGCCACCGCCCGCGCTTCAACGTTCGAACTCAAGGATGACAAGAACTACCTCTACCTCAAGATCCCGGCGCCGGGCACCCCGGACACCCACGCCCCGGGCACCGCGAGGGAGAAGCTGCGCGCGCCGCGCGGCGAGGCCGGGCAGCGGGCCACCCTCTTCCCGCGGCCCTACTACACGCGCAAGGTGCAGCGTGATGGGGCCCGCTACTACGGTCCCTACACCAGCGCCCAGTCGCTGCGCACCACGGTCCGCTCGCTGCGCACCATCTTCCCCTTCCGCACCTGCGGCGATGAGCTCTTCCGCAGGGGACGGGTCTGCCTCGACTACCACATCCGCCGCTGCAGCGGGCCCTGCGAGGGGCGGATCGACGAGGCCGGCTACGCCCGGCTCCTGGAGCAGGTCGAGACCTTCATGGAGGGGAGGAGCCGGGTGCTGGCCGACGAGCTCCGCCAGCAGATGGAGGAGGCGGCCGCCTCTCTCGACTACGAGCTGGCGGCACGCTTCCGCGACCGGCTCCGTGCCATCGACCGGATCAGCGAGCGCCAGGACGTGCTGAGCGGCCGGCGTGGGGACCACGACGCGGTCGCCCTCGCCGTGGAGGCGGGCCGGGGGATGGCCGCCGTGCTCACCGTCCGCGGCGGCCGCGTCATCGGCTCGGAGACCCACGAGGTCGAGGGCGTCTCCGACCTCTCCGCGGGCGAGTGCCTGGGTGCATTCCTGCCCCAGTTCTACAGCGGGACGCCGCGGCTGCCCCGCACCATCCTGGTCTCCGACGTCCCCGACGGGCTCGAGGACATCGCCGACTTCCTTTCCGGCGAGCGGGGCGGCCCCGTCGACGTTCGCGTGCCGCGGCGGGGTGAGCTGCGCCGTCTGGTGGAGCGGGCCCGGGAGACGGCGCTCGCCACCCTGCGCCAGCGCCGGGTCGTCGAGGACTTCGACGCGGAGCGGACCGAGGCGCTGCTCGCCGACCTCGCCGCCCGGCTCGACCTGGAGGTTCCTCCGCGGCGGATCGAGTGCTACGACATCAGCAACACCATGGGCACCAACTCGGTCGGCTCGATGGTGGTCTTCGAGGACGGCCGGCCGCGGCCCGACCACTATCGGCACTTCGGGATCCGGACGGTGGAGGGCGCCGACGACTTCGCCTCCATGGCGGAGACGCTGCGGCGCCGGTTTGTCCGCCATCTCCGCGCCGTCCGGGACGAGGCCGACGGCGACATCCCGGTCGACGACCCCGACGGGAGCAACGGCGGGGAGGCTCCGCCGCAGAGCGGCGGCGGCTCCCCGCGCCGCGGCCAGGGCAAGGCAGAGGAGAGCTTCGCGGCGCTCCCCGACCTGCTGCTCATCGACGGCGGGAAGGGCCAGCTGGGGGCCGCCCACGCGGTGCTGGTGGAGGCGGGGCTGGCCGACGTCCCCGTCTTCGGCCTGGCCAAGCGCAACGAGGAGCTGTTCCGGCCGGACCACCCAGATCCGATCGTCCTGCCCCGGGATTCGCCCACGCTCTTCCTGGTCCAGCGGGTCCGCGACGAGGCCCACCGCTTCGCCATCACCCGGCACCGCGCCCGCCGGGCCAAATCGGCGCTGCGCTCGCGTCTCGACGTCGTCCCCGGGCTGGGGCCGGTGCGCAAACGGGCCCTGCTCCGCCGCTTCGGCACCGTCGAGGCCATCGGCCAGGCGAGCGTCGCGGAGCTGTCGGAGGTGGTGCCTGAGGTGGTCGCCCAGCGGATCAAGGAGCTTGTGTAGCGGCCGACTTCCGGACCACGGGCCGGAGCGGCCAGCGGGGAAGGTTGCGCAGCAGCGTCCACGCGGCCGCGGCGCCGGCCAGGCCCTGGGCTACGCGGGGGGAGAGCGCCGGGCCGCCCGGCGCCCGGCTGGCGCGGCCGTGAACCACCAGCGCCACCAGCAGGGGCCCGCAGACCACGAGGAACAGGTTGTCGTGTACGGCGGCGCGGAGGTCGCCGTGGACCAGGTCGTGGAGCATGCGCAGCCCCCCGCATCCCGGGCAGTCGAATCCGGTGACCAGCTTCACCGGGCAGGCGAGTGGAGCTCCCGGCCGATGCGGGTCGCGGATCGCGAGATAGGCGAGCAGAACGAGCCCCGATGCGCCAGCTCCGGCAAGGGTTGAGTTGCGGGCCCGGGGCCGGCGCGTCTCCTCAATCACGCAGCGGGCGCCCGTACCTGTCTCGCACGTTGCCGGTGAGCATCATGATCGAGTTGATCAAGGCCCAGATGCCGAGGCCGCCGCAGGTGAGCAGCTGAGCCAGGGCGATCCCGGTGTCGCCGAGATACCAGCGACCGGCGCCCACGCCGCCCAGGAAGAACTCGAGCAGGAAGGCGGCCAGCTTGGACTTGTCGGAATACGGCAGACCGCTCTGCGGGTCCCAGCCGAACGGGGCCCTCGGGTCCGCGCCGGGGTAGCCGTACGGCGGGGGATAGCCAGGAGGGGCGCCGTACGCGGGCGGCGGGGTGCCGTATCCCGGGATCTGGGGGTAGCCAGGCGGCGGCCCTGGTGCGCCGCCCTGCCCGGACGGCGGCCACTGCGGCGATGTCGGCGGTCCCTGCGACGTCATGGATCCCCCTGGTGGCCGCCGGAGCGGGCGCCAGCGCGGTGCGGGCTGGTCGAGCTGTCGCGCGAGCGGCGAACGCCTCCGGGTCGGATGTCGCCGGGAGTTTACCCGCGTCGGACTCCGACCGGCTCGATCCCGGGCCAACTTCGATCCGCAGGTCGCGCAGGGCGGCCTGTTCGAGTGCGCGGGTCGCGGCGATTCGTCGCGGCTTCCGGCGCGGCGGAACGCGGGCGTCCGAGCTGGATTCATCATCACCTCCAGCAAGCTGCTGGCGCGGGACGCCGAGAAGCCCCGCAGCGGCCAGGCCTCGCCCTCTTCCCGCCGGCCTTCGCCGCTCGCCTGACATCCCAGGAGCCGCCGGCCCGCCCAGCGGAGGGGACATCCCACCGCCGCCCCTACAATCGCGACGGGATGACTGCGAGATGACCGCCGACCTGACCTCGCCGGGGGCGTGGATCCTGACCGGAATGAGCGGGGCGGGCAAGGCGAGCGCGGCCCAGGCCCTGGAGGCGGCCGGGGTCGACGTGGTCGACAACCTGGGCCTGGACCTCCTCCCCGCCTGGGCGGCCCTCCCCCGGCCCGGAGCGGCGGTGGCGGTGGTCGATGCCCGTCAGGGGGCGGCGATCGCCACCCTGATCCCGCCCGATGGGGTGCGGGTCGTCTTCCTCACCGCACCCGACCCGGTGCTGCTCCGACGGCTCGCCGAGAGCACCCGCCCCCACCCCTGCCGCGACGCCGGCGGCACCCTGGCCGCGATGCGCCGCGAGGCGGACCTCCTCGCCGGGCTGCGCGCCGTCGCCGACCTCATCATCGACACCGGCGAGTTGGCGCCCGCGGAGCTGGGACGGCGGGTCGTCGAGCTGGTGGCCGAGCCCTCAGAGTCCACGCCGCTGCGGGTCCTGGTCTCCTCCTTCGGCTACAAGTTCGGCCCCGAGGGGGAGGCGGACTGGGTGGTCGACGTCCGCTTCCTCCGCAACCCCTTCTGGGAGCCGGAGCTGCGCCCGCGCACCGGCCTGGACGGAGCGGTGCGCGACTACGTCCACGCCGACCCGCGCACCGCCGAGCTCTGCGACCGGCTCAGCGAAGTGCTCTCGTGGGCGGCGGCCCACTACGCGAGCAGCGGGCGCCGCCACCTCCATGTCGCTGTCGGCTGCACCGGCGGCCGGCATCGCTCGGTCGTCGTCGCCGAGGAGCTGGGGCGCCGGCTGCGATCGGAGAACCTCGAGGTGACCGTCCGCCATCGCGACGTCGGCAAGCCCGACCCGCGCTGAGGGGGCGGTGGGCGGGGCGATGTGAGCCGCGTGGCCGTGGGGCGGCGACCCGCCGCCGGACGCCCCAGCCGGGAGCATCTCGGGACCCTGCGAGGAGGTTCGTTCACCGAGCGGATCGTGGCCGAGCTCGCCCCCCACGTCCCGCCGCTACCGTGCTGCCGCGCCGCCCTGATCGAGGGGATGGCCCTCGCCGGTGGTGGGGAGGCGCCCGTGACCACCCGGCTGGTGGCGGCGCGGGCGGCCCTCGCCGCCCTCCACGCCGACTCGGTCCCGGCGTCGGTGGAGCGGCTGGCGACCCCGCGCCGCCATCGCTACCGGGTTGCGATCCGCGCTGGGTTCGACGCCGCCGCGCCCGCCCCGGAGGCGCCCACCGCTGGCGCAGGGAGCGCCAGCGTCGCCGCCGTCGACATCCGCACCGCCGGGCCGAGCACCGTGGGGGTGCCCGCACCGCCGGCTCTGCGCCCGCGTCCGCTCCCGTCGACCAACCTCTGCTGCGCGCGCTCGCGGCTCCGCGGCGCCTTCCTCGCCTGCGGCTCGCTCAGCCGCGGTGACGGACCACCGCAGCTCGAGCTGCTGATGGGGTCGGAGCGGGCGGCGGCCCGGGTGCTGGAGGACCTGGCGCGGCTCGGCATCCCGGCGACGTCGCTGCGGCGCCGCGGACGGCCGGTGGTGGCGGTGCGCTCGGCGCCCGGCGTGGCCACCCTGCTGAGCTCGATCGGAGCCCACCTCGGGCGGCTCGAGTTCGAGGCCGGCCGGGTGGTCGGGGAGGTGCGCTCCGGGGTCAACCGGCGGCTCAATGCGGAGACCGCCAACCTGCGCCGGACCGTCGCCGCCGCGCTCTCCCAGCTGGAGGCGATCGAGCGCCTGGAGAGCGACTCGAGGCGGTGGGAGGCGCTCCCTCCGGCGCTCCGCGAGGCGGCGGTGCTGCGCCGGCGCCGGCCCCGCGACACCCTGGACGGGCTCGCCGTCGCGGCGGGTTGCAGCCGCCCGGCGATGGCGGGACGGCTGCATCGTCTGGTGGCGCTGGGCGGAGACCTCGGGGAAGGCTGAAGTCCCCAATCAGGAGAGGGACGGAGCAGGGTCCAGAGGGGACAGTCGGCCCTGGTGATTCGCGCCCGGACACGTGCATCATAAGTCGTGTCCGGAGGCGCGGAGAACCCGCCTCTTGCTACCCTCCGGGCGGTTCTTTGGTGTCCCACACCCTGAGGAGTGCTCATGGCTGTCAAGGTCGGTATCAACGGCTTCGGCCGGATCGGACGGAACATCCTGCGCGCCGCGCGCCAGCAGGACGCGGACATCGAGTTCGTCGCTGTCAACGACATCACCACCCCGGCAACGCTCGCTCACCTGCTCAAGTACGACACTATCCTGGGCCGCTTCCCGGGCACGGTTTCGGTGGACGGTGAGACGATCGTCGTCGACGGCAAGCCCATCAAGGTCCTCGCCGAGCGCGAGCCGGGCAACCTGCCATGGCGCGAGCTGGGCGTCGACATCGTCGTCGAGTTCGACGGGCAAGTTCACCGACGCGACCAAGGCCAAGGCCCACATCGACGCCGGCGCCAAGAAGGTGATCATCTCGGCTCCCGCCAAGAACGAGGACCTCACCATCGTCCTTGGCGTCAACGAGAAGGCGTACGACCCGGCCGCCCATCACATCATCTCCAACGCCTCGTGCACCACCAACTGCCTGGCCCCGGTGGCCAAGGTGCTGAGCGACAGCTTCGGCATCGAGACCGGGTTCATGACCACGGTGCACTCCTACACCAACGACCAGGTGATCCTCGACACCCCCCACAAGGACCTGCGCCGGGCGCGGGCCGCGGCGCTCGCGATCATCCCGACCTCCTCCGGTGCCGCCAAGGCGCTGCACCTTGTGCTCCCCGAGCTCAAGGGCAAGCTGACCGGCTTCGCTCTGCGCGTCCCCACCCCCGATGTCTCCCTCGTCGACCTCACCGTGCTGCTGGAGAAGACGGCGACTGCCGAGCAGATCAACGCGGCTTTCAGCACGGCTGCGGAGGGCCCGCTCAACGGTATCCTCGGCGTCAGCGACGAGCCGCTGGTCTCGGCCGACTACCTGCACGAGTCGCGGTCCACGGTCGTCGACCTGCTCTCCACCCTGGTCATCGGGGATCGCCACGCGAAGGTGCTGGCCTGGTACGACAACGAGTGGGGTTACAGCTGCCGCACGGTCGACCTGGTCGAGTACGTCGCCAAGCGTCTCTAGCGCCACCCCCGTGCTCGTCCCGCCCGGCTCTGCTCGGTTCCGTGACCTGAACGGCCCGAGCCGCCCTCTTCGTTCGACATGATTCCGGAGGCTGCCAAGTCCAGCGCATGAAAGCCACCATCGACGACGTCAAGGTCCAGGGCAAGCGGGTGCTGGTGCGGGTCGACTTCAACGTCCCCATGAAGGACGGCAAGATCGTCGACGACCGGCGCATCCGGGCCGCGCTGCCGACGCTGCGCGCGCTCCGAGAGCGGGGCGCCCGGGTGATCGTGGTCACCCACCTGGGCCGACCCAAGGGCAAGGTCAACCCCGACTTCAGCACCGCACCGCTGGCGGCACACCTGAGCGAGCTGCTGGGGGCGCCGGTTCAGATGTTGCCCGGCCTGGTGGGGCCCGCGGTGGAGGCGGCGGTGAACCGCCTCGCCAACGGTGACGTCGCCATGCTCGAGAACATCCGCTTCGACCCCGGTGAGGAGGCCAACGACGAGGCTTTCGTCGAGAAGCTGGCCGCCCTCGCCGACCTCTACGTCAACGACGCCTTCGGCACCGCCCACCGCGCCCACGCCTCCACCGAGGGGATCGCCCACCACCTCTCCGCGGTGGCCGGCTACCTGATGGCCAAGGAGCTGGACGCCCTGGGCGGCGTGCTCGAGAACCCGCGCCGGCCGCTGGTGGCGATCATCGGCGGCGCCAAGATCTCCACCAAGATCGGGGTGCTCGAGAACCTCCTCCGCCGGGTCGACACGCTGTGGATCGGCGGCGCCATGGCCTGCACCTTCTACCGGGCGCTCGGCAAGGAGGTGGGCAAGTCCCTGGTCGAGGAGGAGTGGGTCGGGACCGCCTCCAAGCTCCTCGAGGGAGCCGGCCAGGGAGGCGGGGAGATCAAGCTCCCCATCGACGTGGTGATCGCCCCCGAGGCGAGCGCCGGGGCCCCGACCACGACCGTGGTCTGGACCGAGATCCCCGCCGATCAGATGGTGGTGGACGTCGGCAACGAGACCTGCGCCCGGATCGCCGAGGATTGCCGGAACGCCGGCACGGTGGTCTGGAACGGGCCGCTCGGGATCTACGAGATCGAGGAGTTCTCCCGCGGCACCCGGCGCGTGGCCGAGGCCCTGGGCGCATCCTCCGCGACCAGCGTGGTGGGCGGCGGCGACCTCGCGGCGGCCCTCGACCAGGCCGGAGTGGTGGACAAGATCAGCCACGTCTCGACCGGCGGCGGCGCGACCCTCGAGTTCCTCGAGGGGATCGAGCTGCCCGGGGTCGCGGCGCTCGAGGAGAAGGTGACGCTGTGACCGCGCGAGGTCCCACCCGCCTGGTGGCCGGCAACTGGAAGATGAACACCACCGTCGTCGAGGGCATGGACCTGGCCCGTGCGATGCGGGCCGAGCTCGACGGCAGCCGCGTGGAGGTGGAGCTGCTCCCGCCCTTCCCCCACCTGGTCGGCGTCCGAGAGGTGCTCCGGGGCAGCTCGCTGCGTCTGGGCGCCCAGGACTGCTACGCCGAGGAGAAGGGGGCCTTCACCGGTGAGGTCTCCCCGGCGATGCTGGTGGGCATCTGCGACGACGTGCTGCTGGGTCACTCCGAGCGCCGGCACATCCTCGGTGAGAGCGACGAGCTGATCGCCCGCAAGCTGATCGCCGCCCGCCGTCACCACCTTAGGGTCATCCTGGCGGTGGGGGAGACCGAGGCTGAGCGTCTCGAGGACACCACCATGGCGGTCGTCGACCGCCAGCTGAGGAGCGCGCTCGAGGGCGTGGAGGTGGGCGACGAGGAGCTGGTCGTGGCCTACGAGCCGGTCTGGGCGATCGGCACCGGCCGGACCGCCAGCCCGGCCCAGGCCGAGGAGGTCTGTGTCCACATTGCGAGCCGCCTGGACGAGCTGCTGGGCGAGGTGGCGAACACCGTTCCGATCCTCTATGGCGGGAGCGTGACCGCGGCCAACGCCGCCGAGCTCTTCGCCGAGCCGCACATCCACGGTGCCCTGGTCGGGGGCGCCAGCCTCAAGGTGGACGCCTTCACCACCATCGTGCGCGCCGCCGAAGCGGCCGGCTCCGCCGCCGCGGAGTCGCGGTGACGCCCGGGCCGCGCCCCTTCGTCCTGATCGTCATCGACGGGTGGGGGTACAGCCCGGACGGATTCGGCAACGCCATCGCGGCGGCCCGGACCCCCCACTGGGACGGATTCCTGAAGAGCTCGCCCCACACCCTGGTCGCCGCCAGCGGGGAGGCCGTGGGGCTGCCCAACGGCCAGCAGGGCAACTCCGAGGTGGGACACCTCACCATCGGCACCGGCCGGGTCGTCTACCAGCCGCTCACTAAGATAAGCCGCGCGGTGCGGGACGGGACCATCTTCGACAACCCGGCGCTCAACCAGGCGGTCGGCGCCGCCCTGGAGCGGGGCACCAGCCTGCATCTCATGGGCCTGGTCTCACCGGGTGGGGTCCACAGCCACCAGGATCACGCCGTCGCGATCTGCGAGCTGGCCCAGCGGCGGGGCCTCGACCGGGTCTTCGTCCACGCCTTCACCGATGGTCGCGACGAGCTGCCCAACAGCGGCGCCGCCTTCATGGAGGAGTTCGTCGCGGCCCTCGAGCGGGTCGGGGCGGGGCGGGTCGTCTCGGTCGCCGGCCGCTTCTACGCGATGGACCGCGACAAGCGGTGGGACCGGGTGGCCCGCGCCTACGAGATCATCGCCGGCACGGGCGACGCGCGGGCCGACGACCCGGTGGCCTACATCCGTGGCCAGTACGAGGTCGGCGTCACCGACGAGTTCCTCCCTCCGGTGAGCATCTGCCCCGAGGGCGAGCCGCCGGTGCGGATCGGCGACGGCAACTCGGTGATCTTCTTCAACTTCCGGCCGGACCGGGCCCGCGAGATGACCCACGCCCTCCTCGACAAGGACTTCCCGCAGTTCGCGCGCAGCCGCGTGCCCCAGGACCTCACCTACGTCACCATGACCGAGTACGAGGGTGGCCTCCCGGTCCGCATCGCCTATCCGCCCGACGCCATCCACAACTGCCTCGCCGAGGTCGTGAGCCGCAGCGGGGGGCACCAGTTCCACGTCGCCGAGACCGAGAAGTACGCGCACGTCACCTACTTCATCAACGGCGGCGAGGAGCACCCCTTCGAGGCCGAGGACCGGATGCTGATCCCCTCGCGCAAGGACGTCCCCACCTACGAGCTGGTGCCGGAGATGAGCGCGCTGCCGATCACCGACGCGGTGGTCGAGCGGATCGAGAAGGGGACCGAGGCGCTGATCGTCGTCAACTACGCCAACCCCGACATGGTCGGCCACACCGGAGACCTGGCGGCGACCGTCCGGGCCTGCGAGGTGGTCGACGGCTGCCTCGGCCGGGTGGTCGACGCGGCCCGGGCGGCGGGTGGCGTGGTGCTGATCACCGCCGACCACGGCAACGCCGAGCACAAGATCGACCCCGACACCAACGAGCCTCTGACCGCCCACACCACCAACCCGGTGCCGGTGGTGCTGATCGGCTCCGAGGTCGCGGCGCTGCGCGACGGCGGTGGGCTCTGCGACGTCGCTCCCACCGTCCTCCAGGTGATGGGGCTCCCCCAGCCCGAGGAGATGACCGGGCGCAGCCTGATCGGCGCCTGACCGGGGGCCGCCCCGGGTGGGGCGGCGGGCTCAGCTCTGGGTGCGGGCCAGGGCCAGGTTGGAGCAGGCCTCGCAGACGGTGGTCGGGATGATGCCCAGCCGCATCAGGACGTCGAAGACCCGGCAGCCGATGCAGAGGGCGAAGACGAACTCGAGGGTCGCGGCGACGGCGACCAACCCCACCAGCACCAGGCCGGCGAGCTCGAGGCCGAAGACCAGCCAGAGCAGGGTCGCGGCGACGGTGAGGACGGCCCCCATCCCCTGGGCGAAGCGCTTGGGCGGCCCGGCGATGAGCTTGGCCTTGACGGGCAGCCGGGGGACGATGACCCGGGTCACGACCTGACCCCAGGGGCTGAGGGTGGGGCCGGAGGCCACCCGGGCGATGAAGCCGTATGCCATGAAGGGGAGGAGCCACGGCCACCGCGTCCCCAGGGTCACCAGGGCGGCCACGGCCACCCCGCCCGCAACGGTGCGGGCCGAGATCTCGTTGACGGGGTTGGGGAAGCGGAAGACGTCACGCAGAGTCATGGCCGAAAGTCTAGCGGCTAAGTTGGGATTCACGCCTTCCGCCAGGCGCGGGGGGCGTTCGGTGCGGCCGCGCGCGCCCGGGGACCCGGCGCCGTCCGGTCGGGGCAGCCTTCAAGTCGGATCGGAGGAGCGATCGGGGGCAGGCGGTATACTGGCCGCCGATCTCACTCGGAGGAGCGTTTGCGTGCTACAGGTCGTTCTCATCGCCGCCCAGGTGGTGCTGGCGATCCTGGTGATCCTTGGCATCTTGCTCCAGACCCCGAAGGCGACCGGCCTAGGCGGGGTCATCGGCGGTGGTGGCGATTCCGGCGGCGGGTACCGCCGGAGGCGGGGGCTGGAAGCTGGTCTCCTCCGCATGAGCGCCGTTTTCATCGCCCTCTTCGTGATCGTCGCCGCGATCAACGTCTGGATCAACAACACCGCCTGATCCGCCGGCCGCCGCGCTGGCTGGAGGTCGGTGCGGGGGCGGCCCTCATCGCTGTGGCACTGGCGGTCGCCGGGGTGGCCGTGGTCGGGCACCTGAGGACGGCCTCGTCGGAGACGCCGCCGCCGGTCGACTACCGCGCCGCGGTCCTCACCGACAGCCTCCCCGTCTCCGTCGACCCGCTGATCGGCTCCGAGGATCCCGCGGTCGCGGCGATCACCCCCATGCTCTACCGCTGCCTGCTCAGGCTCGATGCGACCGCCTATCCGGCCCCCGACCTGGCCTCACAGTTCTCGATCAGCCTGAACGGGCTCACCTACACCCTGCCTCTGCGCACCGGGCTGCGCTGGTCGGACGGAAGCCCGATCAGGGTGCAGGATGCCCTGGCCACGATTCAATGGGTGCAGTCCTCCGCCTTCCCCGATGCCGCAGTCGCGAGCGTCTGGCGGGGGGTGACTGCGAGCGCGACCGGCGATGAGCTGGTGCTCAACCTCCAGGCCCCGCGCGCGGCGCTCGCGTACGACCTCACCCAGCTCCCCATCCTTCCGCTCGGCGGCATGTCGCCGGCCGGGCTCGCCGCCCTGAGGCAGCACCCCGCCTTGCCGCTGCCCACCTCCGGCCCGTACCGGGTCGCCGCGCAGAAGGGTGGCCTGCTCACCCTCACCGCCAACCCGCATGCCGCCAGCGCGCCCCGCCTGGGCCGGGTCCAGATCGACGCCCTGACCAGCTTCACCGCCGCCGCCCAGGCCTTCACAGCGGGGTCGGTGCAGGCTGTGCTCGCCACCACCCCCGCCCAGCAGGCCGAACTGCTCCGCCACCACGGCGCGGTGGACCGCGACTCGCTGACCTTCGGGTTCGTCGACCTCCTCTTCAACGCCAGCGTACCCGGCCTCGACGACCCAGCGGTGCGCCGCGCCATCGCCGACGCCGTCGACCGAGATGCCATCGTCAGCGGGCCCCTGGACGGTCTCGGCACCGGCCAGTACGGACCCATCCCGGCCGGCATCCTCTGGCTCCAGGGCGAGGAGCCGGCGCAGCTCCCCGACCCCCGCGGCGCCGAGGCGGGGCTCGACGCCGCCGGCTGGCTGACCAATCCCGAGGGGGAGCGGACCCTGGGCGGGGTGGCGCTCCACTTCACCCTCAGTGTCCCCGACGCTGCGCCGCTCCCGGCTGTGGCGCAGATGGTGGCGGAGCAGCTCGACGCCGTGGGGATCTCGGTGACCGTCGCCGTGACCCCCAGCAGCGGCTTCCTGAGCCACGTGCTGGTCCCCGGCAACTTCCAACTCGCCATCGCCTCCTGGGACGCGGGCGCCGACCCCGACCTGACCGGCTTCTGGAGCTCGACCGCAACCCCCCCGCACGGCTACTACGTCTCCCGCGGCACCCCCGACCCCTTTCTCGACCAGGACTTGAGCGCCCTGGCCACCGTCACCGGCCAGCCGGCCAGCCTCAGCGCGGCCGCGCAGGTGGTGCAGGTGATGGACCAGGACCTGCCCGCGGTCTTTCTCTACGCGCCGTCCGAGGGGCTGGTCGTCAACAGCG
>CAWCBS010000003.1:0-108273 GCA_963793875.1 uncultured Chloroflexia bacterium | reverse complement strand
GCGCTCGGCAAGGAGGTGGGCAAGTCCCTGGTCGAGGAGGAGTGGTTCGGGACCGCCTCCAAGCTCCTCGAGGGAGCCGGCCAGGGAGGCGGGGAGATCAAGCTCCCCATCGACGTGGTGATCGCCCCCGAGGCCGAGCGCCGGGGCCCCGACCACGACCGTGGTCTGGACCGAGATCCCCGCCGATCAGATGGTGGTGGACGTCGGCAACGAGACCTGCGCCCGGATCGCCGAGGATTGCCGGAACGCCGGCACGGTGTCTGGAACGGGCCGCTCGGGATCTACGAGATCGAGGAGTTCTCCCGCGGCACCCGGCGCGTGGCCGAGGCCCTGGGCGCATCCTCCGCGACCAGCGTGGTGGGCGGCGGCGACCTCGCGGCGGCCCTCGACCAGGCCGGAGTGGTGGACAAGATCAGCCACGTCTCGACCGGCGGCGGCGCGACCCTCGAGTTCCTCGAGGGGATCGAGCTGCCCGGGGTCGCGGCGCTCGAGGAGAAGGTGACGCTGTGACCGCGCGAGGTCCCACCCGCCTGGTGGCCGGCAACTGGAAGATGAACACCACCGTCGTCGAGGGCATGGACCTGGCCCGTGCGATGCGGGCCGAGCTCGACGGCAGCCGCGTGGAGGTGGAGCTGCTCCCGCCCTTCCCCCACCTGGTCGGCGTCCGAGAGGTGCTCCGGGGCAGCTCGCTGCGTCTGGGCGCCCAGGACTGCTACGCCGAGGAGAAGGGGGCCTTCACCGGTGAGGTCTCCCCGGCGATGCTGGTGGGCATCTGCGACGACGTGCTGCTGGGTCACTCCGAGCGCCGGCACATCCTCGGTGAGAGCGACGAGCTGATCGCCCGCAAGCTGATCGCCGCCCGCCGTCACCACCTTAGGGTCATCCTGGCGGTGGGGGAGACCGAGGCTGAGCGTCTCGAGGACACCACCATGGCGGTCGTCGACCGCCAGCTGAGGAGCGCGCTCGAGGGCGTGGAGGTGGGCGACGAGGAGCTGGTCGTGGCCTACGAGCCGGTCTGGGCGATCGGCACCGGCCGGACCGCCAGCCCGGCCCAGGCCGAGGAGGTCTGTGTCCACATTGCGAGCCGCCTGGACGAGCTGCTGGGCGAGGTGGCGAACACCGTTCCGATCCTCTATGGCGGGAGCGTGACCGCGGCCAACGCCGCCGAGCTCTTCGCCGAGCCGCACATCCACGGTGCCCTGGTCGGGGGCGCCAGCCTCAAGGTGGACGCCTTCACCACCATCGTGCGCGCCGCCGAAGCGGCCGGCTCCGCCGCCGCGGAGTCGCGGTGACGCCCGGGCCGCGCCCCTTCGTCCTGATCGTCATCGACGGGTGGGGGTACAGCCCGGACGGATTCGGCAACGCCATCGCGGCGGCCCGGACCCCCCACTGGGACGGATTCCTGAAGAGCTCGCCCCACACCCTGGTCGCCGCCAGCGGGGAGGCCGTGGGGCTGCCCAACGGCCAGCAGGGCAACTCCGAGGTGGGACACCTCACCATCGGCACCGGCCGGGTCGTCTACCAGCCGCTCACTAAGATAAGCCGCGCGGTGCGGGACGGGACCATCTTCGACAACCCGGCGCTCAACCAGGCGGTCGGCGCCGCCCTGGAGCGGGGCACCAGCCTGCATCTCATGGGCCTGGTCTCACCGGGTGGGGTCCACAGCCACCAGGATCACGCCGTCGCGATCTGCGAGCTGGCCCAGCGGCGGGGCCTCGACCGGGTCTTCGTCCACGCCTTCACCGATGGTCGCGACGAGCTGCCCAACAGCGGCGCCGCCTTCATGGAGGAGTTCGTCGCGGCCCTCGAGCGGGTCGGGGCGGGGCGGGTCGTCTCGGTCGCCGGCCGCTTCTACGCGATGGACCGCGACAAGCGGTGGGACCGGGTGGCCCGCGCCTACGAGATCATCGCCGGCACGGGCGACGCGCGGGCCGACGACCCGGTGGCCTACATCCGTGGCCAGTACGAGGTCGGCGTCACCGACGAGTTCCTCCCTCCGGTGAGCATCTGCCCCGAGGGCGAGCCGCCGGTGCGGATCGGCGACGGCGACTCGGTGATCTTCTTCAACTTCCGGCCGGACCGGGCCCGCGAGATGACCCACGCCCTCCTCGACAAGGACTTCCCGCAGTTCGCGCGCAGCCGCGTGCCCCAGGACCTCACCTACGTCACCATGACCGAGTACGAGGGTGGCCTCCCGGTCCGCATCGCCTATCCGCCCGACGCCATCCACAACTGCCTCGCCGAGGTCGTGAGCCGCAGCGGGGGGCACCAGTTCCACGTCGCCGAGACCGAGAAGTACGCGCACGTCACCTACTTCATCAACGGCGGCGAGGAGCACCCCTTCGAGGCCGAGGACCGGATGCTGATCCCCTCGCGCAAGGACGTCCCCACCTACGAGCTGGTGCCGGAGATGAGCGCGCTGCCGATCACCGACGCGGTGGTCGAGCGGATCGAGAAGGGGACCGAGGCGCTGATCGTCGTCAACTACGCCAACCCCGACATGGTCGGCCACACCGGAGACCTGGCGGCGACCGTCCGGGCCTGCGAGGTGGTCGACGGCTGCCTCGGCCGGGTGGTCGACGCGGCCCGGGCGGCGGGTGGCGTGGTGCTGATCACCGCCGACCACGGCAACGCCGAGCACAAGATCGACCCCGACACCAACGAGCCTCTGACCGCCCACACCACCAACCCGGTGCCGGTGGTGCTGATCGGCTCCGAGGTCGCGGCGCTGCGCGACGGCGGTGGGCTCTGCGACGTCGCTCCCACCGTCCTCCAGGTGATGGGGCTCCCCCAGCCCGAGGAGATGACCGGGCGCAGCCTGATCGGCGCCTGACCGGGGGCCGCCCCGGGTGGGGCGGCGGGCTCAGCTCTGGGTGCGGGCCAGGGCCAGGTTGGAGCAGGCCTCGCAGACGGTGGTCGGGATGATGCCCAGCCGCATCAGGACGTCGAAGACCCGGCAGCCGATGCAGAGGGCGAAGACGGACTCGAGGGTCGCGGCGACGGCGACCAACCCCACCAGCACCAGGCCGGCGAGCTCGAGGCCGAAGACCAGCCAGAGCAGGGTCGCGGCGACGGTGAGGACGGCCCCCATCCCCTGGGCGAAGCGCTTGGGCGGCCCGGCGATGAGCTTGGCCTTGACGGGCAGCCGGGGGACGATGACCCGGGTCACGACCTGACCCCAGGGGCTGAGGGTGGGGCCGGAGGCCACCCGGGCGATGAAGCCGTATGCCATGAAGGGGAGGAGCCACGGCCACCGCGTCCCCAGGGTCACCAGGGCGGCCACGGCCACCCCGCCCGCAACGGTGCGGGCCGAGATCTCGTTGACGGGGTTGGGGAAGCGGAAGACGTCACGCAGAGTCATGGCCGAAAGTCTAGCGGCTGAGTTGGGATTCACGCCTTCCGCCAGGCGCGGGGGGCGTTCGGTGCGGCCGCGCGCGCCCGGGGACCCGGCGCCGTCCGGTCGGGGCAGCCTTCAAGTCGGATCGGAGGAGCGATCGGGGGCAGGCGGTATACTGGCCGCCGATCTCACTCGGAGGAGCGTTTGCGTGCTACAGGTCGTTCTCATCGCCGCCCAGGTGGTGCTGGCGATCCTGGTGATCCTTGGCATCTTGCTCCAGACCCCGAAGGCGACCGGCCTAGGCGGGGTCATCGGCGGTGGTGGCGATTCCGGCGGCGGGTACCGCCGGAGGCGGGGGCTGGAAGCTGGTCTCCTCCGCATGAGCGCCGTTTTCATCGCCCTCTTCGTGATCGTCGCCGCGATCAACGTCTGGATCAACAACACCGCCTGATCCGCCGGCCGCCGCGCTGGCTGGAGGTCGGTGCGGGGGCGGCCCTCATCGCTGTGGCACTGGCGGTCGCCGGGGTGGCCGTGGTCGGGCACCTGAGGACGGCCTCGTCGGAGACGCCGCCGCCGGTCGACTACCGCGCCGCGGTCCTCACCGACAGCCTCCCCGTCTCCGTCGACCCGCTGATCGGCTCCGAGGATCCCGCGGTCGCGGCGATCACCCCCATGCTCTACCGCTGCCTGCTCAGGCTCGATGCGACCGCCTATCCGGCCCCCGACCTGGCCTCACAGTTCTCGATCAGCCTGAACGGGCTCACCTACACCCTGCCTCTGCGCACCGGGCTGCGCTGGTCGGACGGAAGCCCGATCAGGGTGCAGGATGCCCTGGCCACGATTCAATGGGTGCAGTCCTCCGCCTTCCCCGATGCCGCAGTCGCGAGCGTCTGGCGGGGGGTGACTGCGAGCGCGACCGGCGATGAGCTGGTGCTCAACCTCCAGGCCCCGCGCGCGGCGCTCGCGTACGACCTCACCCAGCTCCCCATCCTTCCGCTCGGCGGCATGTCGCCGGCCGGGCTCGCCGCCCTGAGGCAGCACCCCGCCTTGCCGCTGCCCACCTCCGGCCCGTACCGGGTCGCCGCGCAGAAGGGTGGCCTGCTCACCCTCACCGCCAACCCGCATGCCGCCAGCGCGCCCCGCCTGGGCCGGGTCCAGATCGACGCCCTGACCAGCTTCACCGCCGCCGCCCAGGCCTTCACAGCGGGGTCGGTGCAGGCTGTGCTCGCCACCACCCCCGCCCAGCAGGCCGAACTGCTCCGCCACCACGGCGCGGTGGACCGCGACTCGCTGACCTTCGGGTTCGTCGACCTCCTCTTCAACGCCAGCGTACCCGGCCTCGACGACCCAGCGGTGCGCCGCGCCATCGCCGACGCCGTCGACCGAGATGCCATCGTCAGCGGGCCCCTGGACGGTCTCGGCACCGGCCAGTACGGACCCATCCCGGCCGGCATCCTCTGGCTCCAGGGCGAGGAGCCGGCGCAGCTCCCCGACCCCCGCGGCGCCGAGGCGGGGCTCGACGCCGCCGGCTGGCTGACCAATCCCGAGGGGGAGCGGACCCTGGGCGGGGTGGCGCTCCACTTCACCCTCAGTGTCCCCGACGCTGCGCCGCTCCCGGCTGTGGCGCAGATGGTGGCGGAGCAGCTCGACGCCGTGGGGATCTCGGTGACCGTCGCCGTGACCCCCAGCAGCGGCTTCCTGAGCCACGTGCTGGTCCCCGGCAACTTCCAACTCGCCATCGCCTCCTGGGACGCGGGCGCCGACCCCGACCTGACCGGCTTCTGGAGCTCGACCGCAACCCCCCCGCACGGCTACTACGTCTCCCGCGGCACCCCCGACCCCTTTCTCGACCAGGACTTGAGCGCCCTGGCCACCGTCACCGGCCAGCCGGCCAGCCTCAGCGCGGCCGCGCAGGTGGTGCAGGTGATGGACCAGGACCTGCCCGCGGTCTTTCTCTACGCGCCGTCCGAGGGGCTGGTCGTCGACAGCGCCAAGCTCTCGGAGGTCGTGGTGCCGGCCGCCGGCGACCCCTTCGCCGACGCCGCGCTCTGGCAGCGCTGAGCCTGCCGGGCCGCGCCGCTCCTGCTACGATCGGGTCCCCAACCGCGCCGGGGTGGTGGAACTGGTAGACACGCAGCGTTCAGGGCGCTGTGAGCGTACGCTCGTAAGGGTTCGATTCCCTTTCCCGGCACCAGATCTGACAGCTCGACTATCAGCTTTCAGATCGAGAGTCGAGTTGCAGGGCAGATCGGCGGTGATCATGAGAACCCATCGTTCTCACCCAAACTTGGTACCCAACTTGGTACCGCCCGGGGGGTGAGCAGGTCGAGCGGGCCGGTCATCGGGCGAGGGTGAGTCAGGCCGCCGCTCGCGGCCGGGTCGGGTTCGGGTGGCAGATGGGACCGCAGCGCCCTATCATATGACGTACAGATGTTCCTGGCGGGTTCGCGGTGATGGCCTGACCTCTGCAAAGTCACCTCTCTACCGTGAGAAGTCGGACGCGTCGGGGGGGCTGATCGAGCGCGACGAACCAACGACGGCATATCCGGCACTACGGAAGCCTTCTGCAAGGCCAGCGCCGATGCCTTGGGAGGCTGCGGTGACGATGACGACTTTGCGCGGGGCGGTGGATTCGCCGACGAGAGGCATCGCCGACGGCTCTGTCGAGTCGGATGGACGGGTCATCCTACGAGATAGACCTCGTAGATCACCCGTCCAGGCTGCCGGCCTCCGACACTGATGAATATGCCCTTGTTCAGCCAGTTGAGGCTCTCGGCCCCGGTCTCGATCTTGACCGACGTGCGAAAGGTGTACTCATCTGCATCGACGTCTTCGCCGCGTCCGAGACGTGCGAGGACCAGCGTGCTGCCGTGGCGCACACCTTTCGATTGAACGTAGAGCAAGTCTCCGCGTTCGGTTTTCAGCGTGTAGTGGGCGTCGACGAGCGCAGTGCCATCCGGAAGGATGATCTGCCAATCGGCGCTGGCCCCCGGAAGCAGTATCCCGTGCAGCTCAGGTCCGCTGAAGGTGCCGCCGGTCAATGGAACTATGCGCCGGTGACGGGCGGAGATCTCGCCGACGTCTTGGGGGTCGCCGAGAGTCGCCTCCAAGCGGTAGATCAGGTCCAGGCGTGGTTCAGGAAGACGACGGTTCACGGCTGCACTCCTTGTTTGCTGCCGGTCGCTTCAGGAGTTGAGCGGCGATGTACGTGTCGGCGCCCTCCGACACGTCGTTGGTCGGCGTCGCCACGACGCTCTGGGCGATGGCTTGGCCGAAGAGGCCGCGGGGCCGGGGCGGGAAAGGCATCAGGGCCCAACTAGCAGGGCTCGTGCCTCTGCGAGGCCGACCACGAGATCGTGAAGGTCGCCGCCGACCTCGAGGCGGCTCGACTGGTTGATCCCCGCCGACCTTCATCGGCGCGAGCCCAGCCGTTCGGATAAGCCGCTCGACTTCGGCGCCGCCACGGGCGTCGTCCGTCACGTAGAACCTGATCCGGACGACCATCGCGGGCTCGCAGCGACTTGACTCAGAACGCCGGCCGGACCGCTCCATAGGGGAAGTGGAGGGCCTTGTCACCTTCCCAGCTTGTCCGCACTCGCGGTTCAGCGAGGTCCCAATCAGGCCGGATCTGGCGGGTGATCTCCCGCAGGTCGCGCCACAGATCCGCCTCCGATGGCCGTCCCCAGAACCAGTAGCCGTTGTAGATGCTGAAGATCTCGAGGCCGGGTTTGAGCACCAGGGTGTGTGGCACCATGGGATCGTGGTGGGGGTCGGTGTACTCCTGAAGGTCGAGATCCTTCTGCACCGTCCGCTGCGGGTCGGAGAGGAAGAGCCACTGAGCTCCCAGGGAGTCTCGCCATTCGCTGGTCTCGATCAGGTTCGAAGTGGAGATGGTCACGATCCGGGTGTAGGCGACTGCGATCCTCGGGTGCATCTCCACCAGTAGCCGGTGCTGCTGAAAGTCTTTGGGACAGAAGTGGCCGCGCGAGAGGACCAGGATCATCGGATCGCCACCCTGCACCTCGCTCAGCCGGTGGCGCTGCCGGTCGTGCCCGGTCAGCTCGTAGTCGGGGAACGCCGCCCCGGGGACCATGTCGGCTCGCATCGTCCGTCCCTCCTGTGGCTGCTTGCCCTGCCGGCGCCGTAAGAGAACGACGTCACGAGTGCATGATGCGCGGCCGGAGCCGGTGGGCATGCCCAATCAATCGTTTCAGAGTGGCCGCTCCTTCCGAAGAGGGACGCGCCAGTCGCCGATTTGTGCCTGCGCCCACTCACCTGGCGCCGTCAGTATGGACACGCTGTGAGACTGCCAGAAGGTCTCACTCTTGGTGGCAGACACGCCAATGCTCCCCTGGGTCGAGAGTTGAACCTCGGCTGTGATTCTGTCCAGGGTGGGCTATGGGCCCCAGATCGCCTCCAGGACCCTGAGCCGCACCGAGCGCAGCGCCGGGACGAGCGCCGCGAGCGCCGCCACCACGACCAGGATGGCCAGTTCCACGCTCATCTCGCCGGTGGTGGTGGCAAGGGTGACCGGTCCGTTCGGGAACTGGAAGGGGTGGGCCTGGACCACGGTGGTCACCACGAAGGCGAAGAGCAGGTAGCCGGCGCCGATGCCCACCAGGGCGTACACCCAGGCCTTGAGGACGTAGCTGAGCACGATGGGCGCGGAGCGGATGCCGATGGCGCGCTGGATCCCGATCTGGCGACGCTTGTTGACCAGGTCGATGTAGGTGATGATGAAGATGGTGATGGCCGCCATCAGCAGCGAGACGGTCTTGAGGATGTCGCTGATGAGGGTGAAGGTGGCCACCTGGTCCTGGACCGCGCTGCCCAGGTCGGCCGAGGTCTCGAGCTTGACCCCGCTCTGCAGCGAGCTGAGCTCGTCCACCACGTGGTTGATGTCCGCTCCGCT
The DNA here is from genome assembly GCA_963793875.1 of uncultured Chloroflexia bacterium. Taxonomy (GTDB): domain Bacteria; phylum Chloroflexota; class Dormibacteria; order Aeolococcales; family Aeolococcaceae; genus Changshengia. Next base: position 100,024 of record CAWCBS010000003.1, on the reverse strand, counting down.
GTCGGTGCGCACGTAGATGGCGGTCGCCTGGCCGCTGAGGCTCGGAACCAGCGCATCCTCCTCTGTCGTGGTGATGTAGGCGTTGGCGTCCGAGAGCGGGAACTTGTTGTCGTAGATGCCCACCACTTGGAGAGACCAGCCGGTCGCCGGGAAGCCCACAAGATCGCAACCCGGGGCGCCCCGATGGAGGCGGCACGCCAGCTCTTCGCCGCCCACGGCTACGAGGCGACCACCACCGTCCAGATCGCCCGGGCCGCCCAAGTGGCCGAACGCACCCTCTACCGTTACTTCGATGGCAAGGAGGAGCTCGTGGCCGAGGAGCTGCTCGCCCGGATCGAGCTCCTCCGCGGCGCGATCGGCGCGCGGCCGGGAGCGGAGCCTCCTCTCACGGCGGTCCGCCGGGCCATGCTCGCCGTCGCCCGCGAGGGGCAGCTCTGGCCCCTCGCCAGCGCGTCGATGCCGCTCTCCCAGCTGCGCCGCTCCACTCCCCGCCCGCTCCGGCGGCTGGAGGAGGCCATCGCCGGCGCCGTCCTGGATCGGCTTCGAGCGGGGGCGGATCCCCTCCGCACGGGGGCCGCGGCTCAGGCCGAGGCGGAGCTGACGGCCGAGGTCGTGGCCCGGGTGGCCGTCTCGCCGCTGCGCACCGCCACCATCCGCCACCGCCAGCTGCGGGCGCGAGGCCAGGCATAGCCGGGGGCCGACCGGCTGCTGCACACCGCTTTCGGGGTGCTCAGCGACCTGGTCGAGGCCGGCGCACCCCCCCCGCTCCGTCGACCCGCCCTCAGAGCTGGAGGATCGCCGGCCGCCGCATCGGCCCGACCTGGGTGTCGAACGCAAGTGACGGCCACCCGTCGGTGTTGGACACCGACTGCGCACCGCCCTCGGTGACGATGAAGGTGTCCTCGGACTTGGCGCCCTGCACCGTCGGGTTCCAGGCGAAGCCGGCGCCGAGGGTGATCAGGGTCGCGGCGCTGGCCGTGCCCGGCACCACGTCGAACTCCCGCGAGAGGTACCCGACCGGGCCACCCTGGAAGTGCGCCCGCCACTCCTCCGGGAACCCGGCTTCCGCGTAGGCCACCTTGGCGACCTCGACCACGCTCTCCCAGCTCCTTCCCGGGCGGGTGGCGGCGATCATCGCGGCCTCGACCGCGCACGCCGCTCGGTGGCGCGCCTCGAGGTCGGTCGGGGGAGCGCCTGCGCAGACAGTCCGCGAGCACGAGACATTCAGCCCTCCCCGGGCTCCCACGATGATGGCCAGGGCGTCCTGCCCGGTGACGGCGTCCGTCGGGATCGGGTGCCGGAAGGCGCGCCTCCGCTGGGCACCGCCGACCAGGATGAGCGAGGCCACCAGCCGGCGCTCCTCCAGGGCGGCCGCGATCCTCGCCGCGAGCTCACACTCCCGCTCGGCCGGGCGCCACTCGCGCAGGGCGCCCTCCAGAGCCTCGGCGCACTCCGGTCCGAGGGCGGCGAGGCGGTCTGCTTCCTGCGGTGTCAGGGGGAGCCTCAGGCCGGCCAGCGCGTCCGGAACCGAGGTGCCGGGCCCGTGACCGTCGTTGGCGACCAGGACACGACCGGTGAGGTCGCTCGCCACCGCGTCAAGCCCTCCCGGGCGGTCCCAGGGGGTGACCTGCAGGTCGAAGCCGAGCCCCGCCAGGTCCTCCTCTGCGGAGAGGCGCTTGCCCTCCACGTTGGTGGTGATCAGATGAAGCCCCGCGGCGTCGACCAGGGCCCAGACCAGGCCCGGTTCCTCATTGCGGCTCACCCGGTCCTCGAGGCCGGCGGTCACCCAGGCGACGCCGGCCTGGCCGGTGAAGAGGGCGGCAGCGAACCCGGATCGATCCAGCCACGTCCGGACCCGGTGCTGCTTGCTCGACAACTCCTCCAGGCGGGCGTGTCCGCCGGCAGGGACCGGGGCTCCCTCTCCCCGGGCCGGTGTACGCCGCCGCACCTTGGTCATCGCCACTCCCTCGATCGATTCTCCGACCCCGCTCCGGCGCGACCCCGTGGCGCTCCCCCAGAGGTCCAATCTTCGGTTTACCTTTCGATATGCTCGCTGAGCCGCGTTGTTTTAGCCATCCATGCCAGCGCTGTGCATCCTATCCCTGGGGTGTAGGAAGGTCAAGCGCAAGACAAACCTTCCGAGTCCGTCGTATGATCCGGACCCTGATGGCACCGGGTACCTCGCCCACCCCCCACTTCTGGCGGTATCCGATGCCATCACCCAAGCTGCCGACCCCTTCTCTTCTTCTGAAACATAAGATAAACGCAAGAATAACCGAAGTACGGGCGTGAAGGTCCGGATGGGCAGATTCCTCGGCCCGCGGACCCCTCCACGCCGCCACCCGGCTCGCTGGAGGTGCCACGGATGACCATGGGAGCGGAGATCCGCCTCGGGAGGCTGTTCGACGGAGGCCGCAACGCGGTCGTGGTGGCTGTGGATCACGGGCTGTACAACGGGCCGCTCGCCGGCTTGAACGACCTCCCCGTGTCCGTGCGCGACCTCGGCGCCGCCGACGCGATCCTCATGAGCCCCGGGATGGCGGCTCATGTCGGGCACCACTTCGCGCATCGGGGGGCACCGGCCCTGATGATCCGGCTCAACTGGGGGACCCAGTACGCGTCTCAGTGGCAGTACCACGAGAGCCGGAGCGTCCCCGTCCTCACCGCGGCGGAGGCCGTGGCCCTGGGCGCCGACATCGTCCTGGTGGGGATGTCCATCCACACCGGCTCCGAGGCGGTCGACGCCGAGAACGTGGAGATGGTGGCGCGGGCCGTGAGCCAGAAGCGCGCCGCCGGCGTCCCGCTCGTGGGCGAGGTGTATCCCGCCGACCAGGAGGACCTGCCCGCCGACGAGCGTCATGAGCGGATCGCCGTGGGCTGCCGCGTGGTCGCCGAGCTCGGCGTGGATCTGGTCAAGACCTTCTACACGGGTTCGCGTTTCGGCGAGATCATCGCCGCCACGCCCATCCCCGTCCTCGCTCTCGGCTCCCGCAAACTGCCGCGCGAGCTGGACGCCCTCAAGCTGGCCGCGGAGGCGGTCCAGAGCGGGGCTCACGGCGTCGTCTTCGGCCGCAACGTCCTCCAGGCGCGGAACCCGGAGCGCTTCCTGGCCGCCCTCTGTGCCGTGGTCAAGGACGCCACGCCTCCTGACGTGGCCGCCGAGCGCTGCGGTCTCATCGAGGTCGTGCCGGCCTGATGGGTCTGCTCCTGGGGGTCGACGCCGGCACCACCTCGCTCAAGGTGGGGCTCTTCGACGACGCCGGCAGCGAGCGGGCGGTGGTCGTGGAGGAGTACACCCTCCAGACCCCGGAGCCCTCGCGGGCTGAGATGGACCCCCACCTCTACTGGAGCTCCATGGTCCGCGCCGTGCGCCGGGTCCTCACCCGTGCCCGCGCGCGGCCCGCCGACGTCGAGGCGCTGGCCGTGTCCAGTCAGGGTGAGACGCTTATCCCGGTGTCGGCGTCCGGGGTCCCGATGGGCCCCGCCATCGTCTGGCTGGACAACCGGGCGGTGGCCGAGGCCGCCGAGCTCGGCGCGCAGCTCGACCCGGGCGCCGTCTACGCAGCGACGGGCGTTCCCACCATGGTGCCCACCTGGCCGGCCTGCAAGCTGCTCTGGTGGAAGCGCCATGAGGCCGACCTCTTCCGGAGCTCCGCCCACTTCCTCCTGGTCGAGGAGTTCCTCCTCCTGCGTCTCACCGGCCGTTACGTGGCGGAGGCCGGCGTTCAATCGAGCTCTCTGCTCTATGACATCGCCCACCGGGCCTGGTGGCAGCCGATGTTCGACCTGTTGGGAATCTCGCCGAGCCGGTTCGGCGACCTGGTTGCCCCCGGGGAGGTGGTCGGGTCCCTGACCCCCGCGGCCGCCGAGGCTCTGGGGCTCACCCCCTCCGTCCGCGTCGTCGCTGGCGGCATGGATCAGGGGGCGGGAGCCGTCGGGGTGGGCAACGTCGCCCCCGGAGTCCTCTCCGAGAGCACGGGCGGAGCGCTCGCCGTCCAGGCGTCGCTCGACCACTCCGACCACGACGCCGCGGGAAGGATCCCCGTCTATGTGCACTCCGCCCCGGGCGCCTACCTCTACTGTCCGGTGTGCCCGACCGGGGGGATGGCCCTGACCTGGTTCCGTGATCACTTCGGCGAGCCGGAGATGGCCCGCGAGAGGGCGGAGGGCACCAGCGCCTACGACCTGCTCACCGGCATGGCCGCGGGGGTCCCACCGGGGGCGGAGGGACTGATCATGCTTCCCCACCTCTCCGGCGCCTTCAGCCCGGAGTACGAGCCCGCGGCCCGAGGGGTGTTCTTCGGCATCACCCTCGGGCACGGCCGGGAGCACTTCGTCAGGGCGACGCTGGAGGCGGTTGCCTTCACCCTTCGCCGCAACCTCGAGTTGCTCCAGGGCATCGGTGCCAGCGCCGCCGAGGTGCGCTCGCACGGAGGCGGTGCCCGCAGCGCGCTCTGGAATCAGATCAAAGCCGACGTCTGCTCCCTGCCGGTGGTGACGCTCCAGGGGACGGAAGCCGCGGTGCGCGGCGATGCCATGCTGGCCGGCGTGGCCTCGGGGAGCTTCGGCGACCTGGGCCAGGCCTGCAGCGCCGCCGTCCGACCGGCGGCGCGGTACGAGCCTCACCTGGAGACGTACGCCGCCTACGAGTCCACCTACCGGCGCTACATCGAGCTTTTCGACAGTCTCCGCTCGCAATTTCGATGGACCGAGCCGCCGCTCGCGGCGCCGGAGGACCCCAGCGGGTCGGTCCCTCTCTGTCAAGGGCCTCGGGAGGAAGTCACGTGACCACGCAACCGAAGATCGGCGTGCTGACCATGGCGCTGCTCGAAGACGCCTACAACAAGACGGCCCACATGCGTCCGGCAGCGACCGAGACGGCGCGCGGGGTGGCTAGGGCGCTGGAGCCGTACGGCAGGGTGGTGCACCCCGGGTTGGTCGAGGACGAGGAGCAGGCCGCCGCCGCGGCGCGCCAGTTCAACGCCGAGGGCGTCGACATCATCGTCGCGATGGAGCTCGCCTACACCAAGGGGCTGGTCCCGGCCCGCTGCTTCCTCGACACCACGGCCCCGGTGCTGGTCTGGAACACGCAGCAGATCGGTCGCCTCCAGGAGGGAGACGGCTTCGACGTCATCATGCTCAACTCGGGGATGGCCGGCATGCCAGAGCTGACCGCGGCGCTGATCCGCACCGGCCGGGAGTTCGCTCTGGTCACCTCGCGGTTCGACGACCCCGCGGGTCGGGAGAAGCTCGCTCGGGTGATCCAGGCCGCGGGGGTGCGCCGCCGCCTGCGCAGCGCCAAGGTGGGCCTGGTGGGCCATCCCTACGAGGGGATGACTGATCTCATGTTCGACGCCGTGGCGCTGCGCCAGTCGGTCGGCCCTGCACTCTGGCCGGTCGAGCCGGAGGCCGTGGCGGTGCGCTTCGGGGAGATCCCGCAGGCGGATGTCGACGCCCTGGTCACGTCGGAGAAGGCGCGGTACCACGTCGAGATGGAGGCGGAGCTCTTCGAGCGCTCGGTCCGGCTTGCGCTTGCCCTCGAGTTGGTGGCTCGCGAGCAGAGGCTGGACGCCTTCACCGCCTTCGACCAGGTCTGGCTGAGCGATCCCCGGGTGGGGGTGATCCCCTCCTATGGGACCGGGCGCCTCTGCGAGGTCGGCATCCCGGCTGCCCCCGAGGGCGACGTCACCACCGCGATCTCGCAGCTGGTCATGCAGGAGCTGGCCGGTCAGGCCACCACCCTCGAGAACTACGTCATCGATTTCGACAACAACGCGGTGATGTTCTCCCACGACGGCCACGGCAACCCGGCGCTGGGAACGCCCGGCGCGGTCGCGGTCAAGCACTCCATCTACTACAAGGGGGTGCACGGGTACGGAGCCGGCTTCGAGTTCGTGTACGAGCCGGGACCGATCACCAACCTGGCCATCGTCACCGTGGGCGACAACCGCTGGCGGTTCGTGATCTCAGAGGGGCAGCTCCTCCCCATGGAGGCGCGGCCCATCTCGGCACCCCAGGCCCTCTTCCAGCACGAGACGCTGGCCGTCGACGAGTGGTGCAATGCCTGGCTCCGTGCCGGGGCTCCGCACCACATGGGCGCGGCGCGCGGTCGCTGGACCCCGCAGCTCCTCGAGCTGGCCCAGATGCAGAAGATCGAGGCTGTGGTCGTGTGATGAACCAGCTGCCAGGTTGGTGCCGGTGCCGTCCGCGCCTGCCGAGGCCGGGCGGGCGGACGGGCTGCGCGCCGAGTGGAAGGCCATGGCCAGCCTGACGCCGGCCCGCGCCCGCCGGGACAGCATCACCAGGCTGCTGGAGGATGGGGGCAGGGTCAGCGTCACCGCCCTGACCGCTCAGTTCGGGGTCACCCAGACCTCCATCCGACACGACCTCACTGTTCTGGAGGAGGTGGGCAAGCTGCGCCGCGTCCGCGGCGGCGCGGTCAGCTCCCGGAGGCTCACCCCGCCGCCGGCGGCGGTCGAGCGCGCCCACGAGAACCAGGCCGAAAAGAGGCGAATCGGGGCCTTGGCCGCCACGCTGGTTCGGAGCGGCGACGTGGTCCTCTTCGACTCCGGTTCCACGGTGCTCCAGGTGGTCACCAGCATCCCGGCGCCGCAGCGGATCACCGTGGTCACCCACTCGCTGCAGGTGATGGAGGAGGTGGGCACGTGGGATTACCCGCACCTCATCTGCCTGGGTGGTCTGTACCTGCGAGAGCACCAGTCGTGGGTCGGACCGCTGACCCTGCTCAACCTCCGTGACCTCACGGCGGACATCGCCTTCCTGGGCTGCGACGGGTTGACGGTCGAAGGTGGGATGACCACCGCGGACATGCTGGTCGCCGAGGTCGGAGCGGCGCTGGCCGCGCGTGCTCGCCGGGTGGTCGTCGTGGCCGACGCCACCAAGCTGGGACGGGCGGGGTTCACACCCTTCGTGACCCTCGACGCCATCAACGTGCTGATCACCGACGAGCGTGCCGATCCCGGCATCGTGGCCCGGATCCGGGAGATGGGTGTCGAGGTGCTGCTGGCATGACTCCCGTCCGCGCTTGGGTTGGACTCCACAGGTCGAGGCGCGAGAGCCGGGCGGATTGGGTGGTGAGCTTGTCAAGGAGGGTGATGCTGGGTGAAGAGCGCATGGGGGGAGTCGAGGTTGGTTTCTGGTTTCTCAGCCGGCTGGGTTCAGATGAGGGGCGTCGCATGACGCCCCTTCCGATGACGAATACGGGGAGCTAGTTATGACAGGCAACTCGACACGAGGGCTGATGGGGCGGCTGAGCCGCCTCGGCGCGGTCGCGGTGGGCACCGCCCTGCTGGCGACGGCGTGCGGCTCGGGCGGCTCGGGGTCGAAGGTGACCCTCACGCTGTGGCAGAACTACGGCACCGAGTCCAACGCCACCGCCACGACGAACTTGATCAAGGCCTTCGAACAGCTGCATCCCGACATCCAGATCAACGACGTGGCGCAGCCGGCGGACAACTACTTCGCCCTGCTTCAAGCTGCCGCCATCTCCAAGACCGGCCCGGACCTCGCGGTCATGTGGACCGGTCTCTTCACCCTCCAGTACGACAGCTACCTGGAGAACCTGAAGTCGCTGATCCCGCAGAGCGACCTCGCTGACATGCTCGGCATGCAATGGGTGGCCCCGGGGTTCAACACGGCCAACGGAGCGTATGTCATCCCCCTGGAGGACCAGTTCTACATCGGCTTCTACAACAAGTCGTTGTTCAGCAAGGCGGGGATCACCCAGGTCCCGCAGAACTGGACCCAGCTGATGGCGGACTGCGCCCTCTTCAAGGCGCAGGGGACCAACTGCCTCTACTACGGGGCCGACACCCAGGCGCTCGGAGCCGAGTTCTACCCCTACTACGACCTCAGCTACCTGATGATCGGTGCGCTGGGAGTGTCCCAGTGGGAGCAGCTGTACAACGGCCAGCTCTCCTGGACGGATCCCACCGTTGAGGCACAGCTGACCAAGTGGGCGGCTCTGCATGCGGACGGCTACACCAACGACAACGTGATCAGCTCGGGCGACTCGCTGATCGCGCTCGAGAAGGGTCAGACCGCGATGATCGTCGACGGTAACTGGGACACCGCCGCCCTCTACCAGTCGATGGGTGACAACCTGGGGACCTTCGTGCCGCCCTACTCGGACACGTCGATCAACGGCGTGGTCCAGTTCCCGGGCGACGGCTACTCGATGACCACCTACTCGCAGCACAAGACCCAGGCGGCCGAGTTTCTGCAGTTCCTCACCACCACCCAGGCGGCGACCATCATCGACCAGAGCGGCCTGATCCCGGACCTGAACGGGTCGACGTCGTCGAACCCGGTCAACCAGGACATGCTCAACTTCGCCGCCCAGGACGGGATGACCGCCTACCCGATGCTCGACAACGTGACCCAGGTGGGCGTGGTGAACGAGGGGAGCAAGGTGCTTCCGCAGCTCCTGGCCGGGCAGATCAGCGTCGCCACGGCTGCCCAGGACCTTCAGCAGGCGTGGCAGGCCCTGCCCGCGGGTCAGCGCAGCTCGACGTGGGCCAGCTACAAGGCTTAGTCCTCCTGAAGGGTTGGGTGGGGCGGCCGCTGTGGCGGTCCGCCCCACCCAACCAACGGGTTTTCGGAATGTGAATCGGTGACGGGTGGCGGCGGCCATCGCCGGTCAGGAGTGGTCGTCCGCCGCTAACATGGGAAGCAGAAGAAGCCAGATGGCACAGGCAGAGGTCGAGGCGGTTGGGCTCCGGCCCTCACGGCGCGAGGGCACGAGGCCCGGCCGCGGGACGTCCGGGATCGCCCGCCAGCGGGCGCGCGCCGGCATCGTGCTGACGCTGCCGGCCTTCGCCGTGGTCGTCGCCCTGCTGATCATCCCCATCGGCGAGGCCGTCTACTACAGCATGACCAACTGGGACGGCATCACCGCCCAGTGGGTCGGGCCGCGCACCTACCTCGACCTTTTCCAGACCCCGACCTTCTGGCGGGTCCTGGAGAACAACGGACTGCTGCTGCTGGCGCTGCCGATCGCCGTCTTCATCCCGCTGGTGATCGCCGGCATGCTCCACGAGCACGTCTGGGGCTGGAAGGTCTTCCGGTCCCTCATCTTCCTGCCCACGGCCGTCTCATGGGTGGTGATCGGGATCGTCGCGATGCAGGTGTTCGCGGCCAACGGGACGGTCAACTCCCTGCTCGGCGCTCTGGGTCTGAAGGCACTCGAGGTCAACTTCCTTGGCTTCGAATACCCTGCCCTGGGGGCGGTGGCGGTCACCTTCATCTGGTCGATGGTCGGCACCAACACCATCATCTTCCTGACCGGGATGTCGACCATCGACCCCGCCATCTACGAGGCCGCACGCCTGGATGGGGCCGGGCGGCTGATGGTGTTTCGCCACATCACCCTCCCCCTGCTGAAGCGCTACTTCCAGTTCGGGTTCGTGATCACCACCATCAGCGCCTTCACCGGCCTCTTCAGCCTGATCTTCATCATGACCGAGGGCGGCCCCGGATACGGGACCACGACCCTGGAGTTCTTCGTGTATCAGCAGGCGTTCGCCATCGGGGCGTTCGGGACCGGGGCCACGGTGGGCATCGTGCTGCTGGTCATCATCTTCGGCGTGAACCTCCTGCAGATGCGGATTCTGCGCGGCGAGACGTAGGGGGTGGAGAGATGAGCGTCGAGGCTGAGACCGCGGCCGGGAGTCGCGGGCGGGTCGCCACCCGGCGGGGCCGGCCCAGCCTGGCGCGCCGGCTCCGGAGGGATCCCGGGGCGGTGATCATGTTCCTGGTGCTGATCGTGGTCTGCATCGTGATGCTGTACCCGTTCGCCTTCATGATCATCAACTCGCTGCGCACCGAGACCCAGTACCTCAACGGGAGCGGGTTCTCCACGTCGAGCTGGTCCGGTCTGTTCAACGCCCTGCCGGTGGGCTCGGAGCTGCTCAACTCGACCCTGATCTGCGCCGGCTCGATCGCGATCATCCTGATCGGCTCGAGCGCGGCGGGGTTCGCGTTCGCCAAGCTCCGGTACCGGCGCCAGAACGTGATCTTCCTCGGGATCATCGGCGCCATGATGATCCCGGTCCAGTCGATCATCATCCCGGAATACGTCAACCTCAGCAACCTCGGCCTGGTCAACAACTACCTCGCTCCGATCCTCGTGTACTCGGCTTTGGGCATGCCGTTCGCCACCTTCCTGATGACCGTGTTCTTCCGCGGCCTGCCCGACGAGCTGATCGAGGCGGCGTTGTGCGACGGCTTCGGCTACGTCGGGGTCTTCTGGCGCATCGCGGTGAGGATGGCCGCTCCGGCGCTGGCCACGGTCACGGTGCTGCAGTTCATCCAGATCTGGGACGACCTGCTGGTGGCGCTGCTCCTGTTGCAGGAGCCGGCCAACCGGACCATCACGGTGGGGCTGGGAGTGATCTCATCGGGTCGTGCGATCAGCGTGCCCGCGCTGATGGCGGGATCCCTGATCAGCGCCCTCCCCGCGATCATCGTGTACCTGATCTTCCAGCGCTATCTCATCTCGGGCCTCACCATGGGGGTGAGTCGCTGATGCACGGCAGGCAGGTGCGCTCGTTGCCGGTGGGAGGCCGGTCCATCCGCTGCTGGCCAGATCCACGGCCGGAGCCAGGGGAGTACAGATGGCGACAGTAGAGCTGGACGCGGTGAGCAAGGTGTACCCCAACGGCGTGGAGGCGGTCCAGAGCGTGAGCCTCGAGATCGGCGACGGGGAGCTGATGGTCCTGGTCGGTCCCTCGGGTTGCGGCAAGACCACCGTGCTCCGGATGGTCGCCGGCCTCGAGGAGATCTCCGACGGAGAGGTGCGCATCGGGGGCCGGGTGGTGAACGACGTCTCCCCCAAGGACCGGGACATCGCCATGGTCTTCCAGAACTACGCCCTCTATCCCCACATGACGGTGGCCGAGAACATCGGCTTCGGTCTCAAGATGCGCCGGCTCCCCCGGGCGGAGATGGAGCTCAGGGTGCGCAACACGGCCAAGATGCTCGGCCTGGGCCAGTGGCTGGACCGGAAACCGGCCCAGCTCTCGGGCGGACAGCGCCAGCGGGTGGCCATGGGCCGCGCCATCGTGCGTGAGCCGAAGGTGTTCCTCATGGACGAGCCGCTGAGCAACCTGGACGCCAAGCTCCGCGTGCAGATGCGCGCCGAGGTCTCGCGGATCCAGCGGCGCCTGGGGGTGTCGATGCTCTACGTCACCCACGACCAGACCGAGGCCATGACCATGGGTGACCGGGTGGCCGTGCTGCTCGGCGGCGTGCTCCAGCAGTGCGCGGCGCCCCAGCTGCTGTACGAGCGACCCATCAACATCTTCGTGGCCGCGTTCATCGGCTCGCCGGCGATGAATCTGTACGAGGGGGAGCTGATCCCCGACGGGACGGCCGTCAGCCTGGGCTCGCAGCGGCTGGAGCTCTCCGAGGAGATGCGCAGGGCGCGCCCGGCGCTCGCCGCGTACCGGGGCAGGGGCGTTGTGGTGGGGATCCGCCCCGAGCACATCTCGGCCGCCGGGCCGGGGCAGGCGGCGGCGCTGCAGGGCGATGTGGAGCTGCTCGAGGCCCTGGGCTCGGAGCTGCTGGTGCACTTCAGCCTGGATGCACCCTTCGCTCAGGTCCCGGGGGCGTCGAGCACCGGCGGCGGCGCCCAGCCGGGCGGGGACGACTCGGGGGCGACCGCCTCGGCCTGGGGTGTGGCCCGGGTGGACTCCGGGACCCGGATCGCGGTCGGCGAGCGGGCCGGTTTCGCGGTCCGCGCCGGCTCGGTGCACTTCTTCGACCCGCAGACGGGCATGGCGATCTGGGACGGGACGCCCGGCGGGCCCAGCGCTCAGATGCCCACCAGCTGACCTGCGATGAACCACCCTCGCGCCGGAAGCGAGCAGACCCCCGCCACCCCGTCACCTCGGAGGAGAGATTCCCAGATGTCCGTCCACCACGAGTTGTTCCAGATCCAGTCAGACCGGCTGCCCACCTTCCACGACGTCACCGCTCAGGCCCAGCAGGCCCTGGCGCGCTCCGGGATCCGGAATGGGATCCTGATGGTGTACTCGCAGCACACCACCTGCAGCGTCCTCATCCAGGAGGAGTCGCACGACGTCAACTACTGGGGGACTCCGCTCCTGATGCAGGACCTGGTGAACATCTTCGAGCGTCTGATCCCCACCTGCCGGACCGAGGGACAGTACCTGCATCCCGGGCCTAAGCACATCGACGTCGCGGTCTCCACCCTGCATGAGCAGGCGGCCTGGGGTTTGAACACGGACGCCCACCTGAGGTCGGTGCTGCTGGGACGTTCCGAGAGCGTGCCCGTCATCGACGGCGCCATGGCGCTGGGGGAGTTCGGACGGTTCTGGTTCGTCGACTTCGACCAGGTCCGAGCCCGGGAGCGGACGGTCCGCATCCAGATCGTCGGGGAGTAACCGCCGTGTACCGGGGGCTCGAGATCACGCCGCCCTTCTTCGAGCTGGGACCGAAGGGCTACATGTTCGGCCCCGAGATGATCCGGCTGTCGATCCGTGCCGACGAGCTGAGCCGTGAGTACCAGGTGCAGCTCATCATCGACCCCCAGTACGTGGACATACCGCTCATCGCCCAGCGGGTCGAGCGAGCCCTGGTGTTCGCCCCGCACATGGATCCCCTCGAACCCGGGCGGGGGCAGGGTGCCGTGCTTCCCGAGGCCCTCAAGGCGGCGGGCGCGGTGGGCGTGGTCCTGAATCACGTCGAGCGCCGGCTGACCCGGGAGCAGCTGGCCCTGACCATCCGGCGCGCGGACCAGGTGGGGCTCGCCACCGTCGCCTGCTCCGACGACGTCGAGAGCGCGGTGGCCATCGCCGAGCTGGCGCCCAATGTGATCGTCGTGGAGTCGCCGGAGCTGATCGGGGCCGGCAGCGCCGTGGATCGCGGCAACGCGGCGATCGGGGACATCAACCGGGCCATCTGGCGGGTCAATCCGGAGATCCGCGTGGTCCACGGGGCGGGCATCGGCTGCGCCCAGGACGTCTTCGAGGTCATGGCGGCGGGGGCCCAGGGAACCGGGTCGAGCAGCGGGGTCTGCACCGCGCCGGACCCGGAGGCGATGCTGGGGGCGATGGTCAAGGCGACGCGCGACGGATGGGACGCGTGCCATTGAAGGGGGACGGAGTCCGACCGGATCCCGAGACCCTGACCTGACAGGGCCTGCACGGGTGCCGACCTCGCCCTGCCACAATCGCGGAGGTTTGGAGACCGGAGGCTGAGCGTGACCGCGGCGAAAGCGCGACGCGATCTCATCGCCAGGATGATCGAGGAGCGCGAGAGTCTCAGCGTGGCCGAGCTGACGGCCCAGTTCGGTGTCACCGACACCTCGATCCGCCATGACCTCACCCTGCTCGAGCGGGAGGGCAAGCTCTGCCGCATCCATGGTGGCGCGGTGGGCCGAACGACGGCCCGGGTGAGCGGCCTCTTCGCTCGTCGAGCTCGCGAGAACACCAGCCAGAAGAGGCGCATCGGGCTGGCTGCGGCCGGCCTGGTGCAGGCCGGCAACGTCGTCTTCTTCGACTCGGGCTCGACCGTGGTGGAGGTCGCGGCGCACCTCCCCGGGACCCTGCGATCCTCACGCTCGATCACCATGGTCACCCACTCGCTGCCGGTGATCCAGGAGGTCGGAAGCTGGGAGCAGTCCCATCTGATCTGCCTGGGGGGGCTGTACCTGCCCGATTACCAGGCCGTGGTCGGGCCGGTGACCCTGGCCGACCTCCGCGAGCTCAGTGCCGACATCGCCTTCCTGGGGTGCGACGGCCTGACCGTGGAGGGCGGGCTGAGCACTCCCCACATGCTCATCGCCGAGGTCGGCGCGGCGATGGCCGCGCGGGCTCGCCGGGTGGTGGTGGTCGCCGAACTCGAGCAAGCTGGGCCGGGCGGGGTTCACCCCCATCGTGGGCCTGGAGACGGTCAGCATGCTGGTCACCGACCGGGAGGCCCACCCCGATCAGACCGCCCCGATTCGCGACCTGGGCATCGAGGTCGTGCTGGCCTGACCGCGCCACGGTCCTCATCTCATCCGGTCAACGGCGGGGCTGCAGCACGCCGGGCTCCTCCTTCCGGGCGAGCCCGACCGGTCCGGGCTCGGGCTTCTCGTGAGCGGTCTCGGCATCAGCCCCGGCAGGGTGTCAGCCGGCCGGACTCGGGCCGACGACGTCGGGGGCGGTGACCCCCAGCCCGCCCGACGGCTCGACCAGCCAGGAGGGCGCGCCCGGGCTCGACGCGCCGGCCATGGCCCGGGCACAGGCGGCGGCGGCGCGGCGCTCCACCAGGGCCACGGCGCTGCCGCCGAAGCCGGCCCCCACCAGCCGGGCCCCGTGGCAGCCCGGGACGCGTCGCGCCGCCGCCGCCATCTCATCCAGGCGCGGGGTGCTCACCCCGCAGTCGGCGCGCAGCGACTCATGGCTCTGGTCCATGAGCCAGCCCAGCCGGTGGACGTCGCCCGCCTCCAGGGCGGCCACGGCCGCGTCGGTGCGGTGGGTCTCGGTGGCGATGTGCCGTCCCGCCGCCCGCAGCCCGGCGGGCAGCCCACCCCAGCGGTCCCCGATCTCCTGGCAGCCGGCCACCCCGAGGGCGGCGCAGGCGCGCTCGGCCAGCCGGCGGCGGGCTCGGTACCCGGCCCCCTGCACGTCGTGGCGTTCGCCGCTGCTCGCCACCAGCAGCCCCACCTCGGGCCAGGGCCAGGGGTGGATGGCCCGGAACCCACTCGAGCAATCGAGGAGGAGCACCGCGCCGGGGCGAGCGTGGACCAGCGCCAGCGGATCGAGGTCGCCGCAGGGCACGCCGACGATCTCCCGCTCCCCGATCAGCGCCGCCCTCACCAGGTCGTCGGCGGTGAGCCGGCCGCCGGCCAGGCGGAGCATCGCCACCAGGCCGGCGATCAGCACGGCGGCGGACGAGCTGAGGCCCGACGCGCGCGGGATCCGGCTGGCCACGCCCAACTCCAGGGGCGGCAGGAGAACCCCGAACCGGCCCAGGGCCGACGCGGCCGCGAAGAGACGGTCGCCGATGTCACCCGCCATCGACGGCGCACCGCGCTCCACCCGCTCGCCGTCGCTGACAACCCGCCAGCCGCGGTCGGCCGACGGGCGCACCGCCACCGCGAGGGTCAGGTCGATGGCCGCGCACAGGACCCGGCCGCCCACGTAGTCGATGTGCTCGCCGAGCAGGGTGATCCGGCCCGGCGCCGTGCCGCAGGCGACCGCGGGCCCGGAGCCAAAGGCCGCCTCGAGCTGGCCGGCGGCAGCCGCCTCCAGCTCGCCCGGCACAGCCCGCGAGCTCGACCCGTTCACACCCATGGCGGCGGCCCCAGGTTACCTCACGCCGCCCTCGCCGACTCCACCTCACGGTCGCCCGACCGGCTCGGATGGACCCTCGATCGGAGCCCTCAGCGGGACCAGACCGCGGCCGTCTCGGGACCGAGCCGGAGGGTGCCGTCGGCGCAGGTCGCATCGCCGGTCATCGCGAGGAGCCGCGCCGCCGTCCACGCCGGCAGCGCGACCTCGACCGGCTTCGGGCCCAGGTTGGCACCGATCAGGTGGTCGCCGCGCTGCACGACGACCCATGGGGATCCCGGCTCGGTCGTCACCCCGCTCGCGCGGAAGTCGCCGCAGCCGAGCCCAGGATGCTCGCGCCGGAGCCGGATCAGGCTGCGGTACCAGTCCAGCATGACCGCGTGGGCCGGGTCGTCCTTCTCCTCCCAGCGCAGCCGCGAGGCCGTGAACGTCGATTCCGCCTGCGGGTCGGGGACCTCGGCGGGGTCCCAGCCGAGGCTCGCGCACTCGGCACGCCGACCCTCGGTGACCCTGCGCCCCAGCTCGGGCTCGTGGTCGGAGAAGTAGAGGAAGGGTGTGCCCGCCGCCCACTCCTCCCCGGCGAAGAGGAGGGGGACGTAGGGGGAGGTGAGCAGGAGCAGGGCCGCGACCCGCAGCCGCGGCGGGGTGGTCAGACGGCTGAGCCGCTCCCCGCGGACCCGGTTGCCCACCTGGTCGTGGTTCTGCAGGCAGACCACGAAGTTCTCGCCGCCGGTGCCGACCGGCTCGCGCCCGTGCCGGCGGTCGCGGCTGACCGAGTGCTGTCCGGTGTAGAGGTAGGGGGAGCCGAGCGCCCTGACCGCGTCCGGCCAGCCCTGGAAGTCGCCGTAGTAGCCGGAGCGCTCACCGGTCAAGGCCGCGTGGAGCGCGTGATGGAATTCGTCGGCCCAGTGGGCGGTCGCGCCCCACCCGCCCCGGGTCCGCGGCCACACCCCCCGTGGGTCGTTGCGATCGGTCTCCAGGATCAGCCAGAGCCGCCTGCCCAGCTCGGCCTCCAGAGCCCCCACCGTCTCGGCCAGCTCCTCCACGATGTGCCGCGCCGACTCGTCGTGGAGAGCGTGCACGGCGTCGAGGCGCAGGCCGTCGAGATGGAAGTCGCGCAGCCATCGCCGCGCGTTCCCGGTGACGAAGTCGCGGACCCCGTCGCTGCCCGGGCCGTCGAAGTTGACCGCGGCTCCCCAGGGGGTCCGGTACGCGTCGGTGAAGTAGGGGCCGAACTGGTCGAGGTGGTTGCCCGCCGGCCCGAGGTGGTTGTAGACGGCGTCGAGGATCACCGCCAATCCCCGGCGGTGGCAGGCGTCGACCA
Organism: uncultured Chloroflexia bacterium; assembly: GCA_963793875.1. Classification (GTDB taxonomy): domain Bacteria; phylum Chloroflexota; class Dormibacteria; order Aeolococcales; family Aeolococcaceae; genus Changshengia. The sequence continues at coordinate 83,380 of CAWCBS010000003.1, read as the reverse complement.
GTCGGCGCAACCCGTCGGGGCCGCCGTAGGCGGCGCGGACGGCGTAGAGGTTCACCCCGTCGTAGCCCCAGCCCCACCGGCCCGGGAACTCGGCGACCGGCATCAGCTCGACCGCGGTGACACCCAGGTCGGTGAGGTGGTCGAGGCGCCGGACCACGCCCTCGAAGGTCCCCTCGGGGCTGAAGGTGCCCACGTGCAGCTCGTAGACGATCGCGTCCCGAAAGGGCGGAGCCGACCATCCCGCGTCGCTCCAGGCGAACCCGTCGTCCACCAGCTCCGAGGCCCCCTCGACCCCGTCCGGCTGGAACGGGGAGCGGGGGTCGGGGAGCGGGGGGCCGCCGTCGAGGCTCACCCGGTAGCGCAGGCCGGCGACCAGGCGCCCGCTGTCGAGCTGGAAGCTGCCGTCCCCGGCCCGCTCCATGGCGAGGCGCTCGCCGCCCTCCAGCACCAGCTCGGCGCGCCCGGCCCGCGGGGCCCAGACCGTCCGGCGCATCAAGCGCGCTCCAGCAGCGCCACCGGGAACTCGTCGAGGAGCTCGGAGAGGCGAACCTCCCCCTGCCACGGTGCACCGCCCAGCAGGCTGATCCAACGGCCGGCGGGCAGCTCGACCGAGGTGTCACCCCACTCGCCTCCCAGTCCGATCACCAACCGCGGCACGATGGTGACCGCCCCGGGGTCCGCGCCGCGGACGAAGGCCACGGCGTGGTCCCGTCGCGCCCCCTGAACCGGGAGGGCGTGGTACTCGCCACGCTCGCCGAAGAGCTCGGGGCGCCGGCGTCGCAGGTCGAGGGCGGTGTGGACGGTGAGCAGCTTGGTACTGCCCTCGACGTCCCCGGCGACCGCCGGCGGCCGGCTCCGCTCCAGCTCCTCCAGCAGCCGGCGCCGCTTCGGGTAGTCGACCGGGCGCCGGTTGTCGGGGTCGACGAGGTCGAGCTGCCAGAGCTCGGTGCCCTGGTAGGTGTCGGGGACGCCCGGCGAGGTCAGGCGGAGCAGGGTCATGGCCAGCGAGGTCACCCGTCCCGGCTCCTCCAGCCGGGAGACGAGGTGGCTCAGCTCGGCGACCAGCTCGGCGTCGCCGAGGAGTGCCCGCACCAGCTCGGCGAGCGACTTGCGGTAGCCGCTGTCGGGCTCGATCCAAGAGGTCCGCTGCTTGGCCTCGGAGGACGCCTTCAGCATGTACTCGGTGAGCCGGCCGGCGTCGATCGGCCAGGCACCCACCATGGTCTGGAAGAGCAGCTCGGACATGGTGCGGCCCGGCATCCCCGCGCGGAAGGCGTCGGCGTGCCCTTCCCGCCAGCGGCGGGTGAGGATCGGCCAGGCCGCGGCGAGCTCGGAGAGCAGGTAGAGGCGGGCCCGCACGTCCTCGCCGCGCTTGCTGTCGTGGGTGACGGTGGCCAGCAGGGAGCGAGGCCACCGCCGCTGGCGCTCGAGGTTGGCGGCGTGGAACTCCGCCACCCCGACGGCCGGGTGCCGCGGTGAGGCGCCGACCTCGCAGGCGGCGCTCAGCACCGGGAAGCGGTAGAAGGCCGTGTCCTCCACGCCCTTGGCCTGCACCACCGTGCTGGCCTGCTGGAGGCGGAGCACGAAGTCGTGCTCCAGCCCGGGGTCACGGGGCTCGAGCAGGAGGGCCCTCAACACCGCGAGGGCTTCGGCATCGCCGCCGCTCGCGCCGCCGCGACCGAGGGCGGCGCAGATCCGCGCCCGGTCGGCGGGATCGGGCTCGGCGTCGGCCGAGTTGATGTAGGTCCGGTAGACGTCCAGGCCGAGCAGGTACTCGACCAGCCCGCTGCGCAGCCGGTCGGACGCGCCGGACAGCTCCTCCAGGCCCCGCTCGCGGCAGACCGCGGCGAGCATCCGCACCAACCGGTCCACGTTGGGCCGGAGCGTCCCCTCCATCACCTGCAGCTTCGCGTGCCGGGTGATCTCCTCGAAGTCGTCGGGGTGCCCGGTGACCTCGGCCCAGCTCTGGCGCAGCGCCACCCAGCCGGCCGGGTCGATGAACAGCCCGCCGGCGAGGGCCCCGAACTCGTAACCGGTGGTCCCGTCCACCGGCCAGGCGTCGGGCAGCGCCTCGTCGCGGGCCAGGATCTTCTCGACCCAGAGCCCGCCATCGGAGTGCCGCCGGCGCATCCGCTCCAGGTAGGCCCGGGGCTGGCGCAGGCCGTCGACGTGGTCGACCCGGACCGCGTCCACGTCGCCGCGATCCAGCAGCGCGTCGACCAGCCCGTGGGTGGCGTCCAGCACCTCCGGATCCTCGACCCTGACCCCGACCAAGGAGGTGATGTCGAAGAAGTTGCGGTAGTTCATCACCGTCGCCGCCTCGCGCCAGTCGGTGAGCGCGTAGTTCTGATCGTCGAGCAGGCCGCGCAGGGCGTCGGGGTCGCGGTTCCAGCGCTCGAGCACCCCGTTCAGGGCGGCGGCCTCGGCGTCGCCGAAGGCCGCGAGCCGCTGCGCCATCTCGTCGCCGGCGGACATCCGCTCCTCGGCGAACTCGGCGTCGTGGATCCGCTCGGCGAGGCCGGCCAGCCCGGTGCCCGCGAGAACGGTGGGAAGGGTCTCGCGCGAGAGCGGCAGCCGGCTGTCGCCGTGGGCCACCACCACCCCGGCGTCCGCGACCAGCCGGACCAGCCCCTGCTCCAGGGCCTCGTCCAGGGACCGGTCCAGGAGCGGGGCCATGACCCGCCCCCGGACCAGCGGGTGGTCCCAGTTGATGTCGAAGTAGCGGGCGAAGGGGCTGCTCCGGCCCGCCACCAGCACGTCCCACCACCAGCGGTTGCGACGGTCGGCGACCGACATGTGGTTGGGGACGATGTCGAGGAGGATGCGCAGGCCCCGGCCGCCGGCGGCGTCGACCAGGGCCCGGAGGCCGTCCTCGCCCCCCAGGTCGTCGGAGATGCGGGTGGGGTCGACCAGGTCGTAGCCGTGCGACGACCCCCGGGCCGCCTGGAGGATGGGCGAGCAGTAGAGGTGGCTGACCCCGAGGCCGGTCAGGTAGTCGAGGGTGGCGGTGAGCTCCGCGAAGCCGAAGCCCGGACCGAGCTGGACCCGGTAAGTGGCTCTCACCGGCGGGGGGCGACCAGCCGCAGCACTACCACCGATCGGGCCGCCACGGTCAGGGTCCGACCCCGGCCCAGCACCCGGGTGCCCGGCTCCTCCTCGGGCGCGGCGGTGTCCAGGACGACCTCCCACGTCCCCGGCGGAAGCCGCCAGTCGCGTTCCTCGTCGGAGGAGTGCAGGAGCACGGCGAGGGTGTCGTCGGCGATCCGCTCGCCGCTCGCGGTGCGGTCGGGGATGAGCCCGCCGTCCAGCACCATGGTCAGGGACTGCCGTTCGTGGCTGGCCCACGAATCGTCGGTCATCTCCTCCGCGTTGGAGCGCAGCCACTGGACGTCCCTGCGCCCCCGGCCCACCACCTCCCCGGTGAAGAAGCCCTGGCGGTGGAGGACGTGGTGTTGCGCCCGCAGCTCGATGAGCCGGCGGGTGAAGGCGACCAGCTCGCCGTCGATGTGCTCCCAGTCGATCCAGGAGGTCTCGTTGTCCTGGCAGTAGGCGTTGTTGTTGCCGCCCTGGGTGCGCCCCAGCTCGTCGCCGGAGAGGATCATCGGGCAGCCCTGGGAGAGCAGCAGCGTCGCCAGGAAGTTGCGCTGCTGGCGCCGGCGCAGGTCGTTGACCGCGGGGTCGTCGGTCTCGCCCTCGACCCCGCAGTTCCAGGAGCGGTTGTCGTCGCTGCCGTCGCGCTCGCTCTCCCCGTTGGCCTGGTTGTGCTTGCGGTCGTAGGAGACGAGGTCGCGGAGCGTGAATCCGTCGTGCGCGGTCACGAAGTTGATGCTGGCGCTGGGTGCGCGACCGTCCTCGGCGTAGAGGTCGCTGGATCCGGTGAGCCGGTAGGCGAGGTCGGAGACCCCGATGGGGGCGCCGCGCCAGTAGTCGCGGATGGTGTCGCGGTAGCGCCCGTTCCACTCCGCCCAGCCCACCGGGAAGTTGCCGACCTGGTAGCCGCCGGGCCCGACGTCCCAGGGCTCGGCGATCAGCTTGACCTCGGCGAGCACCGGGTCCTGGTGGATGATGTCGAAGAACGCCGAGAGGCTGTTCACCTCGTAGAACTGGCGGGCCAGCGCGGCCGCCAGGTCGAAGCGGAAGCCATCCACGCGCATCACCGTGACCCAGTAGCGCAGCGAGTTCATGACCAGGCGCAGGGTCTGGGGCGCGCCGGCGTTGAGCGTGTTGCCGGTCCCGGTGACGTCCCAGTAGTGGCGGCGGTCATCGGGGGAGAGGTAGTAGTAGGCCTCGTTGTCGATGCCCCGGAAGGAGAGGGTCGGGCCCAGGTGGTTGCCCTCCGCGGTGTGGTTGTAGACGACGTCCAGGAAGACCTCGAGGCCCGCGTCGTGCAGCGCCTTGACCATCTGCTTGAACTCGACCACCTGGCCACCCGTGTCGCCCGACGACGAATAGCGTCCCTCGGGGGCGAAGTAACCGATGCTGTCGTAGCCCCAGTAGTTGCGCAGTCGCAGCTCGCTGAGGTGGGCACCGTCGACGAAGGCGTGCACGGGCATCAGCTCGACCGCGCTGATGCCCAGCTTGCGGAGGTGCTCGATGGCGGCGGGGTGGGCCAGTCCGGCGTAGGTTCCCCGCAGCTCCGGCGGGATCTCGGGGTGGCACATGGTGAAGCCCTTGACGTGGGTCTCGTAGACCACGGTGTCGGCCCAGGAGATCTGAGGCGCGACCGTCTCCCCCCAGTCGAAGCTCTCGTCGACCACCACCGCGAGGGGCACGCGGCCGGCCGAGTCGAGGTCGCTGGGCTGGTCGTCGTTCATCTCCCCGTCCCAGGCGTAGCCGAAGACCTCGGGTCCCCATCGGACGCTGCCGGTGAGGGCGCGGGCGTAGGGGTCGAGGAGGAGCTTGCGGGGGTTGAACCGCTTTCCCTCCGCCGCCGCGTACGGCCCCTGGATCCGATAGCCGTAGAGGGTCCCCGGGCCGACGTCGGGGAGGAAGCCGTGCCAGGTCAGGTCGGTCCGGTCGACCAGCTCGTAGGTGGCCCGGGTGCTGCCGTCCGGGTTGGCGAGGACGAGCTCAACGCTCTCCGCGTTGGCGCTGAAGAGCGAGAAGTTGGTCCCCTTCCCGTTCCACCGAGCCCCGAGCGGGAGATGCCTCCCGGGCCACGCGGTGTCGGCGGTCGCGGCCCGCGGTGACGCCGGCGCTGCCTGGCTCCTGGTCATGGTCCCCTCCTTGATCGAGGCCTACGGTGACGCCATGCGGTCTCCGCGCCGGCCCGGGCGCCGCTCTCCGGGGGGATCTCGTCGCCGCGGTTCGGGGTCAGGTTCTCACACCGCCGGCGCCGCACGACCTCGCCCTCGAGGGGGGCCGGATGGCCACTAACATACTAGCATTGATATCATATTATCTTATAACGATGGATCGAACGATCGCTCCCGGACCACCCCCTGCGGGCCGCCCGACCGAGCCCAGGGCAGCCTGAGATGGTGGTGCTCGCGGTGCTGCTCAAGGGTCTGATCGGCGGCACCCTGGTGGTGGCCTTCGCCCTCATCGGGGAGACGGTGCGCCCCCGGGGGCTGGCCGGGATCACCTCGGCCGCGCCCTCGATCGCCGCCGCGGCGCTGCTCGTGGCCCTCCTGACCACGGGGGCGGCTTCGGCCCGCGCCCTCTCCCTGGGGATGGTCGCGGGCGCGGTGGCGCTCCTGGTCTGGTGTCTGGTCGGCGTCGAGGCGGTGAAGAGGATGGGGGGCGTCCGGGGCTCGCTGGCCGCGACCGCCGTCTGGCTTGCGGCCGCATTCGCCCTCTGGGGCGTGGTCCTCCAGTGAGGGGCGGCCACCCGTGAACGGAGCCGCAGCCAGGGAGATGCGGCGGGTGGAGCGGCCCGGCCCGGAGCGCCTCCAGGTCGACCTCGGCAAGCTGCGGTCGATCCGCCCGCGCGAACACGCGATTCGCTTCTGGTTCGGATTCGCGATGTCGGTGATCGCCGCCGTCATCGGCGAGCTGGCCGGACCTCGGGTCGGCGGGCTCTTCCTCGCCTTCCCGGCGATCCTCGTCGCGACCGTGACCCTGCTGGAGCGGAAGGAGGGCATCGGACAGGCCGCGACCGACGTCCGCGGCGCGACGTTCGGGGCGCTCGGGATGATCGCCTTCGCGATCGTGGTCGCGGTGCTGGTCAAGCGCTCGCCCGTCCTCGCCGTGGTCGCCGGCCTTCTCGCCTGGATCGTCGTGAGTGGCGCGGCGTACCTGCTGGTGCGGGGCCTGCTGGGCGTGATGGGGGAGAAGCAGTACCTGCCGGAGATCCCGACCAGCGACGCCGCGACCCTGGTCGCCCTCCTGATCGCCCGCGGGATGACCGTCGCGACCGCGGACTCGCTGACCGGAGGCACACTCTCGGCGCTCATCTGCTCGGTTCCGGACGCGGACCGGGTGTTCCGCGCCGGGCTGGTGGCGCGGGTCGAGGACCTGACCAGCCTGCTCGGCGAGTCCCGCGGCCTCGGCCCATCGCTGGTGGAGGTGCCGCGGTCACGGGGCGCGAGCGGCGCCGCGGTGGCTGCCGGTCTGGCGCGCGCCCTCCGCCTTCGGACGGGCGCTGACCTCGCCATCGCCGTGGCGGGTGGCGACCGATCGAACCATGCGGAGCCGCCACCAGAGCCCTGGGTGGCGGTGGCCGTGCCCGGTGGCCGGGTCCTGAGCCGCCGGCTCCAGGTGGATCCGAGCCCTGGCCGCACCCGGGAGAGCGCCGTCTGCGCCGCGCTGCGGTTGGCCACCGCTGGGGTTGCCACGATGGGCGGCCGGCCGGAGGGGTAGGTCAGAGCGTGGTCGCGATCAGCCCGATCGCCGCTGCGCCCATCAGGATGGTCGCGCTCCAGACCAGGGCGGTGCTCAACCGCCCGCTCCGCTGCCGACCCATCACCCGCCGGTCGCGTCCGAGCAGGGCGATGAGCACCAGGATCGGGGCGGCCACGATCCCGTTGATGATCGCCGTCGCCACCAGGGCCTGGATGGGGTTGATCTGGAGGAGGTTGATGAGCAGGCCGCCCGCGATGGCGACGACGATGAGCCCGTAGAAGGTGGGCCGGAAGAGGGGCCGCTCGGCCAGGCTCCCCCGGAAGCCGAAGAACTCCTTCACTGCGTACGCGGCACTGCCGCTGAGCACCGGCACGGCGAGCATGCCGGTGCCGATCATGCCGATGGAGAAGAGCACGAAGGCGAGTGGCCCGGCGACCGGGCGCAGCGCCTCGGCGGCCTGCTGCGCCGTCTGGATGGTGTCGCGACCCGGGCCGTGGAGCACCGAGCCGGAGGCCAGGATGATGCTGAACATCACCAGTTGCGAGAAGAGCATCCCCACGCCCACGTCGATGCGCGCGGCCCGGAGCTCGCGGCGGCTGGTGCCCTGCCGCTGACGCTCGGAGCGCTGACCGGCCGCCTTCATCTCCTCGACCTCTGTCGACGCCTGCCAGAAGAAGAGGTACGGGCTGATGGTGGTTCCGAGGATCGCGACCACGATGCCGAGGAAGGCCTGATTGAGCGCCACGTGGGGGATCACGGCGGCCTCGAGCGTGGGCAGCGGCGCGGGGTGGATCACCACCACCGTGATCACGTACGCGAACAGCGCCAGGGTCAGGAACTTGAAGGTGCGGAAGATGGTGGAGTAGGCCAGTCGCAGCTGCATCAGGCCGATCGCGAGGGCCACCGGCAGGACCAGCCAGGCGGGGCTGACGTGCCCGCCGCTCAGCAGTCCGCCGGCCGCGGCGACCGCCCCCAGGTCCGCCCCCACGTTGACGGTGTTGGCGGCGAAGAGGGCGGCGATGCAGACCCCCACCAGCCAGCTCGGAAACCTCCGCCGCAGCGCGGTTCCCAGGCCCACGCCCGTCCTCAGGGCGATGCGCGCGCACAGCTCCTGGACCGCCACCATCAGGGGGAAGGTGAAGAGGGCAAGCCAGAGGGTGCTCGTGCCGAACTGGCTGCCCGCCTGGGAGTAGGTTCCGATGCCGGAGGGGTCGTCATCCGAAGCCCCGGTGATCAGCCCCGGCCCGAGGAGCTGGAGGATGCCCCGGGGGCCCCGGCTGAGCGCGACCTCGGCGGCGGTGCGGCCGGCTTCGGGTGTGCCGGTGGCGGCGGCCTCACCGCCCTTGTGAAGCTCTCGGGGGGCCGGCTCACGGAGGTCGACGAGGCCTCCGATCGCTGATCTCAGCGGGTCCGGCCGCTCGTCCCCCGGCTCCACGGCCTCGAGCTTCGGGATCTCGATCAATGCCCCTTGCTGTGCCCGCTGTCGCGGTGCTCCTTGAGAACGGTGCGGGCGGCCACCTCCTTCTCACGGCCCGGATAGCGGCCGGACTCCTTGGCGGACTCCACGATGTGCTCGTACTGGCGCTGCTCCTTGGGGCCGACCCCCCGGACGTGGCGTTTGGCTGGCATGGCTCTTCTCCCGGGCTGGGGCCGCCCCACCCCGGGGGCGGGGCGGCCCTTCAACTTCCGCCGGCGGGCCTCCCGCCGGCGCACGCGACCGACCTTCTACCGGAGCCCAGGCTGGGAGACGCCACCGACGGCGGCGTCGCGCAGCTGCCGGGCCGCGGCGTGGATGTTGTCGGCGGCCTGCTCGGGGTCGATCCCGGAGTCGGCCGCCGCGCGCTGCAGGTCCTCGTAGGTGAGGTCGCTCTCGTGGTGCCGCTCGTTCGGCTCGCCACATCCGCAGCTGATGCACATGGCTCTCGTGACCTCCTTCTCACTGTCCGATGACTGACGGAGCCCATCCCGCCCCTGGGCGCTGCTCGCTACTTGAGCCTCACTGGCTCTATCATATAACAGTACATCATAACTATCATATGAGAAGACATGGCAGCGGCCAGTTTCCCCGCCCCGGACGGTGATGCCCCCCTCGAGGTGCGGCTGCGCCACCTGCGCCGCCGTCGGGGACGCGGGGCCTCCGGGCGGCCTTCGCCGTGGTGATGACGCTGGTGATGCTGGCCTGGGCCGTCCTGGTCGGTCTGGGGCTGCTGATGCGCTGAGATGGCCACCACCGCCCCAGCGCCGCCCACCGGGCGTGACGACGTCATCGAGACCCGCATCCCGGGCCGGATGGACCGTCTCCCCTGGTCCAACTGGCACTGGATGGTCGTGCTCGGATTGGGGGCGGTGTGGATCCTCGACGGGCTCGAGGTCACCATCGTCGGTTCCATCGGCAGCCGGCTGACGGAGAAGGGCAGCGGTCTGGCCCTCACCGCCACTCAGGTCGGGCTCGCCGGTTCCATGTACGTGGTGGGTGCCTGCGCGGGGGCGCTGCTGTTCGGCTACCTGACCGACCGGCTCGGCCGGAAGCGGCTCTTCCTGGTCACCCTGTCGCTCTATCTGGTCGCCACCGTCCTCACCGGCACCTCGGTGACGCCGTGGATGTTCTTCCTCTTCCGCTTCCTGACCGGGGCCGGGATCGGCGGCGAGTATGCCGCCATCAACTCGGCCATCGACGAGCTGATCCCGGCCCGGGTCCGCGGCACGGTGGACCTCATGATCAACGGGTCCTACTGGCTTGGAACCGCGGCCGGCGCGTCGCTCTCCCTCGGCCTGCTCAGCCCGGCCATACCCACCGCCATCGGGTGGCGGGTCGCGTTCCTGCTCGGTGCGCTGCTCGGCACCGGCATCCTGCTGGTGCGCCGCAATGTGCCCGAGAGCCCGCGCTGGCTCTTCATCCACCATCGCGACGCCGAGGCGGAGCGTCTGGTGGACGGCATCGAAACGCGGGTCCGAGCCGAGACCGGCGCCGACCTGGAGGCGGTCGACGAGAGCATCCGGGTGCGGCCGCGGGACGCGATCGGCTTCGCCACCATCGCGCGCACCATGTTCCAGCGCTACCCGCGCCGCTCGCTGCTGGGATTCTCCCTCTTCGTCGGCCAGGCGTTCCTGTACAACGCCGTCCTCTTCAGCTACTCGGTGCTGCTGACCACCTTCTTCAGCGTGCCCTCCGCGAGCGCCGGCCTCTACCTGATCCCCTTCGCGTTCGGCAACTTCCTGGGCCCGCTGCTGCTGGGGAGGCTCTTCGACCTGGTCGGCCGGCGGATCATGATCGCCTCCACCTACCTGCTGTCGGGGGCGCTCCTGATCGGCACCGCGGTGCTGTTCAACGACCGGGTGCTGAGCGCCTGGACCCTGACCCTGGCCTGGTCGGTGGTCTTCTTCTTCGCCTCCGCCGGGGTGAGCGCCGCCTACCTCACCGTGAGCGAGATCTTCCCGATGGAGACGCGAGCCCTGGCCATCGCCTTCTTCTACGCCATCGGGACCGGGGCCGGGGGCATCGTCGGTCCCGTCCTCTTCGGGGTCCTGGTGGGGAGCGGCAGGGCGTCCGAGGTGATGATCGGCTTCATCATCGGGTCGGTGCTGATGATCGGGGCGGGTGTCACCGAGGCCCTGCTCGGCGTCGACGCCGAGCGCCGCCAGCTCGAGAGCATCGCCGAGCCGCTGACCGCAGAGGCGGTGGGCGACAGCAGTCAGGGCGCGGCCGCCGGCGGGGGGCGCGCGTCGGCGAGCCTCGGGATCTGGCCGTCCGCCGCGTATGGACGCCGGCCGCCGCGGCCGATGTGGTCGCCGCCGATGATCGCCGGCAGCTACCCCGCGGACGACCCGCACCGCGGGCGGGAGGTGCAGCACATCGTCGACGCGCTGCGCCACAGCGAGCCGCTGTCGTCCGCCGAGCTGTCCCGGCGCACCGGGGGCCAGCTCTGGGGTCCGGGCCGGTTCCGCGGCGCCCTGCGGGCCGCGGTCAACGCCGGCAGCGTGCGGCGCGTGGCTCCGGACCGCTACACGCTGCCCTGACTGCTGGGATCTCCGGCGAGAGCGCGCCTCGGCACTGATCGCCATCCCCAAGCCCGCTCATGGCAGTGCCCGGCGCGGACCTCGACGCCCTCGGCGGTTGGCGATCGCAGCGCCCGGTTTAGCGGGCGGGCGCGTGCATCCGGATCCGCACGTCCGAGCCGGCTGCCGGGGACGAGCGCACCTGCACCAGATCGCAGAGCTGGTTGACCAGCCAGAGGCCACGCGGCCGGGCCGGGTCGGCGCCGGGGCGGACCCGCCCGCTCAGCGCATCGGTGACGACGCCCTGGTCCCTCACGTCACAGATGAGGGCATCCCCCTGCCGCCAGAAGCGCGCCGTTCCGCGCCCTCCGCCGTGCTCCACGCTGTTGGTGGCAAGCTCGTTGACGGCGAGGGTCAGGTCGTCCACGCGGGTCGCCGGGAGGCCGGCCCGGGCCCCCTCGCGCAGCGTCACCGCGCGCAGCTCCGAGAGCGAGCCACCATCGAAGCTGACCACGATCGCGTCGTCGGCCGGGGCCGGCAGCTCGGTGGCGAGCGGCGCCGCGGGTCCGCCGGCCGGTTCGGGGCCCGCGCCGCCATCGTCAGCCGGGCGCCCCGCCGCCGCCAGCTCAGCGCCGGTCGACGGGTGGGTCCGGCGAGCGGCCGCGATGACCGCCGGGGCGAGCCCGGCCACGTCGTACGGACAGACGAGCCAGAAGCCAAAGACTCGGCTGAACGCGCGGTTGATCAGCGCCTCCTGGAGATGGCACTCGACGAGCTCCTCGGCGTCCCGCCCGGGCCAGATTGGCTCCCCGATGCCGCGCCGGCAGCCCCCGGCGGGGCCGGCGCCGGAACGGGCGAAATCCGCCCATTCCGGGATGATGCGGGCCGGGTTGCGCCCGACACCGTGCATGTCCACGTAGCGCACCAGACCACCGCCGTCTCCGGCCCGCGCCCAGAGCGCCTCGAGCCGGTCCGGGCCGGCCATCACCAGGGTGGGCTGGCCGGCCCGGATCCCGTCTTGAACGAAGGGCGCGAGCTTCGCGGCGAAGCCCTCCCGACCGCTGTACAGCAGCGCGTCGTGGCGGAAGGGTGGCCGCGGCGGGCGGTCGCGGGGCATCATCCGACCCTCGCACGGCGAGGCCCGCCGGGAGGGGGCAGCCCGCCGAGCGGGGGCAGCCCGGCCGCGTCCACGGCCCGCGCCAGGTGGGACGGGACGCCGTGCACCCGGAGGCCGCGGGTCACCGCCATGGCCAGGGTGCGCATGCCGGCTACGGAGCAGAAGGTCAGCCCGGCGAGGTCGATCCGCGCCTCGCCGGATACGGCGAGCGCCTCCTCGAGCGCAGCCGTGAGGCCGTCGATGGTGTCCTCATCGATCTGCCCGCTGAGCGACACCGTGGGCGGGTCGCCCGCCGTGCGGACGATGACCAGCGCCCCCACCTGCTCGGCGTACTGGCCGGCGCGGCACGGCTCCGGCACGGTGAGCTGATCAGAAGGCGAGGCCACGGCCTCGGCTGGCTGCAGCCGCTCCATCCCCGAGTCCGGCGGGTCCGGCCGGCGGCTCCGCAGCCAGCCCTCGACCACCTGGGTGGCTGCCCGGGCGACCGCCTCCGGGGTGAGCCCCGCCTCCGCGACCCGGTCGGCATGGGTGGCGACGAAGCCACTCAGCTCGGCCAGGAAGGCGGCCGCCAGCGCGCCCAGGTGCTCCTCGGCCCCCGCTCGCGTGGCCAGGGGGGCACTGAGCGCCCGAGACTTGGCGGCGAACAGGCGCCCGCGATAGCGGCGGGCGATGGCCTCGGACTCCTCGATGAGGGCGCGCCGGGTGGCGACGGCGCCGGGACCCACGCGGGCGACCTCGTGGAGCCGGTCGACCGCGTCGCCGAGGCTGCACCGCGCATAGAACTCCCCGGGGGCGAGCTCGCCGCTGACCAGGTGGGCGCAGCTGAGGTGGGTCCCGAGCGGCGTCCCGAACGAGTTCGCCGCGATGAAGCTCGCGGGCTCGAATGCCGGACAGCGGGGCGCCTCGGTGAAGGGGCGCGGGTAGGGGCAGCGATCGGCCGCCGCCGCCGCCCGGCTCTCACCTCGGACCTGGATCGGACCCGGTGCGCACATGTCCATAACCATCTAGCGTCTTATACATATTTGATGTTAGCAGCCATGTCATACCAGGGCTGAGGGGTCAGGGCCTTAACGCCAGACCTCCGCAGCACTTGACGCGCGCCCTCTCCTGGCCAAAGATGTCGGTACGCTGCCGAACATACCGGTGGCGAGCCTGGTGGTCGTCGGAGAGCCCGTTTCGTCCGAGAGCCTGCTTCGTTGAGAGAGTTCCTCGTCTCCGGCATCAGCTGGGAGGGTGCTTTCGTGGAAGGGGATGGCGGCGTCTACCTCGATGCGGCTGGTCTTGCCGCCCAGATCGCGTCCCTGCCCGGGTCGCCCCGACGGGCCGCTTTCCTCCGCCTCGACGGCGACGTTCTCAAGAGCGCCGCCGGTCCCGACCAGACCGCCGACGTGGCCGCCGGGAGCTACCCGCTGGCCGGGTACCCCCATCTGGCCCGGGCCCTCGCATCGGCGGAGGTGCTGGTCGTCGACCTGGACGACCCCGACAACGGCGTCCCCCAGCGGCTGCTGGGACCGGCACGGCGCCGCGGCCTGCACGGGTGCGCGCTCGTCCCGGTCGCCGCCGGCGGAGCCGCGGCCGGCGTCATCGTGGTGACGGCGCGCGATCGGTGGGGGTTCAGCGAGGAGCAGGTCCAGCAGCTGTCCAGGCTCGCCGGCATCGTCGGGATTGGGCTGGGCAACCAGGTGCCGGAACGGGCCGTCGTCCCCGCGGCCGACCCTGCTCGCGGTCTCGACCGTCTGAAGAGCGAGTTCCTCAACATCGCGGCCCATGAGCTGCGCAGCCCCCTGGGCGTCATCAGCGGCTATGCGTCGCTGCTCCAGGCCGGCGCGCTGCCCCTGGCGGCCCAGCGGACCGCGATCAGCGTCATCGTCGAGAAGTCCGCGGAGATGGGCCAGCTGATCTCGGAGATGCTGGAGACCGCCCGCATGGAGACCCTGGGCATCGAGCTCTCACTCGGCCTGGTCGATGTCCAGGAGATCGTCGACGAGGCGCTGCGGGCAACCCGTCCCCGGCTCGGGGAGCATCACTCCCTGGTGGTCCGCCAGCCGCGCGAACCCGTGCTGCTGGGGGCCGACCGCAGCCGGCTCGCCCAGGTCCTCACCAATCTCATCGACAACGCCGTCAAGTTCTCGCCCCGGGGTGGGGAGGTCGACATCAGCTGGGAGGCCGACGCCCAGCGCGTTCGCATCCGGGTCCGGGACCGCGGCATCGGTCTCGGACCCGACCAGCTTCCCGTGCTCTTCACTCGCTTCGGCCGTCTGGTGACTCCGGAGACGAGCCACATCCGGGGGAGCGGACTCGGTCTGTACCTGGCCCGCGAGATCACCCGCCTCCACGGGGGGGACATCAGCGTGCAGTCGCAACCCGGTCGGGGGAGCACGTTCACGGTCACCCTTCCCCTGGGATCGGTCTCCGCCGCGGTGCGCCCGTCCGCCGGGACCGGCGCGGTCGCGGACGCGTGCTCACCCCAGCTGGTCGCCGGCTGACGGGGATGGCCCCCGCGGGCCGCGCTCCCGCGCTCCGGCGGGAAGGGGCGCCGGGGCGGCCCATAGTGATAGACTGAGTATCATATTTGGTGGTAGCACGCAGCCGAGGATGACAATGCGAATTGCCTGCCCTCTGAGCAGCGACTTCGAGGACTCGGAGTTCGGCATCCCGTACCGGGCCTTCCGCGAGGCCGGCCACGAGGTCGTGGTGGTGGGGACCGAGCCGGGGGAGCGGATCAAGGGTATGCAGGGCGAGGAGGTGGCCCAGGCCGCCCTCGGCGTCGAAGAGGCGCGGCCCGACGAGTTCGACGCGCTCTTCGTCCCCGGTGGTTACTCGCCTGACCATCTCCGCGCGGACCCACGGTTCCTCCAGTTCACCCGCGCCTTCGCCGACGCCGACAAGCCGATCCTGGCGATCTGCCACGGGCCCCAGCTGCTGAGCAGCGCCGACGCCATCCGGGGACGGCGCCTCACCGCCTGGCGCACGGTCCAGCAGGACCTCCAGCGGATGGGGGAGAGGGTGACCGATTCCGCCGTGGTCGTCGACGGCCAGCTGGTCACCTCGCGCCAGCCGGACGATCTCGACGGTTTCGTCCGCGAGAGCCTCCGCACGCTCAGCAACGTGCCGGCGCAGCGATGAGCCGCGACGTCGAGACCCCCGTACCACCTCCACGGCCCGGGGACCCACCTGCGGTCCCCGGGCCCAACGATCCGCGGCTCCCCGACGAGCCGGATCCGGGCCCTCCCGGGAGCGACCCCGAGCCGGTGCCTCCCCTTGAGCCGGTGCCGGGGCCGCTCCTCCCGGGACCCGGCCCGCTGCCGGAGCCCCTTCCCTTCTGACGCGGCTCGCGGAAGGCGTTCCCGCCGGCGTTCCCGGCTCGCTGCCGGAGAGCTGCTGCGGGTTGGGAGCGAGCTGATCCCGGTCGATGGCCCAGATCAGTGACGGAGCCCGACCCGGCGGAGCAGGGCGTGGAACGGGTTGCCGTTGAACAGCCGGTACTCCCGCAGCAATCGCCGCCGGCGCCCCTCCACCGCCCGGGCGGCCGCGTTGGGGCGGCTCTCGAAGAGCTGGGGGCGCTCCGCCCGGACGTCACCGATCACCACCCTGAGCAGGACGGCGCCCAGGCTCGCCATCGGGACCGCCACCAGGGCGCCGAGAAAGCCCCCGGTCTCAATCCCGGCGAAGAGTGAGAGGAAGGCGACGACCGGGTGCAGACGCACGAAGCGGGCCTGCAGCCGGGGCACCACCAGGTATCCCTCGATGATGTGGATGCCGATGAAGAGGGCGATCACCTCCAGGACGAGGTCCGGTCCCACCGCGGTGGCGAGGAGGGCCGCCACCGCCCCGCCGATGAAGGGACCGACCATCGGGATCAGTTCGAAGAAGCCGGCGGCCACGGCCACCACCAGGGGGAAGGGCACGCCGAGGACGGCGCAGCCCACGCCGGAGAGCGTTCCGACCAGGATCGCCAGGGTGACCTGGCCGCGCACGTAGCCTCCGATCACCACCGCGAACGCGCTGAAGCCGAAGTTGACGTGCGAGCGCCAGCTGGAGGGCAGGTTGTCGACGATCAGGTGGCGCAACCGCTCGGAGTCCCGGAGGAACCAGAAGGAGGCGACCAGGACCACGATGACGTCGACGAGCACCGAGAAGGTGCCGGTGACCGCGCTGATCACAAAGCCGCCTGCCGTCGCCGGCGACCCGCCGATCAGCTGGCCCACCAGCTTCTCCAGGCTGAGGCTCCCGACCTTGACGCCGCGCTGGTCCAGCCACGCCTGCACGGCGTCGAGCCGGATCTGCAGTGCCGGCAGGAAGTGAATCAGCGACCTGCCCTCGGCGATCAGCGGCCTGGAGACGATGAGGATCACCCCCGCCACCGCCGCGACCAGCGCCACCAGGCTGATCAGGACGGCGATGGTGCGGGGCAGGTGGCCACGCCCCGAGAGCAGGTTGGTGACCGGAGCGCAGAGCACCGCCACCACGCCGGCGATGACGGTGAGCAGGACGATGGCGAGCATCGCGACCACCAGTCCGCGCAGCACCAGCAGCAGCTCCCAGGTGAGCAGCGCGGCGCCGAGTATGCAGACGGTCCGTGCCCACCACCAGAAGGAGCGCCGGAGCCGCGCGTCGGTCGGGCTCGTCCGCGGCTCGGGCGGGCTCCGCTGCGGCTCCGCCGGGGCCTCGCGCCGTGGGGCTCGCCGAGCCGGGCGTTCGCCCGCGCCGCGCGTCTCGATCATCCCGATGCCGCCGCGGTCGCCGGAGGCCGGCTCCCGTGGCCGGCCTGGCGGAGCTGAAGCAGGCTCACGCCGCTGAGCCGGTACCGTCGCCGGACCGCGACGAAGACGAGGAGGCCGATCAGCGTGGCCAGCCCCTTGTCGGCCAGCCGGAAGAGCAAGGCGGTGCCCGCACCGACGCTGTAGGGCAGGCCGAGGAGCACCAGGAAGCCCGCGGTGCTGAGCTCGGCCGCACCGAGCCCTCCGGGGGTGAGCCCCAGCCAGCCGGCGCCCTGGGTGACCGCGTAGGTGAGCGCCGCATCGATCCAGCTCAGCTTGCCGGGGTCCAGGGCCGCGACCACCAGCCAGAGCATGGTGATGGCCATACCGGCCTGGAGGACGCTGATCCAGAGCCAGGCGTAGGTCTCGCGCCGCCGCAGCAGCCTCATCCAGTACCGGCGCAGCTCATCGATGCCGGCGATCCCGTGCCGCACCACCGGGGCCCGGGCGACCTGCCGGTGCACCACCCGAAACGCCGGGTCCAGGGTGAGTGCAGCGGCGATGAGGGCTATCACCGCCAGGGCGATCACCACCCCGATGAGGACGACCCGATAGTGCCCCGCCCCGGGGATCGCGGCGGCGAGGAGCACGATCACGAAGAGCAGCTCCTGCACCGTCTCGGTGGCGACCACCGCCCCCACGCCAAAGTCGGTCACCCGCGCGACCAGAAGCGAGCGGGTTGCCTCCCCCAGCGGGAGCAGGGCCGTGGCCTGGCCGCTCAGGGTGAGCAGCACGGTGTCGACGAGGCGGATGGGGATGTCGCTGGCGCGCAGCAGGGTCCACCAGCGCACCCCCTGGAGCACGTAGAAGCTGACCGAGAGCGTGATCACCGGGAGCAGGAACACGGGGCGGAGGCGAGCGATCACGCCCACCACCATGGTCGGATTGGCGGTGAGCACGAGAGCCGCCAGCGCCCCCAGCGCCAGGGCGAGCGGGAGCTCCCAGCGCAGGTGGGGGTGCCTGATCGCCCAGCCGCGCAGCCCGGTCATCCGCCGGGCCCGACCCCGCCGCCGGCGAGCTCCGGCCGGCGAGCCCCCGCTCATCTGACGGCGGGGTGGCGGTGGGACCGGCGCCTCGCGGTCAGGGTGAGGAGCGCGGTCCCGGCGGTGCCGACGGCCGTCACCAGGGCGCGGCGCTCCCTCATCCACTCCAGGAGGCTGCCCTTCCGGGCGCGATCGTCGAACGGGCCGTGCACCGTCGCCTCCTGCTGCACCGGCCGGAAGAGGTTGCCGGGGTGGGGCCCCGGCCGCGCCTGCTCGGTCTGCTGGGCGTCGAAGCCGGTGCGGGCGAGATAGCGGTCGAGGAGCGCGGGGGCGATCCGGTTGCCGACGATCGCCTTGATGGCCGACGGTGCCACCCAGCGCTCGCGTCGGGCCCCGTGGGCGGCCCGCCAGATCGCCTCGGCCACCACCTCGGGTTGGTAGATGGGGGGGACCGGCTGGGGTTGATGGGGCAGCTTGCTGCGCCCCCAGGCGAACTGCGGCGTGTTCACCGCAGGCAGCTGGACCATCACCATCTGCACCCGGCTGCCGTGGTGGAGCAGCTCGGTGCGCACCGAGTTGGTCATCCCCCGGATCGCGAACTTGGAGCCGCAGTAGGGGGACTGGAGGGGTATGGCGCGGTAGCTGAGCGCCGACCCGACCTGCACGATGGTGCCGCGGTCGCGCGGCACCATGCGCCGGAGCGCCGCCCGGGTCCCCCAGACCGTGCCGAGGTAGGTGACCTCGGTGGCGCGCCGGAACTCGTCCGGCTCGATGTCGGCGAACTCTGCGAACACCGTCGCCATGGCGTTGTTGACCCAGATGTCGATCGCTCCCAGGCGCGCCTCGAAGAGCTCGGCCGCGGCCTCCACGGCGTACGCGTCGGAGACGTCGACGACGTGGGCGAGCGCGCTCCCGCCCAGCTTCCGCACCTCCTCCGCGCACGCCTCCAGTCCTTGGTTGCCGCGCGCCATCAGACCGATCACCGCGCCGCGCCGGGCGAAGGCGTGGGCCACCGCCCGTCCGACCCCGGCCGACGCGCCGGTCACCACGACCACCTCGGGCCGTCCCCGGCCGGTGGGCGCGGACCGCACCTCCTGGACGGTCACCTCCGCGCCCCCTGGGGAACGGCTGGCGGTGGCGCGGCCACCTGATGACGCAGGGGTCGCGCCGGCCGGCCGCGGGCGGTCTCTGCGCGCCCGTCTCGGGTGGCCAGCAGGGCGGCCAGCCGAGAGCTCAGCGCCATGATGGTGAGCGCGGGGTTCGCCGCCCCCTGAGTGGGGCAGACGCTGCCGTCGGCGATGAAGAGGTTGGGTACGGCCCAGGTCCGCTGCGTCGAGTTCGACGACCGAGTTCCTCGGGGGAGAAGCCCATCCGGCAGCCGCCGATGAGGTGGGCGAAGCGGTCGATGGTCAGCACCTCCTCGGCGCCTGCCGCCAGCAGCAGGTCGCGGATGACCTGGCGGGCGAAGGCGATGCTGCGGCGGTCGTTCTCGCACAGCGAGTAGTCCAGGCGGGCGATCGGCAGACCGTGGCGGTCGGTCTCGGGGGCGAGCGTCACCCGGTTCTCGGGAAGCGCGAGCAGCTCGTTGAGCACCCCGGCGGTCGCCCAATGGTTGTAGTCGCGCATGTACTCGCGGAGGCGCAGGCCCCAGTGACCCTCGGCGAGGACGTGCTCCGACCAGGCGATCGGCAGCGGGGCCACGGTCTGGATGCTGAACCCGCGTGCGAAGCCCCGCTCGGGGTCGGTTTCGTAGAAGTCCTCGGAGGAGACCTCGGCAGGGGGCGCTTTGTACATGCGCACCTCGTTGGGGAAGCGGCCCGCGGTCTGGGGCGCCCCCTGGACCATGACGTAGCGTCCGACCTGGTCCTCGTTGTTGCAGAGCCCGCGCGGGAAGCGGGCCGAGACCGAGTTGAGCAGCAGGCGCGGGGTCTCGATCGAGTAGCCGGCGACGGCGACCACCCGCGCCCGCTGCAGCCGCTGCTGCCCGGGGTGCTCCTGCGGCGAGTAGGTCACGCCCCGGGCCATCCCGAGGGAGTCGTCGAGAACCACCTGGGTGGCCATGCAGTCGCTGCGCACCTCGACGCCGTGGGCCAGCGCGTCGGGGAGGTGGGTGACCAGCGGGCTGGCCTTGGCGCCCACCTTGCATCCCTGCAGGCAGAACCCGCGGTAGATGCAGTGGGGTCGGTTGCCGAAGGCGCCGTTGGTGATGCCCACCGGTCCGACCCGCATCCGGATGCCCCGCCGCCGGGCACCCTCCACGATGTGCTGGGCGGAGGTGCTGATCGGGTGCGGGGAGTGCGGGTAGGCGTGGGGCACGCCCCACGGCCAGTCCTGGCCGGCGACGGGCAGCTCGCGCTCGACGGTGCGGTAATGGGGCTCGAGATCGGCGTAGCCGATCGGCCAGTCGGCGCCGACCCCGTCCCGGCTGTGCGTGGAGAGGTCGCTGGGGTGGAAGCGCGGGGTGTAGCCCGCGAAGTGGACCATCGAGCCGCCGGCGCCACGGCCGCTGTTGTTCTTGCCGAGCTCCTGCGGGTCGGCGCCGCCGATGATCCGCTTCTCGGTCCAGTAGAGATGCTGCGACCCCGCCTCGTCGCTCACCCAGTCCTCGTCGGGATGCCAGAAGGGCCCGGCCTCGAGGATGACCACCGTCCACCCGTGGCGCGCCAGACGCTGGGCCAGCACGCTCCCGCCCGCACCGGCTCCGACGATGCAGATGTCGACCTCCTCGTCGTCGCGATAACGCCGCATCGTGGCCTCTCCGGGCAGGTCGCGACGATGGGGGTCGAGCAGGCGGCGGGAGTCGTTGTCGCGGGGCGGGAGGCTTCCCTTGAGCACGCCGGCGAGGTTCACCGCTCCTCCTCCGCCACCCGGGGAACCGGGTCGACCGAGATCGCCCCGTTCTGCTCATGTGGCTCCTCGACCGAGAGCGGGCCCAGCCGCATGTAGCCTTCGGGATAGGCCGGCCCGCCGAAGCCGATCTCGTTCCAGGCCCAGGGATGCGCGTAGAAGGCCGAGAGGACGTGGCGCATGCACATGCTGAAGGCGCGCTTCACGTTGAGCCCGTCCCAGGGGCCGCCGTTCAGGTCCCCGCGGTGCATGCGCTCGACGACCGCCTCGCGCCGGTCCCAGGCCAGCGCCGCGAAGGGACGGTCGTGATCGGCGCGGGAGGTGTGTTCGAGGCCGGCGAGGACCAGGTGCCAGGCCTCGCGGTCGTCCGGCATGTCGTCGTACTGGAAGCCATCCAACCGGCCCGCCGCGAGGCGATGGTCCACCATCTCGGCGACGGGGATCCGCGGGTCATGGTCCTGACCGGTGACCACGTCGCAGAACGCGAACAACGTCGGCAGCTCGGCGGCGGCGAAGAAGCGCATCGCCGCCGGTACCGCGAGGCGCGCCAGCACCACCCGCCGGGTGGCGTCGTCCCAGTGCCCGGCGTGGTCGAGCACGTCGTAGTCGGGGTAGCGACCGATCATCTGCGGCGTCGTGCCGCGGCGCTGGCGCGGAAGCCGGGCGCGCTCGCGCGTGCGAGAGGGGGCCTGGCGCCGGCTTCCCGGCTGGATCGACGACCCCGCCACCGCCATCACCGCTCCCGTCGCAGGATGGCGGCCAGCAGTCCCATGCCACCGACCAGGCACATCAGGCCCGGAGCCAGCAGGGGAGGGCCCATCGGCACGTTGTAGCCGGCCTCGCTCCAGCCCCCCGGTCGCCGGCTGATCCCCCGCGCGTGCAGGTAACCGCCGGCCAGCCCGTTGAGCGTGTAGACCGCGGCGCTGACAGGAAGCGCGGTCTTGGCCCACCGGCGGCTGAAGACCCCGGCGACGCCCGCGACCACGACGGGCGGCGTCACCACGATGGGCGTCCACATCAACGGGTCGCCGAAGCTCGCCCGGTAGTGCTCGATGTAGATCTCGGCCGTGGTGAGCAGCGCGGCCGCGGCGCACATGCCGCTCAGCGAACGTTCAAACCGGCCGCGCTCAACGTCGCGCACCAGCCGGTCGATGCGGTGGTCCGCCCCCCGGACCACACCACGGTGGCGGCGCCGTGCCGGCCCGGCCAGCCGAGACAGCCTCCCAACCTGTGAATTGGCCCTTTCCAGCATCGCCGCTCCCGCCTTTGCTTCTGCCCTCACCACCGTCGCTCCCGCACTCTTGCTGACCGCACCTCGACCCCGCCGCGGTGCTGATCGGCCCCGCGACGTCCCCCATTCCTCGCGGTGGGGTGGCGAGGGATGCGACCCGGAGGCCGCATCCCCCTTCACCGGCCGGGCTTCCCGGCCGGGTTTCTAGTAGTCCGCCGGGGGCCCGCCCGCGTAGGGCCCGTCCCCGTATCCGACCGGGGGCCCACCGCGGCGGCGCCAATAGCCCGGGCCCGCCCACGACGACCAGAAGATCATCGAGAGCAGCGTCCCGATCGCGCCGACGATGAGCAGGATGATCCCGATGGTGTGGACATCGACCGCGCCGGGCGCGACATGGACTCCGAAGGCGAGGATCGCTCCGGCGGCGATCAGCAGGATGCCGGCTCCCAGGCCCATCTCTGAGACCTCCCATGAGGTGGCCGCCTCGCACGGTGACCGTCAAAGCTGACGTTCATGACGTGGATTGTCTTATATCGAGACTATCATATTATACCTGTGATGAGGTATGCACAGGGGGCCGTGCGGCGCCGTCCCGCGGGCCGGAGGTGAACCCCTACGCGGTGAGCGGGATCGAGGTCACCCTCTGCACCGTTCCGACCCAGAAGCCAGAGGCGGACGGCACCCTGACCTGGAGCGAGACCGGGGTCGTCATCGTCGAGCCGCGCACGGCGGGCGGGGTCCAGGGGTTGGGCTACGCGTGGGGCAATGCGGCGGTGGCCGCGCTGACCGCCCGCCCGCTGGCCGGCGTGGTCGAGGGGCACGACGTCCGCGACTCGTCGGGCTGCTGGGAGGCGATGGTCCGCTCGATCCGCAACTACGGCCGGCCCGGCATCTGCTCGATGGCGATCGCGGCCCTCGACATCGCCCTCTGGGACACCAAGGCCCGGTGCCTCGAGCAGCCGCTGCACCGGCTCCTCGGGCCCGTTCGCGACACCGTCCCCGTCTACGCGAGCGGCGGGTTCACCAGCCTCGGCGTCGACGAGCTGGTCACCCAGATGACCGGCTGGACGGCGATGGGGATCCCCCGCCTGAAGATGAAGGTTGGCAAGGACTTCGGGGCCTGCGAGGCGGAGGACCTGGAGCGGGTGGGTGCCGTCCGCGACGCGGTCGGCCCCGAGGTGGAGCTCTTCGTGGACGCCAACGGTGCCTACTCCCGGAAGCAGGCCCGCCGGATCGGCGACGCCTTCGCCGAGCTGGGGGTGCGCTGGTTCGAGGAGCCGGTCTCCTCGGACGACCTGGTCGGCCTGGCCGAGCTGAGGGCGGCGCTCCCCATGGACGTCGCGGCCGGTGAGTACGGCTACGACCTCCCCTACTTCCGCCGCATGCTCGAGGCTGGGGCGGTGGATGTGCTCCAGGCCGATGCGGCGCGGTGCGCCGGGATCGGCGAATGGCTGCGTGCCGCCGCCTGTGCCGCGGCTTTCGGCGTTCCCGTCTCCTCGCACTGCGGCCCCGGCCTGCACGCCCACGCGGCCACCGTTCCTCCCAATCTCCGCCACATCGAGTGGTTCGCCGACCACGTCCGGATCGAGGCGATGCTCTTCGAGGGGGCGCTGGTTCCCGAGGCGGGCTGCCTGAGGCCCGCTGAGGCTCCGGGACTCGGGCTCAGCCTGCGCCGTGACGCGGTCCGGCGCTTCGCTGGGCCGGGGTGAGTAAGGTACATGTCTCTATCATGTTATTTGACATCACTGATATCGGGTTGACACCGCGGCTCGGCTTCCGCCGAGGGCGGCGCCAGCCCGCCGAACCGGGTGCGGGCAGGGGGACGCCGCACCGCACGAGGGTGAGCAGATGGCCGAGATGGTGAGCGACTACATCCTCGCCCGGCTCCGGGAGTGGGGCGTGCATCGCATCTATGGCTACCCCGGCGACGGCATCAGCGGCTTCCTGGGCGCCCTGGACCGTGCGGCCGGCGACCCCCAGTTCATCCAGGCGCGCCACGAGGAGATGGCCGCGTTCATGGCGACCGGGCACGCCAAGTTCACCGGCGAGCTGGGCGTCTGCATGGCCACCTCCGGACCGGGGGCGATCCACCTGCTCAACGGCCTCTACGACGCGCGCCTCGACCACCAGCCGGTGCTGGCCGTGGTCGGGCAGCAGAAGCGGATGTCCCTGGGCGCCGACTTCCAGCAGGAGGTCGACCTCGGGAGCCTCTTCAAGGACGTCTCGGAGTACGTCCAGGTCTGCATGACACCCGAGCAGGCGCGCCACCTGGTCGACCGCGCGGTCCGCATCGCCCTGGACCGGCGCGCGGTCTCGATCCTCATCGTGCCGGTCGACGTGCAGGAGCTGGATGCGGTCGGCTCGCCGCCGCGCGTCCACGGTGCGGTCTACTCGGCGGTCGGGTACGCGCCGCCCCGGATCACCCCGCGGCGCGCCGAGCTGGAGCGCGCCGCCGAGGTCCTGAATGCCGGCGGCAGGGTGGCCATGCTGGTCGGCCAGGGGGCCCTGGGGGCCGCCGACGAGGTGATGACGGTCGCCGAGCTGCTCGGTGCCGGGGTCGCCAAGGCGCTGCTCGGCAAGGCGGTGCTTCCCGACGACCTGCCCTACGTGACCGGCCCGATCGGGCTCCTGGGCTCGCGGCCCACCTACGAGATGATGGAGGGCTGCGACACCCTCCTGGTGGTCGGGTCGAGCATGCCGTACGGGGAGTGGCTGCCCAAGGAGGGCGCCGCCCGCGGGGTCCAGATCGACATCTCGGGCCGGATGATCGGCAGCCGTTACCCGATGGAGGTGCTGCTGGTCGGCGATGCCCGGGACACTCTTCAGGAGCTCATCCCGCTCCTGCGCCGCAAGCAGGATCGGGCATGGCGCGAGGCCATCGAGAGCAATGTCGCGGCCTGGTGGCGGCTCATGGAAGATTGGGCCGAGCACTGGGCGGGAACGCCCATGAACCCCCAGCTGGTCGCGTGGGAGCTCTCCCGGCGCCTCCCCGACGGGGCGATCCTCAGCGCCAACTCCGGCTCCTCGACCACCTGGTGGGCGCGCCAGGTGCGCCTGCGCCGCGGGATGATGGCGTCGCTCTCGGGCACGCTCGCGACCATGGGACCGGCCGTCCCCTACGCCATCGGGGCCAAGTTCGCGCATCCCGACCGCCCGGTGATCGCCTTCGCCGGTGACGGGGCGATGCAGATGAACGGCATCAACGAGCTGATCACCGTCGCCAAGTACTGGAAGCAGTGGCAGGACCCGCGCTGGGTGGTCTGTGTCTTCAAGAACCGGGACCTCAACATGGTCACCTGGGAGCAGCGCGTGCTGGCCGGCGACCCCAAGTTCCCCGGCACCCAGGATCTGCCCGACTTCCCGTTCGCACGCTATGCGGAGATGCTCGGCTTCACCGCGGTGAGCGTCGAGGACCCGCAGCGCGTCGGCGAGGCGTGGGACACCGTGCTTCACGCCGACCGCCCCGCCCTGCTCGAGGCGGTGGTCGACCCGAACATCCCTCCGCTGCCCCCGCACGTCAGATTCGGGATGGCCAAGGAGATGGCGACCGCAATGCTCCATGGGGACCCCGAGCTGATCGGGGTCACGACGCGGACGCTCGCCGGCAAGCTGAGGGAGTTCGTCCCCGGCCGCTGAGCCGCCGGTCTCGATCAGCCCTCCTCGCCCAAGCCGATAGGGGACCGCCGCGGTCAGCACCATGGCAGCGCCGGGCAGGGCCAGCCGCGCCGGGTCTGAGCCCCAGCCGGCGAGATCCGGCTACGATCGGAGTTCTCTGCCCCGGACGGCTGGGAGAGCTTCTGCATGGGTGACCAAGAGGGTGGCGGCGAGCCCCACGCACCGATAGAGAACGGTGCCGGCGAGCCTCGCGCACACACCGGTGAAGGCGGCGGTGGCCTGCCCGGCGGTGAGGCTGCCGAGGCGGGGGATGCCGCATGCTGGCTCCCTCTGGTCTGCCCTGAATGCGGGGAGCTGGGAGGTCATCTGCCGGGCTGCCGGGTCGCGGCCGAGACGGGCGGCGATCTGAGACCCGCGCCGTCGTTGCGGCAGACGGTCACGAGGTTGTCCATGGCGATCAGGCCGCCCGGTCTCTAACCCCAATCTTTCACTGAGGTAGGTGGTTGCCGGGGGCGGGAACGAGAAAGTGCCCCACCTGACAAGGGATACTCGGGTTCTCGACGCTCGAAGATCCCAAAGAGGGGGGCACTTTCAGGATGAAGACTACCAAGCGGCCACGGCCGGTGGTGACGGCGGATGGCGAGGGGGTGATCTCTCACGCGGGCAGCTACCTGCTGGTCGAGCTGGCCGATCGGGTGGGGCTGACCGCGGCGCTCTCTCGGGAGCTCGCCTGCCTGCAGCGGCGTCGGCGGGCGCACGACCCCGGCGAGGTGCTGCGGGACCTCGCCGTCAGCATCGCCGATGGCGGAGACTGCCTCTCCGACCTGACCGTCCTGCACCACCAGCCGGACCTCTTCGGCGAGGTGGCCTCGGTCCCCACCGCCTGGCGGGTGATCGACGCGCTCAGCACCGATCTCGACCTCACCCCGGTGCGCCGAGCCCGGGCCCAGGCGCGGGGCCACGCCTGGAAGCACGGGGTCCGCCCCGAGCACATCACCCTCGACTTCGACGCCACCCTGGTCACCGCCCACTCGGAGAAGCAGGGCGCCGCCGGCACCTACAAGCACGGCTTCGGCTTCCATCCGCTGCTCTGCAGCCTGGACGAGACTGACGAGATCCTGGCCGGGCTGCTACGCCCCGGCAATGCCGGCGCCAACCATGCCGCTGATCACATCCGGGTCCTCGACGCCGCGCTCGAGCAGCTCCCGCCCAAGAGTGCCGGCGATCCGCCGATGCTGGCCCGCGCGGACTCCGCCGGCGCCACCCACGACTTCCTCGATGCCCTGCGGGAGCGCGGCATCCTCTTCTCCGTCGGCTTCGACCTCACCGAGCCGGTTCGCGATGCCGTGCTTGGAGTTTCCCCGGAGACCTGGGTCCCTGCCATCACCCAGGACGGCGATCCTCGGGACGGTGCGGCGGTCTGCGAGCTCCACGATCTCGACCTCAGCGCCTGGCCCACCGCCACCCGGGCCCTCTGCCGGCGGGAGCGGCCTCATCCCGGCGCTCAGCTCTCCTTCACTGACCACGAGGGGTTTCGCTTCCAGGTGTTCATCACCGACCAGACCGACACCGATCTGGCGGTTCTGGAGGCGCGTCACCGTGCCCACGCCCGGGTGGAGGACCGCATTCGCTGCGGCAAGGCGTCGGGCCTGCGCAACCTCCCCTTCCGCGACTTCGCCGCCAACGAGGTCTGGCTGGAGCTGGTGCTCGTCGCCCAGGATCTGGTCGCCTGGATGCAGCGCCTCTGCCTCGACGGCAAGGCCGCTCGGTGGGAGCCCAAGCGGCTCCGCTACTGTCTCTTCCACGTCGCTGCCCGTCTGGTGCGGAGCGGGCGACGGCTGTACCTGCGCCTGCACCGCCGCTGGCCGTGGGCGCGACTGCTCGGCTCGGCCTTCGAGCGATTGCGCAGCCTTCCCGCCGCCTGACACCGACACCCTGTGGCACCGGACCCGATCTCTTCGGCAACTCCACCCGTGGCCTTGTTCGTGGCCCGCATCACCGTCGACGCGCCCGGCAGCGCCCCGGCCCTCTCGCTCGGCACCACCACCGGGGTCCTCACCGTGGCGGCGACGCCCCCGCACCGCCTCCGACCCCCTCGTTGACCTCCCGGCCGCCCCTACTGAAAGATCGGGGCTAAGCGTCCACCCCGCGAGGCCGCTCCGGCCAGCTCTGACCCGGTGGCCCGCCTACCTCCATGCACTCGGGGCAGATCCGTCCGCTGCCGTGCCATCTGCGGCGGCCAGGCTTCCCGCACAGGGTGCGCGGCCTGAATACGCGCCTGGCGCCCCTGTAGTGGATGTGACCATCGTCTGGCCGCGCCAATACATAGGGCCCCCCGAGACCCATGAAGGCCACCCAAGGCAGCACCGTCTGTTGGTCGAACTCGGTCCTAGACGAGGGTCGGCGTTCGAACACAGCGGCCCAGTACCTCGCCAGCCGCCAAGCGTTGGCTGAGAGGTGGTCCTAAGAATTGACGAGGTTCTTGGTGGCGTTGGCACCCGAGGACCAGAAGCCGGCGTCCGGGAGACTACCGCCAGCGGGGCATGACGAAGTAATAGAAGGCAGAGAAGCCGTAACCGGCTAGCCCGAACAAGATGAGGCCGAACCCTGCAACCCGAACGAAGAAGAGCAGCACAACGCCGACGAGGATGAACGCGTGGCCCGCGTACACGTACTGCAGGGCGTAGTTGCGGATCAGCGGGATTGGCTCGCCGGACCGGTCTGTCCGGAGAGGGTGATGAACGCGGCGCCAGTCCTCGACAGGATGCATGTCGTGGCGATTATCGGCCAAGCGTGTCGTGCTGCCTGACGGGTTTGGTGCTTTGCTGCAACGAATAATGGGCCTACCTGCCCAAGCCTCCTTTCTCTCCCGGCCCCAGGTTGGCCCGCGCCACACCGTGACGGGCGCCGGAGGGGGGTGTCTTAGCGCTTGACGAGGTTGACCGTGCCGGTGGGATCCGCAAACCCCGCAGACCCCCACCGGCAATCGGAGAGGCTGCGAGAATTTATCCGATGGACCGCCCCGAGGCCCCGCTTGGCATCGTTGAGTTGGCGCGACGCTACGTCGCGCTCACCCAAGGGGTCGAGCCGCGCGGGTTGGAGCTCCTCCGGCAGCTGAGGGAAGTACTGGCTGATCTGTACGCTGCGCTGGTCAAGTTGCCGGGGCTGGGTATCGAACCTGCCCCGACAACCGGAATCCTCGCGGTCACGCCCGACGATGCTCCGGTGCAGTCTGGTTTGGCTGCTCGGATTCCCCCTGGCCTGTACTGGTCCTCTCTCCTCCCACTCACTTGGGAGACGGTAGGGGATCGGGGTGTCCAACAACTAGCCGAGAACCTGACCGATATCCGGCACCGGCTTCGCACCTCATTGGAGAGCCGCGACGGTGGGCACCATCAGCACTCCCTCCTTGCACTTCAGCTCGAGGTTCCGGACCTCTGCCGATCCATCCTTGAAGCCCTCACCATCCTTCATGAAGTCGTCACCGACCTAGAGGCGTACGAGAAGGCTGGTTAGGTTGCCTACCGTCCGCGATGCGGCAGGTGCCTCGGGGGTGGGCCGGCTACCGGGGGGCGCATTAGCGCTTGACGAGGTTGGTCGGATCAGGTGTCCCCAGCAGACGGCGCCGCATTGACG
Organism: uncultured Chloroflexia bacterium; assembly: GCA_963793875.1. Classification (GTDB taxonomy): domain Bacteria; phylum Chloroflexota; class Dormibacteria; order Aeolococcales; family Aeolococcaceae; genus Changshengia. The sequence goes on along the minus strand of CAWCBS010000003.1, from coordinate 54,412 downwards.
TAAGGCTCGGTCACGAGGCTCCGAAGGCTCGCCGAGACATCCTGCAAGTAATGAAGCGGTGGGGCGTGCCATCCGCCCGACGCGGTAGGGTGAATGCCTGGCATGGACACGAGTGACGACGCGCCCATCGCGCCCGAGACGGCCGGCCCCGCCGACGCCCCGGCCCTCCGGGCGCTCTACGCCGCCGGAGGCTGGCGGCCCCAGTCCCGCTCCGTGCAGCAGCTGGACGAGCGCATCGGCCGCGGCGAGGTTGCCCTTCTCCGCGAGGACGGCTGGGTGGTAGCCAGCGTCACGGTCACCTACGAGGACGCCACGTATTGGGGGGCAGCCGGTCTCGACGGCACAGGCGGCTACGTCCACGCCCTGGCTCGGGACCGGGAGCGGTCAGCCCCGGGGCTCGGGCTCCGGCTCCTGGTCTGGGCCGAGAACCGCATCGCCGCGCGGGGCCGGGAGTTCAGCCGCCTCGACACCGTCGCCGAGTGGACCCAACTCATCCACTACTACCAGACTCACGGCTACCGCGTGGTGGACACCCGCACCTACAGCTGGGCCGCGCATCCCCTCACCCTCTTCGAGAAGCGGCTCCGGTAGGGCGAGCCACCGGCGCGGGCCCGGGCGGGTCCGACGGAGGCGACGCGCCGGGCCTCCCTCCCGCCATGAGGAGGGTGACCGGCCGCCAGAGCATGGCCAGCAGCACCACCGCCCAGACGGCGAAACCGGCCCAGGTCCAGATGCGGGCAAATTGGCTGATCGGGGCGAGCCCGAGCGTGGCGCCGACGGCGAAGCTGCAGGCCGCGTACATCCCGACCGGGAAGACCGTCGACCACCGACGTGCCTCGTAGGAGCCTCGTGGCGAGATCAGCTCGGTGACGAGCAGCACGGGCAGCCAGCAGGCGGCGGCGACCCAGAGGACCAGGGCGGCACCGCGGAGCGCGGGCCCGCCGCCCAGCAGGTGCAGCGCGTTCGCCGCCTGCGCCGTCTCCGCGCAGGCCAGCGCGGAGATGGCCAGAGCTCCGCCCGCCACCCACTGGTCGCCCCTTCCGACCACCAGCTGGCGCACGTCGAAGCGCCAGAGGACGAAGCCGTAGAGGACGATGCCGAGCGTCAGCAGCAGGACGCCCGCGAAGAGCGGCCAGCCCACGCGACCTGTCAGTCCCAGGGTGGCCAGGAGGGCGGCCAGCGACTTCGTCGAGACGCTGGGCAGAAAGGACGCGCCCACGGTTGGCGTCACCCAGTTGCGCCGATTCCGCCCCAGCAGCCCGAGCCACAGCAGCGCGGCCACGACGAGCAGAAGGGCGCCCGCCCAGCGCCAGCCGAGAAGCGTCAGCCGGGTCCCGAGCACCGCGGTCCCGGCCACTGACGAGAGCGCGGAGGGATCGCCTTCAGCGCCCGGGAACCAGCGGCGGCGCCGAACCATCTGGTTGCCGCGGAGGAGGCCGAGGAGGGCCCAGGCGAGAGCCGCGACGGCCAGCGTGATCAGGGACAGCAGTTCCTGGCCGCTCGTCCATGGAGACGATCCCGCTGCCCATCACCACGGCACCCGATCCCGCCGGGATCGCCCCGGCGACCCGGGCGAGCCCCGGTGCAGTGGGGAGTTCCTGATCACTGACCGAGGACGTCATCGGCATCCCGAGCGTACCCGCCTGGGGAGCGGGCACGGTCAGACGCCGCACCCGGCCGCGGCTCGGCTCAGCTCAGACCGTCGCCATCGCCACCCGCTCGATGCCGGTCAGCGGAGCGTCGGGCCAGTCGGGCAGGTAGCGGCGTTGCATCTCCTCCGCCTCGACCTGCTCGACCTCCATGAACCCGGCCTCCCTCAGCGTGGCCGAGATCTCGTCGGGGCGAAAGAGGCTCAGGAATGGCTCTCCCCGGGCCTCCGCCTGCGACCTCGTCCACTCCAGCCCGGCCTGGGCCAGCTCGGAGAGCTGGTCGGGAGGGACCACGTAGGTGAGCACCAGCCGGGAGCCGGCGGGGAGGCGCGCCGCCCATCGCAGGGTGTGATCGATCGCCTCCCGGCTCAGGTACTGGCTGACGGCGATCCAGGATACGACCGCGGATGCCGTCGGGTCGAAGCCGCTCCGGCTCAGCTCCCGCCCCAGGTCGTCGGCCTCGAAGTCGACGGCGACGAACGCGAGCCCAGCGGGAGCCGCGAGTCCGAGCTCCCCGAGCCGCGCTCGCTTCCAAGCCTGCGCCTGATGACGATCCACCTCGTACACGCGCAGCCGTCCCACCAGGTCGCTCCGTCGATAGGCGAAGGTGTCCAGGCCGGCACCGAGGATCACGTACTGGGAGACGCCGGCATCGGTGGCCCGGCCCACCAGGTCCTCGACGAAGCGGGCTCGCAGCGCGAAGGCCAGGCTCAGGCCCTCCAACGCTGCCGGCGTGGTCTGCGCGGTGAGCTGGGCCATCAGGGTGGCGCCCGCCGGGCCGGAGAGGTCGAGGGCCAGGTGGTCCTCGATCAGCCTCTGGTGAGCCGTCGAGAGGTGGAGCGCACGCCCCACCGCCGCCAGGGTCACGGTGTGCCCGGGAACGTCCATCGCGGTCAAGGGGCGCTTCCTCCGCGCTCGCGTCCAGCTCGGCACCCACCTCGCGGGCGTCGTGAGCGAGCCTCGGATTGTAGCCACCGGACGGCGAGGAGCCCGGCTCCGCGTCACCCGGCCAGACCCACACCCGGCTAGGATCGTTGGCGTGCTTGCCTGGATGGACCTCGAGATGACCGGGCTGGACCCCGGCCGGCACGTGATCGTGGAGATCGCGACCCTGATCACGGACGATGACCTGACCGTCGTCGCCGAGGGCCCCGACCTGGTCGTGCACGCGGACAGCGACCAGCTGGAGCGGATGGATGCCTTCGTGCGTGCCATGCACACCGGCTCCGGTCTCCTGGCCGCCATCGAGAGCTCGCCGATCTCGATGCGCGAGGCCGGCCGGCAGACCCTGAACTTCCTCCGGCGGCATATCCGCGAGCCGCGCACCGTGCCCCTCTGCGGGAACTCCATCGGTACCGATCGGCGCTTCCTGGCCGCGCAGCTCCCCGAAGTCGAGAACTTCCTCCACTACCGGTCGATCGATGTCTCCAGCATCAAGGAGCTCTGCCGCCGCTGGTACCCCGACGTCCTGGCCGCGGCGCCGGGGAAGGCTGAGGCGCACCGCGCCCTCGATGACATCCGCGAGTTGATCGCCGAGCTCGCCTACTACCGGTCGACCATCTTCGCGGACCCCGCCGCGGGCCTTGCACGATGAGAGCACGGAGCCGGCGAGCCGCGCCTGCGGGTTGCACCAGCGTTCCGGGGCGGCTCCGCCCATGACCGCGCCGGCGCGGACGCTCCGCGTTGCCGTCGCCCAGTATCCGCCGCACGTCGGCGACGCGGACGGCAACCGGGCCGCGGCGGTGGCGTGGGTGGAGGCCGCCGCGGCCGAGGGCGCCCAGCTCGTGGTCCTTCCCGAGCTCGCCTCCTCCGGGTATGTCTTCAACGGCGAGGAGGAGGCCGCGGCGCTCGCCGAGGACCCGGACTCCGGGAAGACCGTTGCCGCCCTGGTAGCGGTCTGCCACCGCCGCGACCTCCACGTGGTCGCCGGGCTGGCCGAGCAGGGGGACGGCTGCCGCCACAACAGCGCCGTGGTCCTTGGGCCGTCGGGCCGGCTGGCCACCTACCGCAAGCTCCACCTCTTCTACGACGAACAGACCTGGTTCCGGCCGGGGCAGGAGGTCGTGGTCGTCGACCTCCCCACGGCTCGGGTCGGGGTGGCCATCTGCTACGACCTCTGGTTTCCGGAGCTCGCCCGCGCTCTCGCCCTCCGCGGGGCTGAGGTGATCGCCGTGCCGACCAACTGGGTGGCGTCCTTCCGGCGGCGCCTCCACGACGAGCACGGGTACTGTCAGGGCGACATCATGGCCATGGCCGCGGCCGCCGCCAACGGGACCGCGGTGGCCTGCGCCGACCGGGTGGGGGAGGAGCGGGGGGTGACCTTCCTCGGGGCCTCGATCATCGTGGGGCCGGACGGCTGGCCCCTGGCCGGCCCGGCCAGCCCCGACGGCGAGCAGCTGCTGGTGGCCGATCTCGACCTGGGCGCGGTGGAGCGGGCCCGCTGGCGGACGCCGCGCAACCATCTCCTCCGTGACCGGCGGCCCGACCTCTACGCGAGCGCTCCGCCTTCCGCGGTGCCGGGCCGCGCGTCCGCCGGGGCCGATCCCAGGTCGCAGGACGGCGGTACGCCCGGCTGACCACCGGAGCCCGCTGTCATCCCGTCCCGTCTGTCGCCGTGACGTCCTGCGGGCGCGCCCTCCCAGTGGCCCCATCCAGAGGATAATCTGATATAGTCTATATAAGGTGATGTGATAGTCATCTCAGGGTCAAGGGCGGCGGGGACCCCGCCCCCGCCCGGAGGCATCACCCGGGAGGCTCCGCATGCTCGCTCTGCTCCTGTTCCTGCTGCTCGTGCTTGTCCTCTTCGGGGTGGGCACGGCGGCCCACCTGCTCTGGTGGATCGCGATCATCCTGCTGGTGGTCTGGGCGGTGGGCTTCCTGGCGCGTCCGCGCGGGGGCCGCTGGTACTACTGGTGATGGCGGCTGAATCGATCCGTCGCCTGGCCGAGGTCTGACCCGCCGGACAGGACGGCTCGGTGCTCGATCTGGGACATTGGTACCATGATCACAGTCGAGCGGGTACAGACGGGCGTCCGGATGGAGCGCCGGATGGTCAAGGTCCTCAAGGGCCTTGCCGAGTATCTCGACATCTCGCTGGGGGACCTGCTCGAGGGCATCGTGCTCCACGCCTTCGAGCAGAAGGTCCCCTTCAGCGAAGCGACCCTGGTGGTTGTCGGCCGGCTCAAGGAGGTGTACGGGCTGGACCTCACGGCTGCCGACAGCCACCACCTCGCCAGCCTGGACGAGGGAGGCGTCGGATGACCACCCCCTGTGCGCAGGTGCGGGTGACGGGAAGCTTCGCGGTCGCCCTTCCTCCCGATCAGGCCTTCCCTCTCTTCACTGCGAGCGGCGAACGCTCGTGGGTGGACGGCTGGGATCCCCAGTTCCCCCACCCGGCCGCGGACGAGACCGAGCCCGGCACCGCCTTCACCACCGGCCACGGATCCCACGCGACGATCTGGGTCGTGGCGCGCCACGAGGGGTCCCACCTAAATCGCCTATGCGAACACGACGACCGGCCAGCGCGCCGCGCTGATCATGGTCGTCCTCGAGCCGACCTCAACCGGGACCAGGGTGACGGTCACCCACGACCTCACCGCCCTGGTGCCGGCCGCGAACGTCGAGGTTCAGGAGTTCGCCGCCGGCTAGGTGGAGTGCCTGGACGGCTGGCGGGACCGCATCGCCCGCCGCGGCGTCCCGCTGCTGTTGGCCGACCAATACTGACCGCCCCTCCGACCCGCGGTCCCGGCGGAGGTCGATAATCGGCTCATGGCGTCCGATCGTTCCGGTTGGGGCAGAGCCGGCGAGCAGCCCAGCCGGGGGCTGGGTACGCCCGCTCTGCTCCGCCACACCCTCCTCTGGGCATCCCGGCAAGGCGGCGTGCAGCGGGTGGTCTCCCGCTCCCCGCTGACCCGCCGGCTGGTCCACCGCTTCGTGGCCGGCGAGGGCATGGACGGCGCGGTCAGCGTGGTCCGGACACTGACCGGAGATGGGCTCGCTGTCACCATCGACCATCTCGGCGAGGACACCCAGGACGCTGCGGACGCGCGGGCGGCCGTTGCCGTCTACCGCGCTCTGATCGAGCGGCTCGCCGTCGAGGAATTGACACCGCGGTCCGAGGTGTCGCTCAAGCTCTCCGCGCTCGGACAGGGTGTGGATGCCGAACTGGCCTTCGGGAATGCCCACGAGGTCTGCCGCGCCGCGGCGGCCGCGGGGATCGCGGTCACCCTCGACATGGAGGACCACACCACCACCGATTCGACGCTCGAGATCGGCCGCCGGCTACGGGGGGACCATCCCTCGACCGGCCTGGTGATCCAGGCTTCCCTCCGCCGCTCCGAGGACGATTGCCGCGGCCTGGCCCACGCGGGCTCGCGCATCCGGCTCTGCAAGGGCGCCTACCAGGAGCCCGTGGCGCTGGCCTGGCAGGGCCGCAATGAGATCCGAGTCGCGTACCTCCGCTGCCTGCGGATCCTGCTCGACGGGGGCGCCACGCCGCTCATCGCCACCCACGACCCGGCCCTGATCGATGCCTGTCACCGGCTCATCGCCGCACGCGGCGACGGCATCGCGCACGAGCATCAGATGCTGTTCGGAGTGCGCGGCGACGAGCAGTTCCGGCTCGCCGCCGCCGGGGAGGAGGTCCGCATCTACGTGCCCTTCGGCGAGCGGTGGTACCCGTACCTGATGCGCCGTATGGCCGAGCGGCCGGCGAACCTGGCCCTGGTCCTGCGCGCGCTGGCGAGTGGCTGATCGCCGGCCCCCGGGCGACATAATCCGGGAGGGATGAGCACGAGGGAGGGCGCGATCCGGGTCTCGTTGGAGACGGGTTCCCGGCTCTCCTTCGCCTCGGCGCTGGACTGGCCTGGCTGGTCCCGTTCGGGCCGCGGCGACGAGGCGGCCCTGGAGGCGCTCTGCGCCTACGCGCCGCGCTACGCGCCGGTAGCGGTCGACGCCGGCCTGGAGCCGCCCGATCCGGCGAGGATCGAGATCGTGGAGCGGCTGGCCGGCTCGGGGACGACCGACTTCGGGGCTCCGGGCGTCGCCGGCCAGCTCGACGGTGAGCCGCTGACCGCGTTGGAGGCGGCGCGGCTGGTGCGCCTCCTCGAATCTGCCTGGGCGTTCTTCGACAGGGTGGTCACCGGCGCGCCGGCCGCCCTTCGCAAGGGGCCCCGCGGCGGCGGGCGGGACCGCGACGTGATCGTCGATCACGTGGTCGGCGCCGAGGTGGAGGCGTACGCGCGGAAGCTGGGCATCCGGCTCCCGCGGCCGGCCCGGGACGACCTGGGCGCACGGGCCAGGGAGCGCGACGCGATCGCGGCCGCTCTGAGAGCGGCGGGTGGTGCCCCGGCTTCGGAGCCGGCCGCGGCGAGGGGCTGGGCGCCGCGCTACGCCGCCCGCCGGATCGGCTGGCACGTGCTCGACCACGCCTGGGAGATCGAGGACCGGAGTGCCTGAGGAGCCGTGCCCCGGGAGGCTGTGCGTTGAATATGTTAATGACATGGGCGTCCTTAACCGTCCCGGAGGGTGAGCGCGGCAGGCCGGTCGTCGGCGCAACGCCGCCAACCGGGTGCTCGGGAGCGGTGAACACGGCGCCACCGTGCCGGATGGCTGGCTGAGCGCGGTGTCACCGCGCCGGGCGGGTCCCCTTCGACGCGTAATCGAAGAAGCGCTCGGCGGTCCCGTCCGCCGTCCAGGTGGCGCGCAACCGGGTCCGCCGCTCCTCCCTGCGCAGCGCCGAGAGCAGGTCGCGGTTGAGCTCGCGGGCGCTTTCGCCGTGGAGCTCGACCTCGATGTGAAAGCCGTCCGCCGTTGCCGTGACCCCGTTGGGGAGCAGCCGGTCGATCACCGGGCGAATGCGCTCGGGGTCGTCGCTGCTCACGTCAGCGACCAGGCGGAAGGTCGGCATCATGGCGGAGGGTACACGGCTGCCATGCGAGGCCGCCGGCGGCCAGGGCGTCGCGGCTCCGCGGTATGGGGGACAGGAGAGGAAGCACCGCTCCCTCCACCTCAGGATATCAGCGGCCAGGGGGCTTGCGGCAAGACCCGGGTCGTGGTGCAGAGTTTCCGGATGCAACCGACGGACGCGGAGAACGAGTGGGTGCGATGGCCGAAGATGCGGTGGTGATCGCCGGTGGGGGTCCGACCGGCATGATGCTGGCGGCTGAGCTGGCGCCGGCGAGGGTCGACGTGGCGATCGTCGAGCGGCGTCCCGATCACCTGCTCCTGGAATCACGGGCCGACGGCTTTCACGCGCGCACCATCGAGGTGCTGGATCAGCGTGGGGTCGCCGATCGGTTCCTCGCGGAGGGCCGGGTGGCTCAGATCGCGACGTTCGGGACAACGGTGCTGGATATGAGCGACTTCCCGACGCGCCATCCGTACTCGCTCGGGATCCTGCAGAACCAGATCGAGCGGATCATGGCCGCGTGGATTGCCGAGCTGCCGGTGCGGATCCACCACGGGGTGGAGGTGACCGGTTTCGCGCAGGACGACAGCGGCGTGGACGTCAGACTCTCCGACGCCAGGTCGCTGCGGGCGGCGTATCTGGTCGGGTGCGATGGAGGCAGGAGCGTCGTCCGCAAGGCGGCCGGCATCGGGTTTCCGGGGTGGGATCCGACCAGAAGCAACCTCATCGCCGAGGTCGAGGTGACCGAGGAGCCGCCGCGGGGCATTCGCCACGACGCCGCGGGCGTCCATGGCCTCCGCCGATTGGAGGATGGGCGGAGGGTCCGCGTCGTCGTCACCGAGCCGCAGCTCGGGCCCAGTAGCGACGCCACCCTGGCCGATCTGAGCGCGGCGCTCATCAGCGCTTACGGGACCGACTTCGGTGTCCACAGCCCGGTGTGGATCTCCAGGTTCACCGACACCACACGCCAGGCGGCGTCCTACCGCGTGGGTCGAGTCCTGCTCGCCGGCGACGCCGCGCACGTGCACTACCCGGCGGGCGGGCAGGGCCTCAGCCTCGGCGTGCAGGATGCGGTGAACCTGGGCTGGAAGCTGGCCCAGGTGGTCAGGGGGACCTCCCCGGAGAGCCTTCTGGACACGTATCAGGACGAGCGCCACCCGGTCGCCGCCCGGGCGCTCCGGTACACCATGGCGCAGGCAGCGCTCCAGCGCCAGGACGAGCGCATGACGGCCCTGGTCGAGGTGGTGTCGGAGCTGGCGATCATCGACGAGCCTCGCAAACGGCTCGCCGGGATGATCTGCGGACTGGACATCCATTACGGGCTCGGCGAGGGCCACCCCCTGCTCGGGCGCCGCATGCCCGATCTGGATCTCGTGACCGGTGATGGCCCGCTCCGGATCTTCGAGCTCCTGCACGCCGCCAGGCCGGTCTTGCTCAACCTCGCTGAGGCCGGAGCCCTCGACCTCGCTCCATGGGCCGACCGGGTCCAGCTGATCGACGCCGCGTACGCCGGCCGCTGGGAGCTTCCGGTCCTGGGCGAGGTGGCAGCCCCGCGGCGGTGCTGATCAGGCCCGACGGATACGTCGCCTGGGTGGGGGAGGGCACCGACATCGGGCTGCGCAGGGCTCTGACCACGTGGTTCGGATCAGCATGACCGGACGCTCTCCCGGCTGAGCCCGGTACTTGCGGAGGCGACCGACCCCAGGCTACGGGGTGGCCTCGTCCGCCTCCCGTGGCGGCCGGCCCCGGCGGGGGAGGGGACCCGCGTTGGCCGGCAGCCGCCCGGCCGCCTCCAGCCCCCGCCGCAGCATGAACTCGATCTGAGCATTGCTGCTGCGCAGCTCGTCGCCCGCCCACCGTGCGATCGCGTCGTGGACGGCCGGGTCCAGCCTCAGCAGGATGCTCTTGCGTTCGGGCACCGGGTCAGAACCCCACCATTGCGAGCCGTCGTGATCACTGGTACAGGGTGCCGGCGTTGACGATGGGCTGGGTGTTCTGCTCGCTGCAGAGCACCACCAGGAGGTTGGAGACCATCGCCGCCTTGCGCTCCTGGTCCAGCTCCACGATCTCACGCTCCTCGAGCTTGTCGAGGGCCAGCTCGACCATGCCGACGGCGCCTTCCACGATCGTCTTGCGGGCCGCCACCACGGCGCTCGCCTGCTGCCGGCGCAGCATCGCCTGGGCGATCTCGGGGGCGAAGGAGAGCCGGGTGAGCCGCGACTCGATGATCGTGACCCCGGCCGACGCCACCCTCTCGGCGATCTCCTCGGTGAGCTGGGTGGTGATCTCAGCGGCGTTCTGCCGCAGTGAGAGCTGGCCGTCCACGTGGGCGTCGTAGGGGTGGATGCTGGCCACGTGCCGAACCGCGGTCTCGGTCTGGATGTCGACGAAGCGGGCGAAGTCGTCGACGTCGTACAGGGCCTGTGCGGTGTCCTCCACCTGCCACACCACCACCGCCGCGATCTCGATCGGATTGCCGTCGGCGTCGTTGACCTTGGCCACCTGGGTCTCGTAGTTGCGGATCCGGGTGGAGACCTTGCGCCGCTCGGTGAAGGGGTTGACCCAGCAGAGACCGGGCTTGCGGATGGTGCCCGTGTAGCGGCCGAAGATCTGGACCACGCGGGCCTCTCCGGGAACCACCGAGGTCAGCCCGTGGAAGGCGTAGGAGTCCACGATGGTGATCAGGACCGCCACGCCGATCAGGATGCCGCCGGCGGGCTCGCCGCCCGAGCGGTTGGAGAGGATGACCCCGAGCACGTAGAGACCGATGTCGAGCAGCGCCACCACGATGAGCGTGGTGAGCGCCACGGGCCCTCGGGTGGCCGTCTTGACCCGCTCGGTGGTCGTCGTCCGCGTTCGGGGCAGGGCCTCGGTTGAGAGGGTGTCGGCTGTCATGGTCTCTCCTTCGGACTTCCGTTTTCAGGTTCTTCCCGCCGCTGGACTCTCGGCGGCGGCTCTTGCTACTATCATACTGATATCAGATTTCGGGAGGCGACGCAAGTGGTGGCCGACGGGGTGCTGGAGATCGACCGGTTGTCGAAGCGCTACGGGAGCGTCCTGGCCCTGGACGAGGTGAGCTTCGACCTCGGGGCGGGCGAGCTGTTCGGCTTCGTCGGGCCCAATGGCGCCGGCAAGACGTCGACCATGCGCATCGTCCTCGGGGTGCTGGCCGCGGACGCCGGGGCCGTCCGCTGGCGGGGCGAGCCGATCACCTTCGCCACCCGGCGCCGGATCGGCTACATGCCCGAGGAGCGCGGCCTCTACCCGAGCATGGGGGTCACCGAGCAGCTCGTCTATCTCGCCGAGCTGCACGGGATGCGGGCCCCCGCCGCGCGCGCCGCAGCGGGGCACTGGCTGGAGCGGCTCGGCCTCGCCGATCGGGGCGGCGAGCAGCTCCAGAAGCTGAGCCAGGGCAACCAGCAGCGGGTCCAGCTCGCCGCCGCCCTGCTCTACTCGCCCGAGGTGCTGGTCCTCGACGAGCCCTTCTCCGGGCTCGACCCGGTGGCCGTCGACGTGATGAGCGAGGTGCTCCGCGAGCAGGCCGACGCCGGGATCTCAGTCCTCTTCTCGAGCCATCAGCTCGACCTGGTCGAGCAGCTCTGCGACCGGGTGGGGATCATCCGCGCCGGCCGGATGCTGGCGGTCGGCTCGGTGGCCGAGCTCCGCGCCGGGTCGGCCCCCCGCTACTGGGTCGACGCGCCCGACGCGCCCGACGGCTGGGTGGAGTGGGTGCCCGGGGCCACGCTGGTCCGCCAGGAGGGTTCCCGGGTGCTGGTCGAGCTGGCCCCGCCGGAGGGCGATCAATCTCTGCTCCAGGTCGCGCTCACCACCGGGCCGGTCCGCGAGTTCCGCCGGGACCTCCCGTCACTCACCGAGCTCTTCCGCAGCGTGGTGGCCGAGGAGCCCGGCCCCGACGGCGCCGCCACCCACCCGCACAGCGAGGAGGCCGCGTCGTGAGCAGCCCCGCTCCCGACCGCTCCGGTCTGAGCCCCCGGCGGGCCGTCTACCTGATCGCGCGCCGCGAGTTCGCCACCCGGATCCGCGGCAAGGTCTTCGTCATCGGGACCGCGGTCGCCGTCGCCCTGCTGGCGCTGTACGCCGTGCTGCAGCTGGCGGTGATCGACGGGATCAACACCACGACGACCTTCAAGATCGCCTTCTCGGGGCCCGCCACGGCGCTCGCCCAGCCGCTCGAGGCGGCGTCCCGGTCGCTGGGGTTCAAGCTGCACGTGAGCGACATCGCAACCGAGGCGCAGGGCCGGTCGGATGTCCGTGCCGGAAGCCTCGACGCGCTCGTGGAGGGCACGCCCGCAGCTCCCCGGGTGGTGGTCCAGACCGGGATCGACCCCACCCTGCAGGCCGCCCTGGTCTCGATCGCCAAGCAGCACGTGCTCTCCACCGACCTGAGCGCGGCGGGGCTCAGCCCATCGACCGTCGAGGGCCAGATCAACGCCGTCGCGCTGCGCGTCGACACCCTCCACCCGGCGACGGCCGCCCAGCTGCAGGGTCCGATCATCGGCTTCGTGATGGCCTTTGCCCTCTACGTCTTCATCGGCATCTACGGGGGGGTCATCGGCCAGGGGGTGGTGGCCGAGAAGGCCAGCCGGGTGGTGGAGATCCTGCTCTCCACGGTGAGGCCGGGGCAGCTCCTGCTCGGCAAGGTGATCGGGATCGGGCTGGTGGGGCTGCTCCAGCTCGGCATCATCGCCCTCTGCGGGCTGCTCTTCACCGTTCCCACCGGAGTGCTCGCCCTGCCCGGCGCGGCCATCGGGGCGGTGCTCATCGGGGTGATGTGGTTCGCGCTCGGATTCATCCTCTATGCGCTGATGCTCGCCGCCACCGCTTCCCTGGTATCCCGGGTCGAGGAGGTGAGCAGCGCAACCGTGCCCGTCACCATGCTGATGATCGTCACCTGGCTGCTCGCCTACGTCGTGGCCATCCCGGCCATCGACGCGGTGACCGGGGGGGGCGCGACGCCCCACGGGCTGGCCACGCTCACCACCGTGCTCTCGCTGATCCCCCCCTTCACCCCGGTGCTGATGTCGATCCGCATGGCCGCCGGCGAGGTGCCGCTCTGGCAGGGGCTGCTCGCCCTGGTGCTGGTGCTCGCCAGCATCTGCGGGGTCACCTGGCTGGGCGCGCGCATCTACGCCAACTCGGTGCTCCGCTTCGGGGCTCGGATCCGGATCCTCGACGCGCTCCGGCGCTGAGTCCAGCGGCCTCCCGCACCGCGCCACGCGCCTGGCCCGCGGCGACAGGGCGCGGCAATCCGCCGACCGCTCAGTGGATAATCGCCGCGCCGTGAGCACCGCCCCCGACGCCTGGACGTTCCACGTCGACCACCTGGTCAAGCACTTCGGGGCGGTGGCCGCCAACGACGGCATCACCCTGCAGGTCGAGCCCGGTGAGGTGTACGGGCTGCTCGGTCCCAACGGCGCGGGCAAGTCGACGCTCGTCAAGCAGACCATCGGCCTGCTCAAGCCGACCTCGGGGCGGATCACCCTCGGCCAATGGGATCTGGTCGAGAACCCCGACGCCGCGCGCCAGCTCTGCTCCTACCTGCCCCAGGCGCAGATGCCGATCAACTCCTTCCGCCTGCGCGAGGCGATCGAGCTGGCCGGCCGGATCCGCGGCGCGGAGATCGGCGGGGTCCGCCGCCGGACCGACGAGCTCATCGAGGCGCTCGAGCTCGGCGAGTGGAGCAGGACCCTGGGCGCCCGTCTCTCGGGTGGCGTCAAGCGGCTGGTGGGCTTCTGCATGGCGACCATCTCCCCCGGCCACCTGGTCATCCTCGACGAGCCGACCAACGACGTGGACCCGCTGCGTCGCCGGCTGCTCTGGAACGAGATCCGGGCCCTCGGGGCGCACGGCTGCTCGGTGCTCCTGGTCACCCACAACGTCCTCGAGGCGGAGAAGGCCGTCGACCGCCTGGCGCTCATCGCGAGCGGCAGCCTGGTGGCGGAGGGGACGCCGTCCTCGCTCAAGGCGGCGGACCGGGCTCAGTTGCGCTTGCAGGTGATGCTGGTGCCGGGAGCGGAGACCCCCGCGCCGCCGGAGTGGGCGGGCCCGCCGGTCCGGGTCGGCAACAACCTGGTCACCACCATCGCCGAGAGCGACGCACCCTCCGGCATCAGCTGGGCCGCCGGTCTCATCGACTCCGGCGTCGCCGAGGAGTACGCGCTGGGGGCGAGCACCCTGGAGGACGCCTACATCCGGCTGACCTCCGACATCCCGGCCGACGGTCTCCATGGCGACGACTGACGTCGCGCGCCTGATCCTTCCCTTCGGCACCGTCCAGGGGGGCGTGCGGCGCTCGCTCCGCGACTACGCCTCGATGGTCCGCTGGCACCTCGCCGGCCTGCGCATATGGCTCATCCTGCTCGGCTCGGTGCAGGCCCTCTCCGGCGTCGGCTTCGTGCTCGGCATCTCCCTCTTCTTCAGCCACATCCCGACCAGCGCCGCGCTCTTCGTCTCGACCGGCGTGCCGGTCATCAACCTGATCATGGTGGGGCTCGTCTTCGGCCCCCAGCTGGTGGCGAGCCAGCGCACCGCCGGCAGCTACGACTACCTGCGCACCCTGCCGATCAGCCGCGCGGTCACCGCCGCCGCCTGGTACACCGTCTGCCTCATCAGCGGCATCCCGGCGGTGGTCGTCTCGCTGGTCGTGGCCCAGCTCCGCTACGACCTGCCCCTCCACATCTCCCTGATGGTCGTCCCCGCCGTCCTGCTCACCTGCCTCACCGGCACCATGCTGGGCTACGCCCTCGGCCACGCCGTCGGCAATCCGATGGTCACCCAGCTGATCTCCCAGATGCTGGTCTTTATCATCTTCGGCTTCGCCCCCATCCTCTACCCGCTCCAGCAGATGCCGGGCTGGCTCGCCGACCTCAACTGGTGGTTTCCCTTTCGCCACATGGCGGTGGTGATGCGCGCCGCGCTCACCTCATCGGCGGACCCGGCGGTGCCCACGGCCTACGCGGTAATCGGGGTCTGGGCGGTGGTCGCGGCGGCGCTCGCCGTCTGGTCGCTGGGGCGGCGGCCGTGACCGGGCTGGCGACCTCGGCGAGGCTGGCCCAGCCGCTCCGGCCGCGCGGCGACCTGCGCTCCGGGTTCCCGTACTGGCTGAGCAGCTTCCGGGCCATGCTCCGCTACGACTGGGGGCGGCTGCGCCCGTGGGTCGGCATGATGGTGGTCATCCAGACCCTGATGGGGGCCGGGATGGTCCTGATGTACGGCTTCTTCTACCCGTCCATAACCCCGGAGCGCGCCCTCTACATCGCGACCGGGGCCCCCACCCTGGCCCTGATCCCGCTGGGCCTGGTGATGGTGCCCAACGGGGTGATGCAGGACAAGCTGCAGGGGACCTTCGACTACGTCTGGTCGCTGCCCACCCGGCGGAGCGCGCAGATGCTCTCGACCTTCACCCTCTACACCCTGATGGCGCTGCCCGGCACGGTGCTGGCCCTGCTGGTGGCGACGTGGCGGTACGGGATCCATCTCTCCCTCTCCCCGGTCCTGCTCCCCGCCGTGCTGCTCTGCGCCGTGATGTCGGTCACCGTCGGATACGCCCTGGCGCTCGCCATCACCAACCCGCTGGTCACCAACGTCATCGTCAACGCGCTGATCTTCGTGGTGCTGCTCTTCTCACCGATCGTTTACCCGGCGTCGCAGCTGCCCGGCTGGCTCTTCGACGTCCACCGCGTGCTCCCCTTCGAGAGCATGGCCCAGGTGATGCGGGCCGGGCTCAGCAACGGGCTCGCGACCGATGTGGGGGTCTCGTTCATCGTGCTCGGCGCGTGGACCGTGGCCGGCTGCGCGGTGGCCGCCTGGGTGGTGGGCCGGCGCCACTGAGCTCCCCTCGGGCGGTGGGCTCGTGTCGGGGGCCCGTCCCGGCTCGCGGCGGGTGGCCCTGGCCCCGGCGCGCCCGCCGGTCGATCAGCCCTCCGGGGCCTCCGCCCAGAGCACGACGTCGATGCGGAGCTCGCCAGTGTCGGAGCCGTGGCTGCGCTGGCGGCGTTCCAGGACCAGGGTGCGCAGACCGGGGAGCGCGTCCCGCAGCACCTCCTCGGTGTAGAGGAGGGCGGGGTCCGACGGACCCTCGCAGCCCAGCGAGTCGAGGTGGTGCCCGACCAGCAGCAGGTGGCCGCCCGGAGCGACCGCCCGGGCGGCGTCGCGGAGCATCGCCGCCCGCTGCTCGGGCGCCGGATGGATGTTGGCGATCAGCACCAGGTCGTGGGCGTCGCCGCGGCGGAGGAACTCCCCGATGTCGGACTGGACGGTGGCGACGCTGAGACCCTCGCTGGCCGCTCCGGCCCGCACCCGCTCCAGCGCCACCGAGGAGCCGTCAACGGCGGTCACCTTCCATCCCTGGCGGGCCAGCCAGAGGCTGTTGCGTCCCTCCCCGGCGCCCAGGTCCACCGCTCGCCCCGGCGGGAGCCCCGTGGCCAGTTCCACCAGGGCGGGATCGGGCTCGGTCGAGAAGAGCCGCTCCACCGCCGCGTACCTCTCGTCCCAGTTCTCGCGATGCTCGGTGGCCCCACCTTCGTCGGGTCGATCCCGATCCTTCATCGCCACGGTCAGCCGTCCACGCAGGCGCCGTCGCCCACGATGGCGGTGCGCCCCTGGGCGGCCCGGACGTCGGAGCTGATGTCGGAGGTCGCCAGCGCATACCCCTCGTCCGTGGTGGTCGTGCTCATCGCGAAGGTGACCCCGATCACCTGGCCGTGGAGGTCGACCAGCGGGCCCCCGGAGTTCCCCGGGATCACGTCGGCGGAGACCACCACCGTCTCGCGGGTGACGTAGCCGGAGTAGTAGATGTCCCAGGTGGAGGCGTTCTCGGTGCCGCGCACCGCGGCTGCGACCGTCGCCTCGGCCCCGCCCTGGGGGTAGCCGATCACCGCCGCCTGGGTCCCCGCCGCCGGGTAGGCGCTGGCGATCGGGAGCGGCGACATGGCGAGCCCGGGGACCTCCAGGATGGCGACGTCGACGTTGGGGTCGAAGAGCACGACCTGGGCGGAGAGCGGCTGCCGCCCGGGGGGCTGCACCGTCTGGCTGTACGAGCCGGCGACCACGTGGGCGTTGGTCAGCACCAGGTCGGGGCCCACCGGCCAGGCCGAGCCGGCCACCGCAGCGCCCGGGCCGCCGCAGCCGTATGCGATCACCCGGGAGACGGCCGCCTGCGCGGCCCGGACCCCGGCGGTGTCGGTGCTGGCCGGGAGCGGCTCCGCGGGCAGCGACGGCATCAGGCCGCTGAAGGGGTTGGGGAGGTCGCTGTTCTGGAGGAACTCCTGGACCTTGGCGAGGAAGGCGGGAGGCTGGGGGGCGATGCTGAGCAGGGCCCGCTCGATCGCCGAGCCGTTGATCTGGGTGTTGACCACGCTGAGCGAGCTGTTGGCGAAGGTGTAGCCGAGGAACCAGGCGACGAAGAGCACCCCCAGACAGCTCGAGATGCTGCCCGCCACCGAGTTCCAGGTGGCCAGCCGGGTCTTGAGCGTGAGCACCCGGGCTCGGTACCCCAGGGTGCTGCCCAGCCCCTCGATCACCAGGATGGCCGCGATGAAGATGCCGGCGGCGATCAGCGGCTCGTCGGCGCTCCGAGGATGGGGGGCGAAGAAGCGGGTGAGGGGAGGGGCGATCAGGGCCCCGACCACGGCGCCCACCACCAGCCCGAGCATGGCCAGCCCGCCCCAGGTGAAGCCGCGCCGGTACCCGGAGAAGGAGAGGGCCAGTATCAGGAGCACGATCAGGGCGTCGAGGATGTCCATCCGGTCCGGAGTTTGACGGGTCGGGACCGGGTCAAGCGGTCGGGCGGGTTGGTTCGCGGGGCGATGGGGGCCCTCGGCGTGGTCGCGCCGTCACCCAGTTCGAACCGGGCCGGGTTTGCCGCTAGGAGCGTGGGGCCTCATGCTGGGTGGTACGGCCCTCCGCCACCCACCAGGTGCAACGCCGCTCTGAGGAGCTCCCATGGCTGACGTCGTCCGAGTCCACGTGCACAGTGGGCTGAACCGCGAATTCGCGGCGACCAACTTCTCCCTCTCTTCCCACGGCCTCACGATCACCCGCCCGCGTTCCGACGGCCAGCCGGGCGAGGAGATCGTGGCCGTGTTCGACCACGGCAAGTTCGATTGGGCGGAGCGGGTCCCCGAGGGCACGCCGCTCGCCGAGGAACAGACGCCCTTCGACGCCTCCGAGCTCGGAAGAGCCAGCCGCAACACGCGCTGACCTCCGAGAGCCGGATCCGCGGGCCCCGCGCCCCCCCGGCGGGTGCCCTATCCTCTTGCTGTCGGGGCGTGGCGCAGCCGGTAGCGCGCTTGCTTTGGGAGCAAGAGGTCCCCAGTTCGAGTTCGGGCGCCCCGACCATCCTCCCTCCGGATGGCGATTCTGAATTCAGATACAGCATTTGCTTGCTGTCCGGAGTTCCTCCTGGTGATGGCCTGAAGTTGTCCGGTTCGCACGAAGCAAATGCTGTGGTACAGGATGGTTCTGGACAAACATCCTGTCGATTTGCTACGGTTTGGGGCACGCCCAGCGAGGCTGCTGGCGACGAGCGGAGGCGCTGCGATGGCCAAGCCCGGGTCCGGACCCCGGCCCCTCACCCTGGTCCCGCCACCGTCTCCGTGGGACACGTGGATCGGCGACTACCTCGATGAGAAGCGCGCGGGCGGCGTCTCCCGCCACACCATCGCCATCTACGAGTACTCGCTGCGCAAGGTGCTGCTCCCCTACTGCGAGGCTTGCGAGATCGCGGAGCCGCTGCAGCTCACGGCCGCACACCTCAACTCGCTGGTGGCCGGCCTCCTCGACGGGACTGGGTCGCGGTCGGGCCGGCCCCTGGCCAAGGACAGCGTGGACTCCTACGCGCGGACCATCAACACCTTCCTCGCTTGGCTCCAGGGGCAGGGGACCGACGTCACCAAGGCCCGAGCTCAGCGCCAGAAGCTCTCCAGGCGGGTGCTCGAAACGCTGAGCCGGGAGGAGATCCAGAAGCTGGAGGACGCCGCCGAGAGCGAGCGGGACAAGTTGATCATCCGCATCCTGGCCGACACCGGGATCAGGGTGGGCGAGCTCCTTGGACTAACGAAGGACCCCATGCGGCTCGACGGGCGGCGCCACTACCTGAAGGTGCTCGGAAAGGGGGACCAAGAGCGCCTGGTGCCGCTCCAGCCGGGCCTGGCTGCCCGCATCGCGCGCTTCGCCAAGGGGACGCGCAAGGAGTTCCGCCAGCCAGCATCTCTTCCTGAGCAGCCGCCGAGGCCGCCACTCCGGCGAGTACGAGGCCCTCACCAATAGCGGCGTCGAGCAGTGGCTGAGCGCGCTCGGCCGCGATGTGCTCGGCGAGAGCCGCCGAATCTACCCGCACCTCTTCCGTCACTCGTTCGTGACCGAGCAGCTGCGGCGCGGCATGCAGCCGATTCTGGTCGCCAAGATCGTGGGCCACAGCAGCCTCGAGATGGTGGATCGCGTCTACCAGCACCTCTCGGTCTCGGACGCCCATGAGGCGCTGATGCGGTCCCTGGCGGCCGAGGATCGGTAATCTCGTGGCCGGGCGGCCGGGGGGGACCTGGTTCCGGTCGAAACTCCCCCCCCGCAGGGGCGGGGATCGGCGTACCCTTCGGGGTGCTTTGTATCCTGGGCTCCTTCGCGGCGGCTGACTAGAGGTTAGCGCGTGGCCGAACTCGTGGCGGCTCAAGGTGAAGCGGGCAGAGCAGCATTTCGACGAGCTGAAACGCGAGATTGCCGCCTATGTGAGGGACCAGCACTACGAGGTCGTCCCGATCGATCCCAGCCCTGAATGCCAAGAGCACGGAGGCGCCTGCTGGGACTACCAACTTCGCTTCACAGGGCAACCCGATCCGCGCTTGGCGGTCATTGCCGGCGATGTTCTGTTCAACCTGAGGTCGGCACTGGACCACATCGCGGTAGCCATGGTCCCATCGCAGCGGCGCACCAAGGCGAGCTTCCCCATTGAGGTCGAGCCGATCTGGAAGCGCGAGCACGGCCGGTTCGTGGTGCGTGATTCCGAGCGTCGTCGTCATTGGCGAGACGCCACCAAGGGCATGCCGGAAAGTGCGATCGCACTCATCGAGAGATTGCAGCCGTACCACGGGATAGGAGCGGGGGCGGAGCAAGAGGCACTCTACCAACTCAATCGGCTCAACAACGCAGACAAACATCGCCAACTCGTCCTCTTTGCCGCCGGGCTGCTCAACTGCATCTGCGATGTGCATTACGCGGGTGGATTCCGACGCACGACTCTCAAAGACAGTGAGCAAGGGCTTGGGTTCGCGGCAGACGGCGCACACATCCTCCACTTCTCGGCAAGCCCAGCCCGTCCGCAGAAGTCAGACGTGAATGTACAGATCAGCGGTACGCCGGTAGTAGTCTTCAAAGTTGTCCGGCCAAGCAGGGAATCCAAACGCACGGGCGTCATGGACATCGAAGCGCTCCTTGCCAAACTCATTGAGCACGTCCCGGCGATCCTGACGGTCCTGGAACCGAGCGTCCGCCGCCGATCCTGAGGGCGGCCCACTCGCGAGCGCTCCCTGCAGGATTCGAACCTGCAACCCCCGCTTAGCCCCGATCTTTCAGTAGGGGCGGCCGGGAGGTCAACGAGGGGGTCGGAGGCGGTGCGGGGGCGTCGCCGCCACGGTGAGGACCCCGGTGGTGGTGCCGAGCGAGAGGGCCGGGGCGCTGCCGGGCGCGTCGACGGTGATGCGGGCCACGAACAAGGCCACGGGTGGAGTTGCCGAAGAGATCGGGTCCGGTGCCACAGGGTGTCGGTGTCAGGCGGCGGGAAGGCTGCGCAATCGCTCGAAGGCCGAGCCGAGCAGTCGCGCCCACGGCCAGCGGCGGTGCAGGCGCAGGTACAGCCGTCGCCCGCTCCGCACCAGACGGGCAGCGACGTGGAAGAGACAGTAGCGGAGCCGCTTGGGCTCCCACCGAGCGGCCTTGCCGTCGAGGCAGAGGCGCTGCATCCAGGCGACCAGATCCTGGGCGACGAGCACCAGCTCCAGCCAGACCTCGTTGGCGGCGAAGTCGCGGAAGGGGAGGTTGCGCAGGCCCGACGCCTTGCCGCAGCGAATGCGGTCCTCCACCCGGGCGTGGGCACGGTGACGCGCCTCCAGAACCGCCAGATCGGTGTCGGTCTGGTCGGTGATGAACACCTGGAAGCGAAACCCCTCGTGGTCAGTGAAGGAGAGCTGAGCGCCGGGATGAGGCCGCTCCCGCCGGCAGAGGGCCCGGGTGGCGGTGGGCCAGGCGCTGAGGTCGAGATCGTGGAGCTCGCAGACCGCCGCACCGTCCCGAGGATCGCCGTCCTGGGTGATGGCAGGGACCCAGGTCTCCGGGGAAACTCCAAGCACGGCATCGCGAACCGGCTCGGTGAGGTCGAAGCCGACGGAGAAGAGGATGCCGCGCTCCCGCAGGGCATCGAGGAAGTCGTGGGTGGCGCCGGCGGAGTCCGCGCGGGCCAGCATCGGCGGATCGCCGGCACTCTTGGGCGGGAGCTGCTCGAGCGCGGCGTCGAGGACCCGGATGTGATCAGCGGCATGGTTGGCGCCGGCATTGCCGGGGCGTAGCAGCCCGGCCAGGATCTCGTCAGTCTCGTCCAGGCTGCAGAGCAGCGGATGGAAGCCGAAGCCGTGCTTGTAGGTGCCGGCGGCGCCCTGCTTCTCCGAGTGGGCGGTGACCAGGGTGGCGTCGAAGTCGAGGGTGATGTGCTCGGGGCGGACCCCGTGCTTCCAGGCGTGGCCCCGCGCCTGGGCCCGGGCTCGGCGCACCGGGGTGAGGTCGAGATCGGTGCTGAGCGCGTCGATCACCCGCCAGGCGGTGGGGACCGAGGCCACCTCGCCGAAGAGGTCCGGCTGGTGGTGCAGGACGGTCAGGTCGGAGAGGCAGTCTCCGCCATCGGCGATGCTGACGGCGAGGTCCCGCAGCACCTCGCCGGGGTCGTGCGCCCGCCGACGCCGCTGCAGGCAGGCGAGCTCCCGAGAGAGCGCCGCGGTCAGCCCCACCCGATCGGCCAGCTCGACCAGCAGGTAGCTGCCCGCGTGAGAGATCACCCCCTCGCCATCCGCCGTCACCACCGGCCGTGGCCGCTTGGTAGTCTTCATCCTGAAAGTGCCCCCCTCTTTGGGATCTTCGAGCGTCGAGAACCCGAGTATCCCTTGTCAGGTGGGGCACTTTCTCGTTCCCGCCCCCGGCAACCACCTACCTCAGTGAAAGATTGGGGTTAGAAGGCGGCTTGCCTATTGATTAGGCGGTCGCTTAGTACCTTGCGAATTCATTTGCACCATCTGCCTCGTGAATGAAGGTGCAAAGCACCGGCCGCCTCCCACGTCAGGAAATGGTTGGGACGTAACTCGGACAGAGCGATGTCTGCTGTCGGGTATCCCGGCTACCACTTCCAGGCCGACGGTGAGTTGCGACCCCTCGGCCGGGGGATCGGTAGATGATGTACCGCGATGGCCACAGGGGCTTCGGCAGCTCCCGCGCCAGCCGGCGCACTTCCGACGTTCACTCTCATCTTCCTCCCGGCTACACGAAGAGCGTCGCTGGCAACCTGGTCGCCGCTGGGAACCGACCGGGGAACCTGGCCATTGTCCGGGTGGGGCGTCGGCTCGAGGTCACCCGTCGCGCAGACCCACCGCCCTTTCTCGTCCCGCTCGATTGGCGCTGTGCCCGGGCGGGCATCGTCGGAGACGCCGACAGCCTGCGTCGACAGGTGGAGACCTGGCCCCTCCAGGCCCGGCGGCCTCTGGTCGATCCGGCTAGCGGTCCGGGCCGGTTGGCCGCCTTCGAGGCAAGGCCCGAACCGGACTCCGCGTTAGATCTAGTGGTGTGTCTCGGTTTTAGTTGGCGATTGCGTGAGGGTGACGCGGCCGCGGCGGACCTTCTCGAGGATCTGTTCGGCGGTGGCGGTCCACAGGAACGGCTTGGGGTCGTCGTTGTGGGCGTCGAGGTAGGCCTCGATCGCGGCGATCAGGTCGGGGACGGTGTGGAAGATGCCGCGGCGGATCGCCTTGTCGGTCAGCTTCCGGAACCAGCGCTCGACCATGTTCAGCCACGAGCTCGAGGTCGGCGTGAAGTGCAGGTGGAACCGGGGGTGCTTGGCCAGCCAGGCCGTGACGTTGGGGTGGTTGTGGGTGGCGTAGTTGTCGAGGATCAGGTGGACCTGCAGGCCGCTTGGGGACCTCGCGGTCGATCGTGCGCAGGAACTTCAGGAACTCGACGTGGCGGTGGCGGGGCAGGCACTGCGCCGATCACCGTCCGGTCAGCACGTCCAGGGCGGCGAACAGGGTGGTGGTGCCGTTGCGCTTGTAGTCGTGGGTCATCGTGCCGGCCCGGCCCGGCTTCATCGGCAGCGACGGCTGGGTGCGATCCAGCGCCTGGATCTGGCTCTTCTCGTCCATGCACAGCACGATCGCGTTCTCCGGCGGGTTCAGATACAGGCCGACGACGTCGACGAGCTTCTCCTCGAACCGCGGGTCGTTCGACAGCTTGAACGTCTCGACCCGATGCGGCTGCAGGCCCCGCGCGGACCAGATCCGCTGCACCGTCGCCGGGCTGACACCCCTGCGCGCGCGGCCATCGTCCGGCAACTCCAGTGCGTCTCGCCGCGCGGGCGTCTCGTGCAGCGTCAGCCGTCACGATCTCCTCGACCTTCTCGGCGGGGATCGACGGCTTGCGGCCCCGCCCCGGGCGCACCTGCGCGAAGTCTCCAGCCCTTCCTCGGAGAACCGGCTCCGCCACGCCTTCACCGTCATCGGCGACACCCCCACCTCGCTCGGCGATCCTCGTGTTCGCCAAACCGTCGCCGGCCATCAACAGCGCTCGGGCACGCACCACCTCACGGAACGGCGCCGTCGTCGACTTGGTCAGGACCTCGAGCGTGGACCGCTGGCCTTCCGCCAACTCGAGCGCCGCCGCGGCATGGTTCACACCACCATGATACCATAACAGCTAAGTCAATTGCGAGACACTACACTAGCTCTCGCCGTGGAGGCGGCCGAGTTGATCCTCAGCACCGCGCCAGACGCCGCGACCTTCGTCGCCTTCACTGTCCGCATCGCCAGGCACCTCTTGGATTGGTACCCGAACGGTCAGATGCTCGCCTGGGGTGTCAACGCTGCGTATGTCCTCGAGAGCCGGACCGGAGCGCTGCTGGCGGCAGCCCAAGCCACCGGCTGGGGCGCTGTCCAGCGTACCCTCCGCGCCTGCCGCCTGGGGAGCCTCTGGGGTCACGGTCGGGACCTGAGCCGAACATCACAGCTAGGCAGTCTCTATCTCAACCTGGCCAATCACCAGGACACCTATGGCGTCAGCGTGAGGACCTTGCCGGTGGTGCTCATCTTCGAGTTCGGCGACCTGCTGATCCTCCGACCGTCCTTGACCTTTCTTGAGACCCGGTATCTTCGATCCTTCGCAGACGCTACCAACCTAGCGCCCGATTTGCCACCCCTGGTGGATTATCCTCGTGTCGGCGCAATGGAGCGGGATGCCCTGCGGGAGTGGTTCGTCACCCGGTTCAACGCCCTCGCCGACCGTCTGATCCGCCTGGAGAACTTTCGCACCCGAGCGGGTGAGCTGCGCCCCCTGGTCATGCAGCAGACCCAGGTCACTCTGGGAAACCTTCTTCACCTCACCGGGCACCTCCTGGCGTCTCCGGACTTCAGCACCCAGAGGGTGGTGTTCTGGGATCTCGTCGACCTGTATGGCAAGCTGGTGGGAGGAGGCGATCTCTCCAAGTCCTTCGGCCAGGATCACTGGACCCGCCATGTCATCCCCGCGATGGCCACCCTTCCCGGCGCGCTGGCTCCCCTCTTCACGCAGTACGCTCGTCGGCTCTATGACGAGTGGGTTCGAGACATTGTGGAGGGCATCTCGGATCCCAAGCGCCGCCTTCGAACCAGCGTGGTACTGGGACGTTCAGGAACCCGTCGGCGGATCACCCACGACGACTACTTCGCCAAGTACATGGAGGTCCGCCGGAACACCCTTCACGGATACAGCCTCAGAGGCGACCAGAATGACTACCTGTTCATTCACGACGACACGCTTCCCCTGCGCATCGCCGAGTGGGGACGCCTCCAGTTCATAACTCTCCTGGCTGAACCGGACCTCGTGTTTCGCCGCCTCCAGTCGCTGTCGATTTGAAGAAGGCCGCAAGCTGTCGTCGGGTGCATGGCTAGTGTCCTGTACCGGAGATTCGTAGACAAAACCGTTCGATGCTGGCCAGGATCTCATCAGCGGTCTTGACCCAGACGAAGGGATGCGGATCGTCGTTGCAGGTGGCGAGGTAGAGGCGGATGTCGTCCTCCAGCGCCCGGGTGCTGCGGTGCACGCCGCGGCGCAGCTGCTTGCGCGTCAGCTCCGCGAACCAGCGCTCGACCTGGTTGATCCACGAGGAGTAGGTCGGGGTGAAGTGGAGCTGAAAGCGCGGGTGCTGCAGCAGCCAGCGCTGGATCGACGGCGTCTTGTGGGTGCTCAGGTTGTCCAGCACCAGGTGCAGGTCGAACTCCTCGGGCACCTCCTGATCGATGCGGTCGAGGAAGGCCCGGAACTCGACGGCGCGGTGCCGCCGACGGACTTGGCCGATCACCTTGCCGGTGGCGACGTCGAGAGCGGCGAACAGCGAGGTGGTGCCGTGCCGCCGGTAGTCGTGGGTCTGGCGCTCGACCTGGCCCGGTGCCATGGGCAGCATCGGCTGGCTGCGGTCGAGAGCTTGGATCTGCGTCTTCTCGTCGACGCAGAGCACCAGGGCGCGGTCGGGGGGGTTGAGGTAGAGACCGACGATGTCGCGCACCTTCTCGACCAGCTGCGGGTCGGTGGAGAGCTTGAAATACTCGCTGCGGTGGGGCTGCAAGCCGAAGGCCTGCCAGATCCGCTGCACGCTGGTGTGGCTGAGCCCACTCGTCGCCGCCATCGACCTGGTGCTCCAGTGGGTGGCGTCGCGGGGCGTGGACTCCAGGGTCTTCACCACCACCGCCTCGACCCGGTCATCGCTGATCTTGCGCGGGGCGCCACTGCGGGGCTCGTCGAGCAGGCCGGCAACCCCGCCACTGATGAACCGGGACCGCCATTTGCCGACCGTGGCGTTGGTGACCTGCAGTTCCTCGGCGACCTGCATGTTGGTCACCCCGCTCGCACAACCGAGCACGATCCGAGAGCGCAAGGCCAAACCCTGCGCCGTGGTGCGCCGCCGGGTCCACCGCTCGAGGATCTGGCGGTCCTCCGGGGTGACCGCCAGCGCAGCCTTCGGACGACCTCGAGTGGGATGCATGCAGGAGCCCTCCGGGTAGCGGGACGAGGCCCCCTTATTTTACCAGCTATCTCCGGTACAGGACACTAGCGGGTTGCTGAAATAGCATCCGTTAGCCTGCCGATCTGCCAGGGCGGGTGGTCGGAGGTGGGTGGGTACCGGTACAGTCGGGCGTGCCCGCCCCCCTTTGCCTTGTAGGTTGCTGAGCTCTTACGCAACTGGCCCTCCTGAGAATTAGCCCTGTGCGAAGGGCTCCACCCCTGGCCAATCGGGCGGTAGGTCCAAGAGCTCATGGAGAGACCGCGCAGGCACCCGCCGCTCGGTGGTGCCGTCGGCGTGGATGATCACGGCCGGCCAAGGGAGCTCGGCCTCAAATTGCGTATCTGCCCAGGGGTTGATGAAGACGGTCGGACTTGGGGTCAAGAAATGGGAAGGTCGAATGCCCCATACCGCAATCACCGCAGCGACGTCCTGGTTGATAGGACCGCGGCGCGTATACCAGCCGCCATCCGGACCGCCTTGGAAGGGGCCAAGTAAGGCATTAAAGTGGGTCAGCTCGGTGGCCGAGTGCTCGCTGGTATTGAGGTAGGCGAGAGCGTAAGGATGAGGCAGGCTTCCGTAGCGGTTGTGTTTCGCTCGGAATGCGCGTTGCATGGGTGAGACAGGATCAACGATTTCTGCGACCCCCGACCCCTCGGCTCCAAGAGTGGGAAGTCGCTGATCACTCGCCAGTGCCTTCTCTCCCCAGGGGTAGGCCATGAAGGTCAGTTGCCACCCGTGTTCAGCCCACCGCCAGGAGGGGAGGGCAAAGACGCCCCCGCGTGTGTAGTCGGCCAGCACCTGTTCGCGGGAGAGGCCGCCAACCCAGGTGGATAGCGCCTTGCGAAGGCCGGCTATGGGCGGAGAACTCGATCCGACGCGATCCCAGTTCACATCGAGAAAGAACCCCGAGATTTCCAATCGCTGCAGCGCGTCCAGTACAGCTCCAAGGCGGTTCTGCTCGGCGACCTTGTCGGTGGCTGGGTTGGACGAGGTGGCCTCCAGGTAGAAGGCCGAAGGTTGCCGGGTTGCGAGGTAGTCTGGCCGGTTTCGTGTCCCGGACACTTCAGGTTCCGGTTCGAGCGTCCACCCGGAAGCGGTGAGAACCGTGTAGAGGTACAGCTCCCACCACGCACTCATCGGCTCTTGCTCCGAATACGAGCCGAAGCGCGTCAATAGCCGGCTCGCGTGGGATCCCGGGTAACGCCCTATCCAGTCGTTGATCACCTCTCTGACGGCGGCGAAGTAGGGATCAGCGACGCGATCCAAGAACCGAAAGGTCGTCTCGCTATGCCGCATAGGCTCTGGGTCAGATCGAGCCCAATCCCCGAAGAAGATGGGCGGTCGGGGCACGGAGGCGGACATGAGCTCGCTACTCCGATGCAGCGGGGAGGGTGAAGTTCAGCTTCCATTTGAAGCAATCGGCCCTGCAGTTCTGGATCCTGAAAGGATGTTGGAACATCGACCATGTTCACACCGGGACGTCCGAGACCAACGTGCGTGTGGCCCCCGGTGCCGAGGTCGAAAGGATCACCGCCGATGCTCTTGCGCGGATACGGAGACGTCGGTTCCGCACCCACGCTCTCAGCCATGATTCTGGCCATTTCGGCATCGTTGAAGCGCAGAGCAGTGGCGCCCACTCGCCGAAGGATAGGCGACAGGCGCCGGCGGACCTGCGGCTCAGCCTCCCGGATCCTATTGGCAGCCGACACACTGACAGCGCGAAGCCTGGCCTCCGCACCGGCAGCAGAGACCGAGGCATAGTACGTAGTCAAGCAGGCGGCAGCTAAGGCATCCTCGGCATGCATAGGCCGCCGCTCGGCCAGAGCTGCATCGATGAGCAAGGCTGACAGTTCAGTAATGGCCCGGATGAGCTCCTCTCGCTGTCCGATGGTGAGGAGGCAGAGAATGGTTGTTGCGGCTGCCTCGACGGTGTACATTCGCTGAGAGGAGTTGGGACGCGGGTGATTGAAGATCTCCCGGTGCAGAGCCTGGCAAGGGAGAGAACGAGGTTATCCCACTGCCGGCGGTCATAATCTTCGTCTTCTGCAGGGGCGGCGGCGAGCGCCTGACACAAGCGAGGCAGCGAGAACTGGCTCATCGGTGCGACTAACCCGTGGCCAGGCCCCAAACCGCGCTGCTCATTGCCGATAATCTTGTGCAGTCCCTCCGCGATGTCCTGGGCGTTGGCATGCCTCATGACGTCGAGTGAGTGATTCTCGGCAAGACGGAAGAGCAGCTCGGCTAGTCCTGCGCTGGCAATTCTGGAGGTGTAAGGGAGCGGCTCCGCTGTCGCGGCTCCAATCGCGATCAGGGTCTTCACCGGCGTTGTCAGAACGGCAAACTTCTCGGCCGCTACACAGGCCTTCCCGATTCCAGCGATGCCGTCCGCCGCCTGGTTGGCCGCGGGTGACCGTCTGTCCGTCCCGGAGAGCTCAACGACATGTTTGAGGGGACTCACAGAGGAGATAACTACCCTCATCGAGTTCGGCATTGAGAGGATTGCGATACGCGCCGGTTGTCTTGCCAAGGGCCGTCACTCCCCCCCACAACTGTTGGGAGGATCAGTGCCACTGAGTTTGTGGCGTGGCGCTCGACGAGTTCCTGACTACGGGCATAGAGCCAGAAGATGTATTCGTCATAGTAGACAAGGGCATTCATTTGTAGGTAACGGGCTAGGATGTCGTTCCACGCTGAGAAACCAGCGGTGACGACGTCGATGTCCGACTTGGCGCCTCCGGTCACGATCAGGCTGAGGATAGACTCACTCGGTTGGCGAGCTGCGGTGGCTGTGCCGCCCTCGTTCTGCAGCCGCCTTAGAGCGTCGTCTCTCTGCAAACGGATCAGGCTGACCGGGTCGAACTGTTTGAAGAGCTGCAAGACGGCTGCCCAACTCGTGATAAGGGAGGCGGCCAATACGAACCCGGCTGCCGCGCCCGTCGACAGGTCGGTACGCCAGAGGGTCAGACCTACTAGGGCGCCGACGCCGAGGCCTTCGCAGACGGCCACGATTAGCCAGGTCGATTGTGAGAGTAGCGGCGTGACAACGGAGCGGGCGTAGGTTTCCGAGAGGTGCTGGGCAAGCACGGACACCAAGCCCACGGTTACTGCGGCCGTTGCTAGGAGCAGCGCAACGATGGCGAAGACCGACCCGCGGTCTAACTCACCTTTGAAGGGGTGCAGGACCATAAGGAGGCCCGTTGCCAGGGCGGCAATTGCCCAAGGGGTGGTCGTATAGATGAGGGCCCGCGCATCAAAGATCTGGATGCGGTGTTTCGCCCTAGAGAAGATGGCTGTGATCATCCGGGAGCCGTGCTGAGCCTGGCGCCGGAAACCCATGGGACGCAAGTATGGCCGCTTGGAATCGGCTTCACTCGACCTTGGAACACAGCTGGACGGGCAGGGACTGGGGCGGTTGTTGACCATTCAGACTTCCACCGCGCCTGTAAGGCCTGGTCAGAACGGCGTCGACCTGGTGCTCTCGTGGCGCGGCGGATGTCCATTTGACTGACCGGAGCGGCCCGAGCGCGGCGCGCAGCGCAAATGCGTCTGCAGCCCGATAGTCGAGCATTTCACGCCGTGCGGGCGTACGCATGTTTGGCGCATAATCCGTCCCCACCGTAGCGGCCGCGCGTTGGGGTGTTGAGGTGGCTGTCGTGAGTTTCACCGTTGGACTCTCTGCCCTCGCCGAGGAGCTCGGCAAGCATCGACGCTGCGCCATACGTCTCGCGCTGCTGAGACAGGAAGATGCGTGGGTCGTGGTGCATCTTGACGTGCGAGCCGGCGGCGAGGTCTCCATGCCAAAGAGACGGCTGGTTACATACCCTGAGCACGCGTTTCTTTCCGACAAGGTGATGGGCGAGATCCTTGGCAGGTGGCTGTCGGAGGGGGCTGGCGTTCTCGCAAGCCACCGGTTCCTGTTCGGTGGCCTGAATCCCACCGTCAGTGCGACACGGCGCCGTAGCCGCGAGCGGTGGGGACTAGTCACACTGGCACAGCCATACATGGAGTATGAAGTTGATGGGAACCAGCAGTTACAGATGAACATTGAGAACCGTGGGCCACTTGTGTCGTCAAGGGCCCCATATTTCGCGACGTGGAGAGACGCTGCGGCAGCCCTAATGTACGACCGATGGGACTTTGCAGACGGTCACCAGAGCCTGCCGCAGTGCGTCTGTGACCTGCGGCTTGCCCTCGATGGCCCGTGGCTCCGGAGAGTGCATTTCAGTTCCTCCCTGATCAGCATCAGCGTCGCTGGGTCTGGTAGGGCTGGCTGCCGACTCCAGGTCTTGGGGCCCGACGGACCCATGCTCGATGTGCCGGTTGGACGTCACGGGGAGGACTTCGAGGTACCGGTTGCCGGCTATCGCGATGGGCGCATCCACGTGGTCCTCCAACGTGACATCGATGTGCTGGACGAACGAACCATCTTTGTGCGCGGGGGCACGGCGCAGCCCGCAGACGAAGAGGGGGTCACGATGGAGCCACCGCCCCTGGATGAGCAACTGCGCGCGCTGATTCACGGAGGGGAGGGGCCGACCGTGGAGTTCAAGATGGCTGTCGATAGGGAGTTCAGTCGCATCGATCGTGCGGTGGCGGCCTTTGCAAACACCGCCGGCGGCTCCGTCTTGATCGGCGTGGGAGACGATCGTTCGATTCCGGGTGTTTCCAATGAAGGGACCGGAGCCCTGAAAGACAGCGTTCTTGGAAGGCTTCGTCAGTCCGTTCGACCTTTCCCACCGGTCGAGGTGGAGGATGTCCAGATTGACGGCGCATGCGTTATCGCGCTGTTCGTCCGCCCGGGGAGTAGTCCTCCATATGGAGTTGGCAAGGCGCCGGTGTATTGGATTAGGCGAGGAGCCAACAACTACCAGGCCACTCCGGAGGAGGTCGGTGCCTTGGTGCGGGCACGGATGTCTTCTGCGAGCGACGGCCTGCCTGCCGGCCTGCTTCGTGGGCGTCCTACCGGAGCATTGTCCCGGTAAGTGCAAGCCCCCCTGACCGATCGCCGACGATCTTGTTCGTGGGGCCACGTCTCTACGCCACCTCTGGCCTGGCGAGGAGGACGTCCGCCATTCTCAGCGTCGGGTATGAGAGGAGCGTCCGGGAGAGCTCTCTGAGCGTACGCTGGCTGACGGATCTTCCGGATAGAGCCCGAGTGACGGTGTTCTTGTTCACGGAGGCGAGCCGGGCAAGCTCGGCGGCTGTCATGCCTCTCAGCGCCATCTCGTAGCGTAGCCTCTCGGCGTTGATGATCACCTCGGACCCACTCTGGTAACGGGCGGACGCTGTCTTGGCTCCTGCCGGGAAGGACGGTGCCGTGGGTGAGGGTGACGGTCGGGCGCTGATGGCGCGTGCGGGCGGACGGTGGTCGGCCGCACCCAGATGAGGCGCTCCCTCGCCGTCCCTATCGCCACGCGCCTTGCATGCCCCGCCCGCAGGTGCTCCCGGGGCGAGGCGTGGCTCCCGGTGACCGGCAGCCTCCTCCGGAGGGGGAGGGGCGGGCAGGGTTGCGAAGGCGCGTTCCGCGATCACGCTGACCCGGCCGCGCTCGCCGTGGCGGGCGAGGTGGCCCTCGACGTAGACGGTGGCGCCGGGTGTGAACTCGGCGAGGTCGGGGACGTGGAGGGGAGTGAGGATGACCCGGTGGCGGTCGACCCTCTCGCCGGCGGGGTCGCGCCGGGTGAGAAGGAGGAAGCCGAGGTCACCGTCGGTGCCGACGGGGCGGGGGAGGCAGGCCACCAGGCCGATGAGGCACGCCCTGTTCACTGCAGGTCTCCAAGTTCCGCCTCGCCGTCGGGGAAGAGGCGGCTGACGGCGATCCTGCTCGCCTCGGCGAAGGCGTGGGCGTCGTCGTGGTGCGCCTCGTCGTCGACGTGCTCTCCCTTGGCGACGCAGTCGGCGTACCCGGAGGCCTCGCGGAGCGGTCCGTTGGTCCAGCGCCATCTCGCCTCGTGCCAGTCCTGGTAGGCGCGGGCCGGTGTCGCGGGATCCTCCGCCTCCGGCGGGTCGCCCACCGGGTCCGGCTGGACCAGGGGAACGAGCGGGCTGGTGACCTCCTCGTGGTAGTGACGCAGCGCGATCAGTTCGTCGACCAGGCCGGGGTGCAGATGCCAGCAGCGGGGAACCTCTTGGGCGAGGTGGTAGCGGGTGACGAACCAGCTGACCCACTCCGCGAGGTCGCGCCAGCGCTCCTCGAGCTCCTTCGCGTCGAGGCCCTCCCAGTACCACGGGAGCCGGAAGCGCACGAAGTCGGTCATGGTGTCTTCTCCTCCGCCC
The DNA here is from genome assembly GCA_963793875.1 of uncultured Chloroflexia bacterium. Classification (GTDB taxonomy): domain Bacteria; phylum Chloroflexota; class Dormibacteria; order Aeolococcales; family Aeolococcaceae; genus Changshengia. The sequence goes on along the minus strand of CAWCBS010000003.1, from coordinate 22,278 downwards.
AGAACTGGGCGGGGTCGGGGATCAGGTCCGCCGCATCGACGTGAAGCCCGGTGGCGAGCGCGGTGACGGTGTGCACACGCGGTCGGACCTCTCCCGCCTCCAGCCGCCGGATGGTGGTGCGGCTGAGACGACAGCGGTCGGCCAGGTCCTCCTGGGTGAGGAAGCACTGCCGGCGGAGCGTGCGCAGCCGGGTCCCGAAAGCCACGGCCAGGGCGCGGTCTCGGGTGGGGGAGAGGAGCAGAAGAGACGCGCGGCTCATGCTCTGGCTCCCGCGGCCTGGTGCTCAGCCGCCCAGGCGCGCCAGGCTGCCTCCGAGCTGTCCGCGGCGGCCCGCACCTCCGAGGCGCGGTCCTGGACGTGAGGGAGGGTCACCCGCATCGGCCGGGGGCCGTAGAAGACGACGGCGGTGTGGTGGGGGATGGCGCGGATCTCGTCGGTGGTGAGAGCGCGCTCCCAGCGCACCACCGGGTCGAGGCGCTCGCCCCGCTGGTTGTGGGAGTCGCGGGCCTCCTCGACCTTGACGGTGGGCGAGAGGTCGGACAGCGCCCGGAGGGTCCGGTCGCCGCTCACCATGCCCATCACCACCTGGCAGTTGGTGGCGGACCACATCCCCTGGAAGCGGCTGTGTCCCCACGCCTCCTCGCCATCCTCCAGGGACTGGAGGGCGTACACGGGGACGATCCCCTGGGAGGCGCAGTCGGTGACCAGCTCGGGCATCTGGGGGAGCGGGCAGACCTTGGTCACCTCGTCGAGGAGCAGGAGGAGCGGCGGGTCCAGCCGCCCGCCCCGGCTGACGGCACGGCGGGCCTGCTGCCGGGCCGCCTCGACCACCGCGGCGACCAGTGCGGTGATGAGCGCGGTGGAGTGGCCGCCGGGGCGGCCCAGCACCAGCAGGCGATCGCCGGAGCGCACCAGGGCCTCGGGGTCCAGCAGCTCGCCCACGCCGGGCGATACCCGGCGGACGAGACCGGGGTCCTCCCAGCAGATGAGCGCCTCGTGGAGGTTGATCTTGATCGAGTAGTACGTCTCGGGAGCGGAGCGACCCATCTCGGCGAGCAGATCCGCCCACTGGGAGCACTCGGGGCTGCGCTTCAGGGCGCGGGTGACCCCAGCCGCATTCAGGTCCTGCGCCGCCGCCCACTGGACGACCCGCGGCATCCCGGTGGCATGTCCGTCCAGCCCCTCGAGGGCCGCCGCGTGGAGCAGGTACTTGAGCATCTTCTCCGCGAGAAGGGCCCAGTCCAGGCCGCGATCCTGGCCCCGGGCACGCTGGCGGGCGAGGATGGCCTGGGCGCGCAGGCGGGCGGTGTCGGGGTCCTCGCAGCCGATCACCGGATCGAAGGCGACGGTTCCCAGCCCGCCCAGGTCGTCGGGGTTGAAGAGCAGTGTCCGCGAGCTGCTCCCCGCCGGCGGCTGGAAGAAGAGCCGCAGGTCGTCGGGTTTGGTGGTCGTGTAGACGAGGGGGCCGCGGTGCTGAAGGGCTGCCCGGGCCAGCAGTCCGGTGGTCTTGCCCTGGCGCATCCCGGCGAGCACCGCCACGGCGTGCTCCTGGGAGGCGAAGACGGGGAAGTGGCCGCAGCGTCCGAGGCTGATGGCCAGCTCGCCGGTCGGCCGCGCACGCAGCTCGGCCGGGGAGAGGGAGGGATGGAGACGAGCCGCCTCACGGCGGGTCGCCCGCTCGCCGAAACGCGTCGCGGCCTGGTGGGGCGAGAGGAAGCCGTGCTGCTTGCGCCGGAGATCCCCGAGGACCGTCTCCTCGCGTCGGTTCCGCCAACGCTGTGAGAGGTACAGCGAAGCGACGCCCGCGCCGCCCAGCAGGAGAACGAGGATGAGGTAGAGGAGCCACTCGGGCGGCGCGGCGCGCGGACTGGCCCAGACGTCGTGCGGGTCGCCGCCATGCACCAGGAGTGACACGGCGCCCCCCACCCAGCCGCCCCTCAGGCTGGGAATGCCGTGACCAGAGACGAGGCTGCTCAGGATGGCGTCCAGGTCGAGCAGCAGCACGGCCGCGCCCGCAATCACAAGTGCCGGGAGGGCCAGCCTCGCCCAGACGGGCTCGGAGGTGGGCCCGCCGGCATACGGGCGGCCGGGGTGGGCGCTCACTGCGTCCGCCCACGCGCTGGCCTGGGGCGCCAGCACGCTCCCCTGGAGGTAGGGGTCGGGGAAGGGCTCATGGGCGACGTCGACGACGCCCAGGCCCAGGACGTTCATCTCCGAGACCCAGTACCCCTCGCCGTTGGCGTCGTCGCTGATGACGACGGCCACGTGCCCGGCAGCGGTGGCACCGGGGAAGTCCAGATAGGAGACGGCGGAGCCGTACGGGGGCAGGACGGACGGTGGCAGGGTGGCGAGGCCCAGGCTCTCGGCCTTCGAATACCAGTCGCCGCCGTTGGTCAGGTTCTGCGGGGAGCCACCGCCCACGCCGGCGGGGAAGGGGTCGAAGTTGAAGGCGGCCCAGTACGTGCACTCGCCGGTGGGGTAGTAGTCGGGGAAGCCCGCGGCCGGGACCCAGGGGAAGACCCCGGTCGTCGCCGCCACCTCGCATCGGCCGCTCGGACAGTCGGGGGCAGAGCCGCCCATGGCCGGCTCGCCGGCGGTGATCCAGGCCTGATAGATGGGCATGTACTGGACGACCACCGTCTCGGCCGCCTGCCCGGGGGTGGGCGTGGGAGAGGCGCTGGGCGTCGCGGTCGCCTCGCCCGGGGTCGGTGTGAGAGCGGCGCTGCTCGGCGTCGCCGTCCCCTGGCCGGGGGTCGGCGTGGGAGACGCGCTCACCGTCGTGGTCGGCGCCCCCCCGAGGTACGCGGCGATCGCCGCCTCGAGCTCGGCCTGGCTGGCCGTGCTGCTCGCCCCCTCATCCTCGAGAACCTGCGCCGCAGCGAGGGCCTCATCACCCACGTCCAGCTCCCCCTGGGGCTCGCCCCAGTCGGCCCCGGAGCCGGTGTCGCTCACCGCGATGAACGCCGTCGGTGAGAGCCCCACCGCCTGGCCGGCGCTGGTGAAGGTGGCCGGCTCCATCTGGAACTCCCCGTATGCGCTGGGCGATCCGTCCGGGTCCAGCGCCTGGCTCACCAGCTGGGCGTTGAAGGTCATGCCGCTGGTCTGCGCCGCGAGGGCCATGAGCAGCGCCTGGGGGACGCCGGTGCTCTGCTCGGCGGTTGCGAAGGCGGAGAGCTGGCTCTCGGGTGGGAAGGCGACGCCGACCTGGGCGCTGTCCTCGTTCTGTGCGGAGGAGGTGAGGGTGGTGAAGCCGGCGAGCAGGGCGACGCTGCCGGCCAGCGGAAGGAGGACGCAGCCCGCCGCGGCGCCGCAACACTGGAGCTTCATCGCCCTCCCTCCCGCATGCGCTGGTCCGTGTCGCAGATGGCCTGCTCCTGCGGCGATATCCAGTGGCGCACGAGGTAGGAGCGGCTGCCCACGCGCCACAGCGCCACCCCCCTGCCCAGCCCCGAGATGGCCCGAGCCTCCTCGTCGTTGAGCTGGAGCAGCTCGCGCGTCGCCGGCAGCTCTCCGGAGTGCTGGGCGTAGATGACGACCGTCTCGGTGTCGCTGATCAGGCCGCGGGCGAGGCGGACCTGCGCGGAGTCCGCGGCGCCCGCGGCCTGCAGGTCGGTGAGCCGATGGAGCACGGCGAGGTACTGCGCCCCCTGGCTGCGGGCCAGCTTGTACGACGCCCGCAGCCACTGCGCGGTCTCCAGGTTGGAGAGGAGCGCCCAGGCCTCGTCGAGGACGACGATCCGCTTGGTCGACGGGTCACCGGCCAGGACGCCCTGGAACCAGGCGCCGACGCAGGCCATGAGGATGGGGAGCGCGGTCGAGCCGTACACGGCGGAGAGATCGAAGCTGACCAGCGGGGCGGAGAGGTCGATCGCCGCCGACGTCTCGCCGTCGAACATGCCGCAGAGGTCGCCGTCGACCAGGCGGCGCAGGTCCAGGGCGACGCTCCGCGAGGCGGCGGCGAGCGCGTCCTGGGTCGTGGAGGCGGCCTCCGCGGCGCCGGAGGAGGGGTGCAGCAGCGCCTCGACGACGTCGCGGAGGGTCGGTGCGATGTCCCACCTCGAGCGCGGGGTGGCGTCGTCGGTGGCCAGCTCCAGGGCGAGGCGCTCCTCGGGGGTGAGCGGGCGGCCGAGCGATGCGCCGCACACGGCGCTGAGGATCCGGATCCTCTCCATGAGACGGGTGTGCAGGTCGCCGGCCAGGCCGAGGTCGAGCGGATTGAGCCGCAGCCCGCCGCCCTCGCCGTCGGGCCGGAGCACCACCGGGGAGACCCCGCAGGCGGCGCAGAGGGCGCCGTTCTCTCCCTTGGGGTCGAGCATCAGTGCCTGGCGCCCGAAGACCAGCTGGCGGTACACGTAGGTCTTCACGAGCGCGCTCTTGCCGAGGCCGAGCTGACCCAGGACCAGCATGTTGGGGTTGGTGAGCAGCCCGGCGCTGTACAGCTCCCAGGGGTCGTACGTGAAGGAGCCGCCGTGGAGGTCGCGCCCGATGTAGACGCCCCGCGAGAAGCCGCGTCCCTCGCAGATGCCGGGATACACGGACTGGAGGTGGGCGGTCGTCGCCCGGTGGAGGACGGCACCGGGGCTGCGCAACGCGGAGAGGGCGGGCATCACCAGATCCCCCGGGCGAGCGGCAGGGTGGCGGCGAAACCGCGGTCGTGCTCGCCGTCCATGCGGCGGAGGTCGAGGCAGGAGAGGGCGGCGTGCTCCTCCGCGCTGCCGCAGGCCCTCTCCATATCGGCGATGGAGGTGACGCTCACCGTGAGGTGGCCGGAGAAGCGGTACTCGGCGTGGCCGTCGGCGAGCTCGGCCTCGCGGCGCTCCACCCCCTCGGCCTGGCGCTCCTTGTCGATCGAGGTGCGGAACCCGTGCCGCTGGCGGAGCTGCTCGTCGGCCAGGTGCTCGGTGCGCTGGGCCTCGAGGTCGCGCCGGGCCTGGATCGGGTCGATGGGGACCATGCAGACCGAGACGCTCATCCGGGCGCGGGTCTGGAGCAGGAGCGGCATCAGGAAGCCGGGCCCGACGGGGACCCGCGGCCACTCGCTGATCCAGTACGACGTGTGCAGGGCGGAGTCCGTCTCGTATCCCCTCCACGACGGCCGGGCGAAGAGGGGCCCGCTCGCCGACACCGGCACGCCCTCGTGCTCGGGGTGGTGGCGGGCGGTGAGACGGAGCTGGTCGGTCGCGCCGGGGTCCCAGGCCTCGCGCAGCGTCTGGGCGAGCAGGCGCGGTGGCAGCGCCCCCTCGACCTCGATGTCGGCGCCCTGCATCTGGCTCTGGAGGGCGTGGAGCTGGCGGCTGAGTACCTCGCCGGCGCCGGTGTCGCCGCCCCCCGCCTGGCGGATCTGCTGGCCCGCGCTGCGCAGGCTGACCTGGAGCGCGACCAGGACCTGAACCTCCTGCGCCTCGGCGACGGGAGCCGCGTCGTCGAGGAGGGTGAGGTAGCTGCGCACGATCGGGCTGTGCAGGTCGAGGGTGCGCTGCTCGGCCAGGTGGCGAGCCAGCGCGTCGGGATCCTCGGCCAGAGTGCGCACGACGAGCTGGAGGGCGGAGATGGGGGTGCCGCGGCGGGCCAGGCTGGCCTGGACGGCCCCCCAGGCCCCCATGCGCCGGCGCCTTCTCGCCGGAGTCGGTCAGCGCGAAGGACGCGCCGCGCACCCGGAGCACGGCGGTCCAGGTGCCCCGCCGTGCGTCCTTGACCACGCCCAGCTCGCCGCGCGGGACGGGGACGGCGAGGATGGTGCAGTCGCGCAGCACCGGGGGAAACGCGGGCTGCTCGGCGAGGACGCGGGCCTCGCCGCCCGGCGTGGTGCGCAGCACCTGGCCCTGGCGTGGCTGCGGGGAGCGCCAGGTGCGCCTGCCGTGGAGAAGGAAGTGCACGACGGCGGGCAGCCACTCGTCGAGCGCGCGCCCCGAGATGGGGACGAACGCCGCGGTGGCGGTGAGACCGACGACGAGAAGCAGGGCCAGCATGCCGCCGCCGCTCCCGTGGGCGCCGAGGAGCACGACCATGGCGACGATCGCCCCGGTGCCGAGGATCGAGATCTGACCGAGGCGCACCCCGAGCAGGACGCCGCGCCGGTCGCGCGGGCCGAAGTGATAGCGGATGTCCGTGCTCATGCGGGGCTCCCTTCCTGCTGCGGGGTGGTGGGGCGGGGACGGGTGCTGGCGATGGCGGGCCCGGCATCGGCCGCCTCCGCGCGACCGCCGGGATCCGCGGGGAAGGCGTCCTGTGGCGCGGGGGTTGATCCCGCTTCCGGGTGCGGCCGACTGGCCCCCGCCTCCCGGCCCTGCGCCGGATGGCGCGCCGCCCGACCCGGGACCACCCGGCGGGCGGGCCGCCGGTGCCGGCGAGCTTCAGCTGGTCCGGCCCCGACGAGCCACCCGGACCACCCCCTGCTCCCGGGGTCGGAACGGCGCCGGAACCCTTGCTGAGCGCGGCGCCGCCGCCCACCGCCTCGGAGGTTCCGCCCGACGCGACCGCGGCGCCGACCCGGGCGCCGGTCCGGACGGCGGCGGCTCCCGCGCGCTTGCCGAAGCCCGACGCCCCGCCCACCATGCCGGCGACCGCGGTCGCCTCGAGGATGGGGAGGAGGCGGAAGACCGCGAAGGGCGCGATGGCCGCGAGCAGGAAGATGAGCGCCGCGGCGACCAGTGCGCCGAAGTTCCCGGTGGTCATCGACGCGGCCAGCGCCTCCGCCCCCAGGACCAGGACGAAGGCCATGACGAACTTGCTGATGCAGAGCACGAAGAGGGTCTCGGCGCCGCGCTTCAGGGCGTGGTGGGCGCCCGGCCACAGCGAGGCCAGGGCGATGAGGGGAAGGAAGGCGGCGACGATGTAGACGGCGGCGTCGCGGGCCAGGAGCTCGAGGTAGCAGAGCAGGGTGGCGGCGATGAGGACCAGGGAGGCGAGAACGGTCAGGAAGTCGGTGCCGAGGTTTGCGGTCGTGAGGTCCAGCGACCACGTCGCGAGGCCGTGCATGCCGCCGACCACCTCCCAACTGGTGGCGAGGTTGGTGAGGGCGAGGAGCTCTGACACCAGCCAGATCGCGATGAAGGTGACGAAGATCGCGACCGGAAGCCGGACGAAGAGCAGGCGGATCATGCCCGGGATGTCGCCGCGGATCACCCCCGACATGACCGAGGCGATGACGACCAGCACCATCAGCCAGGCGGCGATGACGACCGAGCCCGGTGGTCCGGTTCGCCCGGATGCGCTGCCGCTGCCGTAATAGGCGCCCATGAACCACGGAGCGGTGAGGTCGGGGTTGGCCGGGTCGACCGCGAACAGGTCCATGACGTAGGTGGTCGAGGCGGCGGCGCCCTCGGTGATCCAATTGGCCACCGCGTTGATCGCCGGCCCGAAGATGAGGTTGCTGATGATCCCGCCGCTGCCCGAATAGCGGGGAGAGGCAGCCGGCAGCGGCGTGACGGTGGGCGCCGTGGTGGCGAGCGGTGGGTAGCGGCGTGGCGGTGGGACCCGCGGCCGGCGCGGGTGTCGGTGAGGCGGGGTCCGCCCGGACCGCCGCTGGCGAGGCCAGGGCCGCGGTCAGGGCGGCCAGCACCACGAGGAGTGCGCCGGCCGCCCGCGGGAGGAGTCGGCGCCGCCGCTGGGTGAGTGCCCTCACGGTTGCGGCCGGCGCGGGCTCGCTCACCCGCTCACCTGGGTGCCGAGGGTGTACAGCCACTGGATGAGCGCGGGGGCCGCGCCGATGACGAAGACGCCGAGGAGGGCGCCGAAGACGGAGAGCTTGGCCTTCTGGACCCTAGTACGGGTTGCCCTGGTGGGAGCTGAAGGCCCAGACGGCGGCGCCGATGATCAGGGCGACGAGGCAGCAGACCAGGGCCGCCCAGCGCAGCCCGGCGACCAGGCCGAGGATCTGGTCGGAGCCGGGGAGCTGGCTGGAGTCGGGCGCCGGGTTGATACGCGAGCTGCTCGGGTTCGCAGGGTGGGAAGCGGGATCAGTGGGGCGGATGAGCATGGTGAGCCTCCTGGGGTGGCGGACGAATGCGCCCCATGCCACCAGCGGCCGCGTACGAATCGCGTACGAATCCAGGCCGCACCTGCCTGGGCGTCGGCGCGTACGCGCCAGACGCTGCGTACGCGATCAGCCCGCTGCGACGCGATCGCGCGTACAGACGCGATGGTTCGGCGCGTATGCGCGTACAGGCGACGATCCTCGCGCCGCGCTCGCGCGTACAGGCGCGTACGCGGCGTTGAGAATTCTCAGGAAACTGTTACAGCGGCGACCTCGGGCTGGGCCCTGAGGATGGGCGCGTACGCGACGCGGCGAGCGCCTGCTGTTGGCGACGTGCCCGACGCGCGGCTCGCGCCAGCGCGCCCCGTGCCAGTGCCGCTTGATGACACGGCTCGCAGCGGCAGCCCCAATTGCGGTACGTCGAGGCGGATCCATGGGGCACCGCCGCGCTGGCAAGTGCCCGACGGCGAAGCTCAGTGCTCTCGTGATAGCGGGCGGTGTTCGCGGCGCGACACGCGGCGCATCGGCATCCGGCGTCGTACCGACTGGGGGTCCCGTGCTCCGCGCTCACCCCTCGCCGGAGCACGAACTCCGGGTCCCCGTACGTGCGCAGGCGGTAGTAGTGGAAACGGCAGAGCCCAAAGGCCTCGACCGGCTCCGGGCAGATGCTGCATCGCCGGGGCGGCTCCGGTACTCGACAGGCGCCGAAGGCGAGCATCAGATGGCGAACCCGCTGATGGCTCAGCCCGTGCCGCTCACCGATCTTCTCCAGGGGATCCCCGCGGAAGTACTCGCGGACCATGAGCGCATTCCGGGCGCTGCGGGCTGCTTCGGGGGCCCGGCCTGACCCGGCGAGCAGGACGGCCCGGATCTCCAGGGCTTGGATGATCGTGGTGTCGAGCGACCCCACCAGACCATCGGGCAACCCGTGAGCGTCGTCCGCAGGTAGCTGCCTCGCGGCCTGGCCGAGAGAGCGCGTCCGGGCCAGCAGGGCCCCGATCCGACGCTGGGCGGACAACGGGTCCAGCGGGTGCTGGTCAGGTCTGCGCCGCTGCATGATCGGCGGCCAGTATTGCCGAGGCGGTGGGGCTGCCGCGTCCGGTGATGGCGCACCCTCGATGCGGCCGCATCCCGGATCCGCCTCCCCTGTGGGCGGGCTGCTCTGCTGGGCAGCGTGCTCCGGCCTCGCTCCTGAGCTCCGGGCACCACTGCGTTGGAGCCTGCGGCTCCTCCCTCCGCTCGCTCGGCCTCCGCCGTGTCGCTGCGCATCGCAGCCCCACCCACAGGAGGACCGTCCCATGGAACGCACCACCGCAACCGAGCTGCTCGCCACCCTCGCCGACGGCGTCGCGGACCTCACCAACTCCACGGCCTGGCGCGCCTGGCTGGACGTGCAGCGGCGCTTCCACCGGTACAGCTGGGGCAACACCCTCCTCATCCATGTTATGGGGAATACCACTCCGTCGTAGTAGTCTCTGGGGAGGGGGCGCGGGGGAACCCCTCTCTGTGGAAACTGTGGAGGACGGGGACAAGTCGGTGCCAGTGCTACCTCCCGAGCCCGCTTGGCAGCTTGCCCTGGGTGGCCTGCCCCACGCGCGCGCCTGGCTTGAGGTGCAGCGGAACCTCGGTCTGGCGCCCCGCACCGTGGAGGCGTACGGTCGGGCCCTCGCCGACTATCTGGCAGTCTGCAGCCGCGAAGGGATCGACCCCCTCAGCGCTCGCCGCGCTGACGTGGCCCGCTACGTCCACCATCTCACGGCGCGACCGCATCCCAGAGGACGCGGTGTGGTCGCCCTCAGCTCGGGAGCCGGGCTCGCCAACGCCACCTTGCGCCAGCGCCTCGTCGCGGTTCGGCTGTTCTACGACCACCTCGTCGAAGACGGCGTCTGCGCAGCTAACCCGGTCGGCCGGGGCCGTTTCACCCCCGGGCACGCTTTCGACGGTGAGCGCCGCCGCGGGCTGATCCCTCACTTCACGCCGCTGCCGTGGATCCCGAGCGACCCGGAGTGGCAACGTGTCCTTGAGTTGGCGCGGGCTCTCCCCATCCGCGACCGGCTGATGCTCGCCATGGCGTATGACGCCGCTCTCCGGCGGGAGGAGCTCTGCTCCCTTGCCACCAACGATCTCGATCCGGCCCACCGAACCCTGCGGCTCAGGGCCGAAACCACCAAGAGCCGCCGCGGCCGCGTCATCCCCTACTCTGCCGCGACCGGCGTCCTGCTCGGCCTCTATCTCGACCACCGGCGAACGATGACGAGGCAGCGAGGCCCCATCTTCGTCTCGGAATCGCGGCGCAACCTCGGTCAGCCGATCACGGTCTGGACCTGGTCCAAGGTGGTGCGCCGTCTCGCCGAGAGGGCGGAGCTCCCACGCTTCAGCACGCACACTCTGCGCCACCTCTGCCTCACCGACCTGGCGCGCTGCGGTTGGGAGATCCATGCGATCGCCCAGTTCGCGGGTCACCGCAGCACCGCGACGACGCTCCAGTACATTCATCTCTCTGGCCGCGACCTGGCGTCGCGCCTCACCGGCGGCATGGCTCAGATCCATGCCTGGCGCGTCGAAGCTCTCGCGCAGCCAGTGGCGGCGAAGGAGGCCGGGGCGTGAGGACTGCCGCGCTCGCTCACGCAGGAGACGGAGTTTCTGGACGCCTCGGCGTCGCTGGCTACGACACATCCCCGTGTCTGACGGTGGCGGAGCGAGAGGCGCTCTCTGTCCTCGGCACGGCTCACGGGTGGGGAGGTCGCACTGTCCAGACGATCCTGGAGCAGCTCGGCGATGCCGAGCGGTTGGTACACCCGCTGCGTGACGCACTCACCCTGACCGAAGGCAACCCCTACTGGAAGGACCGGGCGCTGCTCGCCCTGCTGCGCGCTTGCCTTTGGGAAGGCCAGAGCTTCTGGGGGTGGGACGAGGCGCATTGGCGCCGTGTCCTGGCTCCGGAGAGGAGCCAACTCCTCACCGCCAACCGGCCCACGACAGCGGGGGCGAGCCGCCACTACATGATCGCCACCGCGTACGTGCTCGGCTGTCTGCCCGATCCGTCAGTGGTGGTCAACGCCGACTGGCGAGGGGTGGCGCGCAAGGTCTTCGGCACCGTGCGCGTCGATTCCCAGCTGACCCAGATCGAGACGGTTGTCGTCAGCTGGGGGTACTCACCGGACACGCGCCGCCACCTGAGGAGCGTCGTCGCCCGGGTGATGCTCGCCCATGGAGCCCCCGAACTGGCTGGGCTGACCACGGCGACCCTGGAGCGCCTCCGGCATGAGGCGAGCATCAGCCACCGAAGCCGCGGCCTCCTCTGCTGCCTGAGCCGGGCGCTCGTCCACCTCGGGACCCTCGAGGAGCCGCTTCGCGAACAGGAGGTTGCCACTGAACGGCTCGCCGAGGCCCGCGCGGTGGGGATGGCATCGGACTGGGCCGCCTGGGTGAGTCGGTGGGAGGCCACCTCCACCCTGGCACCAAAGACCCGCGCCACCAGCCGGCACTGGCTGCTCAAGGTGGGGAGGTGGCTTCACTCCACTCATCGCGACGTCAGCAGTCCTGCCCAGTGGACGCGGCAGCTCGCCGCTGAGGCTGTCGCGGCCCTCGACCAGATGCACGTCGGCGAGTTCACGGCCACTCGTCCCGGCCCTTCCCAGGCTGCCACGCGCCCGCTTTCTCCCCGCTCCAAGGCCGCCGCACTCCACGCTCTGAGCACTGCCTTCCGCGACGCCCAGGAGTGGGAGTGGATTCCTCGGCGCTTCAATCCGCCACGGAGCTTCGCCGTGCGGCGCAGCATCAGCGCCCTGATCAACCCGGCGCCGAGGGTGATCGCCGACGACGTCTGGGCGAAGCTGATGTGGGCGGGCCTCAACCTCGCCGGTGAGGACGTCCGCAACGGTTCGGCCATCACCGCGGCCGGACGGGCGCCACATTACCCGCTGACGTTCCTGCGTGCACTCGCGGCGGTGTGGTTGTTTGCGGGGCTGCGCAGCGACGAGATCGTGCGGCTGCGCGTCGGCTGCGTCCGGTGGCAGGAGTCGACTGACGTCGGAGGAGCACGGACGTGTCTCCTCGATGTCCCGTCCCACAAGACAGGCAGGCCGTACACCAAACCCGTGGACGCCCTGGTGGGCGAGGCCATCGCCGCCTGGGAGACCGCGCGCGGCTCCCAGCCCCTCCTGGCCGACCGCCGCACCGGGGAGCGCGTCTCCTTTCTCTTCTGCCACCGGGCTCGGCGTGTGCCTGTGAGGTACCTCAACGAGAACCTCATCCCCCTGCTGAGCCGCAAGGCGGGCGTCCCCCTTTCCGACGCGCGGGGACCGATCACCTCGCACCGCGCGCGGGCGACGATCGCAAGCCAGCTCTACAACGCCAAGGATCCGATGACTCTATTCGAGCTGCAGGCGTGGCTCGGGCACCGCTCCCCAGCGTCCACCCAGCACTACGCACTGATCACGCCCAACACCCTGACCAAGGCCTATCGGGATGCCGGCTACTTCGCCAGGAACGTGCGCACCATCGAGGTTCTCATCGACCGTGACGCGGTGCAGAGCGGCGCCGTGGCAGCAGGCGCCCCTTGGCAGTACTACAACCTCGGTCACGGCTTCTGCACCTACAGCTTCTTCGAGCAGTGTCCGCATCGGATGGCGTGCGCTCGGTGCGACTTCTACGTCCCCAAGGAGTCGACCCGCGGGCAGCTTATCGAGGCCGGAGCGGACATGGAGCGGATGATGGCCACCATTCCCCTGACTGAGGAGGAGAGAGCGGCGGTAGAGGACGACAGCGCGGCGGTCCAGCGGCTGCTCCGTCGTCTTTCCGACGTTCCCACTCCTGCCGGGCCAACACCGCGGGCTCTCGGCTTCACTCCCCTTCCAGTTGTGCCCGAACCGGGTGCTCGGCGGGCGGGCCGGGCGGTGCAGGCCGAGGCGGAGCGACCCACGCTGGACGGCTGACTCCGAAGGAGCGGCCTGGGTGGGCCGCCCGGCGACCGCACGGCTGATGCGGCTTCTGCGCGCATGTGAACTCGCGCAGCGATCGGACGGCTATGCGACCCGTGCCATCCCCGCCTCCCCTGCTGCTTCGCCGCTTCTACTCTGGCGGACCCGGCTCCTGGACGCCGCAAGGCTCAGGCCGGGCTCGCTGCGCTCGGCCTTGCAGCGCGGAGCCGTCCCCGCCTTTGGGGGTGCGTCGTAACAGCACCCACCGGGGGTCCGAAGATGGCCGGCGACGCTCTGCCTCCCGCCACGCGCATCCTCCCGCTCATCGCGGCGGCGATCGCGTTTCTCGATACGGACGCCGCCTTTGGTCCGGGCGACCAGCGGACGCTTCGGGCCAAGGCGGAGCTACGTGGGGCCGCGGACCGGCTCAGCGAGATGCAGCCTGACCCGCCTCGCCTTCATGTCATTTACGGCGGTGAGCGCCCCTGACGACGGAGGCCCGTGCGGGTCATGGCGACGCCGCTGGCCGGACACGAAAGCCGATGGTGGCGATAGGATGTCTCCTCGATGAAACCCGCCGCCTCCCTCCTGGACCGCGCGATCCGTATGGCCGTTTCCGCCCACAGCGGTCAGACCTACCCGTCGCCAGAACCTGAGCCGTATATCCTGCACCCGCTTCGGGTGATGGCGTCAGTGGATGGGGAGAGGGACCAGATCGCTGCAGTGCTGCACGACGTGGTGGAGGATTGCGATGTCACGCTCGACCAGCTCGAGCGCGAAGGCTTCCCGCCCCAGGTAATCCGAACGCTGGACTGTCTTACCTGCGATCCGCACTCGCCATGGCAGCGCGGAAGCAACGAGAACACGAATGGTCTCCTGCGCCAGTACTTGCCGAAGCGCAGCAACCTCTCGGCTGTGAGCCCCGGCGAGCTGCGTCGCATCCAGCGAAGTCTTAACACTCGTCCCCGGCAGACTCTCGCCTACCGCACTCCCCATGAGAAGATGTCAGAAGTCGTTGCGCTGACCGCTTGACGGCGCCATGTCGATGCCGTGCCATAGCTTAGCCTGGGTCGCCGCATGGCCTCAGATCGTGGCTCTGGCTTGGCTCGACGCGTCCGAGTGGACGACGCGATCGCCGGGCCGCCGCCGTGCAGGGCGACCGCGCCCTCGCCGACACCGATGCCGTGGTTTGGGGTGGGTCGAGGAGTATCTCCACCGCCCGCCTCGGCTCGTGGTTCCCCGACCAGGGGACCACAGGAGAATATGGACAGCGGCAGAGGGGCTCAAAGTCACGGCCACACTCGGGACCTCCGCATCTTGTGACTCGGGACGCCCGGGGCCAGTGTCCGGTTCCGTAACCGTCGACGCAACCAGTAAGAGAGGAGGGAAGCGCCAGCATAGAGCCGTGTCACAGGTCGTGGTCCGCCGGGGATGAGGGATTGCGACGATCGCACCGATGGCTTAGCTTGGTTGGCGGCCACCGGGGTACCAACCCTGTCGTGATTCATCGGCAGGGCTCAATCGATCGGAGGACCCTCTACAGTGAAGATCATGCGAATGGCGCTCATCGGAGCGACGTTGGTCGCGAGCGTGCTCACACCCACCTTGGCTTTTGCCGCTGGTCCGTCTCTGCCGGCGCAGCCGGCGAAGCCCATGGGATGCCCTCCTGAGTACGGGGTAGGCGTGGACGGGGGCATAGGTACGGTGGGCATGGCCACGAGCGCGACGAGCTACTGGCTAACTGGCCCCGGCACCATCTCGTACGCCCTGAGTAGCTCTACTACGGTCGGCGCCACCATCAGCGGCAACCTCAGTACTGATATCTCAATCTTCGTTGTCGATGTGACGGCCCAAGCTGGGATTGCCGTGTCAGCGTCTATGTCCAATTCGACGACTTGGACGTACTACTTGCAGGTCCCCAGCGGAGTCCGCGAATTCGCACAGGTGTATCACGAGGCCAAGCAGGCCACGGTTGGAGACTGGTCGGTGACTGGAGCTTGTACTTATGCATGGTCGGACCTCCAAACGTTCCGTGCGCCCCTCAGCTCAAGCTCGAACACCACCTACCTGATCCAGGCGAGCACGGGGGCCCAGGTTGTATCGTGGCCGTGAGTCACGGTAGGAGATTCGCGACATCCGTAAGGCCCAGAACGGGATAGACGCCATGAGATGGCTGCCACGAGCCGCGGCAAGAGTGTCGACTTCGAGGGGTGGCTTCATCACCTCCGGCATGGTACTTCTGGCCACCCTCCTGACTTCCTGCACGTCTGCTCCGGGACCAACGACTCAGTCGGCGCCGACAAGCATCGTCAGTGTGGGACCAGTCGCGACTGGCGTCACACTGGACTGGGCGGAGCCTGTGGCTGGGCTGACTGACGGCACCACTGTGCTGAAGGTCCTCGGTCCGGGCAACATAACCATCGAGCATGTTGGCGTGGTGATTGATCCCACATCCGCGCCGGTTGTCGTTGCATGGTCCGGCGTCGAACCGGTGACGGGGACGCTGGCTGACGCGGTGTCAGCTGCACCCGGTTTGGACACAGCGCAAGCGGGGGAGACACTCGAAGGAAAAGTTCAGCAGGCGGCTGGAGCCGTCGTGAGCTCAGGAGCCTTCTACGACATAGTCACGCTTCTCCAAGTCTCTAGCGGCTTCTCACAGTCCTGGACTATTCAGGATACCGATGTGACCTATCGGATCGGGAGTGGTTCCTCCCAGACACTGCAGATCCCGGAACGGGTGCAGGTTCAGTAGCCAACATAGGGAGTGCCCGTCTCGGCGGGCACTCCCTTCAGGCTATGGCTAAAAGCGGATCCACTCTATGACAGTCGACCGATCATCCGGCCACTCTGCGGCATTCTTCGACGAGCAGCGTGACTACTGGTGGAACGAGGACTTCCTCCGAACTCGTGGTCTCGCGCCTCCGGCTCGGGGCGACGCGCTCGCTGCTGGACGTGGGTTGCGGGCTGGGGCACTGGTCCCGCGCGCTGACCCCGCTGCTTCCCGCACTGACCGAGTGCGCCGGCGTCGACCCGGAGACCGCCTGGGTGGAACAGGCGGTGCTCGTCCCCGACCATTGCTCCCCTGTGACGACGAGCGTGATCCAGGGTCGAGGCGAGCAGCTCCCGTTTCCCGATGGGCACTTCGATTTGGTCACCTGCCAGACCGTGCTCATCCATGTGGCCGACGTCACCGGCGTGCTCCGCGAGATGTGCCGGGTCACTCGCCCTGGTGGCATGGTGCTCGTCGCCGAACCCAACAACCTGGCCGGACAGCTCGTGCGCACGAGCGTCTCGCCGCAGGCCGACCGCAGGGGGCTCACCTCCGCGCTCACCTTCTATGCCACGTGCGAGGCCGGCAAGGTCGCCCTCGGCGAGGGCGACAATTCTGTGGGAGACCTGCTGCCCGGGCACTTCACCGAGGCGGGTCTCGGCGTCGTGGGGTGCTTCCTCTCGGATAAGACCTCTCCGCTGTGGCCGCCGTATTCCTCCCCCGAGCAGGCCGCCTTGGTGGACGCGCGGGCGACCGCTCTGGCGGAGGAGCGTTGGTTCTGGAGCCGGGATCAGACCCATCGGTACTTCACGGCAGGCGGCGGTGCTGCCGCGGAGTTCGCGGATGCCTGGTCCACGAGGTTGGAGGAGATGCGCGCGGACATGGCTGCGATCCGCGGCGGAGCTTTTTCGACTGCTGGTGGCAGCCTGATGTACCTGGTTGCGGGTATCAAGCCGTCGTAGCCAGAGGGCTGGTCGTGTGCACCGCGGGCTACAGGTGCGGACACGACCGCGGTACGTTGGAGTCCGTGCAGTCCGATCGCCTCGCCTCTCCTTCGGTGAGACAAACGCAGCGCAGCCACAGGCACCACCTGTTGCCAGTCACTGGCGATCGCGTCGGCAGCGAAGCAAGACACCGTCCGGGTGATGCAGACCGCCTGACCCGCCGCGATCTTCGAGGAACTGGTGTGGGCCAAGTGAGTGAGACGGCACGGCCAGAGGAGGCTCGCGTCATTCGACGCGCTTGAGATTCCACAGAATCGCTGCCCAGCGGCCCGACGCCACGCGCGTCGCCGGGTTCCACGCCTGGCTCCGGCTCGGTCGCCACGTGCGCAAGGGCGAGCACGGCATCGCCATCCTGGCTCCCGTCGTCCCGCGCCTCCGGGTCGTCGACGGCGACTCCGGGGACGAGCGATGGGTGGCCGGGAGGCCCCACGCGTTCCGGGTAACCCATGTCTTCGACGTCAGCCAAACGGATGGCGAGGAGCTGGCCGCGCCCCCGGTGAGCCGTCTCGAGGGCAGCGACCCGAAGGACTGGTACACGCAGCTGCGCGACGTCGCCCACAGCCTGGAGTTCACCGTGGAGGAGGACTACCTGCCCGACGGCGTGAACGGCGACTGCAACCACGCGCTGCGGCGCATCCGCATCGAGGTGCGGAACGGGCAGAGCCACCAGGTGAAGACGCTGGCCCACGAGCTGGGCCACGCCATCCTCCACGCGGATCGCGCAGGACTGTGCCGGGAGCAGGCCGAGCTGGAGGCGGAGTCGGTCGCGTACATCGTGTGCGCCGGGCTCGGCATCGACACCTCCGAGTACTCCTTCGGCTACCTGGCGGTGTGGGCCGGGGGTGGCGAGCAGGCCCGTCGCGCCATTGCCGAGTCGGCACAGCGCATCCAGACGGCCGCCCACCGGGTGCTCGATGCCGTCACTCCCGGCGACGCCGAAGTGGCCGCGTGAGCCCGGCGGCGCGCTGGTGGCGGTGATATGATCCTTGACTAATATGAGGAGAGGAGCATAATGGCCTCGTGGGAGGTCGAGTTCACCGACCAGTTCGAGGCCTGGTGGGAGACCCTCGGGGTCGAGGATCAGCGGGCGCTCACCGCCGCGGTCCAGCTCCTGGAGCGCGATGGTCCGGCCCTGGGAAGACCGCTGGCGGACACCATCAAGACGTCTCGGCACCCGAACATGAAGGAGTTGCGGCCGCCGGCTACGGCCCTTCGGGTGCTCTTCGCCTTCGACCCGCGGCGAACCGCCATCCTCTTAATTGGGGGCAGCAAGGCGCGGCGGTGGCAGGAGTGGTACGTGGAGTACGTCCCGCTCGCGGACAGACTGTATGACGAGCATCTCGCCGAGCTCCGGCGGGAAGGAGAGTTGAGATGAGTGGGCACCGGCCGTTTCGCACCCTGGCCGAGCAGGTCGTCGCCACTCCCGAGGGACGGGAGCGGGTCGAGACCTACCGACGCCTGATGGACGCTGTCATCACCCTCCACCGGCTGCGGGAGGAGCGAGGGCTGACCCAGGTGCAGGTCGCCGAGGTGCTCGACGTCACCCAGGGGAACGTCTCGCGCCTCGAGCGCTCGGAGGACCTCTACGTCTCGACACTCTCTCGCTACGTGGCGGCTCTCGGTGGGCACCTGGAGCTGACGGCGGTGTTTCCCGATCAGGTCGTCCCGCTCGACCTGCCGAGCGGCGGACGCGCCGCGTAGCGGAGGCCGAGGCAGGACTCTGAGGCGACCCCTGGCGGCCCGGGGATCAGGTGTGCGTCAGAAAGAGGTCCAGAAGTGCCACCGCGGCACCGAGGGCGAACACTCCGACCACGACCCGGACCGCGATCGCCAGGGCCCGACCAAGGATCTCGGCCACCATCCCGACGACCAGGACGAGCGGCGCCGTGACGATCCAGCACAGGGCAACCAGTACCGCCGCCCAGGGCGAGAGGGGCCGACGCAACGCCTGGGCTGGGGCCATGGGTCCCCGTGCCCACGCAGCCCACAGCCCGCTCATTTCGGCCTCTCGGACTGGAACGCCGGGATGGTCCTGGCCCCTGCCTCAGGAGCCTGCCGACTGACCTGTCGTTCTGCTGGAACCATACGAACAAGTGTACCTCGCGCCGGCGCGACCACGCCACTCACCGGGCGGCGGACACTCAGACTGCTGACCTCCGGTGCTCCTGGCGCGATGCGCTGCACGGGGTCCAGGACCGGGCGATGGGTGTCCTTCCTCCCGAGGAAGGTGATCGCTGCAGGTGGCATCCAAGCAGCGCGCGGCCTCGCTGCAACCCCCAAGCCAAGTCGCCTGGCGGCGAGGGGTTTCCGCTCGGCCTTCTGCGCGCCGCTTCACGGAAGCCACGCAATCACCCCTCAAGGAGGACACATCATGGCCCGGAAGCAGAACCCAGAGCAGCCCGTCGGCGAGATCATCGCCGAGAGCGCGACCGTCAAGAGCCGGAGCTTCGGAACCTGCCGCTTCGCGATCCTGGGACGCGTTGCCGCGGAGCCGGCCCTCAGGTACACCGCCGGCGGCAAGGCGGTCCTGGACCTGACCCTGGCGACCACCGCCGCGGGGGTCGCCAGCTTTCCACACGGTCGTCTGCTGGGAGCGCGTGGCCGAGACCCTGGCCCAGTACGCGGGCAAGGGCCGGGAGCTCTACGTCGACGGGCGCCTCGGATCCCGCGTGCGCGAGGTGGAAGGCCACCGCATCAAGCAGGTGGACCTCGTGGTCGAGAACTTCCAACTCCTCGGTCGGCCGCTCACGGCCTCGGCGGACACGGGCGAAGAGCCCGCCGTGGAGGGGGCCGCGTAAGCGGTTCCCCCTGTGGGGGCGCGGGCGGCAAGACCGCCCGCGCCTTCCCCGTCTCTGCCCCGTCTCCTCAAGAAGGGCTGGTTCGAGATCGGCCAACCCGCGGGTGGTGGCCCGAGCCCCGCGGCGCCGTCAACCCGCAAGGGGTCGGGCGCTTCGCGCCCTTGACGGCCTCTTGGGCTCGGGCTCTGCCGCTGGCAGGCGGTGCCTTCGCACCGCCGCTCCTGGAAGAACCCAGGGGCCAGTCCCCATACGGGAGGTCAGCCATGACCACGGCAACCCTGCTCAACGTCGCCATCATCCCGCTCGCGGAGATTCGCGATGTCGGGAACGTCCGCCAGGAACTGCGCGGCATCGAGGATCTGGCGGAGTCGATCCGCCGTCACGGGATGCTCACCGCGGTCACCGTGGAGCCCCACCCCGAAGGTGGCTACACGCTCGCGGCCGGCTCTCGCCGTCTCGCCGCCGCACGCCTTGCCGGCCTCGATGAGGTCCCGGCGGTCATCGTGCCCCCCGGTGGAGATGTCGAGCGGCTTCTCAAGCGGGCAGTCGAGAACATCGACAGGGAGCAACTCACGGATCTCGAGGCGGCTGATGCCATGCAGCAGCTCCTCGATCTGGGCGCCGACACCGAGCTGGTCGCCGCAGCCCTCCACACCACGCCCGACAACATCGAGGCGTGGCGGGTGGTCGCAGGCCTGCCGACCCTGGTACGTGAGCTGATTGAGGCGGGGACCATGACCGCCCGCGACGCGCACGAGCTCACCGCAGTCAGTGAGAGCGGGGAGGAGCTCGACGAGTGCCTGCGCAGGATCGGGGAGGGATGGAACGTGAAGTCCGCGGTCGAGACCGTGGTCCGCGAGCGCAAGCGGCGCCTCGAGGAGGAGAAGACGCGGAGCCGGCTGGCCAAGGAGGGCTGCGCTATCGTCGACCCGCCCAACTACGGCTACTTCGCCCACAACTCCAAGGTGCAGCGGCTGGGCCAGGGACATGGCGACGTCCATATCGCCAAGCGCGAGCACATCAAGCAGCCCTGCCACGCCGCGTTCGTGGACAAGGACGGGAAGGCGAACTACGTGTGCACCGACCGCTCGCGTCACGCCGGCGTGGAGGGCAGCGGTGTGCCCGACCTGAAGGCGGAGCGCGCCACCAAGCGGGCGGAGAAGAAGCTTCTCCGCGAGGCTCACGCCACACGCTTCCGTGCCGTCGGCGAGGCGCTCCGCAACCACGCCTTCACGCACGACGAGGCCGTCGCTCACGTGCTCACGCTCTGGGTGAGCGAGGCCAAGCCCGCCGTCTGCGAGGTGGCCGCCGAGCTTCTCGGCCTGGTGGTCGCCAAGGACGGAGGCATCCGGGCAGCCGAGGAGGCGCTGACCGCGCACGCTGCGGGAGGCGAGGGGTGCCTGGTGGATGTGGCCCTGGCGATCGCGCTTGCCGCCGGCGAGCACGGGCTGACCACGGACCGCTTCGACTACAGCTCCGAGGCGGTGGCGGCCCACATCGGGTTGCTCCGGACCACCGGCATCCATGACCTCGCGGAGATGGAGATCGCCGCGGCGCGCAGCCGGCTGCCGTGGGAGATGCGGCACGCCGCCGCCGAGGATGCGGGGGAGGACGGGCTCGAGCAGGAGGTCGAGGACGTGGAAGCGGCAGACCCGGATTTGGGCAATGACGACCGCAAGGAGGGTGAGCCCTCCGAGCAGTGATCGCGGGAGGGGGAGGCGGCACGCCGCCTCTCCCTCACCCCGTGCGTGGCAACGGGCTCTGGTCGGCAGCGAGCGACCCCGGGGCCAGAGTCGACGGCGTGCGACGTAGCGAGTGGCGCTGGGACGACCACGGCGGCCGCCCCAGCGCCGAGAGGGGGGACTCCATCGTAGAGCGATGGCTGCATCCGTGCCACCTGCCCTGGATCGTCCCCGCGCCCCACCGCGTTCGTGGACATGGCCAATGGTCTCGCCTGGCGGAGTGATCGAGCGGGCTCCTGAGCTGAGTTTGGTGGCTGCCGGCCGCTGAGGCCACGATGCCCGAGAACCCACGGCCCCTCCGGGCACCACTGCGCTGGCCTGCGGCCTCCCTCCGGGGCCGCGGAACCTCGGGCTTTCCCGTGGCGCGGCCGACGAGGCCGCCACGAAACCCGCCACAGGAGGAATCGCCATGGCAGCAGTTACCGCCGACCGACCCCGCCCCGAGGCCGTGCTCAGTCACTCGGCCTCGCACCTGGTCACCCTGGACGAGCTCGCCGGCATTCCCGCCGGTGCGCCGATGGGCCCGTACCACCGGCCCGTTCCCCACATCGAGCTGGTCAGCACGGTCAAGCAGGCCTTCTCCGACCGCGGATACGCCGTGATGCGCGAGCAGTATTCGGTGAGCCACGAGAACGCGCGTCTCTTCGGCACTCTGGACCTGATGCCGACCACGGGTGCCCCGCTGGTGGAGGGTCTGGAGGGAGGGATGGCGGTCGGCCTGCGTCACGCCAACGACCAGGCCTTCGCGCTCGGGGTGATCGCCGGCCTGCGCGTGTTCGTGTGCGACAACATGGCCTTCTCGGGCGGCGACAGGCTCCTGCGGCGCAAGCACACGACTGGGCTCGAGCTCGTGGCCGAGGTCGACCGGGGACTGGACCGCACCTTCCACTCGTACCGAGACCTGGTACAGCTGGTGGACCAGCTGCGCGACACGAAGCTCACCGACACGGAGGCGAAGGTCCTCCTCTACGACCTGGCCCTGGACGGGCGGGTGATCGCCCCGGATCAGCTCGGCAAGGTCCACGGCTGGTACTTCACTCCCGAGGAGATGGCGAGCGAGGAAGACC
>CAWCBS010000002.1:0-395843 GCA_963793875.1 uncultured Chloroflexia bacterium | reverse complement strand
AGGTTGCCCCGGAAGCGCACCCGCACGCTTGGAGTTGGGGCCAGCGCTCCCGTTGCCGGGCCACCAGCTTGCCCTGCAGCGACAGCTTGGTGCTCTCCGGGATCTTCATGCGGGCCTCGCGGCGCGGAGCCGAACATCCGTACGATAGTGGTACCCGTCCACCCTCACGAGCACCCTCGCTATGCATCCTCCCCCGCTCGTCCTGACCGACGTCACGCGCCGTCTCCTGGAGGGTCTGGCTCGCCGCCACCACCTCCCAGCGAGCCGCACTCCGTGCCCGCATCATCCTTCGATTCCTGTAAGAAGATTGCGCTCTCGTCGCATCTACTGTATGTGGGACTCCACATCCAGGTCATGGGGGTCGTCATGACCAATACCGAGCGGGAGGCCGAGTTCGAACGGGCTGTGCTCCCCGAGGCCAATCGCCTGCTCGGGCTCGCCGTAGCCATTGTCGGTGACCCGCATGAGGCCGAGGACGTCGTCCAAGAGAGCATGTTCTCGGCTTGGCGCTCCTGGAGGGCGCTGCGCGATCCTAATAGCCTCTCCGCTTGGCTCACCCGTATCTGCGTTAATCACGCGATACACCGCCGCAGATTGCTGCACCGCCGCCTTCTCTGGCCCCCTGAGCGCTGGGCGGTGGAGCCAGTGCTCCCTACCCTTCCAGAAGCGCGGCTGGCCGAGATTGAGCGGGCCTTTCGATCGCTTTCTGGGCCGCAACGGGCAGTGGTTGTACTCCACCACGTCGACGGCCTAACGATTACAGAATGCGCCGGGGCCCTCGGGTGCCGCCCCGGAACCGCCCGGAGCCATCTCGGAAGGGCGATGGAGAAGCTCAGAAGGGGAGTTCGCCGATGCCTGATCCTAACCGCCCAACGGACGACGAGGTGGTCCGCCTGCTGAGAACTTATGTTGGCAACCTTCGTCGACGAGTGGCGCCTACCGAGGTAGATTCCAGCGTAATGGACCGTATCCACCTGCAACGGCGGGGAGCTCGCGTCGGACTGGTGGCTACAAGCGTCGTCGTGATCGTTGGCATTGCGGCGGTTGCCGGCATCGCGCTCGCCGTCCACGTTGGAAGGTTTCAAGGACCGACGGCAACCTCTGGAGACACCGGGACAACGCCAACAGGCACGGCCGCCGTGGCGTGGCGCACCGTGAGCACTCCGTCTGGCTTTGCGCCGAGCGCCATCTCCTGCCCCAGCTCCGGCGGTGCCGGCGGTTGGCGGGAGCACCGTTTGGCGTTACTCCAATGGTGCCTGGACCCTCGCAGGCAGTTCAGGTCCTGATACCTCCCTGTACGGTGTGACGTGCCTGAGCTCTGGCGGCGACTGCTGGGTGGTTGGTCAGCAAACCGAAGCGCCCGCAACCGGCACCCCCGACGCCGTCCTCCAGCCTTTGATCGAGCAGGACGCCGGGGCCGGGTTGACCGTTGTGAATGGCCCGGCGGTCGTCGGCGACACCGATTCGCTGAGCGCCGTTACGTGTGTGACCGAGGAGGACTGCTGGGCGGTTGGCGTCTTCGGTACCGATTCCCAGAACGGCGGAGACGGCCTCGAGCACCCCCTCATCGAGCATTACGACGGAGCAGCCTGGACCGTCGTGAGTAGCGCGAAACCTCTAATCAACGGTTCACTGAGCTCGGTTGCTTGCGTCGGCGCCAACGAGTGCCGGGCGGTTGGCAGCACGTCTGACGGCGTGCTCATCGAGAACTATTCCGGAGCGGCGTGGTCTGTGACTTTGAACGATGATGGTGCGGGTGGGGGCACCGGACTAGGTCGTTTGATGTGTGTCAGCGCCAGCGATTGCTGGGCAGTGGGAGGTACCTTTGGCGTCGGCGTTCAACCCTTGATCGAGCATTACTCAACTGGTGCCTGGGCCCTCGTTGCCAGCCCGTTGGTCAGCGGTTCGCCGGATGGCGGTTTGCTTTCCGGCGTGGCCTGCACATCCGCTGAACGATGCTGGGCGGTCGGCGCGATCGAACCTGTTCCTAATGGCGCCGGCGAACCACTCGGTACAGCAACGGCGTACCCATACGCGGGCGGAGGGGGACCGCTCATCGAGCGCTACTCGGCCGGCTCCTGGGAGGTGGTTTCCGGCCCGACGGCGGTCAGTGGCGAGGAATTGTCCGCCATAGACTGCGTCTCCTCGACGGACGAGTGCTATGCGGTCGGCCTCGGTCTGGCCGAGGTAGCCACCGGCCCGTAGATAGTCGGCGCCAATGGCGGCACGACCAGCGTGCACGCTGGGCCGGACTTGGAGCGACGAATCGCCCTGATGGGGACAGCACCGCGAGGAGGTCCGACTGGCTCGCCCGAGGGTTCGGGGGCGAAACTGACCGACGGGATTCACGAATGATGTGACCGCCTGAATGTGTCCGGTCGACAAGGGCCTTGGCCAAGGCAGCGCCGCCTCGACACCTGACGGAGGCAGCGGTGCGGGCGGGTGCGTCCCGCCCACCGGGTGGCAGCACCGGCACGTCTTGACGACGGGAAGCCGGCGAGGAGATCGCCCGGCTGCGACGGTAAGGCTTTGTCCCGGGGAGGACTGGACGGCTCCGTTCCATCGGCATCACGATGTCCATGTCGAGATCGTGGAGGACCAGTGAGCGCTGCGCCTCAGCTCGGTTCAAAGTCACCGAATCTTCCACGGAAGAGCAGAACCACAGCGCTCTCTTAGCGAAGTTCTCGGTCAGGGAATACAGGGAATTGACGGGACCTTGGTCACCCGCGTACCATCCGTGCTGACAAGCCACAGGACCGACCTAGGAATCCGCGCAATCGCACAGCATACGAGGAAAAGGTCATGGACTTCCGGAGAGCAAAGCGCCTTCAGGCTCTGGTGGGGGCCGGCTTTCTCTCACTCGTCGTGGCGACCAGCATTCCGGTCAACGCCGCACCCGGCCCTTCAAGCGCGTTGGATCAAAACTGGGGTTCAACGGCTACAGCTTCCGTCATCGCGACCAGCGCCCCCGGTCTATTCCGCTCGTCGTTTGGAGACGTGCGGGTGGACAACGCCGACGACATCACGGTCTACGTCGTGGGGACAGACCCAGCGCTGGAATCCTGGGTCAACGGCCGGTTGAGCAGCGGCGTTCACGTCACATACCTCACAGTGAAGTACAGTCTTGAGCAGCTCAACGCGTTGGTGACTCAGGTGGAGCACGACACCTCGACTCTCAAAGCACAAGGCGTCAACATGGCTTACCTGGGGCCCGATGCGGCGACCAGCACCGTCGATGTCATCTTGCAGACTCCCCCCACGGCAAACTCGACAACCGCAGGTACGGCGAGTGCGACGGTGGCTCCTGCAGGCTACGCGAATGCTGCTCAGGTGGCGCTCAACACTCTCTATGGCAACGGGCGTCTCACAGTCTCGTCGTACACATCAACGCCGGCCACGCCACTCGATGGGTATTGCCCTGTGGGATGTCGCTTCGATGACTACTCGGCGTTCTATGGAGGTGACTTGATCACTACGAGCGCAGGCGTGGGGTGCTCGTCGGGTTTCGCAGTTCGCGAATCCAATGGCACGCCTGCTGTTCTCAGTGCCGGTCATTGTTCGACGGGACGTGGAACCGGGGAACTTGTCAACTGCGAATACGGACAGAACAACTGTTCGGTGTCGTGTCCCGGGAGCTATCCGTCCTACTGTCCCGTTCGTGAACTCGGTACGACCGGCACGTATCAGCCTCCGAGTACCGGGTGGGACTTCGAAGCCATTGACATGCCCTCAGGTCTCACGAGCACGAATGAAGTGTACGGTGGTAGCCCTACCAGCCACGATCCTCCGATATACACGGTCAACGGGCAAGTGCTCGAGGCGAGTGGGGCCTGTTGCCTGACGGTGGATGGTGCCACGGTCGGGGAAACAATTCACGACGTAGTCTTCAGCGACGACTGGTCCGCCTTCTACGATGGTTACTGGGTTAACAGCCTTGGAGTTCACCTACAACCGCGCCGATCCCGGTGACCCTATGTGTGGGCCGGGTGACAGCGGCGGACCCGTCTACGAGCACGAGAGCAACTACTCTGATGTGCTCGCGAATGGTACGTTGGTTGCAAATTCCCCCGGTTTCCCGATTGGAGGAGGGACGACGGTCTGGGCATGCTTATTCCAGGAGTTGTACGAGAGTCTAGGCGGAGACGGCCTCACCCTGGTGACCTAGTGGGGCGCGGCCTTAATTCGTGACCCAGGCGGTGGGGTCGCCGAGGTAGAGGCCGCAGGCGCAGTCCAAGGCGTCGGCAGGGGTTGCCTCGAAGGCTCCGTTGGGCAAGAAGTTGTCTTCGTAGCCGTCTCTGCTGGCCAGGTAGACGGCGAAGCCGAAGTATGTCGCCGACCCCGCGTAGCGGAGGCGGCAGAGGGGCAGAAGGTCGCCGTCGGACAGGACACCGTCGACGTAGGCCAGGTTGCCCCGGAAGCGCACCCGCACGTCCTGGAGTTGGGGCCAGCGCTCCCGTTGCCGGGCCACCAGCTTGCCCTGCAGCGACAGCTTGGTGCTCTCCGGGATCTTCATGCGGGCCTCGCGGCGCGGAGCCGAACATCCGTACGATAGAGGTACCCGTCCACCCTCACGAGCACCCTCTCCATGCATCCTCCCCCGCTCGTCCTGACCGATGTCACGCGCCGTCTCCTGGAGGGTCTGGCTGGCCGGCCCACCACCTCCCAGCGAGCCGCACTCCGAGCCCGCATCATCCTCCTCGCCGACGCCGGCGACCCGGTACGGGCGATCGCCCGCCGGCTTTGCTGCCGGCCGGCCACGGTGCGCAAATGGTCGCGCCGCTTCGCCGCTCACGGCGTTACCGGACTGCGCGACGCCGACCGTCCGGGACGACCTCGACGCATCGCCGCGGAAGAGCGGTGCTCGGTGATCGCCGCAGCCTGTGCCACCCCCGAGCGCTTCGGGCTGGAGGGGGTCACCGAGTGGAGCGGCCGGCTCCTGGCAAGCTGTCTGATCGACAGCGGCCACGTCACCGCCATCAGCGCCCGAACCGTGCAGCGCATCCTCGCCCGGGCCGCCCTCAAGCCGCATCGCTGCGAGTACTGGAAGCGGGCCACCGATCCCGCCTTCACGGTCAAGATGCGGCCGATCATCGACCTCTATCTCCATCCGCCCGCTGACGGTCCGGTCTGGTCAATCGACGAGAAGACCAGCATCCAGGCTCTGCAACGTCGCTTCCCCGATCTCCCGCTGCGACGGCCGGGTGAGCTTGCCAAGCGCGAGGCTGAGTACGTCCGCCATGGCACCCGCTGCCTGACCGCCGGCCTGAATGTCCACACCGGACAGGTCCTGGGGGTGGTGACCGAGCGTCGACCTGCTGCCGTCTTCGTCGCCTTCCTCGACCTCCTGGACGCCCGCGTCCCACCAGGCCAGGTGATCCACGCCGTGGTCGACAACCTCAACACCCACTCCGGTCCCGCGGTGGCGGCGTGGCAGGCCGCCCACCCCGGCCGCCTCCAGTTCCACTTCCTGCCCTTCTACGCCAGCTGGCTCAACCAGATCGAGATGTGGTTCGCCACCTTGCAGCGCCGGCTGCTCCGGCGCGCAGACTCCCCCTCCGCCGAACACCTGGAGGCTCAGATCGTCGCCTTCATCGCCACCCACAACCGGCTCTTCGCCCACCCCTACCGGTGGACCTACACCGGCGACCCCCTGGCAGCCTGACGGTGGGTCACGAACTTCCGCCCATGTCCACTAGGTCGGAGTTGCCGCAGGGGCAAGCTCTGTCAGCAGGGCGGCAACACGCTGCTGGATATCGTCGCGGATCCGGCGCACCGTCGCGAGCGGTTGCCCGGCAGGGTCCTCGAGCTCCCAGTCCAGGTACTGCTTGCCCGGATACAGCGGACAGGCGTCTCCGCATCCCATGGTGATGACCACGTCGGCGGCCTGCACCACCTCGTCCGTCAGCGGCTTCGGGAACTCCTTGGTGAGGTCGAGACCCAGCTCCCCCATGGCCTCCACCACCGCCGGGTTGAGAATGCCGGCCGGGTCGGATCCTGCCGAGCGCACATGCACGGTGCCGTGGGCGAGATGGTCGAGGAGGACCGCCGCCATCTGTGACCGGCCCGCATTGTGGACGCAGACGAAGAGCACCTCGGGCACGCTGCTCGCCGCCTTCTTCTCGGCCTGACCGAGCGCCTGCAGGCGCTCGAGAGCGAACCGCTCGGCGAGGATGGTCAGGAACCCCGTCACCGTCGCGGTGGCGGCAAGTGTGAAGAGGCGCGAAACTGGCACTAGGGCGGTCACCAAACTGGCACTGAAGGAAGCCATAAAACTGGCACTGACGCGGGGAGCAGCCAGCTCTCCCTTGGCGGCAACCCGACGGCGAGCGCCCGGATGTCCGTGGTCAGCCGCAGGGCCCTCGGCGCCAGGACCCTGACACCGTCCAGGCGCAGACAGTCGACCATGAAGGGGCGGGGTTGGGGTTCATGGACGACGAGGATGAGCCGGGCTCGGATCTGAGCAGCGACGGCGGCGAGGTATGACCAGCCGCAGCCATCGAGGGTATGCGCCCGCAGCACGAACACCTCGCGGACTCGACGAGCCCGGCGCAGGCGGGCCACCGTCTGCTCCTGGGCGGATCCAGCCCGCCACCCGCTCTGGAAGCTGGTGGGTAGCCCAGCGGCGTAGAGCAGGTCCCAGTAGAGGGTCCTGCGGCCGTGGCTGCCTGGTGTCGGCCTGACCACGATCGCGCCTCGCCGCGGTGCGACGTATGCCTCGAGCGCACGAAGGATACGCAGGTCGTCGTCCGGGTCGAGCAGGATCTGGACGGGATGAGGCGGCGGCTGCCATCTACGCCGCTGACGGCGTGGCATGGTGCCCCGTCCCCAGACGCGCGAAGACGTTGCGCGCCACCTCCTCATCGAGATCCGTCCGCGCGCCCCGCTCCATGAAGCGGAGCGCGTGCTGGGTGAACTTGGACCAGGTCCGGAAGTTCCCCCGAGCGCAGTGCCGGTCGACGAGGCTGATCAGGGAGTGGTCGACGTCGGCATAGATGGGGTGGTAGACGGGAATGACCTTGAGCACCTGCTGGGATGTCAGGGCGGCAAAGCGCACGTGGGCGTAGAGTCGGGAGTCCAGCATCGGCTCGCGGTGCAGCACCTCGTAGCATCCGGCGCCCCCGACGAAGAGCAAGGCGAAGGTGGTCGCCGGGTCGTCGTGGAGGTGCCGCAGGTACTCGAAGCACTCGCGGTTCAGCCACTGGGCCTCGTCGATCACCACGAGTTGGAAGCACTCGGCCAGCGCTGCCTTCAGGAGACGGTCCGTCTCCATGGGGCTGGCCGGCGGTGTCACCCCGAGACCGAGTGTCGTGTAGAGCTCCCAGCGCACGAAGCGGATCGTCGGGCGGCTGCGAAAGGTGGTGCGAACCCAGGTTGACGGCGGTCGCGCCGTCAGCGCCTGCGCAACGGCGAATGTCTTGCCGGTCCCCGCCGGGCCGTACACGGCGCCCATGGCGCGGACCTCGACCAGATCGGCGATCAGGTCGCGGGTGTCCAGCAGCTGCTCGGTGGCGACGACCCGGGCACCGGGCAGGTTGAGGAAGTGGTGTGGCTCCGTCATCGTTCGCTCCTGCCCCCAACCAGGGGCTTCAGGACTCGGGCGTCTCCAGCGGACGCACCCAGTGGGCAGGGATCTCGCCGTGGTCAACCAGGCTGCGGCTCGGTGTCAGAGTTCGCGGCGCGTGGGGCGGATCCGCCTCCTCGGCGGGCGGCGCCTCGGTGATCACCGCAAACCGCCGGTTGCGGCGGCGCGTCGCCGCCCGCTCCTGGCGCGCCAGCCAGCGCTCCTCCTCCACCCGTCGCCGCCGGAGCCGGCCCGCCTCCTCGTCGTCCATCACGTCGGCGCGCATCGCCGTCCCGACCTGCCGGCCTCCGAGGAAGACCTCGACGCTCTCGTGGTGGTGGGGCATGTAGCGGACCTCCACCGTCTCCCCCACCAGGCCGACCAGATCGGCGGTGTTGTAGTCGGCGCCAAAGAGCCGGATGCCCTTCTTCCCCACCACCCGGGTCTCGCGGGCGAGCAGGAGGTGGTTGAGCTGTCCGCGCGCGATCTCGACCAGCGGCACGGGGTTCCCCTGCCACCGCTCCAGAGGGTTCTCGCCGTCGAGCCCAGCGTGGGGACGCTCGCTCTGGTACTTGGTCACGAACGCAGCAAAGAGGGCGACGAAGACGTCGAGGCTGAGCAGTGCGGGTTTCGCTGCCACGCGAGGCCGCCGCTGACGCTCCGGCGCGTGGGTGAACCCCGGCAGCTCGTCGAGCAGAAGCACCTCGATGCTCTCGTGGAACCGCTCGATCACCCCCTTGAGGTGGGGCGAGTACGGCGGGAGCGCCCTGGCGTCGATGCCAAGGGCGCGCGCCGCGGTGCCGACGGCGCCGGCCAGGAACTCCTTCCCACGATCCCATCGGATTGCCGCCGGAACCCCGCCGACCGGACCGAAGGGCGCCTCCGTGAGGATGGCCGCGCGCAGCGCACCGAGGACGCTCTCCTGGCTCGGGTAGCCGGATATCGCCCACCCGCACACCGCTCGCGAGTAGCGGTCGATGAACGACGTGAGCCACGGCTTTATCACCTGCCCGTCCGGCAACAGCACCTCGATCGCCAGCTCGCAGTGGTCAGCCTCCCAGCACTCATTCCGGTGCCGCGCAGGCCGCTGAAGGTATGTATCGAAGCTGCGTCGTACCGCCTCGCCACCCGCCAGACCGGCGAGTTGACCGGGCCTCAGCGCACGCGCGAAGGCCCGACGGAGCGTCCGCTCACTCGGTGCGCCACCTCTCGCGCGGTGCAGGGCGGCGATGCTTCCATGCCAGTACGCAAGCTCGGCGACGTCGTCGTCATCGACCTCGAATCGTCTGCTGCCCGACGAGGGTTCCGTCACCCTGCCGGCTCCTGATACCCAACGCCACACCGTTCGCCGACCCGCGCCCAGTGCCTCGGCCACCGCGGCCACCCGGTCCCCGGTAAGCGCGCCCTGAGTCCGCAGCGCCGTCAGGGCTGCCACGCTTGCCGCCCGCTGCTCCTCCGGGACATGACGCGGTCCCTGGCGACGGCGCTCGGTCAATGGACCCTCCCAACGGCCCTCCCCCGTTTGACCCCGAACATAAGTATGCGGCTTAGTGCCAGTTTATGGCCGTTTTCAGTGCCAGTTATGATGGCCGCTGATCTTGCCAGTTTCGCGCCTCTTCACAGTCAGCGTCGTCGTCGACCAGGTCGAGCGCCAGGCCCGTCGAGCGAGCCCGGGCGAGGAGCAGTGACAGCTTCCGCACGCTCAGCTGGTCTATCAATCACGCCAGACGCTCCTCGGCGGGCAAACGCCTGCCCGCAGGAGGGCCGTAGCCGGTCGGGAGCGGATAGGCAGGGCCTCTGATACCTCCGGGTGCGAGGCCCCCGTGTCCTGGCGCGGGCCCACGTCGTCCCTCACGTGTGGGTGAAGAACCACGCGAGGAGCGCCACCATGACTCCGAGAGAGAAGACGCACCCCACCACCCGGGCGGCGGCGACGACACCCCTGGCCACGACCTCGAGCACGAAACGGCCGAGCACGATGATGGGGACGGTGATGACCCTGCCTACGGCGAGCATCACCCTCAGCCACGGGCGCACGTTGCGCAGGCGCCAGGCGGGCCGACCTGGGTCGCGTGCCGCGCCGGTCGCGTGAGGGCCGCGACCGTTGGCTGGGCCGGGGGGTCGCGCCGCTTGGCGTCGCGCCGGAACGGGCCACGGGCTCTCCACGGTCCGCCGCCATCGCGATCCATCCCACCACCAGCGCCCGTCAACCGAAAGCGGCAGCCAGTCCTCCCCGGTCGGTGCCGGGTGGGTGGGGAGCGAGCTGGAACTCAGCATGGCAAACAAGTGTACGTGCATCATGCGTGCGATGACAAGCCCACAAGCGTGTTAAGGCCAGAAGGGTAGCGCGGCAAGAACCGTCAGCTCTGCCCCTGGCTCGACCAGTGCTGGGGCTGACCGCCGCGCACCCCGTCGAGAAGGCCTCACCTCACCGCAAGGCCGCCGCCGCGGGGGGTGGTCGGCCCGCTCGCGGGTGGGTCGCGTCCGCGCCATCGTCGGCGTCACCCCCTGGGCTGCTCGACGCGAAAGAGCCTGGCGGATCCGGCTCCTGGGCGCTTCAAGGCTCAGGCCGGGCTCGCTGCGCTCGGCCTTTCCGCGCGGAGCCGTCCCCGCCCCTCGGCTGCCGTCTCAGCAGCCCTCATGAGGGGACGACAGATGGCAACGGACACATCCTCCCAGCGAGCGTCGGTCCTGGCGCTCGTCACCGCAGCGATCGCCTTTCTCGACAGCGACGGCGCCTTTGGCCCGGCGGATCCCCGCACGGTGGGGGCGAAGGCCCGGCTGCGCGCCGCCGTCGACGACCTGGTCGTCTCCGCTCCGGATGGAGACCCGCTACCGCTGCGCGTAATCCAGGGAGCACTTGCCGGCGATCGTTGAGCGCACTACTCCCTGCCGGCCCGGGCGAGGAGAGCTGAGCACGACCAGCTCGCCCCCCGCGCGGCTCACCCGGCCGCTGGCAGTAGGGCATCGGCGGCGAGCAGCTCCAGCTCGGCCCAGCTGTCGGAGTCGACCAGCACCGCGGCGGGGCGGCCGCGACGGGTGAGCAGGAGGGGCTGACCGCCGCTCACCGCGTCGAGCAGGAGGCGACTGACCACGCCGTCGGCCTCCGCCGCCGGGAGCGCATCCCGACCGGCGTCCGCGTCCATGGAGCGCGTCTGTACCCGCGTACGCACCATCCGTCGTCTCGCCATCGGCTGCATCCTCCCGTCCTCATTCCGCTCGTCGCCCGCCATCACGTCCGACGCTCCCCTGCGTCATCTCTTCCCCGCACACCGAACGTCTGCTCCGATTGCGCGCAGTCTGTGGATACCGGACTCAATGTACTCGATCATCCCCAGAGCCTCGAACTGCAGCATGACTTGGTTGTAGCTGGAACTGACAACTGTGGTGAAGGCCGAAGATCGCCCCATCTCCTCAGCGACGGCGCGCTCAAATCCGCTATGTACCAGATGGTCAGACGTCTTGTCTCGGACTAGCGGTCCGACCATCCGAAACAGCTCGTTCCAGGCCCTCGAAAACCCTGCGTTCTGCAGACCGGCCACACCACCCGTCAGCTGGACTGCGACGCTAAACTTGTCCTCACCCTGCTGTAGCGACTCGTCCGGTAGGCTCTCGGCGCTCGCACCTGTCGCCGACGTCTTACTTACCTGCTCGCGCAACTCAGCCAATTCCGCCCGCACTTCTGGCGGGACCGCCGCATCCCCACGGATCCACCCGATACCAGGTTTCCGAACTATCTCCTGGTGCAAACTTGTCGTGATCGCGGCTGCCAACCCCTCTCCACTTGTCCACTCGCGGCAGACCAACTGTTGCACCTTCTTTCGGAATGTGCTCAACTTCTCGCGCGCAAGGTCATCCTTCTCAGACTTCCCGTATTCGATCTGTTCGGGATTCCCATGAACGAAGCCCAGCACCGGCTTGCCGGTCGCCACGGCGTAGTCATATTCCCGCTCGGTGTAGCTGATCCCCTCGGAATCGACGGACCCGTACCGCCCCCCAACGATCACGATGTAGTAGTCACAGTCATCGATGACTCTCTTGATTAGTGACCAGCGCTCCTCGTCCGACGCTGGGAACAGTTCCATCCCGGCGGGGATGCAGTCCAGCTCCAGCAGCACTCTGAGCACTCGCTGCCGCTCGTCACGGAGATCGAGCAAAGTGGAGCTGACGAAGACCTGGTATCGCTTGTCTGCCATCGCCGAGCCCCCTTTACCACCCTAACGCCCGCGTACTAGCCGCGCAATGTCGGCCATGCCTATCCGCTCCAGGTAGTCCGCCAGGACGTCCCGCGGAGGCCACACCCGTCGGTACGGATGGTCGCAAGTCCCCGTGTATAGTCCGCCTTCCCGCCCCGTGTAGAGCCCGCCTCCAGGCCCCGTGTAGAGCCCGCCTCCAGGCCCCGTGTAGAGCCCGCCTCCAGGCCCTGTGTAGAGCCCGCCTCCAGGCCCTGTGTAGAGCCCCCCTCCAGGCCCTGTGTAGAGCCCGCCTCCGGGCCCCGTGTAAAGCCCCCCTCCGGGCCCCGAATATGCACCGCCACCCGGTCCCGTGTACATCCCTCCGCCCGGGCCTGTGTATAAGCCGCCCCCGGGGCCCGTGTACATGTCCCGTGGCCAACCCGCTTGGTCCATCTCCTTCCCCCGTTGACTATAAGTCTCACAGCCCACCGTCCCGGTTGCCCGAGTCTACCCGTTTCCGGGCGGCTTCTTAACGGTGGTCGAGATCAGTGAGAGGACGGTGGATCACGAAGAGCGAGGGCCCCACCGGCTTCCGCGTGGACGGTTGCGTTTCCCTGATGGGCACTCGCACGCAAGGTGGCAAACAGCTGCTGCACTTCCTCCAACGACGAGTAGCCGAGGACCGACACCGCCTTGGTAGTGAGCCGGTACCGAAGCGGCCGGCCCCGACCGGACTCCGCGAAGGTGGCCTGGAGGTAGCCGCGCTCGATGAGGCGGTGAAGAAGGGAGGCGCAGTCGACACCGCCGCGGGCCACCTCGACCTGCTCCCGGGTCGCCTCCGTGTGAAGGGCCACCGCACCGAGGGCCTCGAGCGCCTCCTGGGTCAGTTCGCGGTCCACGTGACCTGAGCCCCGGGAACTGGTCCACGTGATATGAGGGTTCCACCACGACCGTCGTGGCCAGGAGGGACCCATGAAGGGCAGGAAGCACACGCCGGAGCAGATCGTCCGGAAGCTGCGGGAGGGGGAGCGGCTGATCGCCGAGGGCAAGAGCCTGGCGGAGGTGGCCAAGGCGCTCGAGATCAGCGACTACACCTACCTGCGCTGGCGGAACCAGTACGGAGGTCTGAAGGCGAATGACGCCAAGGAGCTGCGTCGGCTGAAGGACGAGAACGTCCGGCTCAAGCGGGTGGTCGCGGATCTGAGTTTGGACAACGCCATCTTGCGGGAGGCAGCCCAGGGAAACTCGTGAGCCCGGCCCGCCGCCGGGACACCGTCCGCCGCATCCGTGAGCGGCTGGGGGTCTCGGAGCGCAGGGCGTGCCGGGCGCTGGGGCAGCACCGGACCACCCACCGCCGGCCACCGCGGCCGGTGCCGGCCCCCGAGGACCAACTCCGCCGGCGGATGCACCAGCTTGGGCAGACCTGGCCGAGGTACGGGTATCGGCGGATCTGGGCGCCGCTGCGTTAGGAGGGCTGGCGGGTGAACCGCAAGCGGGTGCAGCGGATCTGGCGGGAGGAGGGACTGCGGGTGCCCGCCCAGGCGCCCAAGCGCCGCCGGTTCGGCGGTCGGTGCGCGGTGCCGGCGGCGCGGCTCCGGGCGGAGCGGCCCAACCACGTCTGGGCCCTGCACTTCATCTTGGACGCCACCCTCGGACGGGCGGCCGCTCAAGGCGCTCTCGATGTGCGACGAGTTCACCCGGGAGAACCTGGCCCGGCGGATCGGTCGGTCGATCACCGCCGACGACGTGGTCGACGCCCTCGACGAGGCATACGCCGAGCGTGGGGCCCCCGAGTTCATCCGCTGCGACAACGGTCCCGAGCTGGTGGCCATGGCGATCCGGAACTCGTGCCGCTTCATGGGCACCGGGACCGCCTACATCGAGCCTGGCAGCCCCTGGGAGAACCCGTACGTGGAGAGCTTCAACAGCAGGCTCCGGGACGAGCTCTTCGCTCGCGAGGTCTTTGACAGCGTCATGGAGGCGCGGATCCTCTTCGACGACTGGGGCGACACCTACAACCACCATCGGCCCCACAGCGCGCTCGGGCATCTCGCCCCGGCCCCTTCGCGGCAGCCTGGCGGAGCGCACAAGAGACGGGCACAGAACGACTACCATCAGCTGCTACGGCCGAACCCAGTGACCCGGTGACCACTCGGACCGCTCGGGTTGGGTCGGACGAGCAGAAGAACGCGGCAAGAAGGTGTGGACGCTAGATAGCAACAGCTTGTAGGCAGGAGACAGTCTCAGATCAATGGTCACACTAACCCGTGAAATACAAGTGTTTGAGGCGCCCGAAGGGGCGCATGGCGATGACTGGTGACCCTACGACTCACTGGGGCGACGTCTTCGAGGTTGACGACGCTGGCTCCCCGCTCACCAGCCTGCGCATAGCCCCTGAGACGCAGGACGCTGCGTGGAGAGCAGGCCTGTGGGAAGACTTGAACAGCCAGCACGGATTGCTGTTCGATGCATGGGAGGCTCAACACGTCGCGCCACCACTCTTAGGAGAAATCGTCGACGAGTTGCGCCGCTTCAAGGACGATGGCCCGTGGGGTCCCGTTGTGTATGAGAACCTCGAGGCAATCGTTCGCTTCTGTGAAGGAGCCCTGGAGCGTGGGCACGCCGTTGACTTCAGCCTCTAGCGCTCGCGTGGCTGTAGGTTCACCTGCCCGATGGGCAGTGAACTGGCCACGACGCACTGCGGCGGTTTCCGCCATTCGGCGTGCTCGCCTCATCCACAGCTCGGGCGGACTGCGCGACAGGCGGGATTAGAAGCTACCATTGCTTGCCGCGGCCACTGTCTCGGGGGCCGACTCACGATCTCGGACCCCTCATAGAGGGTGGACCAGGAGATGGGGACCGGTCACACGGACACCTCAGCGCCTACCTCCACGGCGGCGTGGCTCGCGATCGACGTCGACCCTCCCGGAGAAGCGGTGAATACGGACCGGAGGTCCGCGAACCTCATTCTCCGGGCAACTGTTCACAAGAATGGACAGGCGGAAGGGTCAATCTCAGCTAGCGATAAGGGAACGCTCTTGATAGTCAGGTGCCAAAGCTAGTGCGACGATACCGATGAATTCTCCAACCCTCAGATGGTCAGTCAACTGATCACTCAGCGAAGCGGCAAACCGGCGACCGACTGCGTGGCCTCCGGATGCAACCCGTGCAGGTCGGTTGAAGAGGCACCGCCGGAAGGTCATGGGAGAACCACGACATCGTGGGCCGTGGTCGAGATCCCGGTCACGCCGGAGCTGATGACCTCGATCGGGGTGCGCGAGTTGCTCTTGGTGCCGTTGCCAAGCTGGCAGCTCGTGCCCAGCCCCCACGCGTAGACGGCGCCGACAGCGGTGACCCCGTACCCCGTACCGCCGCTCGCGGCGAGGATCGTGTAGGCGACCGGTGGGGTGAACTGGACGGGCGTCGTCTTGGTCGTGGTCTGCCCGTCGCCGAGCTCGCCGTACTGGTCGTCACCCCAGGCCCAATACTCGCCGTTGCTGAGTTCCACCAGGCTTGAGCCGTTGGTCGTCAAGTTGCCGCCCATGGCAAGCTGCGTGGCTGCCGCGGGGAGCGGAACCTCCACCGGAACGTCGCTCGTCGCGGTGAGGGGGAGACCGGTGCCAAGCTGACCCTCCGCGTTGGAGCCCCAATTCCAGACCTCGCCGTTGGCGAGCACCACCCCGCTGTCCACCGAGGACGCTTCCACTGAAACCGCGTCGACATCCTGCATCCCGACAACCGCGGTGGGCGTGTACGCTTCTCCCTTCTTGCCGGTGCCGAGAGATCCGAACTGGTAGGACCCGCAGGCGTAGAGGCTGCCGCCGGCGTCGAAGATCGCGTGGGCGCTGGCGCCGGCGACGAGGCTGACATCGCTCAACCCGGCGAGCTCCACCGGGTCGAGGAACTCCGGGTCGGTCTTGGGGTTGGCGCAGAGGGCGCCGGTCGCGTTGTCCCCCCAGCCCCAGGCGTTGCCATTTGTGTCGATGGCGAGGGCGGCGTTGTAGGGCATGGCGTCGGTGGCGAGGCTCGCGATGGTGACCCCGGCCGGGAAGTCGACCTCAACCGGCGTCGTGGGCGAGTCGACGGTGGTCCCGTCGCCAAGCTGGCCGAAGGTGTTGAGGCCCCACGACCAGAGCTCCCCGTTGGCGAGGAGCGCGTATTCGGTGCTGTTGCTGGTGCCCACCTGGGCGACCATGCCGGGCAGGGCGATCGTGGTGGGGGTGAGTTCCTGCGCCGTCTCGGGGGCCGAGAACTCGGCTCCCCAGATCGTCGCCTCGGGTCCCCCCTGCGCCTGCGCAGCGAGCGGCAGCAGTGCCAGGGCCGCCCCCAGAACCGCGGTGAGGATGGCGGTTCGTCGCATGGTCATGATCTCCTCCTCGAAGCGAAGCAAGCCGTGAACCGCGCCCTCGACGCGGATCTGGGGCGAGCGGTTGATCCGGCGGCGGAAGTGGGGCGACCCCTTGCGGTGCAGGGGGGGCCAGAAAGGCGGTCCATCTATGTAATCAGCCGAGGAGCTTCGCCGTCTGAGGGGTGAACTCCTCGTCGGTCAAGACGCGCTGGTCGCGGGAGGTCGGCAAGCCTCCTCAGCTGGTCCGCAACGTCGATCACTGGCGGTGGTGGGGCAGACGACCCGGCCACGGCCACCCCGCCACCTCGAGCTTCAGGCATGCCGTCATCGAGGAGCTCCCCTACCCGCTCGACGTCGCCCTTCGGGCTACCCTCCATCGCCGCAAACCTGCCCCCGGTGAACTCCATGGCGATGGTTGACCAGACCAAGTCACGGGCTTCCTCGCCCTCCGGCACCCGCTGGAAGCTGATCGCCCGCGTCTGCTTGTGTTCGTCGGCGCGGTGCTCGGCCTCCTCGACACGGTCGGGCAGGATCCGAAAGACGTTCGACGTGAAGAGGCGGCCGTCCCTGAACCCGGCCGCCGGGAATTCGTCCACTGCGGCGGTACGTCCGTGGGCGAACTTCGTACGGCGGCTGCCCTCGGCCTCATGGGCCTTGGCGCCGTTCTCTGTCATCGACACACTCCCAAGACGGACGCCTGTCACACGTCTCTCTGGTTGTCTCGCCGAGGAAAGCTCGCGCTCACGTTGCACGCAGTTCCCAATCGCCGATAGGGTCTCCGGGCATGCCACCCGATAGGTCGTTCGGCCCCCGCTCTCGACACAATAGGCATGTGGTGTCGGCGGTCAGGTGATGAGGCCACTCGCGGTCACCGAGCGAGGCTACCCTCCCGACCTCATCAGACCGCCAGGTTCAGAGGTGTTCGCGCTCATCAGGCATCGGCCGCATCCGAGCGCAGCAGCCAACCGTCGACCTCGAATCGCATCCCGACTGCACTCAATACGCTCGCCCACGTTGGCCTAATCACAACGGCTGGAAATGACGTGCCTGTCTCGCAGGGCGGGACGTAAATGACTAGGATCAGAGCAGGTTCGATGTTCAGGACTTGGGACAGTTCCTTCAGTTTCACCTGACGCTCTGCCACGATCTCAAAAGCCTTGACGAGAACTAGATCCGTGTCCCACGTCTCAAGCGGGCCTGCTAGGCGGCACACCCACCCGCTGTCTTTGTAGGTTGTCGGCTCGCGCCTCGTCTCTCCCCGCCGCCACGACGCAGTGGGCTCCAGAGCCAGTCGGCGGCTAACCTCGTTGGGATCGAGCGTGCCAGTGAAGTGCAACCTGACTTCACAGCTGGGTACGCTGTTAGCGCTCATGGTACGTCGGGGATCTCCGGCGTCTCGGGCTCGGGTTCCGCCTCCGGCTCGAGAGCGGCCGGCGGGTAGGCCTCGGTGACTCTGGTGCCCTGAAGTCGAAGACCCGTCGGCTGACCTTCACCAACCCCATCCTTCCCCAGCACGTACACGTAACCATCCTTATCTATGTAGAGATTGTAGCGGCTGGATGGACCGCCCATAACCTCCGACTTCTCCTGCTCTGGGTCATACCCGGCCTGCTGGAGCGCCTTTAGCTGTCCCTTTGACAGGGTCTTGACTGCGACACCCACCGCAAACCCCGGGCAGAACGAAGATCCGACGGAGAAGGGGTCGAACCCTATAACGAGGCTCAGAATGAATCCCCCACTAATGACTGGCGAGCAACCTGGGGTGCCGCTAGGCTTGCCCTGGCAAGGGTCGATGAACGACTGCGCGTATCCCAAGGCGCCGCTGTTATCTGTCCCAAGATCGGTGAAGAAGAGCCCTGAGGGATCCTCCACATTGAGTGGGTTGTCGGTGGCATAGCCATACGCACTCAGCGTCGTGGCGACCTTCGAATCCACGGTGAGGAATTGTCCGGTGGCAGGATCGTAATAGCGGGCCCGGAGGTAGTAGAGGCCGGACTTGTTGTCCCGGTACTGGCCCTGGAAGATGAACGGGTTGGCGACGGTGATCGTTCCCGTGCAGACGTTCGAGCCGCCGACCGTGACCGTGGCCCCGGTGCAGGCGGTCACGTTGCCGTAGGGGTCGGTCTGGTACGTCGCCTTGACGTTCCCCGAGGAGTTGGTGATGGCCCGCGTGGTGCCGTCCTGGTCTTGGTGGTACCAGAGGGCGGTCGAGCCGCTGATCTGCTCCAGCGGCAACCCCCCCGGGCCGTAGACGTAGTAGGTCGAGCCGTCCTCGATCTGCAGGGGAAGGCTCCCGGAGAGGTCCCAGGCGGCCAGGCTGGTCGTGCCACCCACGGTCTTGCTCATCCGCAACCCGGCCCCGTTGTAGAGGTAGGTGGCGACCGTCGACGGGCTGCTGCAGCCGGAGCCGTTCCACGTTCCCGTCTGGATCTCGGTCAGCAGGTTGGCCGTGTTGTAGCTGTCGCAGGTGGCCGCCCCCGAAGCCGGCACCGCCGCGGTCCGGTTCGCCCCTCCGTTGTTGCCGGTGCCGCTGTAGGAGTACGCAGTGGCCCCCGAGGGAACCGTGCCGCAGCCGTTGCTGCTCGTCCCGGCGATCGTCCAGCAGAGCTGGTCGGCCGTGCTGAACCGCTGTTGAGTGCCGCCGAGGGTAGTCAGGTTCTGGCCGGGGTCGTAGGCGAACGGCTCAGGAGTGCTGCCGCTCGCGCACGGCGGCTGGGTGCTCCCCGTTCCGGTGGTCCCCGCCTCCGCCGCTGCGACCTGGTTCTGAGTGGTGTACGTGAAGCAGGTCTGATTCGCCGCTGCCGAGCCATCCGAGGTGACCTGCCCAATCGCGTCACGAGTGTAGGTGGCGGCGAAGACGCTCGTTCCACTGCTCTGCACGTCTGAGATGGTCGTCACCTGATCCAGGCTGTTGTAGGTCCACGTGTCGCACAGCGAGATCGTACCTGTGCACGAGCCGCCGGGAAAGGTCGTGGTGGTCAGGTTGCTGTCGGCGTCATACCCGAAAGTGGTCGTGTGGCTATTCCAGTCCTCGACCGAGGTCTCACGGCCGGCATTGTCGTATCCGATGGCCACCGAGCCGACTCCGTTGGGGTAGGTGATCTGCGTCGGCTCGTTCCGGAAGTTGTATTGGTAGGAGACGGTGGCGCTGTTGCCCCCACCCTGCGCTTCGGTGACCGACGTGAGTTGATGGAGCGCATCGATCGTGTACGTCCACGATCCGGTGGCGTCGGTCATGGCGGTGACCTGGCCGTCGGGGTCGTATCCGTAGCTCACCGCCCCGCTGGGCACCGAGCCGCACGAGGTGCTGGACGTCGATCCCAGCAGGTACCAGCACAGCTCACTGTCGGCGTCGTAGGCGTAGGTCGTCACGTTGCTGGCGGGGTCGGACTTGGTCAGGACGTTGCCGTCCAGATCGTAGGTGTAGGTGGTGGTCTGGTTGATGTGGGGGCTCGACCCTGGGTCCACGGTCGTCGACGACACGTCGTTGCGGCTGTCGTAGACGTAGGCCTCGAGGGTGTTGCCGTTACCATCGATCTGGGCGGCCACCAGGCCATCCGAAGAGTACTGCGTCACACTGGCGCCGCTCGGCGGGGCGGCGCAGCTGGCACTGGAGTTCCCGCCTGGCAGCGTCCAGCACTGCTCTCCCGCACCGTTGTAGGCATGGCTGGTTGGGTTGCCGTCGGCGTCGGTGGCCTCGATCAGGTTGTTGTCCGCATCGTAGACGCTCGAGGTGTCTTGTCCGAGCGGAGCTGCCACCGACAGGCTGGCACCCCAGAAGTTGATGTTGCCCCCGCTGCTGGTCTGTGAGTACGCCGTCTCGTCGGCTGAGTTGCACCCGGCCGGTGGCTGGGAGCCGAACGTGCAGCCCGCCGCCGGCGTCCAGCTGGCGGTGGTCCAGCCATCGGCGTTGTACGCAGTCTCGGTGACGTCGGAGGCCGGATCCTCGGTCTGCACCAGGTCCCCGTAGGCGTCATAGGTGTACGAGGTGACCTTGCCGTCTCCATTGGTCATCGACGTCACATCGCCGGGATGGCTGCCGTTGGCGTGGGCGTACTTGGTCACCTCCGCGTTGGTCGGGGTGCCGCTGCACGAGCCGCCGGACAGCGCGGTGCAGACCTGGGTTAGGGTCCGGTAGGTCGAGTCGTAGGAGTAGTAGGTGGTCGTCCCCTTGGGGTCGGTCATGGTCGTGGGCTGGTAGTGGGTCTCGTCCGCACCGCCATTGCCCGTGTAGGTCCAGCTCGTGGTCCGCCCCAGCGCGTCGGTCTGAGACAGCACATTGCCGAGGCTGTCATAGGTGGCCGTGGAGACGTTCCCATTCGGGTCCACGGTCAGCGTGGTCCCCAAGCTGGTGGGGTCGAAGGCGTACGTGGTGGTGGCGGCGCCGCTGGTCGTGCAGCCGGTCGGCCAAGTGCTCGACAGTGTGGTCGAGCAGCCGGTGAGCCCGGTCGTCTTCTGGACCAGCTCCCCGTAGGCGAACTCGTCCACCTCCTGATGCGATGCCGGGTCGGTAACGACGACCGCCGCGATGGCGCTGTAGGTCGACGTCCGAGCTGGGTAATAGGAGTAGGTGGTGGTCCGGTCGAGACCGCTGGGATCGACCGTCTGGGACGCGGTCGTGCCATCGGCGTTGTACGTCTGCGTCACGACATGCCCGTCCGGGTCGGTCAGCGAGACCAAGCCGTGCACCCAGGTGGACTTGTCGTAGCTGAACTCCTCGGTGAGATCCGTGCTGCCCGGCGAGGCCCTCCAGTCAATCTGGGTCAGCTCGTTGGCGTGCGACCCGGTCCCGTAGGTGAAGGCCACGGTTCGGGTCTGGCCCGAGACGTTGCTGTCCGTGATCGAGCTGATGTCGCCACCCGACCAAGCGATGCCGAGCGAGCGCCCATCCGAGTCGGTGAGCGAGCTGACCTTGCCGCCGGTGTATCCGAAGCTCAGGTAGTCTCCCGGTCAGGTCCGCGATCTTGGTGATCTGCCCCGACGAGTTGAACGTGAAGGTCTCCCCAGCATACCGGGTGAAGGTCCACGTCCCATCCCCATTATGGGCGAGGGTCGCCTGGGTCCGGGGTGCCACGGGCTGGAGGGTGCTGGTCCAGAACTGGGCCTGGGCGCCGTCCTCCTCGGTCACCGAGGTGATCCCGGTCGACGGGCTGGAGGACACCGACATGAAGAGGGGCGACCACCACCCGTAGCCCAGCCCGCTGTTGGTCCCGGCGTTCAGGCTGTTGTAGGTCTGGGTCACCTGAATCGGGAGCCCTCGGGCGGGGATGCTGATGTCGGTGAGCGTCTCCGAGAACTCTCCGCTGTTGACGGTCACCGGATCGCCGTCCACGGCCAGGCTACCGCCCGCCGCCAGAGCCTGGCACATCAAGCAGCCGTGCATCTCGTTCGGTCCGAGCGCTCCCCCGAGAGGCGGGAAATCAGTGCCGTTGATGAGCACCTCCACATTCGAGGGTTGGGATCCGGAGGTGGAGGCATTGTTTTCCAGAACCACGTCCGCTTCTCCATCGGGGTGCCCACTCACGTTGGCGAGGGCGATACCCTCGGGCTT
Organism: uncultured Chloroflexia bacterium; assembly: GCA_963793875.1. Classification (GTDB taxonomy): domain Bacteria; phylum Chloroflexota; class Dormibacteria; order Aeolococcales; family Aeolococcaceae; genus Changshengia. The sequence continues at coordinate 374,208 of CAWCBS010000002.1, read as the reverse complement.
GAACCCGGGCGTGGGGATGAACTGAGGCAGATCCGGTCCCGATGTCGTTCCGGTGTTCAAATACACCGAGAACCCGCCAACTCCGCTGATCGAGCCGTCGTCAGCGGTGACGATGTCCGGGACTCCGTCGCCATTCATGTCCGCCAGCGCGATGCCGGCGGGATCTCCATAGTCGTTCTGGGAGCTGTCCTCGAGAGCCGGGTCGCGGTAGAACACAGACGCGGGGAATCCACCGGATCCATTGCCGAGGAAAACGATAAGCCCGCGCTCGTTATCCGTACCATCAAAGTGCGAGTCGGTCGTCACCGCTAGATCCGCAATTCCGTTGCCGGTGAAGTCGCCAACCACTATGGTATGTCCGTCCACACTGGACATCCCTGCCCCGTCGCCACTTTAGTGGGCGGACCGAAGTTGCCGGAGCCCAGGTTGAGCAGTTCGTTGATCCGACCGCCATCGTTACCGTTACAGTGACCGGCGTCAGTAGGGTAGACGATGTCGACTAGACCGTCACCGTTCAGATCAGCTAACGCTAGTCCCCACGCAGACGAGCAGGAGTTGTTGACGCCATTAGCGCAGTCGCCAGCATCGTAGTCGGTGGGCGAGCTGAATGTCCCATTTCCGTTACCGAGGAGCACGGCTGCAAACGACTGCGAGTTGCCGTAACAGCCGTCGGTTTCCGCGCCGGTCACCACGATGTCGAGCGTAGTTCCGCTGGTGCTGTGGACATTCCCGAGCTCGACGTAGTCTGCGTCGTAGCCGCTGGGTAGGGCGTACGTGTATTGCTGTGTGAACGTTCCCGTCCCGTTGTCGTTGTTCTCAAGCACGTAGATCGTTGCCGTGTTATCGACAACGACCGCGTCCTCAGCCCCGTCGCTATGACCGAAGAGATTGCCGAGCGCCACCTGGCCGGCGGCCTCGCCTGGGGCCGACGTCGACGCTGGCTGGGCGAAGAAGCCATTGGTGGACTTGAGATTCTTCAACGTCGAGAGGCTGTCCCCACCGTTCGCCCCCCCGCCATTGGCGGTGACGATGTCCGGCCACCCCGTTCCACCAGTGGCGACGTTGCCCACAACGACCTGCTCGGGTGTCGTCCCGTCCTGAGCCACCTTGCCGTTGTCGTAGCCGGTCGCTGGGGCCACGATCACGGCCGAGGACGTGGTGCCACCGGTTCCCGGAATTGTGTAGGCGGGCGGAGCCGCCGGAACGACGAGATTCGAGAACCCGGATGGCCCCGTTCCGGTCGCATTCGTCGCGGTCACCCCGAAGGTGTACGCCGTCCCCTTGGTCAGGCCGGGGATCCCATACGACGGGATCACGGTTCCCGCACCGTTGGTATCGGTGTCCGTTTGAGCCAGCGAGGTCTGAGCCGTGCTCCCCACATAGGGGGTGATGGTGTACTTGCTGATCGCCGAGCCTGGGGAGGGGGGCGCCACCCAGGCGACCGTGGCCCGGCCGTCACTGTCGGTGCTGCTGACGGCCTGAGCAACGACGTCGGTCGGGGCGCTCGGAGCCGACGTCACCAGGAAGGTGGCTACCGTGTCCCCCCAGAACGTCGAGGCGCCCAGCGTGGCGGCATACGTCTGCGCTCCCGTGGCGCTGGTCACCAGGTAGGCGCTCTGGACGTTGTTGACCGCGCTCGAGGGGGTCGACTGGTGAGACGTGTTCACCGTATAACCGCTGGACTGCCCCGAGATACTGGTCGACTGGTTCCACCCGATCCCGGCCACCACCAGTTCCACGGCCTGGCTGGTGGTCGGCGAGGCACCGCTGCTCGGCGCCGTGCTCGTCCCCGTCGCGCCCACCTTGACGTCGAGGGGCGCGGTCTGGCTCACCCCCGAGAACTCCTGGACCGAGGCCACGATCGTGGCCGTGGCACTGGCCGACACCGTCACCGTGGTTACCGCCGCGGCGTCAGCCGCGTAGAACATCCCGGTGACATTGTTGCCGGTCACCTCGGTCTCGAGGGTGCTGTAGGTGTTGCCCCCCGTGTCGGTCACGGGCGTGGCGGCGAACGTGTGCACTCCACGCAGGCTCGCCGTCACCACGATCAGGTCCCCCGCCGTGGTGCTGATGGGGGTGGCCAAACTCGTCGACTGCGCGATCTCTGTCCCACCCTTCTCCTGCACCTGGACCGGACCCGAGGGTGCCGTCGGGGTCACCGCCGGCGAGGTTCCTGGTGGGCCGGTGCCGGTGGCGTTGGTGGCCGTCACCTGGAAGGTGTAGGCCGTCCCGTTGGTGAGCCCGGTGACCGTGGTGGAGAGCGTCGAACCCCCGACCGTCACCGCCAGCGAGGTTTGCGCCGTGCTACCGACATAGGGGGTCACGGTATACGAGGTGATGGGGCTCCCGCCATTGCTCGCGGGCGCCTGCCACGACACCCCTGCCTGGGCATTGCCAGCTGTCGCACCCACGTTCTGGGGCGCGCTCGGCGCTGTCGCCACCACGAAGGTGGCCAGCGCGTCCCCCCAGAATGTCGAGGCGCCCAGCGTGGCGGCATACGTCTGCGCTCCCGTGGCGCTGGTCACCAGGTAGGCGCTCTGGACGTTGTTGACCGCGCTCGAGGGGGTCGACTGGTGAGACGTGTTCACCGTATAACCGCTGGACTGCCCCGAGATACTGGTCGACTGGTTCCACCCGATCCCGGCCACCACCAGTTCCACGGCCTGGCTGGTGGTCGGCGAGGCACCGCTGCTCGGCGCCGTGCTCGTCCCCGTCGCGCCCACCTTGACGTCGAGGGGCGCGGTCTGGCTCACCCCCGAGAACTCCTGGACCGAGGCCACGATCGTGGCCGTGGCACTGGCCGACACCGTCACCGTGGTTACCGCCGCGGCGTCAGCCGCGTAGAACATCCCGGTGACATTGTTGCCGGTCACCTCGGTCTCGAGGGTGCTGTAGGTGTTGCCCCCCGTGTCGGTCACGGGCGTGGCGGCGAACGTGTGCACTCCACGCAGGCTCGCCGTGACCACGATCAGGTCCCCTGCCGTGGTGCTGATGGGGGTGACCAAACTCGTCGACTGCGCGATCTCTGTCCCGCCCTTCTCCTGCACCTGGACGATGCCCTGCGCCGCAACCGAGGTGGGTCGCACGCTGCCCAGAAGGACGGAGCTGACTAGCGCCACCATGCCACCCACCGCTGTCCAGCGCCGCCGCCGCCCAGGCCATCGAGGACGCATCGTCCTCACGGCGGCCTCCTCACAGCCACGCGTGCTCGATCCGATGCGCACGGGGATATCGTCGCTCCCCCGTTGCGCAAGGCGCGTCACCAGCACCGCGCGCCCGAAGAGCCTACGAAACCAACCCCTCACAGTCCCAGCAGCCTGGCCGTACAACCCAGCACTCATCAGCCTCCCCTCCAGTGGGGTGGATGCGATTGATGTTTGCCGGATACCGGGCGACCTGCGGTACCGCTACCTGCCTTTCGCTTTTGCGGGGGCACGGTAGCAGACCCCGGTCAGGTAGCACAAGCACGAGACGGGTTCGATATAGTGAAGGCGTGGATACCATGAGATATGTCTACTCGTACCCCTGAATACTTAGTGTTCAGGTACTGCGTGTACGATGATCCCGCGGTCCACAGAGAGACCAGCGCGACCCTTGGAGGAACGTCTAGCCCCCCGGAGGTAGTTACGGGCGACACCCCGCACGGATGCCCGGACCTGTTGGGGCAAGCAGCTCGAGGCGTGTGATGCCGACCTGTTTGGGTAGCTGGCCGCGCTTTCGTGGCCCCGATAATCGCGGACTGCGGAGCCGGGGAACGGCTGCTTGCGGCCACCGCGAGGCGAGCCGGGACGCGTCGGCGGTAGCGCTCGATCTGGTGGCCGCCAAGCTGCTCTGAGGCAGAGACCCCTGCCAGTTTGGTGCTAGCTCGCTCACCTGGCAGTTCGACCAACGTGCGCACCCGCACCGCGGGATTCGAAGACGCCGCGGGGTGGGTCGCAGCGACGGACCCACCAGAGGAGAGCGACACCGAGCGTCGAGATCGGCAGCACTTCCAGATGGTCCCACGGGGGAGGGCCAGGAGTTGGCGAGGACAGGTGGGTCGATGGCACGACGGCCAGGGCGATCAGCCGGGGCAACCCGGCGGCCAGGCGGGGCGGATGAGGTGATGATCGCCGCCGGGACCCGACCACGGGCGGGGGCAGCGCGGCGCAGACGACGATCCGAACCCGGAACTGCGAGCGTTCAGAAGTTGCTAGAGTTGCTCGTGCATCACGGGCGCCGAATGTCGCTTATGCAGCATGAGGCCGAGCGAGGCTTGGACAGGTCACAGTCCTTATGACGCGACTTCGATGTCTCGTCGAACCTTGCCTTAGTGAACGTCACGGGAGGATGGCGCGGTACGGGAGGATGGCGCCATGCCGCGGTGCGGAAACGATGCCCGAGGATCACTGCTAGCCACGGAAGAGCGTCGACGAGCGATTCCGAAGTACCTCCTGAAGCACGCCAAGCCCCACTTGAACCCATCGGCGTTGGCGCGAGGTGACAATGTCGTTCCTTCGGTAGACGTGGCGACCCGCTGACTGCTTCTATGGGAGCATGAACCGCGCCGAAGAGGGGTCTCATCGGCCCTCTCAGTTGCTGGTAACGGCGCCCGGCGGCTGCGCCGCTTCCGAGGTTGTCCCGCGGGCGGACGCCAGTCGCGACGCGCCTCTCACGGTGCACCTCGCCGCTGGGTCGACGCAGTCGACGCCCGAGGTCCGGCTACCTCGCTGCAAGGCTCGGACCCCCCTGGCCGCCTCGCTCTCAGGGAACTGCCCATACATCGACTGCCGGACGCCGAGATGATCGTTACACTCGACCCCGAACGGCTTCGCTACGAGATGGCGATCCGGAACCTGGATGGGGTCGCGCTCGCGCGGGCGTCGGGCGTCTCCGAGAACACGATCAGCCACGCCCTTAAGGGGCACCGCGTCCGCAGAAGCACGGTCCGCCAGATCGCCGCGGGGCTGCTCACCTTTCCGACCCTCCGCATGGTCGAGGTCCTGGTGGCGAAGCCGGAGGAGGTCATCATGCTGACGGGAACCCCTCAGCAGACGCGGCCGCGCAGCGGGATTCCGCATTCTCCTGCCGGCACCGCGTGATGGCCCCAATCCCCAGGAGCTCACCGCCGTGGGTTCTCCCTAGGCCAGAGCAAGTCGTGGAAGCCGGCAGCCCGTCGGCGCCGCCGCGCCCGCTGCCCTCAATCCCTCCCCTGGCCCTCCGCCGCGGGTCTGGCCGGCGCGGTCACCAGGGTGGGCATTACCCTGAGGAGCGCTGCCCGCCCCTCGCCCATCAGGGACCGCGTCAGTGCCTCACGGGCTGTGCCGAACGGCGCCGGCGAGCGGCCCAGAGCAGCCCCTTGAGCTGCCCGCACGCGTGGCTGGGGGCAGTGGTGCCCGGCCCGGTGGCGGGCACTTCCGAGGCGCGGAGCCTGCCGCTGCCGCGCTCGCCTACCGCTCCGGATCCTGCGGGAGCAGGGACTTCATCAAGGCGTCGTGGGCGTCCGAGGTCTCGAGATGGGCGTAGACCTCGTTGATCATGGTCATGCTCTCGTGGCCGATGACCTTGGCCACCAGGAGGGGGTGCATCCCCTGGCGCGCGCGCTGGGTGACGAAGGAGTGGCGGAAGAGGTGGGGGTAGACGCGCCGCCGGAGAACCTCCTCGCCGAGGTCGCGGATCGTCTGTTCGGCCCCGGAGCCGGTGAGGGGCTCGTACTCGCCGCTCCGCGGGCTGCGCCGGTTGCCCAGGAAGAGCCTGTCGCTGGGCGACTCCTTCCGCGTCCGGCGGGCGTAACGCTCGATCCGAGTCGCGAGCCCGGGCTGGATGGGGACCAGGCGCTCCTTGTCGCCCTTGCCGCGGACCTTGATGTACCACTTCCGGCCCGGCTCCTGGCGGAGGGGGTTGGTGGACATACCGAGCAGCTCACCGAGTTGCATCCCCGTGTCAGCCAGGATGCGTATGATCAGTTTGTCTCTTTCGTTGGAGGCGGCGTCCTCCAGAGCCCTGATGTCCTCGCGGCTCAGCACGTCGACCACTCGCTTGGGCAGCCTGGGCTTCTGAACCCGGGAACCGACGGTTTCGCCCTGCCGGGCGAGCCACTCCAGAAAGACGTTGATGGTGCGGGCGTAGCTCGCCACCGACGGCTTGCTGAGCGGGCGCCCCGAGCGCGAGCCGGTGCCGTCGAGGAGCCCGGCGGAGAGGGCGTTGAGCTCGCGGGCGCCGAGCTGGCCGGGCTCGGTGATGCCAGACCTCTGGCAGAAGGGCAGGAGAACCCCCTCGAGCACGTCGCTGTAGGCGCCGATGCTGCGGCGGGAGAGCGCCGCGGCGCGCTTCTCGTTCAGAAAGCCGGTGACCCGGTCCTGGAGCAGGGAGGGTGGGGGGACCAGGGTGAGGCGATCAGATCTCATGGCGGAACACTCCGGAATGGCATCTCACGGCGGCTCCTAGGCGTCCCCCGGGCGACGCTGCTGGGTGGGGAACGAGCGACGGAGGAGGTGGGGGTGAACGGGTCGCTTGAGCGCCTTCTGGCCGAGCTCGCGGATCAGCTGGGTCGCCTCCGACGCGGTGAGTGGCACGTACTCGCCGGTCGTGGGGCAGCGCCGGTTGCCGAGGAAGAGCGCGCTACCGGGCGACCCCCTGCGGGTCTGGCGCTCGTAGCGCTCGATCCGGGCGACCAGCCCGGGCTGGATGGGGACCATGCGCTCCCCGCTCTTGCCCCGGACCTTGAGATGCCGTCTCCTGCCAGGCGCCTCACGGACGGGGTCCGCGGTCAGCAGCTCGCCGAGCCGCACCCCGCCGGCGAGAAGGCGGACGATCAGCTTGTCCCGCTCGGTGGCGGCGGCGTCCTCCAGGGCCCGGATGTCCTCGCTGGGCAGGGCATCGACCACTCGCCGGGGCAGCCTGGGCTTCGCGGCGTGGGAGCCCCCGATCTCGCTCCGCTCGGCGAGCCACTCCAGGAAGGCTTTGATGGTGCGGGCATAGCTCGCCACCGACGAGCTGCTGAGCAGACGCCCCGAGCGGGACCCGGTGCCATCGACGAGCCGGGAGTAAAGCCCGCCGAGCGCGCGGGAGGTGAGCTGGCCGGGCTCCGTGATGCCGGACTCGCGGCAGAGGGGCAGCAGCACCTCCTGGAGCACGTAGGTGGAGAGGGCGAGGGCCCCGCGGGAGCGGCCAGCTGCCCGCTGCTCACGCAGGTAGTCGGTGATGCAGCCCTCGACCGCCGAGGGCCCGGTGCGACCGTCAGACTTTAACACCGCTTTTCTCCAAGACGTCGCTCCAGAGGCGCGTCTGATCGATGCAAATGTACCCCAACTTGGAGCGTCTGACCATCACAGTTCTGTTTCAATCAGATGCTGCTCCTCAACTCGGAAGGAGGAGCCTGGCGCGCCCAGGAGGATTTGAACCCCCGGCCTTCTGATCCGTAGTCAGACGCTCTATCCGGACTGAGCTATGGGCGCGCGCCGAGATCGCCGGGATCCCCGGCTCGGACCGCCATCCTAGCGCACGGGGCGGCCCGAACCCAGGGGTCAGCCGGGCTCGGGCGCTCCCTCCTCGGCACCCGGTGCCGGCGCCATCTCCTGCCGGTTCCCGGTGAGCAGCGCCTCGGTCGCAGCACTCGCCGGGGTGGGAGCCGTGCTCGAGAACCCCGAGGCCAGCTCGCTGAAGATCGGGCTCCCCCAGCCGCTCGGCACGTCGAATCCCGTCCCCGCGCTGTAACCCTGGGTCCCGGTCGGGTAGGCGTTGTTCCCCTGGGTGATGTCACGGAAGCCCTTGCCGCCGTGGGCCATGGCGTAGAGGGGGTCCTGGAGGCGACCGAGCCGGCCGCCCACGATGGCGGAGATGGCGGTGAAGCCGGCGGTGAGCAGCGGTGCCACCGCGCTGGTTCCGCCGACCGTCGTGGTGGTGGGGTTGCCGGAGGAATCGAGACCGGTCACCACCTCACAGCCGGTCACCGGGTCGGCGTCGGCGGCCAGGTCGGGCTCCGACCTGCCCGTGGTCCCGGTGCTGAGCGACGTCTCGCCGATCCCGTTCGCCGACTGGTAGGTGGGAACGGGGAAGTACTGGGAGACGCCCCCGCCCCCGGCGCCCTCGCCCAGGGTGGCCTCGTTCCAGACCACCTCGCTGCTGATCGTGGTGCCGCTCGCCACCATCCTGGTGCCCCCGGCCCCGAGCACGTTGGGGCTGGAGGCCGGGCAGTCGGCATAGACCTTGCCGTCGGTGCTGCCGTCGCTCGCGCCGTTGTCACCGCTCGCGGTGATCTGGAAGATGCCGACCGCCAGGCAGGCCTGGGCGGCGGCGTCCATCGCCGTGGCCCCGCCCTGGGTCCACTGGCTCTCGGCCTCACCCCAGCTGGTGGAGACGCCCACGAACCTGTAGGTCGGGTCGCTCGCGAACGAGTTCCAGACGTCGGCGAAGCCCTGCTCGGTGTTGGGTCCGTAGCGGAGCACCAGCCGGAGGGCCGCCTGGGGTGCGGCCACCAGGAGGGCGCGGGCGATCATCTGCCAGTCCAGCGCCACCTCGACGTCGGCGCCCCCGGGGTCGGGCTGGGGGAGGGGGCCGTCGACGGCGTCCTCGATCACCTGGACGCCTGGGTTGCTCTTGGTGAACCAGGCCACCACCGCCTGGTCGGCCCGCCCACCCAGCTCGGCGATCGCGACGTCGAGGGAGAGCCCGGCCCCGCCGGCGGGCACGGCGGGAAACTGGTAGACCGCCGCCAGCTGCTCGGGGGTGTAGGTCGCCTGGACGCTCGCGGGGTCGGCGATCCAGTAGCGGGCACGCGCCACCGGGCGGTCGCTGAGGCCGCCGACGTGCTCGACGATGGTCCCGAGCTCGGCGGGGACGGAGGCCGGCGACCGGTGGTGCCGGTAGGTGACCGGGGTTCCGTCCGGCAGCGTGGTCGCGAGGCGCTCGAACTCCACCCGGAAGGCGGCGGCTACCCGGGCGGCGGTGCCGCGCAGCTTGAGCCGCCGGGTGGCCGGGTCGGGGGTGCCGACCGTCAGCCCGGCGCGGCGCGCCCAGTCGTCCACCAGCTCGACGTCCTGCTCGGTGCAGCCGTGATTGGCGGCGAGCTCGGCCTGGGTGAGGTGCAGCCGCCAGCCCACCGGCTGGGCGCTGATCGCCTCAATCGTGTCGGGGAGCGCCGGCCCGTCGGGGTTCTCGCGGAGCAGGAGGGTGACCTCCACCATCTCCGCTCGCTCCGCGTCGCTGAGCGGGCCCAGCGAGCGGGTGCGGCCGGCCTCGGCGGGGGTCAGCTCGTGCACGGTGCCGGGAAGCTGCACGTACTCTGGCATGGGCCATCCCTCCGGTCCGGCCGCGGTGTTGCAGGCTCATCTTCCCAAAGGGGGCCGGGCGGCGTCACCCTCCCGGCCGGGCGAGCGAAGCACCCCTCCGTTCATCATGAGAGGGGAGGCGACGGCCCTCGCGTCGAGTGCTCGACCGGGCCCTCGCCAGGAGGACCAGCAGATGCCGGTGACCGGACAGACGGCAGCTCCCGCCGAGTTGGAGACCCTGCACGAGGTGGCCCAGCAGATCCGCGTCGACGGCATCCGGGCCAGCACCCGGGCCGGGTCCGGGCCACCCGACCTCCTCCATGTCCGCCGCCGACCTGATCGCCGTCCTCGCCGCCCGCCACCTGCGCTACGACTGGGCCGATCCCGACGCTCCCGACCAACGACCACCTGATCTTCTCCAAGGGCCACGCCTCGCCCCTGCTCTACTCGCTCTACAAGGCCGTCGGGGTCGTCGACCGACGAGGAGCTGATGACCTACCGCACGCTTCGGCTCCCGCCTCCAGGGCCACCCCACCCCGGTCCTCCCCTGGGTCGACGTCGCCACCGGCTCGCTCGGCCAGGGCCTCGCCATCGGGGTCGGCGTCGCGCTCGCCGGCAAGTACCTCGACCGGCTCCACTACCGGGTCTGGGTGCTCTGCGGCGACAGCGAGATGGCCGAGGGCTCGGTCTGGGAGGCCCTCGACAAGGCCGCCTACTACGGGCTCGACAACCTCACGCGTCATCGTCGACGTCAACCGGCTCGGCCAGCGCGGCCCGACCGAGCTCGGCTGGGACCTCGACGCGTACCGCCGCCGGGTCGAGGCCTTCGGCTGCCGCGCCCTGGTCATCGACGGCCACGACCTCGGCGAGATCGACGGCGCCTACGTCGAGGCCCGAGAGACCGCCGGACGGCCGACGGTGATCCTCGCCAGGACGATCAAGGGCAAGGGCGTTCTCCGAGATCGAGGACAAGGAGGGCTGGCACGGCGTGGCCGCTCAAGCCGGACCTGGCGGTGCGCGCCATCGCCGAGCTGGGCGGCGAGCGCGACCTCCACATCGAGGTCGCGCACGCCCGAGCAAGGGCACCCCGGCGATCAAGCCGGAGCGCGCCAAGGTCGACCCTCCCCACCTACGAGCTCGGCGACAAGGTCGCGACCCGCAAGGCCTACGGCGACGCCCTCGTCGCCGCTCGGCGCCCGCCCCGAGGTCGTCGTGCTCGACGGCGAGGTCGGCAACTCGACCCACGCCGACGAGTTCGAGCAGGCCTTCCCGGAGCGCTTCTTCGAGACGTTCATCGCCGAGCAGCAGATGGTCGCCGCGGCGGTCGGCCTGCAGGTCCGCGGCTACGTGCCCTTCGCCTCGACCTTCGCCGCCTTCTTCTCCCGCGCCTACGACTTCGTCCGGATGGCGGCGATCTCCCAGGCGAACATCCGGCTCTCCGGCTCGCACGCCGGCAGTCGAGATCGGCGCCGACGGCCCTCGCCAGATGGCGCTCGAGGACCTGGCCGCGATGCGCGCGGTCCACGGCTCGACCGTGCTCTACCCCTCGTGACGCGGTGAGCGCGGCCCACCTGGTGGCCGAGATGGCCGACCGCCCGGGCATCGCCTACATCCGCACCACCCGCGGCGCCTACCCGGTGCTCTACGACAACGGCGAGAAGTTCCCGATCGGCGGCGCCAAGGTGCGTGCGCCGCAGCGACAGCGACCGCGTCGCCGCTCGTCGGCGCCGGGGTCACCGCTCCACGAGCGCCCTGGCGGCCGCGGAGCTGCTCGCCGCCGAGGGGATCACCGCCCGGGTCATCGACTGCTACTCGGTCAAGCCGATCGACACCGAGGTGCTGGCCGAGGCGGCCCGGCGACTGCGGCGGGACCCTGGTCGTGGTCGAGGACCACTACCCCGAGGGCGGGCTGGGCGCGGCGGTGATGGAGGCGCTCGCCGGGAGCGAGCACCCGCCCCGGATCTACCACCTCGCGGTCCGCGACGTCCCCGGCAGCGGCAAGACAGCCGACCTGCTGGCCGCCGAGGGGATCGACGCCGACGCGATCGCCCAGGCCGCCCGCCACGCCGCCACCACCAGCCCCAGCGCAGGAGGCCAGTGACCGCGATGCCCGCCACCAACCCGCTCCAGCAGCTGGCCGAGCGCGGCCAGTCGGTGTGGCTCGACTACATCAGCCGCGAGCTGGTCACCGGCCCCGAGCTGGGCCGCCTGATCGCCGAGGACAACGTCACCGGCCTCACCAGCAACCCGACCATCTTCGAGAAGGCGATCGCCGAGGGCACCCACTACGACGAGCAGATCCACGAGCTGCTCGGCCAGGGCGTGGACGACCCCCAGGAGGTCTTCCTGAGCCTCGCGATCCAGGACATCCGCCATGCCTGCGACACCCTGCGCCCGGTGCACGACCGCACCGGCGGCGCGCGACGGCTTCGTCAGCCTGGAGCTGCCCCCTCCGCTCTCCCACGACACCGCGGGCAGCGTCGCGACCGCCCTGACTACTGGGAGCGGGTCAACCGGCCCAACCTCATGGTCAAGGTGCCGGCCACCCCCGAGGGCGTCCCCGCCGTCGAGGAGCTGATCGCCGCGGGCGTGAACGTCAACGTGACCCTGATATTCGCCCTGGACGCCTACGAGAACGTGATCACCGGCCTACATCCGCGGACTGCAGCGGCGGCTGGATGCGCAGCAATCACTCGACGTCCACTCGGTGGCCTCGTTCTTCGTGAGCCGCGTCGACACCATGGTCGACGGGCTGCTCGACGCCCAGCTGAAGTCGGGCGCCGGCGACCCCGCGCTGATCGAGCCCCTGCTGGGCAAGGCGGCGATCGCCAACGCCCGCCTGGCCTACGCGACCTTCGAGCGGCACTTCCGCGGCGACGCGTTCCGCCGCCTGCGCGAGGCCGGCGGCCACCTGCAGCGGCCGCTCTGGGCGAGCACCAGCGCCAAGAACCCGAAGTACCGCGACGTGATCTATGCCGAGGCCCTGATCGGCCCCGACACCGTCGACACCATGCCGCCCGCGACCGTCGAGGCGTTCCGCGACCACGGGGTGGTCGCCGGCGACACCGTCCGCGAGGACCCCGACGGCGCCCGGCGGGTGGTCGAAGCGCTGGGGTCGGTCGGGATCAGCGTGGAGAAGGTCACCCAGGACCTGCTGGTCGCCGGGGTCGCCTCCTTCGCGGCGTCGTACGACCAGCTCATCGCCCGGATCGCCGAGAAGCTCGCGGCGATGCGCGCGGGGATGGGGAGGCGGACCAGGCTCCACCTCTCGCTGGGCGGGCCGAGCATCGCCGACGTCATCGCCGAGACCGGCCGGGCCGGAGTCGCCGAGCGGATCTGGGACCGCGATCCCGACCTCTGGAAGGCGGGGGACGCCGCCCATGCCGCCGTGATCGGCAACCGTCTCGGCTGGCTCGACGTGCCGGTCGCCATGCGCCAGCGGAGCTCGGAGCTGACCGCCTTCGCCGCCGAGGTGCGCGACGCCGGCTTCACGGATGCGGTGCTGCTCGGCATGGGCGGCTCCAGCCTCTGCCCGGAGGTACTGCGCACCTCGTTCGGGAGCGCCCCCGGGTTCCCCGTCCTCCACGTCCTCGACACCACCGACCCGGTGGCGATCACCGGCCTCAGGGGCGGCTCGAGCTCGACCACACCCTCTTCCTGGTCGCCAGCAAGTCGGGGACCACCCTGGAGACGAGCTCCCACCTCGCCCACTTCTGGGAGGCGGTGACCGCCGCCGGGGTCGCCGACCCGGGCGGGAGCTTCGTCGCCATCACCGACCCCGGGACACCGCTCGCCGAGCTGGCCACCGAGCGCCACTTCCGCCGCCTCTTCGAGAACCCCGGGGACATCGGGGGGCGGTACTCGGCGCTCTCCCTCTTCGGCCTGGTGCCGGCGGCGGTGATGGGCATCGACGTGGGCACGCTCCTGGACCGGGCCCTGGCCATGCGGGCGTCCTGCGGCGCGTCGACCGCCCCCAGCCGCAACCCGGGCCTCGAGCTCGGCAGCGCCCTCAGCCTGGCTCACGCCGCGGGCCACGACAAGGTCACGATCCTGACCCCACCCCGGCTCGGCGCCTTCTCCCTCTGGGCGGAGCAGCTCATCGCCGAGTCGACGGGCAAGGAGGGGAAGGGGTACATCCCGATCGGGGAGGAGCCGATCGGCAAGCCCGGCGTCTACGGCGAAGACCGCCTCTTCGTGGCCCTCTGCCTGGGCAGCGAGCCCTGCCATGTGGATTCGCAGGTCGACACCCTGATCGCCGCCCGCCTGCCGGTGGTGGTGCTGGAGCTGGGCGACCCCTACGACCTGGGCGCCGAGTTCTTCCGCTGGGAATTCGCCACCGCGGTGGCGGCGGTGTCGCTGCAGATCGACCCCTTCGACGAACCCAACGTCAAGGAGTCCAAGGACAACACCCAGAGCGTGCTCTCGGCCTACGAGCAGAGCGGCAGCCTCCCCGAGGAGGCGCAGGCGGCGGGCAGCCAGGGCGTGAGCGTGTACGGGGGCAACCCTGCGGGCTCCGCCGAGGACGCGCTGATCGCCCACCTCGCCCAGGTGCGTCCCGGCGACTACGTCGCGATCATGGCCTACGTCGACCCGAGCGACGCCCACGAGGAGGCGCTCGACGAGCTGCGCATCGCGATCCGGGACCGGTACCGGGTCGCAACCACCGTCGGCTTCGGGCCTCGCTTCCTGCACTCCACGGGCCAGCTCCACAAGGGCGGCCCCAACACCGGGGTCTTCATCCAGGTGACGACCACGGAGGACGTGGACGCCCCCATCCCGGGCAGGCCCTTCACCTTCGCGATCCTGGAGCAGGCCCAGGCGGCCGGTGACCTGCAGTCGCTGCGCAGCCACGGGCGACGGGTGATCCGGCTGCGGATCGACGGGCCTCTCGGGGGCGCGCTGGAGAGACTGGCCCACTCGGTGCGCCAGGCCCCGGTCGGGTCGACCGCCTGAGCCGCGGCAACCCAGACGCCGGAGCAACCGAGATGACCGCCACCGACACCGGGACCCTCCGCGCCGGGGAGGTGGCCGGCGACGCCGCCACGACCCCGGCGTCTCCCGCCACCGGCCACGCCCCCGCCGAGGAGCCGCCCCAGCCGGTGCCGCCCCCGACCGCCCTGGTCATCTTCGGTGCCACCGGCGACCTGACCAAGCGCAAGCTCATGCCCGGCCTCTACGCGCTCGCGGTCGACGGCCTGCTCCCCGCGAACTTCGCGGTGATCGGCGCCGGCCGCCATTCGATCGGCGACGAGGAGTTCCGCGCCTCGATGCGCGACGCGGTGTCGCGCTTCGCCCGGCTGCGCCTGGACGACGAGACCTGGGACCGGTTCGCCGCCGGCATCCACTACGCCCAGTACGCGGAGGCGGACGGCGGCCTGGACGCGGTCCGGCAGACCCTGGAGCGGGTCGACCGCGAGCGGGGGACGGCGGGCAACCGCATCTACTACTTCGCGATCCCGCCGAGTGGTTTCGTCCCACTCGCGGAGCTGCTCCAGCGCGAGGGATTGAGCCGCGAGACGGAGGACGGCGGCTTCCGGCGGATGGTGGTGGAGAAGCCCTTCGGCCGCAACCTGGCCACCGCGCGCGAGCTCAACGCCGCCCTTCACCGGGCCTTCGAGGAGCCCCAGATCTACCGGATCGACCACTACCTGGGCAAGGAGACGGTCCAGAACATCCTGGTCTTCCGCTTCGCCAACGGGATCTTCGAGCCGATCTGGAACCGGCGCTACATCGACCACATCCAGATCACGGTGGCCGAGACCCTGGGGGTGGAGGGGCGCGGCTCCTACTACGAGGAGACCGGCGCGCTCCGCGACATCATCCAGAACCACGTGATGCAGCTCGCCGCCATCATCGGGATGGAGCCGCCCAGCAACTTCGAGGCGGAGACGGTGCGCGACGAGAAGGTGAAGCTGCTCCGCGCCATCCGCCCCATCCACCCCGAGGACGCCCTGCTCCACACCGTCCGCGGCCAGTACGCGGGCGGGACGGTGGACGGCGAGGCCGTGCCCGGCTACCGCGAGGAATCCGGTGTCGACCCCGAGTCGCTGCGCGAGACCTTCGTCGCCATGAAGCTCGACGTCGACAACTGGCGGTGGGCGGGCACGCCCTTCTACCTGCGCACCGGCAAGCGGCTGCCCAGCCGGGCCACCGAGATCGCCGTGCAGTTCCGCCACGTGCCCCACTCCCCCTTCGGCGGCCACCGGGCCACGCCGGGAGGCGGGACGCCCCCCGACGCCATCGAGCCCAACCTGCTGCTGCTGCGGATCCAGCCCGACGAGGGGATCAGCCTCCGCTTCGGCGCCAAGGTGCCCGGTCAGACGATGCGGATCCGCAGCGTCAACATGGACTTCTTCTACAACACCAGCTTCCAGAGGGTCTCGCCGGACGCCTACGAGCGGCTGCTGCTCGAGTGCATGCTCGGCGACGCCACCCTCTTTGCCCGCGAGGACGAGGTCGAGGAGGCCTGGCGGGTCTGCACCGCCATCCTCGACGGCTGGCGGGCGCATCCCCCCGACCGGGTCCACTGCCCGAACTACGACGCCGGCAGCTGGGGCCCCGACGAGGCCGATGCCTTCATGCGCCGTGACGGCAGGGAGTGGCGCCACCCGTGAGGGCGGCGAGCGGCGGCGCCGGGGTGCCGAGAGGGGCGCGGTGAGCGGCGGGACCCCGCTGCCGGGTGCGGTGACCGCGAGCGGAGACCCCGCCGGGGTGGCCGCCGCGGCCGCGGATTGGCTCATGGGTGTCGCCGCCGCGACCCTCACCCGTCGGGACCGGTTCCGGATCGCGCTGGCCGGCGGCGGCACGCCGCGCGCCCTCTACCGGCTGCTCGCCGCCGAGTTCGGCACGGACCGCGCCCACTGGCGGGCCTGGGAGGTCTTCTTCGGCGACGAGCGCTCCTGCCCCGCCGACGACCCCGGCAGCAACTACCGGATGGCCCGGGAGGCGCTCCTCGACCTGGTCCCGATTCCCGCGGACCAGGTCCATCGGATCGAGGCGGACCGCGCCGACCTCGACGCCGCGGCCGCCGAGTATGGGACGATCCTGTCCTCAACATCCCCGGCAGCCACCCCCGGGTCGCCTCCCCGGCTGGACTGCATCCTGCTCGGGCTGGGCGAGAACGGGCACACCGCCTCGCTCTTCCCGGGCGACCCGTCGCTCGAGGTCCGCGACCGGTGGGCGGTGCGGAGCCGGGCCGACTACGCCCCGTACGACCGGATCACGCTCACCTTCCCGGTGCTGAACGCCGCCGCCCACGTCGCCTTCCTGGTCACCGGAGCGACCAAGACGGAGGCGCTCCTGGGGGTGATCCGGGGGACGGTCCCGGCTGCCGGGGTCCGGCCCGTCGACGGCGAGCTGCGCTGGTTCCTCGACACCGCGGCGGCGGCGGGGCTGTAGCGGGGAGAGCCGACGGCTCCCCGGCCGGTCGCTTCGCCGGCCGCGCCCGCGGGCTGACGGCGCCCCTAGGTCGCCGACCCGCCGGCACTCGGTGACGCGGTGACGGTGGGCGTCGCCGACGGGGTGGAGCCGGGGGTGGGGGTCTCACCGCTCCCGTACCCGCCCGGGGGTTCGGAGGTGGTCAGGCCGGCCCAGGCGACCGCGCCACTCGGAACCGTCACGGTGGGCGCCGTTCCCCACTGGCTGTAGGTGATGGTGTCCACCCCACCCCCGTCGTAGGCGACGACGATGGTGCTGGGAAGGTCGGTGCCGGGGGAGATCTCCACCTCGACGGTCGCCTCCGGGAAGCCATCGCTGGCGGGAACGGTGCCGTCGATCCTGGTCAGCGTGCTCCCGTCAGCCCCGGTCACCTGCTCGGTGGAGCCGGCCTTGAACCCGGGGATCCCGACCTCGGAGTCCACGGTCAGCCCGCCCTCCTCCTCGTTGTACGGCCCGTCGGCGGTCTGGAGCGAGATCCACTTGCCGGCCAGCCCGGGAGCGGCGCCGGCGGACACCCCCAGCTCGTCCTCCAGAGCCGCGACGTTGCCCTCGACGTAGAGCGTCTGGTCGGCGGCGAGCACGACGTCGTACTGCTCGGTGCCGAAATCGCTGGGCTCGGTGACCACCTGGGTCCCGTCGTTCTGCCCGGCGACACCGGAGAACGTGGTCGGCGCTCCGCCACCGGTCCACTCCGACGCGTACTGGACTCCGGCTGAGCTCCCCGCCGCCGCCATCGCCTGGCTGAAGAGGGCCGAAGCCTGTGACGATGACGAGTTGGCCCCGGTCAGGATCACCACCGGCAGCACGACGGCACCGACCAGAACCAGCGTGACCACCAGGGCCGCCACCCGCACCGCCGGGCGACGCCGGCGGAGCGGCGGTTCGCCGAACCCGGCCGGGGTACCCGACCAACCGGGCGAGCCGGGACCGCTCCCGGGGGATGGCGGCTGGCCCCACCCGGGAGGAACCCACCCCGCCGGATCGCCATAGGCGCCACCGGGATCGCCTGGCCCGCCCGGGAAGCCCCCGCCTCCCGGCGGCTCGGGGCCGGGCGAGGCCCATCCGGGGTCGGGCGTCTCGTAGCCGGGAACCTCCCCAGCCGAGGAGGGGTCGCCCTCCGGCAGGGGTCCGTATGGCCCGTATCGCTGATCGTCACCCATGCCCTGCCGTCTCCTGGTCGCGCCGGCGGTGGGCCCATCCTGCCGGTCCAAACGGCCAGGGGCGAGACGCCGCATCGTGCCGGCGCGATCGTAGCGTCCGGCCCGAGGCGGATGCGGGCCGCGAGCGGGGCGCTCGTCCACGCTGGCCTGAGCATGGAGACGGCATCGCCACCGCGTCCGACCTGGGCGCGATCGAGACGGCCGCTCTGGCGGTGCGCGCCGGACTCCACCGCCGTCACCGGCCGCCGGCGCCGTCCGTCAGCGCATACCCGGGGGCGTGCAGACGGGGCTGGCAGGATCGGCGAGCAGGCGCTCCAGGGTCCGCCGCTCGTCGTCGCCGAGGCGGCGCAGCGGGGCCCGCACGGCGTCGGAGACGGGGATGCCGCGCCAGCGCAGGACGGCCTTGAGAGCGGACTGGAACGGGAGGGCGCCGATGGCCCGGCGGGCGGCCTCGACCCGGGCGCTCGCCGCCGGGGTGCCGGACCTCACCGCGGCGATGGTCAGCTCAGGAAAGGCCGCGGCCATCCCCGAGACGGCGCCCGCCGCTCCGGCACGCAGCCCCTCGCTGATCAGCCCCTCCCATCCGATGAAGACATCCAAGCCCTCCAGCAGGTATGGCCGCACCGCCTCGAAGGGGGAGTTGGAGACCTTGAGGCCGGCGAGGTTGGGCACGGTCTCGCGGAGCCGCTCGAGCACCGGGATGGGGACCGCGTAGCCGGACCGGGCCGCGAACTCGTACACGTAGAAGGGCACCGGCGCCACCGCCCGCGCGGCCTCGCCCAGGTGGTGCAGCAGCGACGGGCCGTCCAGGGCGAAGTACGGGGGCGGGATCACCGCCACCGCGCTCGCCCCGTGCGCCGCGGCATGCGCCGCCAGGGCGACGGTGTCGCGGGTGGACTGGGCGCCGCAGTGGACCGCGATCGAGAGGCGGTCTCCCGCCGCCGCCAGGAAGGCCTCGGTGATGACCCGGCGCTCGCCGGGGTCGAGGAGGATCCCCTCACCGGTGGTGCCGAGCAGTAGCAGCCCGTCCAGCCCGGACCGGGCGTAGAAGTCGACCAGCGGGGCGACCGCCGCCGCATCCACGCGGTCTCCGTCGGAGGTCAGCGGAGTGACCGCGGCCGCCAGCGTCCCGTGGAGCGGGCCCGGCATCAGAACCGTTCTGTCAGGTGAGCCCGCCCCGCCGGGGGCTCGTAGGGCTCCGGCCAGAAGTCGGTGATGCGGGCGATGCGGCCGGCCGCGTCCAGCTCGAAGAAGCAGATGGCGGGCTGCTCGCCGCCCGGCTCGGTGAGGCGGATGAGGCTCACCGCGTCGCGCTCGCCGGCGACGATGCGCTCGACGGCGATCCGCCACTCCCCGGGGAAACCCTCGGCGTTGAACCGGACGTAGGGCTCGCGCCCGCGCACCCGCTCCCGCGACTGCGGCGCCTCGTAGGCGACGTCATCGGCGAGCAGCTCACCGAACCGGGCCCAGTCCCGAGCGTCGGCCGCCTCCCAGTACGCCGCCACCACGGCCTCCACCCCGGTCATCAGGGGATCGTACGATCCGGCATGCCGCCCATGTGAGGACGGGGAACGCTCGCCCGCAGTCGCCCGCGCGAGCGGGAAACGGCCGCCGATGGTCGCCGGTGCGAGCATCGCCACCCACCCTGCATCGCGTACTCTGCGGCCATGCCCCGCACGTGGCCGCGCTGCGTCAATGGCCTGGTCATCGCCCCCTCGCTGCTCGCCGCCGACTTCGGCCGGCTCGCGGAGGCGGTCCACGGACTGGAAGGGGCCGGCGCCGACCGCCTCCACATCGACGTCATGGACGGCGACTTCGTGCCCAACTTCACCTTCGGGACCGACACCCTGCGCGCGCTCCGGGGCGAGACCGACCTCCCCTTCGAGGTCCACCTCATGATCCGCGAGCCGGAGCGCCACCTGGGCACCTTCGCCGAGGCCGGGGCCGACGCCATGACCGTGCACTGGGAGGCCTGCCCGCACCTCCACCGCACCCTCATGAGCATCCGCGCCCTGGGCTGCCGGACCGGCGGCGCCCTCAACATCAGCACCCCCGCCGACGCCCTCTACGACGTCCTCGACGTCATGGACCTGGCCCTGGTGATGACCGTCGACCCCGGGTTCGGCGGCCAGTCCCTGATCCCCCGCGCCCTCGCCAAGGTCGCGGCCCTGCGCCGCGAGATCGACGCCCAGGGGGTGGAGGTCGAGCTGGAGGTCGACGGCGGCGTGGAGGCGCACAACGCGGCGCTCTGCGCCCAGGCCGGGGCCACCGTGCTGGTCGCGGGCACCTCGGTCTTCCGTGACCCGGCGGGCCCGGCCCGCGGGGTGCAGCGGCTGCTCGAGGTCGCGACGCCCCGCGGCTGATCCGCCCACAGCCGGTTGGCCGATCGGCTCGCGCGGCCGGTCCGCCGGCTCCTTCACGCAGCCGGCTGATCGGTTCTCACCCGGCGGCCGGCTCCCTCAGCCGCCGGCGCATCGCCACCTCAGGGAGTCAGGACCTCGCCGCTGGGCAGCAGCCGCGCGGTGCACAGCGCCGGCACCAGGAAGAGCAGCCCGACGACCGTCGCACCCGCCCAGGCGGCGGGCACCCGCTGCTCGATGAGAGCGACCACCGGCGGAGCGATGGCGACCAGCTGGGTGACCAGGAGCAGGCGGATCGCGTCCCTGGCCCCCAGCGCCTTCATGCTCGCGATCAGGGCCAGGCAGAGGAGGAGTGCGGAGATCCCGACGGCGATGCCGGCGACCAGATGCCCCAGGGTGGGCGGCCGCTCGTGGATGAGGAGCTCGCAGGCCACGATCAAGGTCAGCGTGAAGGTCGCGAGAGCGCTGGCGCGAGCCCCGTCCAGGCGGTCGCGGAGCGTGGACCGTCCCTGACGGTGCCAGCCGCGGAGGCCGATCACCCAGACGACGAAGATGCCGGCAGCGCTCGACATGACGCCGGCCGCGAGGGAGCAGAGCGCAAGCCAGGGGGATCCCTGGCCGAAGAGCAGGCCTCCGAGGGTGCAGAGGACGAGCCCGGGTCCGAGGCTGACGGCGCCGAGGCACAGCATGCCGCTGAGCGCCAGGGGCGAGGGGGACCTCCAGGCGCTGAGCAGGCCGCAGCCGCCGATGGCGGCGACCTCGAGCAGGAACGTCACGGCCGCGGTCGACC
Organism: uncultured Chloroflexia bacterium; assembly: GCA_963793875.1. Classification (GTDB taxonomy): domain Bacteria; phylum Chloroflexota; class Dormibacteria; order Aeolococcales; family Aeolococcaceae; genus Changshengia. The sequence goes on along the minus strand of CAWCBS010000002.1, from coordinate 353,213 downwards.
GGATCAGGAGCAGGCTGAGGCCACCCACGGTCAGCCAGGCCAGGCTCTGAAGGATGATCAGAGCCCGCGCAGCCGCCAGCCGGCGGCCGCCCGCGTTGGACTGCACCCATCGCCGGCCGGCGATGTCCGGGGGCACCTGAGCCAGCGCCACGGTGAGAGCCGATGGGGAGTGAGCGGAGAAGGACTGCCGGGTGCCGCCGCTCCTCAGCGTGAGGGTCCCCGCCCACGACGCAGCCATCCCGCTCACGGCCGGCGACCCGGACCATGGGTGGACCACCGCTCCCGCCGCGGTGCTGAGCGCGATCCCCTCGGAGCCGATCGCGACGACGCACCGCTCCTGGCGCCAGCGGAGGCTGCCCCGCCGCCGGGAGCCGAGGCGCCCCTCGACCCGGGTTCCGCCGGCGGGCAGCACGGCATCGAGGTCGGGGGCCGCTTTCGAGCCGGCGGTGCCACGGGCGCCGCGCGGCCGGAGACGGCGCGGTCGGAGACCTGCCACGGCTCGGAGTCTGCTGGGCCGGCACCGCGGGACGCACGACGCGCGAGTCGCGTCTCTGCGACGGTGCCTCCCGCAGGGCCGGCAGTGGCGGCCCGCTACCTCAGGTCGTAGGCGTCGTCGACGTAGTCCATCACCATGCGGGTCGCGCAGAACTGCGGGCCGACGGTCATCAGCGACCGTTTGACCATGGCGATCCAACCGTGGGGGATGCCGTCGGCGCCCCGGTCGTAGAAGAGCGGCACCACCTCGTTCTGGAGGACGTCGAAGAAGACGGCGCCGTCGCGCTGGTCCTGGACGTTGTGGTCGACGGTCACCTCACCCGGGAGACCCCAGCCGTTGGTGAGGTCGCAGCCCTCGGCCCACCAGCCGTCGAGGATCGAGAGGTTGAGGCCGCCGTTGAGGGCCGCCTTCATGCCGCTGGTGCCGCTCGCCTCGAGGGGCGGCCGGGGGAGGTTGACCCAGAGGTCGCAGCCCGCGACCAGCTGGCCGGCGATGGCGAGGTCGTAGTTGTCGAGGAAGGAGACCCGCTCGGCGGCGGCCTGGCTGCGCCGGAGGTCGAAGAGCCCCTGCGGCGAGTGCTTCCCCTCCTCATCGCTGGGATGGGCCTTGCCCGCCACCAGGAACTGCACCGGACGGGTGGTGCCGTCGAGCACCTCCTCGATCCGGTGGGGATCGCGGTAGAGGAGGTAGAGGCGCTTGTAGGTGGCGAGACGCCGGGCGAAGCCGATGGTCAGCGCATCGTCGCTCAGCCCGCGCAGGGCGGCCTCCACGTACTCCCGTGGGTCGCTGCGGTCGAGCCGGTTGGCGACGGTCCGGTCCCGCGCCGCCTCGACCAGGGTGGTGCGCTGAAGGTTGCGCACCTCCCACAGCTCGGCGTCGGGGATGCGCTCGACGCCGGCCCAGGTGGTCGGGTCGGCGGCGTGCTCCACCCAGCCCTCGCCGAGGTGGCGGTCGAGCAGCCGCCGCATCGGGCCCGCCATCCAGGTGGGGAGGTGCACCCCGTTGGTCACGTGGCTGATCGGCACGGTGTCGGCGGGGCGCTCGGGGAAGAGCGGCCGCCACATCTGGCGGGCCACCTCGCCGTGGCGCCTGCTCACCCCGTTGGCGAAGCGGCTCATCTTGATCCCGAGCGGGGTCATCACGAAGGGCTCGTGGGGGTTGTCGGGTTGGGTCCGCCCCAGCTGCAGGAAGCCGCCGTCCTCGAGGCCGACCTGGGCCGGGAAGTCGCCGAGGACGGACTCGATCTCTGAGACCTCGTAGCCCTCGTTGCCCGCGGCCACCGGGGTGTGGGTCGTGAAGACCGTCCTCTCCCGGGCCAGGGCGAATGCGGTCGAGCGGTCGTGGCCGCGCAGCATCTCGGTGCGGGCCAGCTCGAGCGGCGCCAGGGCCCCGTGGCCCTCGTTGAGGTGCACGATGCAGGGGTCGATGCCCATCGCCCGGAGCGCGCGCAGCGAGCCGATGCCGAGCAGCGCGTACTGGGCGAGCCGGATGGCGCGGTCGGCGACGTAGAGGCGGCCGGTTATCCAGCGATCGACGCGTCCGTTCTCCGGGCGTTCGGCGTCGAGCAGGTAGAGGGGGGTGCGGCCCACCTCCACCCGCCAGACCTGGACCACCACCTCGCGTCCGCGCAGGGGGACCCGGACGGTGACCGGGTTGCCGTCCTCGCCGGTGACCAGGGCGGCGGGCAGGCGCTGCGGGTCCACCGGCCGCCAGTACTCGTGCTGATAGCCGCTCTGGTCGACGCGCTGCAGGAAGTAGCCCTCGCGGTAGAGGAGCCCGACGCCGACCATGGGGAGGGCGCGGTCCGACGCCTCCTTGAGGATGTCGCCGGCGAGCACCCCGAGGCCGCCGGCGTAGATCGGGAGCGACCGGTGGATCCCGAACTCGGCGCAGAGGAACGCGACCGGGCTGCGCGACGTGGCCCGGCTGGCCATCGGCGGCCGCGAGAGCTCCGCGGTGAGCCGGTCGAGGGTCGCCTCGGCGCGCCCGATCAGGGTGGCGTCGTCCTCGGCGCGCTGGAGCGCCCCGGACGAGGTCTCGGTCAGGAGCCGGACCGGGTTCCCGTTGCAGAGCTCCCAGCGCTGAGGGTCGATGACCTGGAAGAGGTCATGCGCCTCCAGGTCCCATGACCACCGGTAGTTGTAGGCGATCCGGGCGAAGGGGGCGAGCCGGGCCGGCAGCCGGTCCGCCAGCGCGGCGGCCGCCGCCTCGACGTCTGCCGCGCCGTCGAGGAGCCGGGACGACACGGAAGCCATCTGGTCCATGGAAGCGCGATGGTACCAGCCGGGTCGGGGGCGGCCAGGGCCCGCGTGACGCTTCAGTTCGCTTTCGGTCGGCGTCTTGACGGTCTGTGCGCGGGACGCCTGCGGTCCATCACAGGAGGATGATGCCGGCGCGGGTGCGCCGGGTGGCGCGTTTAGCCTAGGGGCGTGCAGGAGCGTGCCTCCGTGAACCGCCGTGCCCGTCTGGCCCTCGTCAAGCCCTCCGGTGGGGACCACCCCGCCGAGGATGGTGTCTCCCCGCTCGCCGAGGAGCTCCCCGAGGCCGGACCGGTGCGCGGCGACGCCCTCTGCGAGGCCGCTCTCGAGCTGGCGCGATCGGCGACCGAGATGGAGGTGGCCGCCGCGGTGCGCGCCGCGGGAGCGTTCCTGGTCCCCGACGGCGGGCTCCGGGTCGCCTCCGCCGGGCCCGGTGGCTGGCACCTGATCATCGGTGACGAGAGCAGCGACGAGGCCATCCTCCGCATCCCCCTCCGGGCCGGGGGCGCCGACCTCGGCGAGCTGGCGGTGCTGGGCTCGGTGCCCCTCCCCGCCGCTCAGACCATCGCGATCGCCGAGCTCGCCGCCCACCTGGCCCTGGCCCTCGCCCGCCTGGAGTACGGCGAGCTGCTCAGTGGGGTGGGGCCCGCCGCCGACCCGGACATCTTCGCGGCCACCTCCTTCCGCGACCCGCTCACCAACCTGCCGAGCCGGATGCTGTTCCACGACCGGGTCGAGCACGCCCTCCACCGGCGGGCGCGCCACGTCCACCCGGTGGCGGTGATGGTCATCGACCTGGCCGGGTCGATCACCGCGGTCAAGGAGGTGATGGGCGAGGCGGCCAGCGACCGGTTGATGGTCCAGGTCGCCAAGCGGCTGCAGCATCTGGTCCGCTCGGCGGACACCCTGGCCAGGTTCCGCGACGATCAGCTCGGCGCCCTGCTCGACGACCTCGACAGCGCCGCGGACGCGGCCCTGGTCGCGGAGCGGCTGCTGGGCGCGCTGCAGGAGCCCTTCGCCGTGGAGGGCGGGGTCCCCCTCACCCTGCAGGCCCATATCGGCATCGCGGTGAACAGCGGCGCCGCCGAATCGGCGGTCGAGCTGCTCCACAAGGCGGGGAGAATGGCCCAGGCGGCACGGGCGCGCGGGGTCGGCTTCGATGCCAATCCGGGGCGGCCCGAGTCCACGTGGGGGCGCGCCTGGACCCCTCCTGAGGCCCGGATCCGCGCGGCCACCCGGGAAGCCGAGTCGAGTAGGCTCTGTGGCGGGACGATCGTCAGTTTCCCCCGCAGCGAGGACAGATGACCTTCGACGCCTTCCTCCAGCAGCTTCCCGACGTCGACCCCGAGGAGACGGGTGAGTGGCTCGAGTCGCTCGACAACCTGATCGCCACCGAGGGCACGAGCCGGGCAAGGTATGTCATCGGCAAGATGCTTGCCCACGCCAAGCATCTCCAGGTCGGCATCCCGCCGATGGTCCAGACCGACTACATCAACACCGTCCCCCCCGAGGAGGAACCGTGGTTTCCCGGTGACGAGGAGATGGAGCGCCGGATCCGGCGGATCATCCGCTGGAACGCGGCGGTCATGGTGGCCCGGGCCAACAAGAAGTACGACGGCATCGGCGGCCACCTCTCCACCTACGCCTCGTCGGCATCCCTCTACGAGGTGGGGTTCAATCACTTCTTCCGGGGCAAGGACGACGGCAACCCCGGTGACCAGGTCTTCTACCAGGGCCACGCCGCCCCCGGCATCTACTCGCGCGCCTTCCTGGAGGGCCGGCTCAGCGAGGACCAGCTCGACCACTTCCGGCGCGAGACCGAGGGGCGCGGGCTCAGCTCCTATCCCCATCCCCGGCTGCTCCCGGAGTTCTGGGAGTACCCCACGGTGTCGATGGGGATCGGGCCGCTCAACGCCATCTACCAGGCGCGTTTCAACCGCTACCTCTACAACCGCCAGCTGGTCGACACCTCCGGGTCGCGGGTGTGGGCGTTCCTGGGCGACGGGGAGTGCGACGAGCCCGAGTGCATCGGCGCCCTCTCGCTCGCCTCGCGCGAGCGGCTCGACAACCTGACCTTCGTCGTCTCCTGCAACCTGCAGCGGCTGGACGGGCCGGTGCGCGGCAACGGCAAGGTGATCCAGGAGCTGGAGTCGATCTTCCGCGGCGCCGGCTGGAACGTGATCAAGGTCATCTGGGGCCGGGAGTGGGACCCGCTGCTCGCCCAGGACGTGGACGGCGTCCTGGTCAACAAGATGAACACCACCAACGACGGCTCGTTCCAGAAGTACGCCGTCGAGTCCGGGGCCTACATCCGCGAGCACTTCTTCGGCCCCGACCCCCGGCTGCGCCGGCTGGTGGAGCACCTCTCCGACGACGAGCTGCGCCGGCTCCGGCGGGGTGGTCACGACTACCGCAAGCTGTACTCGGCGTACAAGCTGGCGGTGGAGCAGAAGGAGACGCCCACCGTCATCCTCGCCCACACCATCAAGGGCTGGACGCTGGGCGAGGGATTCGAGGGGCGCAACGCGACCCACCAGATCAAGAAGTTCACCGAGGACGAGCTGCGCACCTTCCGGGACCGCATCCAGCTCCCGATCAGCGACAAGCAGCTCACCGGAGGCCCGCCCCCCTACTACCACCCCGGCCCCAAGTCGCCCGAGGTCGAGTACCTGATGAGCCGCCGGCTGGCCCTGGGCGGACCGGTGCCCCGGCGCAACACCCACACCCGGAAGCTGGAGCCGCCCGCAGACGCCGCCTACGCCGAGGCGTTCACCGGGTCGGGAGGCCGGCCCGCCTCGACCACCGCCGCCTTCACCGCCCTGCTCCGCAACCTGCTGCGCGACAAGAGCATCGGCCGCCGGATCGTGCCGATCATCCCCGACGAGGCGCGCACCTTCGGCATGGACGCGCTCTTCCGGGAGGTCAAGATCTACGCCGCCCTGGGCCAGCAGTACGAGCCGGTGGACGCCGGGATGGTGCTCAGCTACAGCGAGGCGATGGACGGCCAGCTGCTCGAGGAGGGGATCACCGAGTCGGGCTCGATGGGATCGTTCCACGCCGCCGGCACCGCCTACTCGACCTTCGGCGAGCGGATCCTCCCCTTCTACGTCTACTACTCGATGTTCGGCTACCAGCGGGTCGGGGACCTGATCTGGGCGTTCGGGAACTCGCGGGGACGCGGCTTCATGCTGGGCGGGACGGCGGGGCGCACCACCCTGAACGGCGAGGGGCTCCAGCACCAGGACGGGCACTCGCCGCTCCTCTTCTCGGCCCTCCCCCACGTGCGGATCTACGACCCCGCCTACGCCTACGAGCTGGCGGTCATCGTCCGCGACGGCGTCCAGCGGATGTGCGTGGACGACGAGGACGCCTTCTACTACCTGACCCTCTACAACGAGAACTACGCCCAGCCGACGAAGCCGGAGGGCGTGGACGAGGCCATCCTGCGGGGCCTCTACCTCTGCAACCCCTCCGGGGACGGGCACGCCCACCACGCCACCATCCTGGCCAGCGGCACCGCGATGGGGGCGGCCCTCAGCGCCCAGCAGGACCTCGCCGAGCACCACGACGTCGCCGCCGACGTCTGGAGCGTCACCAGCTACCAGCAGCTCCGCAACGACGCCCTCGAGGTGGAGCGCTGGAACCGGCTGCATCCCGAGCAGGAGCCACGGGTCGCCTACATCACCGAGCAGCTCCGGGACCGGCCCGGGCCGGTGGTCGCGGTCACCGACTACCTCAAGGCGGTGTCCGACCAGGTGGCCCGCTTCGTGCTCCAGGACTTCATCCCGCTGGGGACCGACGGGTTCGGGCGGAGCGACACCCGCCAGGCGCTGCGCCGCCACTTCGAGACCGACGCCGAGCACGTCACGGTGGCGGTGCTGGACGGGTTGGCCCGGGCCGGCGAGATCCCACGCCACGAGGTGGCCGCCGCCCTGGAGCAGTACGAGATCGACACCGAGCTGCCCGACCCCCGGGTGCGCTAGCAACCGGGAACGGTCGTGGCCTGTGAGGCCCGGCGAGGCTCGGTGCCGAGGCTCGGCTGGCGCCGGGGGCAGGGAGGGGCACGCACCCTCCCACACCGGTTAAGGACTTTTCCGTCCTAAACCGTGTCGAGGCGAGGTGGTGCAGGGGACCCCTCGAGCGCTGGGATGGGCTCCGCGCGCGGGTGCGGTGCGGGGCCGGCGTGCCGTCATGGTGAGCCCGCCACGATCAGCCCCCTCCGGTTCATTCGTCCCGCCGGGGAGATCGCACGAAGCGCTGCCAGCGAGCTGAATGGCCAACACCCTCCCGGAGGTTCTCCCGAGCCCGTCGCAGGGCTCAGATGCTCACCCCGGCGCGCGCCGGCGGCACGGATCATGCGGCCAGCCCGTCCCGCGCCTCAGAGGGCGCGCACCATTTCGAGCTCGAGGCGCGACGGGTCCTCGTCGCGGATCGGCTGGGTGGCTCCGGTGCGCACGAAGCCGTGGCGCGCGTAGAGCGCCTCGGCGCGGTCGTTGCCGACCGACACCCAGAGGGTCACGGCCTCGTGCCCGCCGCTGGCGGCCCACTCCACCACCGCCTCGACCAGCAGGTCGCCGACGCCCCTTCCCCGCCAGCCGGGGTGCACCCACATGCCGACCAGCTCGGCGTGCCCCGGCTTCTCGCCCTCGATGCCGGCGGCCATCCCCACATGGCCGTGCGCCACCCGAGCCGCGAAGGTGGAGCGTCGCCGGAGGCGCTCCCGCCACTCCTCGGGGGTGAGGGATCGCTCGCGAGCCAGGGTGGAGCCGAAGGCGGTGGGGGCATCGGAGAGGGCGGCCAGACGGAGCTCGCGGTAGGCGGCCCAGTCCGCGGTCGTCAGCCGCACGAGGTCGACGTCGGTCATCGTCGTGGGAGTGTACGAGCGGCCGGGCGGGGCGGCGTGCCCGCGTCCGGCCCGGTGTGACGCCGCGGGGGCGAGAGCGCGGCCGCCCCGGCGGTGGCCGGGCCGCCCCGTCGGCCGCGGCGGTCGTAGAACTCGACGGCGCATGGAGGAGCCCACCCCCCTCACCGTACCGGAGATCGCCCGCCTGCTCCGGTCGAGCACCGCAGCCATCGACACCGAGGTCCAGGCCGCCCCGCCCCGCGCGGTGCGCTGGCACCCCGCCCCGGGTGAGTGGTGCGTCAACGAGGTGCTGGGCCACCTGATCGAGGCCGACCGGCGCGGGTTCGCCGGACGGGTCGAGGTGCTCCTCGAGAGTGACCACCCGGAGCTGCTGGGATGGGACCAGGAGGTGGTGGCCGGCGGCCGGCGCGATTGCGAGCGGGATGCCGCGGAGCTGCTCGAGGAGCTCCTCGGCCACCGCGAGCGCGGCCTCCGGATGCTGGACGGCCTCACCGCGGCGGAGATGGCGCGGAGCGGGCGCCATCCCAAGGTGGGCGAGCTGAGCGTGGGGGATGTCGTCAACGAGTGGATCCACCACGACCGCAACCACCTCAAGCAGATCCTCTCCAACCTGCAGGCATACGTCTGGCCGCAGATGGGTGCCGCCCAGCGGTTCAGCGGGGAGTAGCCACCGCCGCTCGGTCCGGCCTCAGCCCGGCCGGCGCCGCGTCAGCACCACCATGGCGTCGTGCGGGACCGCGATCTCGCCCCCGTGGGCGGCGACCAGCCGGCGCAGCCCGTCGAAGAGCTCTGACCTCCTGCCGGCGTCGTAGAGGAGGTGGTTGGACTGGGTCGCCAGGCGCTCCACGAAGGCGTCGGCGGTGAACGTCTGCGACCAGGGATAGGTCCGGGTCTGGGCCGGCTCGAACCGGCCGGTCGCTCGGAGCTCCTGGAGCAGCTCGGTCTGCTCCCTCCGCCGGGTGAGCCCGGGGAATCCCGGGCCCTGCTCGTACAGCTCGGGCGCGAGGCTCCGGTAGAGCACCTCGAGCTCGTCGCGCAGCGGCTCGCCCCGCCATCGGATCCGGTGCCAGATCAGGGCCAGCGTTCCCCCGGGGGCGAGGACCTGCGCCGCCTTGACGTGGCGAACCGCGGGGTCGACCCAGTGCCACGCCTGAGCCGAGAAGAGCAGCCCGAATGACCGCGGCTCGGCCGGCCACTCCTCGAAGGTCACGGTCTCGACCCTCACCCGTGGCAGCGCGGAGCAGTTGCGCCGCGCCACCTCCGCCATCTGCGGAACTCGGCTCCAGCGCGAGGATGCGCAGGCCGCGCGACCCGAAGGCCACCGTGGCCTTGCCCGTCCCCGCACCGACCTCGAGGGCTCGAAGCCGCTCGCCGTCGACGCCGGCGAAGCCGAGCACCCCGTCGACGAGCTGGGCGCTGTAGCCGGGGCGGGCGCGGTCGTACAGCTCGGCCGCCTCGCCGAAGACGAAGCGCTGCTCTCTCGCCTCGGTCCCCACGCAACCAGCCTACGTCAGCGGCTGCTCACGCCCACCCGCGCCGCCGATCAGGGAGCCCAGGCTCCCCCTCCTCGGCACGGCGATCCAGCCCTCGCGCGCGGCGGCCGCGCGCAGCTGGTGGGGGACCGGATGGCAGAGGCCGAGCTGGCAGGCGCGGGCGACCAGGGCGCAGACGAGGGCGTCGAAGGCGTGGTCACTGCGGGTCACCTCGGCCCACGTCGCACCGCCGGCCGCGAGCCAGGCGCAGCGGTCCCGCAGAGCACCGGCGACGTCCAGGAGCGCCTGCCGGTCGGCGGTGCGCTTGTACCCCCGGTGGCGCAGACCCCAGACCCGCAGGGCCGCCGCCGGGTAGACCTCGACGAGCTTCCCGGCCCCGCTCCGGTCGATCGGCTCCCCGACGATCTCGCCGATGACCCGTGCCATCCGCATCGCCGGGTAGGCGATCCGGTCGGTGCTGACGCTGAGCGGCAGCTGTCTGATCTCCGGGTGGCCGTGGACCCACCGGTCCGTCTCCCGCCGGGCCAGCCGGTCCATGCTCGCCGTGCCGAAGGGACGGCCCTCGTGGTGCTCCGCCACCGCGGCGACGAAGTCGTCGGGCCAGCCCAGGGGAACGTCGAGACCGATCCTGGCCACCGGCTCGACCATCAGGCCGGCCAGGCGGTCGTCATCGACGTCGTGCTCGACCTTCTCGATGGTGGCCCCCCCGGCTTCCCAGCGAACACGGCAGGCGGCGGTCCCCGCGGGCTGCGAGGCGACGTCCACCCCCACGGTCACCGCCGCCGCAGTCATCGGCACGGGTGGTTCGGGGCGCGACAAGGCGGTCAGGAGCCCGGGGACCGCTAGGCGAGCGCCGCGCGCATCCGCTCGACGATCTCGGTGAGGATCTCGGGCGCGGTGGCGATGGTGGCGCGCACCCATCCCCGCCCCGGCGTTCCGAAATCCGGGCCGGGCCGGAGCGCGACGCGACCCCGCCGGAGGAACACCCGCGCCGGCTCCTCGGGAAGTCTCAGCTCGGAGCAGTCGAGCCAGGCGAGGTAGGTGCCCCGGGGCGGGACGTAGCCGACCCCGGGCAGACGATCGGCCAGCAGGTCGGCGAGCAGCCGGCGGTTGAGGTCCAGCATGACGAGAAGCTCGTCGAGCCACGGGCCGCCGTCGCGGTAGGCGGCGATGGAGGCGATGACGCCGAGATTGCCGGCCCCGTAGGCGAGCTCCTCGGGGAGGCGGCCGACCAGATCCCTCATCGATGGCGCGACGGTCACCAGCTGGGCGCACTTGAGCCCCGGGAGATTCCACCCCTTGCTGGCCGAGACGAAGGCGATGCCGCGCGCCTCGGCCTCCGGCAGCGAGAGGTAGGGCACGTGACGGGAGCCCTCGAGCGTGAGCGGCGCATGGATCTCGTCGGCGAGCACCAGCACCTGATATCGGTCGGCGAGCCCAGCCACCGCCCGGAGCTCGTCCACGGTGAACACCAGCCCGGTCGGGTTGTGGGGATTGCAGAGGAGGTAGGCGGGTGCTCCCGCGGCGAAGGCGGCCTCGAGCGCATCGAGGTCCAGCCGGTAGCCGGCGCCCGAGCGGGCCAGCGGGGCTTCCACCGGACGGCATCCCGCGCTCGCGATGTGGCCGAAGAAGGGCGGGTACACCGGGGTGCTGATGACCACCTCGCTCCCGGGCGGGACGGCGGCGCGGAGGACCTCGGTGACGCCGGTCATCACGTCGGGGAGGAGGCTCACCCCGCCCGGGTCGAGGCGCCAGCCGAAGCGCTGGAGATGGAAGCTCGCGACCGCCGCGGCGAGCTCGGGGTCGGGCGTCGCATACCCGGTGTCCCCGGCCGCGATCGCCTCCTGGAGGACGCGCGTCACCGGCTCCGCGAGGGTGACGTCCATCTCGGCGACGAAGGTGGGGAGGACGTCCGCGGGGTAGGCGCGCCACTTGAAGCTGCGCCGGGCGCGGAGCTCCGGGAGGTGAAGCCAGCGGGGGTGATCCGTGCTCATGAGCGGCCCTCTCCGAGCTGCGGCGCCGTCCAGCGCGCGGCCAGCCCCCCGAACCGCAGGCGCTCCCGGACGTGGTGGCCGTCGCGGGACTCGTAGAGGATCACCTCGGAGACGGTGAACGGCGGGAGGACGGGGGGCTGCTCCAGCTCCGCTCGCCACGCCCGCAGGTCGAAGCGCGGTCCGGGACGGCCGAGGGTCACGTGAGGTTGGAACGGGCGCGGGTCCAGCTCGAAGCCGCACCCCCCCACCGCGGCCTGGACCCGCATGGCGAGCCCGGCCAGCACGTCGGCCTGGCCATCGAGCCCGACCCACAGCACCCGGGCTCTCGGACCACCGGGGAAGCTGCCGAAGCGGACCGGCTGCAGCGTGAAGGGTGCCTGCCGCGCGGCGATCGGACGGACCGCGGCCACGACGGAGCCGACCTGCTCGGCGGGCAGCTCCGAGAAGAAGTGGAGGGTGACATGGGTGGTCGCCGTGTCGACCCAGCGCACCCCGGCGACGCGCACCCGGAGCGACTCGATCCGGGCGGCGAGCGCGTCGTGGGCGGGTGGGCCGACGGGCACCGCCAGGAAGGCCCTCACGGGAGCGCTCCGGTCAGGCCGCGGCGATGACGCCCGGGGGCCGCTGGCCCTCGAGGAAGGCGCCCAGGACGTCGAGCTGGTGGCGGACGAACGCCTCGTTCCAGCCGTGGCCGGCGTCGTCGATGCAGGCGTAGTGGACCCGCGGCATCCCCTCCACCAGCCGCTGGAGCACGTCGCGGCGGAGCAGCCGGTCGTCGCCCGCGACGATGATCAGGCTCTCGCCCCGGTGGCTCGCCAGCAGGCCGGCGTCGTGGCGGTTCAGGCCGCTGCGCGCCCATTGCTTCTGAGCCGGATGCGAGGCGCGCTGCTGGTTGCGGAAGTTCATCTCGGCCTGGGCCCCGTCGACGTCCGAACCCTCGACGATCAGCCGCTTGTAGAGATCGCTCACCACGCGACGGTGGGAGAGCCAGCTGATCATCGGGAAGACGGGGGGGGACATCATCAGCGCGGCCTGGAAGTGGAAGCGCGCACGCACCACCGAGGGGTCGAGCAAGGGCGTGTGGAGCACCAGGCGGTCCACGCGCTCGGGCCGCCTGGCCAGCAGCTCGAAGGCGACGCCCGATCCCAGGCAGAGGCCGCCGAGGTCGAAGCGCTCCAGCTCCAGGGCTTCGATCAGCGGCTCCAGCGACCGGGCCAGCGCCGCGCAGCTGTGCCCGCCCGGGAGCGGCGGGCTGTCGCCACACCCGGGAAGGTCCGGGATGATCAGGGTCCGGTGCCGCCCGACCCCCTCGAACCAGGTCTCGAAGTTCTCCGCCGAGCCCAGCCAGCCGTGGCAGAGGAGGAGCGGCGGGCCGTCGCCTCCGATCAGGTAGCGAAGCCGGCGGGGTGAGTCGAGGAAGCGCTCCTCCACGTCGGGATCAGTCCTCGGCCGGGCCGGCCCGGAGCGGGCGCGGCCGGCCCGGGTCGCCGGCGAGCGGAGCCCGGGCCCTGCGCGCGGGACCGAGCCGGGGCATCAGGCCCCCGCCGCCGTGATCGACGCCTCGAGGACGTCCATCCCCTTCTCGAGCTCCTGCTCGGTGATCGTGAGCGGCGGGATCAGCCGGATCACGTTCTCGTCGACTCCGCAGGTGAGCAGGAGCAGGTCGCGCTCCAGCGCGGCGTGAAGGATCCGCTGGGTGAGCTCCGGCGCCGGGAGCCTCCCCTCCATGAACTCGAGGCCGATCATGAGCCCGCGCCCGCGGACGTCGGCGAGCCGCGGGTGGTCCGCCCGCCAGCCGCGCGCCCTCTGCAGGACGCGCTCCCCCAGCGCGGCCGCCCGCTCCGGGAGCCGCTCCTTGCGCAGGGTCTCGATCACCACCGTGGCGGCGGCGCAGGCCACCGGGTTGCCCCCGAAGGTGGTCCCGTGCTCGCCGGGGTGCCACCTCGCCATCACCGACCGCTTGGCCACGATGGCCCCGATCGGCAATCCGTTGCCCATCCCCTTGGCCACGCACATGATGTCCGGGACCACGCCCGAGTGATCCACCGCGAACATCCGGCCGGAGCGGCCGAAGCCGGTCTGCACCTCGTCGGCGACCAGCATGATGCCGTGGGCGTCACAGATCTCGCGCAACCGGGGCAGGAAGGCGGCCGGAGGGACCACGTAGCCGCCCTCGCCCTGGATCGGTTCGACCACGATGGCGGCCACCGACTCGGCGGGCACCAGGGTCCGGAAGAGCAGCTCCAGCTCCTCGCCGGCCGCGATCGGGCAGGGCTCGCCCGGGCCATGGCTGCAGGTCCGGAAGCAATACGGGTAGCGGACGTGGTGAACCCCGGGGAGGAACGGGCCCATCCCGGCGTGGTACCTGGCCTTGCTGGCGGTGAGGGTCACCGCCCCGTACGTCCGGCCGTGGAAGGCGCCCAGGAAGGCGATGATCTCGGTGCGCCCGGTGGCCCGGCGGGCCAGCTTCAGAGCCCCCTCGACCGCCTCGGCGCCGCTGTTGCAGAAGAACACCGAGTTGAGCCCGGGGGGCGCGACGCTGACCAGGGCCTCGGCGGCCGCGACCAGCTGGGGATGGTGAGCGGTCCCCGAGACGTGCCAGAGCCGGTCGACCTGCTCGTGCACCGCCTTGACCACGGCGGGGTGGCGGTGGCCGAGGTTGGTGACCCCGATGCCGCAGGTGAAGTCCAGCACCGAGCGGCCGTCGATGGTGTGCAGCCAGGAGCCCTCCGCGGTGTCCACGACCAGGTCCGTGTAGCGCCCGAAGGTGGGCGCCATCAGCTCATGGTCCTTCTCCAGAAGGGTGGCGACAGACATGCGGTTATCGGCGGACGATGGGTTCACGGGACCAGCTCCAGGTGCGTTGAGGGCGTGGGCGGCTCAGGGCGCGCCAACACCCGCTCGGGGGAGGGTACTCCTCCGGGAGGAGCGCAGGAGGCTGCTGCCCAGGGCGAGGAAGCCGACGAACATCACCGCCATCCCGATGGCCTCGTAGGCACCGAGGTAGTCGAGGGAGCCGACCGTGCAGTGACCGGTCGCGTTGGCGATCTTGGCCGCGCTGAAGCCGGCGGCGATCACCAGGGCGCCGGCGGTCAGGCAGACGTTGCAGACGATACGGTCGAGGTGGGTGCCCTCCCGGAGGAACCTCCAGCCCGACCAGGCGGCGCCGCCCACGAACACCAGGGTTCCGACGATGTTGAAGAGGACGGCGGCCAGGGCGATCGGCGCCGCCGGGCTGTAGGCGCCCCCGAAGAGCCCGCAGGGGGTGGCCAGACGGGCGGCGTCGACCGGCTCGGCGAAGGCGTCGACCGCCACCACCACGGTGAGGGCGAGGAGCACGAGGGCGCTGACATCGGCCACCCGGCGGGGGGCGAGCAGGTAGAGGGTGCCGAGGGCCAGATAGATGACACCGAGCGCGCCGCCCAGCAGGTAGAAGACCCGGAAGAGGCCGACGTGCTGCTCGAACCCCTGGCTCTCGCCCAGCGATTGGGCCGTGGCTGCGGCCGCGAAGATGAGCAGGCCGAGGGCCCAGAAGGCGAAGGACGGGCGGTGGCTGCGCAGCCAGCGGGTGGCCACCACCAGGGCGAATGCCAGGCTCAGCAGCGCGGCGAGACCTGCCAGGTTGGTCATGCGCCATTCGATAGCACACTCGGGGTGGGGACCGCGCCTCCGCGTTGCGCGAGGGAACCCGGTTCGCGGCTGCTCCGCCCGAACGAACGTGTCGAGCCCACGGAAACTGTGGGATGATGAATTCGAATCAATCGCGAGTGGGAAGCCGGGGGCGGATGTCGGGCGGTGTTGTGCGGCGGCGTATCGTAGCCATGTCCGATCCCGACCTCGCCCCACCAAGCGTGCAGACACCCACTGATCCGGTCGACGTCCACTCCCCGCTGGAAGATCCGGGCGATCTTCCGGTCGATCTGGTGGGCTGGGCGACCGGGCATCGCCTCACCGTGGAGGAGGCGGTCAGCCCCGAGCTGGCCCGCGAGCTGCTCGCGACCGCCCTGGGGGTCCGTCAGGCCCAGCTTGCCGGCTTCGAGGACGCGGAGGTCGCGGCCAGCCTGGAGCGGCTGCGGGCCCTGGTGCGGCAGATCCAGCGCCTCTCCGCCGCCGCCGCCGTCGACGACCTCACCGGGGCGCTGCGGCGCGGCGCCGGCTTGCAGGCGATGTCGCGCGAGATCGCCCGCTTCCACCGCTTCGGGGGCAAGGGCGTGGCGGTCGTCTTCATCGATGTCGACGGTCTCAAGCGCATCAATGACACCGAGGGCCATGCCGCCGGCGACGCCCTGCTCGCCGACGTGGTGGCCGCGATCCGGGAGCGGCTGCGCGCCTACGACCTGGTGATCCGCTGGGGGGGCGACGAGTTCGTCTGCGTTCTCCCCGACGCCACCCGGGAGGAGGCGGAGCGGACCCTCTCGGACATCGAGCAGCACGTGCGCGACCGCACCTCGGGCCGCTCGGTGAGCACCGGTCTGGCCGCTCTCGAGGAGGCCGACACCGCGTCGACCCTGGTGGGCCGCGCCGACCAGGCGCTGTACGCCGGCCGCGAGGCGGTCCGCACCAAGGCCTGATCCAGGACCGAGGGCGCGGGCGCAGACCGACGGGCGCCGGCTCAGACCGATCGGAGGGGGGTCGCGGTCTCGGCGCCGTCCGGATTCTGCGAGATCTGCTCCCGGAGCAGCGCGACCATGGTCTGGAAGTCGGCCGGCTTGAGCAGCAGGGTGACCCGGGGAAGGGTCAGCGCCTCCTGGAGGCGGAGGTTGCGCGGGTCGATGGCGGTGTGCAGGATCACCGGGACGTCGCCGCTCAGGGGGTGGCTGCGCACCTTGCGGCAGAGGTCCAGCCCGTCCTCCCCGCGAAGCCGGAAGTCGGCCAGGATCACGTCCGGCTCGAAGGTCTCGAGCGCCTTCTCGAGGGCGACCGTGTCGGTGACCAGGCTCACCTCGAAACCACCCTGGGGGAGCACGTCGCGGAGCAGCCCGCCGAGGTAGCGGTGGTCCTCGACCACGAGGACGCGCGGCACCCGGCCCACTCGCGGGCGGGGGACGAATCCTGTGGTCACGGGGCGCACCTCCGGGCCGCCGATAGCAGCCTGAGCAGAGCGTGCGCCCTGGGGGGCTCGCTGGGAACTCCCCGATGTCCTTCATCAGAGGGACGTTTGCGTCTTGGCAAGAGCCTGGGCACTGTGCTAGGAACTTAGCCCCCCTCCGGTCCGGCGCCAAGGGGGTACCTGGTCAGCGGGTCACCCAGAAGATCCCGGCCAGCGCCAGGACCACCACCACCAGGTGCTCGCCGGCGCCGGCGAGCCGCCGGGGGGGGAAGACGAGGCTGTCGGCGGCCCCCCGGACTCCGTACCAGATGACCAGGGTCACCGCGGCCACGACCCCGGGGGTGATCACCGCCCGGTCCACCAGCACCATCGCGCCGGTGACCAGGACCGCGGTGAGGGCCGCCAGGGTGAAGGAGTGGCGGCGCCGGGCGCGCTCGGACTGCAGGGCGTCCAGGGTGACCAGACCGACCCCGACCAGGGCCACCGCGGCCCGGAGGTCGAGGGGAAGGTTCTGGCTGGCCGCGGCCAGCAGGACGGGCACCAGCACCGCGATCGAGGCGGCATCACGCAGGAAGCGGGCCCCCCAGCCCTCCCGACCGGCGGCGCGCAGGCCGCCGAGGTGGGGCAATCCCCCGCAGACGGCCACCGTGATCGCGGCCGCGACCAGCCGGGTCCGGAGGTCGAGGGTCCCGGCGAGGACGAGCGAGAAGGCGCCGAGCGCCGCCACCGGGAGGGCGATCGACTCCACCGCCGGCCGGAGGTCGCGGGGGTAGACGAGCCGGTCGTAGGCGGCGAGCACCAGGCCGGTCACGGTGCAGAGGGCGGCGACGCCGATGACCGAGCCGGAGAGCCCGACGGCCCCCGGTCGCAGGGCGACGGCGACCGCGCACGCGGCCACCCCCAGAGCGGCATGGATGATCGGGAAGGGGACGTCGGCCAGGCGCGGCTCGGCCGAGATGCCGAGGGCCCGGCGGGCCTGGGCGGCGTGGTACGCGTGGCCCCGGACCGGCTGCACGGGGATCCCCTCCTCGGCGGGGGGGGCCTGGCCGTGGAGGCGCCGCGGTGCGCCCGCTGAGTCCCGCCTCGGATTACGGGGCAGAGGTGCCCTCGCGGCCATAGCGATCCTCGAGTCTGCACGATGTCATCAATCTCGGGCGACGAGGCCTCGAAGAGGTCGGTGTCCTCCACGGCGACCATGCGGTGACGGCGGCCGGGACGGATCCTCGCGCTCATCCCGGCGGCCAGGCGGTGGGTCTCGAGAACGCCGTCGGGGCTCTCCAGCACCAGGTCGAGCAGACCCGAGGCGACGAAGATGGATTCGTCCTTCTGGACATGGAACTGGAGGGAGAGCGCCTGGCCGCTCCGAACATGGATGAGCTTGCCCACGTAGCGGTCGGTGACCGCCCAGATCAGCTCGTACCCCCAGGGCTTGTCGACCCGCCCCGCGCCGGACGCGCGGACGTCGGCGGGGAGGACGGCGTCACGCGCTGCACCTCGCCGCGGGGCGGTCACCTCGTTCACCCGGCGGCCCCGGCCGCCGGCGGTGCGATCCCCACCATCTCCTCCATGGCGTGGAGCAGCTCCTCGACGCGCTCGGGCGAGGCCGCCTCCGCGTACACCCTCATCAGCGGCTCGGTTCCGCTCATCCTCACCAGCACCCAGCTGCCGTCGGCGAGCAGGAACTTGAAGCCGTCGTCGCTCCGGGTGCCGGTCACCGCGACACCCGCGATCTCGGTGGGCTGCTGGCCGCGCATCCGCTCCGCCACCTGGCGCTTGCGCGCGTCGTAGTCGGCCCGCTCGAAACGGATGTCGTGACGCGCGTAGCTGTGCGGGCCCACCAGGTCGAAGAGGTGCTGGAGCACCGCGGAGAGGGGCATCCCGTACGCCACCACCATCTCCGCCACCGTGAGCCCGGCGACGATGCCGTCGCGCTCGGGGATGTGGCCGCGGAAGGCGAAGCCGCCGGACTCCTCGCCGGCGAGCAGGGCGTCGGTCTCGATCATCTTGGGGCCGATGTACTTGAAGCCCACCTGGGTCTCGATGACCGGCACGCCGAAGCGCTCTCCGAGCCGGTCGAGCATCACCCCGCTGGTCAGCGAACGGATCAGGTGGCCGCGGAGACCGCGTTTCTCCAGCAGGTACATGGCGAGCAGCGCCATCACCTCGAGCTGGGTGATGAAGCGGCCGGTCTCGTCGATGATCCCGACCCGGTCGGAGTCGCCGTCGTTGGCGATGCAGAGGTCGAATCCGCCGGCCGCCATCCGCTCCGTCGCCTCGGGCATGTACTTGCCGATGGGCTCGGGATGCATCCCCGCGAACCCCGGGTTGCGCTCCGCGTGCAGCTCGGTGACGGCGGTCCGGCCGCCGCCCACGGCCTTCGGATCAGCCCCATGCCGGAGCCGTACATCGGCTCGTGGAGGATGCTCAGCCCGGCGGCGCGGAGCCGGGGGAGGTCGACCAGCCGGCCGACCTGGCGGATGTAGTCGGGGACCGGATCGAAGACCTCGACCGCCCGCCTCGCCACCGCGTCCTCGAAGGTCATCTGGCCTTCACCCCCTCCGCGAGAGCCCGCGCCGGCAGTGGCTCCCGAGCTCCTCGACCACTTCGGGGGACGCCGACCCGCCGTAGTCGGGCTTGTACTTGAGGCCGTTGAACTCGGCGGGATTGTGGCTGGCGGTGACCGCCACCCCGCCGGCCTGGTGCGCTCGACCACGGTCCAGGTGATGGTCGGCGTGGGCACGGGATGGTCGAGCAGGAGCACGTGCTGCCCGTTCGCCGCCAGCACCCGCGCCACCTCGCGAGCGAACAGCTCGGCGGAGAAACGGGTGTCGTGGCCGACCACCGCGCCCCGGCGATCCCCCTTGAGGTACCAGGCCACCCCCTGGGCGACGGCGCGAACCCGCTCGTAGGTGAAGTCATCGGCGATGACGGCGCGCCACCCGTCGGTCCCGAAGGTGATGGGCGATGTCATGGTGGCGATTCTGAACCTCGATGCCCGGATGGAGGCGCGGCCAGCCATTCTGACGCCCAGCGCCCGACCGGCGGTGACGCGGGCCCCCCCGACCGGGTCGGTCTGCGCGGCTGGCCGCGGCCGTCGGAACCGGGCGACCGGCGCGGGCCCTCACCCGCGCCGCGCGCCATCGCCTCCGCCTCGCGCCCGAGCCACGTCAGGAAGGCGCCGCCGACCGCCCCGGCGCGGCCGGGTGCGAGCTCCAGGAAGAGGCGGGGCTCGATGCACTCCAGTTCGAGGAGGAGCAGCTCGCCCCCGCTCCCCGCGCGCCACGTCCACGCGGGCGTAGAGGAGCCGTTCCGCTCCACCCGGCACGCCTGTCGAGGACGGTCCGGGCGAAGCGGGCATGCTCCTCCCCGACCTGGACGCGCTCCACCCGCTGGCCCCTTGCCCGGGCGAAAGTCGGCGATGGGCGGCGCCCCGGCCGCAGCACCCCGGCCTTGCGGATGGCATGGCTGACCTCGCCGCCGATGACGTAGACACCGATCTCCCCCTCGCCGTCGATGGAGGAGAGGTGGGGCTGGACCATGGCGACGCCGCCGCCGGCGGTGATTGCATCCACGTGGCTGCTCGCCTCGCCGAGGGCCGACCCTCATAGGTCGCGCTGGTCTCGCCCCGGCCGAGATCGTGGGTTTGACGACGAATCGCTCCCAGGGCGGCCCGGCGAGGTTCTCCCCGGGCCCGACCCACAGGGTGGGGATGGTGGCCACGCCGGCGCCTTCCAGGTCGCGGAGATACCGCTTGTCGCTGTTCCAGGCCAGGATGACGGGGTTGGCGAGGGGATCCGCCGCGAGGTCTCCTCGCACCAGCCCGGAACCGCCGGGATCGTCGATGTAGTCCCACGTGCGCTCGGATGACGACCCCGTCGAAATCGGTGGCTCCGAGCTCCCGCCCCAGGCGGTCGGGACGCCGGTGATCCCCAGGCGCGCGAGCGCGGGGAGAGGTGGTCGCCGTCCGCCCCGAGTCTTGGCCCCACGCCGGTACGCGCCCCGGCCGCCGTCAGCAGGCCCCGCGATGCCCGCCGGCCGCGTGGCGGGCGGAGAGGCCGGTTCGAGGAGCCCGGCGTCGCGTCAGACGGCCGGTCCGCCTTTCAGAGGAGATCGCAGCGTCCCTCGGCCCGCAGTCTCTCGACGACCTGGCGCACCCGCTGGGATTGGCTGAGGGGGGTCACGAGAAGAGCGTCGGGGTGTCCACCACGGCCAGCCCGTCCACCCCGACGACGGCGACGGGACGACCGCCGCGAGCGAGCACGAGACTGTCCGCGAGTCGACGGCGATGACGTCGCCCTCGGCGATGTTGCCGCCGGGGTCGGCCTCGCCGGCGCGGCCCCGGGTCACGTGCAGGTCGGCGAACGTGCCCAGGTCCGACCAGGAGAACCATCCCCTCACGACGGTGAGACGGCGTGTCCGCTCGAAGACCAGAGTGTCCACCGCCACCGGCTCGATGCTGGAGTAGATGGATGCAGCGGCCGTCTCATCCCGACCGGGCGGCGCTTCTCCACCGCAGCCGCCACCCGCCCCGCCAACTCGGCGTCGGCGGCGGCCAGTTCCTCCTCGAAGACGGCGGCGGGCCAGGCGAACAGCCCGTGTTCCAGAGGTGCCGGGCGCCGGCCAGGTAGGCGCGCGCCACCTCGAGCCCCGGCTTCTCCACGAACCCGGCGGCGGGGAAGGCGGGGACCGCGGCGGCGGCCTCCATGAGCGCGGCTGGAGACGGCGGAGCCGGGGGCGGCGCCAGCCAGGGGTCGGCGAGCCGGGGGGCACCGTCAGTGCGACGTACCCGAGCCCGGTGGACGGGTACGTGGGGGTCACCCCGACGGTGGCCAGCCCCCGCGTGGCGGCCGCCCAGCCCGCGGCGGCGAGGACAGCGGCGGAGTAGGCGTCATTGTCGTCCACCTGGTTGTCGGCGTGGACCGACGAGATCATCGCCTCGGGGTCCTCGGCGAGGATCAGGGGTTGGCCAGCCCGAGAGCCGGTCCGGTCCCCCGCGGCTCGGGTTCGGCGATGACCGCCCGTCGGCGAGCGGCAGCCCGGCCGCCACCGCGCCGCAGGCCTCGGCCTGGGAGGCGGTGGTGACGACCCGGATCGAGTCCGCCAGCGTGAGCACCCGCTCGAGGGTTTCCGGAGCAGGCTGCCCCCGGACGCGTCGAGCGGCAGCAGGTGCTTGGGCACCCCGGCCCGGCTGAGCGGCCAGAGCCGGGTGCCGCTGCCTCCCGCGAGAACGAGGATGTGGTAGCCCATCGTGAGTCCCGCCGCGACAGGTCGGGTCAGCGCTCGGCACGAGCGCCGTCATGCGGGCTGCGCGGCGCCGAGCAGCGGCTCGACGCCAGCCTCCACCGCCAGCTCGGCGGCGACCTCTGTCTTTTCCCAGGGAAGGTCGAGGTCGCTGCGCCCGAAGTGGCCGAAGGCCGCGACCTGGCGGTAGATCGGGCGGCGCAGCTGAAGGGCGCTGATGATGCCGATCGGCGAGAGGTCGAAGTACTCGTCGACAAGCGCTTCGATCTGGGGGACCGGCACCCGCTCGGTGCCGAAGGTCTCGATCATCACCGACACGGGCTGGGCGACGCCGATGGCGTAGGCGAGCTGGATCTCGCAGCGGGTGGCGAGCCCGGCGGCGACGAGGTTCTTGGCCACCCAGCGCGCGGCGTAGGCCGCGCTGCGGTCCACCTTGGTCGGATCCTTGCCGCTGAACGCGCCGCCGCCGTGGCGGGCGTAGCCGCCGTAGGTGTCGACGATGATCTTCCGGCCGGTGAGCCCAGCGTCCCCCTGCGGCCCGCCGACGACGAAGCGTCCGGTGGGGTTGACGTAGCGCTTGGTGTCGGCGTCCAGCCATTCGGGCGGGATGATGGCGTTGACCACGTGCTCTTGGACGTCGCTGAAGAGCTGCTCGTTGGAGACCTCGTCGGAGTGCTGGACGCTGACCAGGACGGTGTCCACCCGCCGCGGCCGGCCCTCTGCGTCGTACTCGACGGTGACCTGCGTCTTGCCGTCAGGGCGCGCCCAGCGCAGGGTGCCGTCGCGGCGGGCGGTGGAGAGCCGGCGAGCGAGCTGATGGGCCAGCTGGATGGGCGCCGGCATCAGCTCCGGGGTCTCGTCGCAGGCGAATCCGAACATCATTCCCTGGTCGCCGGCGCCGCCGACGTTGACCCCCTGGGCGATGTCCGGCGACTGCTCGTCGATCGACACCAGGACCCCGCAGGTCTCGAAGTCGAACCCGATACTTGGCCCGGGTATAGCCGACGTCGTGGATGGTCTGCCGGACGATCCCGGGATGTCGACGTAGGCGTCGGTGCTGATCTCGCCGAAGACCAGGACCGTGCCGGTGCACAGGGCCGTCTCGCAGGCCACCCGGCCCAGGGGATCCTTGGCGAGGACCCCGTCGAGGACCGCGTCGCTGATCTGGTCGGCCATCTTGTCCGGATGGCCGTCGGTCACCGACTCCGAGGTGAAGAGGCGCTTCTGCGCCCCGTGGGCGTGGTGTGGGGGCATCGGGGGTTCCTCCTGGTCTCACCGGCGGCCACCGGTCCCGCCTGTCGCGGTGCCGGCCCACTCCTGTCCGAGATGCGGCCGATCCTACCAGCCCCGGCCCCGAAACGGCGCCGTCACTAGCCGGAGGCGTGCTCACCGTGTACTGTATCCAACACATAGGACCACCCGGCGACGGTTTCAGCGCCGGACTTTAGGAGCACAGGCGTTGGCCGTCGATCAGACCTTGCGTTGCCGTGAATGCGGCGTCGACTTCATCTGGACCGAGGGGGAGCAGCAGTTCTTCTCGTCCAAGGGTCTCACCAATCCTCCGTCCCGCTGCCCCTCCTGCCGCGCCGCCCGCAAGGCCGCCGGAATGGGTGGTGGTGGTTACGGTGGTGGCGGCGGGGGGCGCTCCGGCGGCCCGCGCCAGATGTACGAGGTGACCTGCGCCGGCTGTGGCGGGATCGCCCGGGTTCCCTTCCAGCCACGGGGTGACAAGCCCGTCTACTGCAGCGACTGCTTCCGCACCTCGGCACGGTGACCGGAGTACCGAGCGACGCGATCGCGATCGGCGCCAGGGTGAGCTTCCCCTACGGGGGAAGTCGCCGGGTCGGGACCGTGGCGGATGTCTCGATGCTGCCGGACGGCGGCGGGGGGCTGAGCGTCTCCTACCTGATCGACGTGGGCAACCGAAAGGTCTTCGTGCAGGGCGACGGGGTGACCCGTGCCAGCGCCGGGCCTCTGCCCGCGTTCGATGCGGTCGCCGAGGGCGCCGCCTACGGCCGCAAGCGGCCGCGCAACCCCCGGCGGAGATAGGTCGAGGTCGACCGCGTGGCGCCGGCCCGGGAAGATGACGACCCGGCCGGCGCCCGCCGTCCGCCCGTCGCCGCCGGTGCGGAGACGGAGGGCGAGGATCTCCTCGCCGGCACGCCGCCCACCGCGCAGCGGGCGGTGGTGCGCAGGGCGGCCCCCCGGTTCCGGCTGGGTGCCTACATTCGCGCCACCTTCGAGGTCGAGGACTGGCGCCGCTTCCGGCTCTGCGGCATGGACGAGGTGGGGCGGGGCGCCTTCGCGGGGCCGCTGGTGGCCGCCGCGGTGGTGCTGCCCCCCGGCTTCCGCCACCCCTGGCTGCGCAACTCCAAGAAGCTGACCGCGCACCAGCGGGAGGTGGTCGCAGCCGAGGTCCACCGGCGTGCGCTGGCCTGCGCCATCGCCGAGATCACGGTCGCGGAGATCAACCTCCGCGGTCTCGGCTGGGCCAACGTCGAGATCTTCCGCCGCCTGGTGGCCGAGGTCGCCGCCGACGGCTATTGCTGCGACGGCCGGCTCCGGATCGACGCCGCCCACCCGGTCCACTGCCTGGTCCGGGGCGACGACCTGATCCCGTCGATCTCCGCCGCGTCGATCGTCGCCAAGGTCCACCGCGACGCCCTGATGCGCCGCCTCCACCTCCAGGCGCCGGACTACGACTGGGACCACAACAAGGGCTACGGGGCCCCCGTGCACCGGGCCGCGATCCTCGCCCGCGGCGTCCACCCCGAGCACCGGCGCGTCTTCATCGACAACCTGCTCCAGCTCGAGCTCTGCCTCGAGCCCGCTGCGGCGCCGGAGGTCCGCTCCTCCGGTGCCGGCGTGGTGGAGCCGGGAGCGGGCGCCCTCACCGGGATTGCCGGCGCCCGGTCAGCCGGCGCCACCGAGCTCGCCGCCGCCGGCGCACCCCCCGCACCGGAGGTTGCCGGAACCCGTCCCTGAGGCGGTCAGCCGGCTCCGCAGCCGCAGGCGCCACCGCAGCAGCCGCCGCCGGCCTCAGGCCCGGTCCGGCCCGCCGACGAGCTCTCCCCGCCCACCAGCATCCCCACCCGGCTGATCAGCGGCATGCTCGCCCGGCTCTCGCAGCGGGGGCAGACGGCCGCCAGCTCGCGCTCGGCCATCGGGCGCATCACCTCGTAGACGGAGGTGCAGTCATTGCAGCGGTACTCGTAGAGGGGCATGAGTGCAGGGTAGCGGAGTGCGGGGATTTGACTCACGCACATCTGTTCGGTACCATGGGGACATGGGACCTGATCGGACGATCGAGCTGGAGCTCCCGCTCGACGATGGCCCGGCCGGCGAGCTGGCGAGCCGCCGCTTCGGCCACCTGCGCCAGATCGTCGGCGACGACAGTGACGCCCTGATCCGGCTCGCCGCGGCCTTCTCCACCCTCGCCGAGGTCTACGCCGCCCCCGAGGAGGACCTGGCCCGGGCGGTGGGCCCGGTCGCCGCCGCCCGGATCCGGTGGTTCCTCGATGCTCCCCTGGCGACCAGCCGCGCGCCCCGTCATCTGCGGGCGCTGGCACGCGCCGCCTGACCGAGAGGCCCGCGGCTCGGCGCCGGCGGCACCGAGAAGCGGGGGGGTCGGGGCCGGCGCCCGGCCGTCCATGAGCGCCGGCGGCGGCGCACCGGAAGGCCTGTAACCGAGCATTCCTCTGGTGTGCCCGCTGTGTCAGCATTGGAGCAGGGGTGAAGTCGCCGGAGGTCTCTGCCGTTCGCTGGGCGATGGCGGCAGTGACCGTCCCAGATCCCGCGCGTGGGGTCGGCTCCGCTCCATCCGTTGAGTTCATGACCCGCCCATCGAGGAGAAGGACCATGCTGGGTCGACACTCCAAATCAGCAGCTGTGATCGAGAAGTCGATCGCCGAGACCGGCGGCAGGGCAGTGGAGAAGGCCGCCGAGACCGTCTCCGAGCTCGCCGAGCGGGCCGTCGTCGCCGCGCGCGAGGCGCAGCGAGTGGCGACGCCGGCGCTGCGCGGGGCCGCCCACACCTCGGCGGAGACGCTGAGCCACGCCGCCGAGAGGGCGGCCGGGGTGCTGGCCGAGGCCGCGGACCGGCTGGCCCAGGAGGTGTCCGAGATGCCCGGCCCCGCCGTCAAGGGTCGGGCCGCCAAGGCGGCGGCGAAGGCGGCCAAGCCCAAGCGGTGGCGCCGTCGCTTCCGGCGGCTGGTGATGGTCACGGGTGTCGCCGGGACTGCCTACGTCGTGGTCACCAAGACGCCGCTCAAGGCCAAGCTCTCGGAGCTGGTCTTCGGGCCGCCGCTCGAGGACGAGGAGCTGGAGCCGATCACGCTGCCGGTCACCGAGTCACCGGCACCGGCGGCCGCGGCCGAGACGCCCGAGACGCCCGAGACCGAGCCCGAGCCGGCGGAGACCAAGCACACCGGCTCACGCAAGTCCAAGGGCGCAGCCTCGACGGCGGCCAGCCAGGGCGACGGCGCAGCCTCCTGACGTGAGATCCTCACGCGCCATCTCTCCGCGCACCAGAAAGGGCAGCGATGACTGACCGTCCCTTCGTCCCTCGGCGCTCGCCCGACGATCGCTCCTTCCAGCGCCCGCCGTTTCGGGGACCGGCTCCCGGCCCACGGCCGAGCTCCGAGCCCGCCGCCGCCCCGTCCAGCGTGCGGATCAAGGATGGCGAGCGCGAGGTCGAGGTCAGCGGGAGCCCGATCTTCGTCCGGCAGGTCCTCGATGACCTGCCGACGCTGGTCGCCCGCCTGCGAGGGGAGGCGCCGCCCACGCCCGCGGCCATCCGCATGCCGGCACCTTCGGCCGAGCAACCGCCCGCGGCCCGCCCGGTCGTCATCGAGGCCCCGGTCCCAGCGACCATCACGGCGCCCGTGGCCGCCGTCGACACCACCGATGCGGCGGATGGGGACGGCGCCACGCTGGAGGCCCAGGTGCTGGCGGCGCTGGGCTCCTCGACCCACCCCCTCGCGGTGGTGGGCATCCGCGACCGCCTGGGGCCCGGGGTGACCGGCCAGCAGGTCCGCCGCATCCTGGAGCGAGCCGGCTCGAAGGTGGTGGCGAGCGGCGAGCGGCCGATCCGCTACCGGCTGCGCTGAGACTCCACCCTCACCGCTGACCGGTCGCCGTCGGGGACCGGCATCTCGGTCGTTCGGCCCGCGGCGGGCACGCCGCCGGTGCCCGGCGCGGTGAGCGCCGAGCGGTGGCTCATCCGGGCAGTGCCTCCGGCGGGGTCTCGGCCGGCGGGATCGACAGCGAGTCGGCGTCGGCGAGCACCCCCTGCTCGATGACGTCGAGGGCCGCCGCGAGGCTCGCGAGCTGGGCCGCGCTGAGCCGGGAGAGCCGCCCGGCCAGCCACGCGTTGCCGAGCCGGCGCCGCTCGTCCATCACCCGGCGCCCCTCCTCGGTGATCGACACCAGGACACCGCGCCGGTCGTTGAGATCGCGCCTGCGGGTTACCAGGCCCGCCTCCTCGAGACGGTCGGCGAGCCGGGTCGCCGCCGACGAGGGGAGGCGCTCCGCCTCGGCCAGGTCGCCGATGGCCATCTCGCCGCGCTTGGCGATGGTGGCCAGCGCCAGATGCTGGGTGGCGCTCATCCCGGGCGGGTCCTGGTGACGCAGCTGGCGCCCGAGGTGGGTCATCGCCACCCGCAGCCGGCTGGCCAGCTGGGCCGGCGCCGAGGCGCCGAGATCAGACGGGGGCGACGCGGGCGCGGGGGCCGAGGGGGTCAAGAGCCCTCATCTCCGAGGTGGACGGTCGGCCGATAACGTACCAGAGACACATACTATGGCGGGCAACTAATGCCCGGTGACGGCGCGGAGCTGCTCAGCCACGGTCGTCTGCCTCATGAGCGCGACTGTGACCAATCAGCCGAAGCCGGGTCCCCGGACGGGACACAGGAACCGGAGCCACCGTGGGACAGACCCACCGGACTTTCACAGAACGCTCACAACGCGGAGGTGGGCGAGGCAGGATTCGAACCTGCGACCCGAGGGTTATGAGCCCCCTGCTCTAACCGGCTGAGCTACTCGCCCGGGCCCATTTGACCATCCGGAGCGGCCGCCGGGAGACGGCAGGCCATGCGAGAGACTACGCTGGCTGGCGATGGATGAGAGCCCCGCGCCGGCCCGGCCCCGCCGGCCCGACAAGCAGACCTACTTCCTGATCCTGGCGATCGCCGCCCGCAGCCGGGCCGACTGCCTCGGCCGCCGGGTCGGCGCCGTGATCACCCGCGAGGACCGGGTGCTCAGCACCGGGTACAACGGAACGCCCTTCGGGATGCCCAACTGCACCGAGGGCGGCTGCCGTCGCTGCGCCCAGCGGGACGTGGACACCAGCCTCCGGGGCGGCGCGTACGACGTCTGCATCTGCGTCCACGCCGAGCAGAACGCGCTGCTCACCGCGGCCCGGTTCGGCCAGCAGACCCTGGGCGCCTCGATCACCTCGACGATGCAGCCCTGCTTCGGATGCCTCAAGGAGCTGCTCCAGGCGGGGATCGAGGAGGTGCGATTCCTCCATCCCTGGGACCCGGTGGAGGCGTACCACGACCCGGGGCTGGCTCAGCAGTACGCCGTGCTCCGCGCCCGCTTCCGGGTCTTCGCCCAGGTCGGCGATCCCGGCCTGGACGCGGACGACCTCTTCGCCGCCCTCAGCCGGACCTGAGGCTCGTCACCACCCTCGGCCGGACCGAGCCGGGAGCGTGGCGGCGGCACTGCTCGGCGGCCGCCCCCCGCCGCCGCGCCGCGGCCCGGATCGGCTATACAGGGAGGAGCGCAGCCCACCCCCTGGAGGTTCCCCGGTGAGAGCCATGCTCATGGACGAAGAGGAAGAGGACGAGTAGCGGCCCGGCCTCGGGCCGGCGCCGTCCGCACCGCCCGCGCCGCCCGCCGGAAGGTCAGCCCCGGACCGGGATCCGCGGCGCGCTCGGCATCTGGGGGCCGCCGGAGGCCGCGTAGTTCTCCTTGCTGACCTCGGCGGCGATCTGCTCGGCGACCGCGCGGAAGACCCTGCCCATCGGCGACGCGGGGTCCGCCGCCATCAGCGGCTGGCCGTCGCCGCCGCCCACCCGCACCCGGGGGTCGAGGGGTATCTCGCCGAGGAAGCGCAGACCGTTGCGCTCCGCCAGCTCGCGCCCGCCGCCGGTTCCGAAGACGTCGGTGCGCTCCCCGCAGTGGGGGCAGATGAAGCCGCTCATGTTCTCGACCACCCCGAGCACCGGCAGCCGGAGCTGGGTGAACATCTGGATGCCGCGACTGACGTCGGCGATCGAGACGTCCTGGGGGGTGGTGACGATCACCGCGCCGGTGAGCGGGATGGATTGGGCCAGGCTGATCTGGACGTCGCCGGTGCCCGGGGGCAGGTCGATGACCAGATAGTCGAGCTCTCCCCACTCCACCTCGTAGAGGAACTCGCGCATCGCCTTGGCCAGCATCGGCCCGCGCCACATCACCGGCTGGCCCGGCTTGAGGATGGTGCCGAAGCTGACCACCTCGATGCCGAAGGCGGAGAGCGGGATCATCTTCCCCGACTCGGCGGCCTCGGGCTGGCCGTGAAGGCCCATCATGATCGGCACGTTCGGGCCATAGATGTCCGCATCCAGGAGCCCGACGCGGGCTCCCGCCTGGGCGAGCGCGATCGCCACGTTGACGCTCACCGTGGTCTTGCCGACGCCGCCCTTGCCGGCGCTGACCGCCACCGTGTTCTTGACCCCGGGGATCTCCTGGCGCCCGGGCAGTCCACGGGCACCGGAGGTGACGTTGCTGTCCCAGGCGACCGACACCGAGGTCACCCCGGCGACCGGGCCGAGCAGCGCGGCCCGGATGTCGCTCTCGATCCGCTCGGTGAGCGGGCAGGCCGGCGTGGTGAGGACGACGCGGAGGGAGACCGCGCCGTCCTCCACCCGGATGTCCCGGACCATCTGGAGACTGACGATGTCGCGGTGGAGCTCCGGCTCCATCACCCGGCTGAGCGCCTTCTCGATGACATCGATCGTCGGGGACTCGGCCATCGCTGACCGAGTATAGCCACGACCACGCGCTGGTCCGTTCGGCCCATCTGACGCGCCCGCCCTCCCCTCGACGCCGGGGTCCCGCGCCCGGCGCCCGCGCGCCGGTCCGGGCGCGGTGCCGCAGCGGCCCGCCGGCGCTCAGAATCCTGAGGGTGCTCCCCTCCGCAGCCCTGCGCGACCTGGAGCGCCAGGTCGGGACGGCCCATCTGCACGTCCGCCCCGCCGACCTGGCCGCATACGCCTTCGACGCCTTCGGGGCGTCCGGCGAGCGACGGCTGCCCGACGCCGTGGTCCTCCCCGCCACCACCGCCGAGGTCAGCGGCGTGGTCCAGGTCTGCGCCCATCACGGCCTGCCGGTCGTCCCGCGGGGGGCGGGGAGCGGCTACGCGGCGGGGGCGGTGGCGCGTCACGGCGGCGTCATCGTCAACCTCTGCAGGATGAACCGGATCCTCGAGCTGGACATGGAGCGCGGGCGGCTGCGGGCGGAGGCGGGCGTGGTGACCGCCGCCATCCACCGCCGCGCCGCCGCCGCCGGCTTCGACTACCCGCCCGACCCCGGCGCGGCCAGCACCAGCACCATCGGCGGCAACGTGGCTTGCAACGCCGCGGGGCCCCACGCCTACCGCTACGGGACCACCGCCGACTTCCTGGTGGGCGCCACCGTGGTCCTCGGCGACGGCCGGATCGTCCGGCTGGGCGACGGCGCGGAGGCCTCTCCCCTGCTCCCCCTGCTGGCGGGCTCCGAGGGCACCCTGGCGGTGATCACCGAGGTGGTGCTCCGCCTCCTTCCCGCGCCCCGGGCGCGCGCCACCCTCGCCGCCCGTTTCGCCGGCCTGGAGCCCGCCTTCGGGGCGGTCGCCGAGATCGCCGGAGAGGGGATCGTCCCCGCCGCCCTGGAGTTCCTCGACAGCAGCGCGGTCGACGCCGTGGCCAGGACCGGGATCGTGGCGGCGCCGGCGGGGGTGGCCCTGGTGCTGGTGGAGCTGGAGGGCGAGGAGGCGGCGGTGCGGGCGGAGACCGCGGCGGTGGGGTCGGCGCTCGCCGCCGCCGGGGCGGTCCGGGTCGACCGCGCCGCCACCCCGGCCGATGCCGCCCGGCTCTGGGAGGTCCGGAGGGCGGTCAGCGCGGCGGTGGCCACGGTGATGGTGGGGAAGATCAACGAGGACGTGGTGGTTCCGCGCGATCGGATCGGCGAGCTGGTCGCCCGCACCGAGGGGATCGGCACCCGCCACCAGGTGCCGGTGGTCAACTTCGGCCACCTCGGCGACGGCAACCTCCACGTGACCTTCCTCGTCGACCCCCGCCGGCCCGGGGAGCGCTCGCGGGGGGACGCCGCCGCCGCCGACCTCTTCGAGACGGTGCTGGGCATGGGCGGCTCGCTCTCCGGCGAGCACGGGGTCGGGACCACCAAGCTCGGCTACGCCGAGCGCCAGCTCGGTACCGCCGGGATGGACCTGATGCGGCGACTGAAGCAGCGGTACGACCCCGCCGGACTGCTCAACCCCGGGATCAAGCTTCCCGAGCCGGAGAGCCACCTCGAGGGAGCCGCGCTCAGTTGAGCTCCCCGGCCCCGCTGAGCAGGGCGGCGACGAAGTCCGTCTCGTCGACCACCGCTGAGAGGTCACGCCCACCGGTGTCGGCGTCCATCGCCCGCTCGTAGACGAAGCTGTAGACGCTGACCAGGTTCCAGGCCCCGAATCCCAGGCGCTCCAGCGCGCCCCTCAGCCGCCGGTCGACGTCGCCGGCGGTGAGGGTCCGGAGAGCAGCGCCGTAGAGGGCGCGGAGGATGCGCAGCTCCGCCTCGTACTCGTCGATGATCGGCGCGTCGGCCTCCTCGAGACGGAGCCGTTCGAGGGTGCGCCGCAACGAGTTGATCTCGAGCTCGTACTCGTCCACCACGCCGAGTTTAGTGCGGCGGGCGGGAGCCTCCGGGGCGCCTCAGGTGGTGGCCTGCGGCGGGGCCCGGCGCGCCCCGCGCACGGCGTTGATCTCGGCCCCGAGCCGGTCGAGGGACGGGATCCGCAGCCGGGGCAGGTTGCGGCCGATCAGGTCGCCCACCCCGATGCAGCAGAGGGGGTCGACCACGAAGCGGTACCAGTCGTAGTACTGGGCACCCTCGGTGCTCGCGGTGAGGGTCATCAGCAGCGCGTATCCCGCGAAGGCGAGGGGGATCCGGGCCGCACGGCCGAGGGGCTGGCGCAGCAGCATGACCGCCAGCCCG
Organism: uncultured Chloroflexia bacterium; assembly: GCA_963793875.1. Classification (GTDB taxonomy): domain Bacteria; phylum Chloroflexota; class Dormibacteria; order Aeolococcales; family Aeolococcaceae; genus Changshengia. The sequence goes on along the minus strand of CAWCBS010000002.1, from coordinate 321,578 downwards.
ACCATCCCCACCGTCCAGAGCGGATCGTCGAGGGGGACGAAGTTCCAGAGGCCCGCGTCACTGGAGAAGAGGAACTGCCGCCCGGCCACGAGGCTGGTGTGCCGCGACGACTGGACCTGCCAGACCAGGACGAATTGATGCCAGTCCACCGCCGCCCCGTAGGCGGCGAAGAGCCCGATACCGACCGGGGCCCCGAGCAGCGCCAGTCCGGCGGTGAGCCAGCGTCGCTCGGTGAGGAGGGCCACCGCGCCGGCGGCGCCGACGATCACCCCCGGCACCTTGACCAGCGGAGCCAGCACGCAGAGGGCCAGCAGGGTCGCGGTGGGCAGTCGCCCGCGATGGCTCGCCAGCACCAGCACGCCGAGCAGCAGCGGGGCGAGCAGCCACTCGGCCTCGACCAGGCGGCTGGCATCGATCATCCAGGGCGAGAGGCAGAACACCGCCAGCGCGACCAGGGCGGTGGCGCGGCCCAGGTGGCGCGCCGCCAGCAGGTAGAGCAGCCAGGCGGTAACCATGCTGAGCAGGATCGGCACCAGCCGGATGGCGGCCGGGCCGACCTCGGTCGGGGTCCGCTCGCCACCGAGCAGCGCCATCCCCCCGACCAGCAGACCGAAGAGTGGCGGATGGTCCAGCCAGGGGCTCACCCAGGGCAGGAGCACGCCCTGCGAGGTCTGCATCACGGTGACCGGCAGGTGCTCCGGCAGATACGACCAGGACGCCGGCCAGTGGTGCAGCCAGAGGCTCTGGCCGAGCCACGCCCAGGCGATCTCGTCCTCGTTGGCACCGAAGCGCGGGAACGACGTGTAGCCGTGGAGGCGGAGGGCGAGCCCGACCAGGAGCAGGAGGGCCACGACGGTCCGCACCCAGCCCCACGGGTTGCCGTCGATGATCCGGGCGGCACCGCGCACGATCCGGCGACGGAGGGGGCCGCCCATCAGGCCGGAGAGGACCTCGCCTCGCCCCGGCCCCGCGGCGCGATCACCCGCCGACGCCTGCCCTGAGCGGCGGCCGGCCCGGCGGGTGATCGCATCGATGCGGGCTAGAAGAAGATGTGGTGGGTGGCGATGATCGGGGCCAGCAGGATGGCCACGATGTTCATCACCTTGATCATCGGGTTGATGGCCGGCCCGGCGGTGTCCTTGTTGGGGTCGCCGACCGTGTCACCGGTGACCGCGGCGGCGTGGGTGTCACTGCCCTTGCCGCCGTAGTGGCCGTCCTCGATGTACTTCTTGGCGTTGTCCCAGGCGCCACCGCCGGTGGTCATCTGGATGGCCAGGAAGATGCCGACCACGATGACCCCGAGCAGCATGGCGCCGAGCACCTCGGGTCCGAAGATGAAACCGACCAGGATCGGAGCGAGCACCGGCAGCAGGGCGGGAACGATCATCTCCCGCTGGGCGGCGGCGGTGACCAGGGCGACGCACTTCGCGTACTCCGGCCGGCCCGTCCCCTCCATGATCCCGGGGATCTCCTTGAACTGGCGGCGGACCTCGACCACCACCCCGCCGGCGGCGCGTCCCACCGCGAGCATCGCCAGCGAGCCGAAGAGGAACGGCATGATGCCGCCGAGGAAGAGGCCGGCGATGACCTTGGCGTCCGTCAGGTTGAAGCTCAGCAGGCTCAGGTGGGCCGCGCTCAGCTTGTTGTTGACCACGTCGGTGTAGGAGGCGAAGAGGACCAGCGCGGCCAGCCCCGCCGAGCCGATGGCGTAGCCCTTGGTGACCGCCTTGGTGGTGTTGCCGACCGCGTCCAGCGGGTCGGTGACGGCCCGCACCGACTCGGGAAGGTCGGCCATCTCGGCGACGCCGCCGGCGTTGTCGGTGATCGGTCCGTAGGAGTCGATGGCGACGATGATCCCGGTCATCGAGAGCATCGCCATGGCGGCGATCCCGATGCCGTACAGGCCGCCCAGGCTGTAGGAGACCAGGATGCCGATGGCGATGGTCAGCACCGGGATCGCGGTCCCCTGCATCCCGATCGCCTGGCCCGCGATGATGTTGGTGGCGTGCCCGGTGCGCGAGGCCCGGGCGATCGCCTGCACCGGCCAGAACTGAGCCCCCGTGAAGAACTCGGTGGCCGCCACCAGGATCACGGTGATGGCGACGCCGACCACGGCGCACCAGAAGAGGTTGTTGACCGAGTGGGCGAAGTAGGGGGCGGCCTGGAGGTCGCCGTAGATCAGGTGGGTGATCAGGAAGAAGAGGGGGAGCGCGATGATCACCGAGACCCCGAGGCCCTTGTAGAGCGCGCCCATGATCCACTTGCCACCGCCCATCCGCACGAAGAGGGACCCGACCAGGGTGGCGAGGATGCTCGCCGCCCCCAGCATCAGCGGATAGGAGACGAAGGCGAACAGCGGTGTCCCCGCGGAGTTGCGGAAGAGGAGGCTGCCCAGCAGCATGGTGGCCACCGCGGTCACCGCGTAGGTCTCGAAGAGGTCCGCCGCCATCCCGGCGCAGTCGCCGACGTTGTCGCCGACGTTGTCCGCGATCACCGCGGGGTTGCGCGGGTCGTCCTCGGGGATTCCGGCCTCGATCTTGCCGACCAGGTCGGCACCGACGTCGGCGGCCTTGGTGTAGATGCCGCCGCCGAGCCGCGCGAACACCGAGATCAGTGAGGCGCCGAAGGCGAATCCGATGATGGCGGTGAAGTCACCGAAGGACGCGTAGGCGATGGTGACCCCGATCAGTCCGAATCCGACCACGAACAGGCCGGTGACCGAACCGGCGCGGAAGGCCATCTTGAGCGCCGGGTTGACGCCGCCCCGTGCAGCCTCGGCGGTGCGCAGGTTGGCGCGCACCGAGATGTTCATGCCGATGTAGCCGGCTGCGCCGGAGAGCACCGCACCGATCAGGAAGAGGACCGCGGCCTTGAAGGAGACCACGAAGATCAGAGCGATGGCGATCACCACGCCAATGGCGGCGACCACGCTGTACTGGCGGATCAGATAAGCCTGGGCGCCCTCCTGGATGGCCTTGGAGATCTCGCGCATCCTCTCGTTGCCCTGGGGCTGGCGCAGCACCCACACGATGAGTGCGACGGCCCAGAGCAGGGCGATGAGCCCGCAGGCCGCCACCGGCCAGAGCACGTTCTCGGTCACCATTCCAAGCATCAGTCCATCCCGTGAACCCGGCCGGGAACGTCCGTCCCGTCCGGAATTGGCGTGGTCGCCTGGGATTGTAGCCAGACGGCCCGGATGACCCGCCCGTCTGACCAATGGCATCGCCGGGCTTGGGACCGCAGTCACAACCGCGGGGGAGCAAGGTCACACTTCGATCCTCGCGATCGCGCCCCGCGCTCGGGCGACGACCCGCTTCGGTGAGCCGCCCGGGTCTGCCACCATCCGGTGAGATGTCCCTGCCGCAGACCCTGCTGGTGATCGTGGGCGACGAGCTGCTGGGCGGGTTCACGACCGACACGAACGGTGCCCTGGCGGCCCGCCGCCTCTTCGAGGCCGGCTATCCGGTGCGGCGGATCGAGATCGTCGCCGACATCGTGGATGACATCGTCGTCGTGCTCCGGCGGGGGATCGACGACCCCTCGATCACGCGGGTGCTGGTCGCCGGTGGCATCGGCCCGACCCCGGACGATCGCACCCACGAGGCGGTCGCCCGGGCCCTGGGCCGGGAGCTGGTGGAGCATCCCGCCGCCCTTCTCCAGATCGAGACCCTGGTGGCCAGGATGCACGCGGCCGGCTGGGTGACGAGCCCGGTGCCCACCCCGGCAAACCGGAAGATGGCCCGGATGGCCGAGGGGGTGGGGATCCTGGAGAACCCGCGGGGCATGGCTCCCGGCCTCGCCGTGGAGCTGGGCCCGGCACCGGCTGGGGCCCCCGCGCCCGCCGGGCGAGTCACCCGACCCCCGAGCGCGGCCGTTGAGGGCGGGGCCGGGGCGGGGGGCCCCTCCCCCTGGAGCCGGTGGCTCTTCGTCCTACCGGGGGTGCCCCGAGAGTTCGCGGCGATGCTCGAGGAGGTGCTCATCCCCTCCCATTTCGCCGGCAGCGAGGCGATGGCCGTGGTCGAGACCCGGCATCCCGGAGCCATCGAGGCCGACTTCGCGGAACCGATGCGCCGGCTGGAGCAGGAGTTCCCCGACGTGGCGGTCGGCTCCTACCCGCAGCAGCGGGGCCGCGATCTGGTGATCCGGCTGCGTGGCACCGATCCGGGGCGGGTCCGGGCCGCCGGCGACCGCCTGCGGGAGCTGCGCGCCGAGGCCTGACCGAGCCGGCGGCGGCGGGCTCAGCGCCCCGAGTAGCCGAGCAGGTTGCGGGTCTGCTCCACCTCGGCGAGGACCAGCGCCGGCGCCCCCGACCAGAGGGCGTCGTAGAAGCGCTCGCGCTCGGCGGCATCCTGGTCCGGCGGCAGGGGGGCGAGCCCCTCGCGGCGGCGGGCGATCCACGGCGGGATCTCCCGACCGACCAGGGTGCGGCCCACCTTGACGTCGACCTCCGGGTCGCGGCCCTCGTGGACCTCCACGGCGACCTGGACGATCACACCGGTGTGGTCGAACATCTTCCAGGTGCGGTCCCAGTGCCGGGCTCCACCGGCCATCGGATGGACCACCCGAAGGGGTTCGGCGGCGACCTGGTCATTGGTCCCCGGGCGGCAGAGCCCCCAGAGCAGCTCGAGCACCCTCGGCTCGAGGACGTCGCCGACGTAGTCGGCCAGGGACGGCGACCGGTTGTCCAGGTCGGGGAGCGCCTGGGCCATCTGGAACTCGCCGCCGACCGCGGCGAAGAGCCGGGCGTGGCGGCGGCAGAAGACCCGCTCCTGGAAGACCACCTGATGGTCCGGGCACCACGCGGTCGGGCAGAGCCGCCCGCGACGGTCGACGTAGGCGCAGGTCACGCCGTCATGGCGGCGGCAGGCGTACTCCGAGCAGGCCAGCGTTCCGCGCAACTGATGCGGTACGGGGGGCGCGGGTGCGACAGGAGGGGGGGGCGGCTCGGCCTCCTTCTTCCAGAAGGGCATGGCTACTGGCCGATCTTAGGTGCTGATTCAGTGCGTTGCGCACGATCGTGTCGCGGTTCTGTCTCACCGAACCGGCCCAGCCCGGCCCCGCCGGGGCGCCGGCACCCGCCCGCCACCCCGATCCTCACCCGGCAGCGCCCTGATCACGGGACAGGGGCGCCCGTCTCGGCGGGTCGATGCCACCCCCGAGGCGACCGGCTCGGCGCCGGCCATCCGGGTCACGATCCCGGGGGTCAGGCCTCCTTGCGGAGGTTGCGAACGCGCGGCCCCTTCGGGCTGTCGACGAGGTCGAAGCTGACCGCCTCCCCCTCCTCCAGGGAGTCGAAGTCGACCAGGGTGACCTCCGTGCGGTGAAAGAAGGCCTCGGCGCCGTCATCAGCGCGCACAAACCCGAAACCGCGGTCAGGGATGATCTTCTTGATTCGTCCTGCGGTCACTTCGCGGGTCCCTCCACGGACGGACGCTGACAACCAATCGCGGTGACAAACACTGGCGCCCGCAGTGGTTTCCCCGGGTCAGCACCAGGGCCTGCGACCACAAATGTCGAGCGCGTCAGGGGGCTCTCCCAAGTCCTCAGTCCTCGCTGCGGTCGAGGATAGCAGGCTCGTCGCCGTGCTCGCGCCGCCACCCCGCGGCCACGTCGAACAGGCTGTCGGGGAGGTTCGCGTAGTACTCGTCGACGTCGAGGCCGGAAGGCCACGGACGGGGCTCGCCGCTCTCCAGGCCGGCTCGCGCGGCGCGAGTGTAGACGTCGAGCGCGGGCCGCTCGGTGCCGTCCAACCGGATCAGCCCCGAGCGCAGCAGCCAGCCGCTGCGGTCGTAGGGGGCACGCTCGGCGAGCCGCGGATGCAGGTCGCACCAGCGGGTGGCTCGCAGCCCGCAGATGCCCGCCTCCACCCGGCGCTCGAGCAGCTCGTCGATGGCGGCCGCCGCCGCAACCTCCTCGATGCCCTCGGCGTCGCCGTCCGGGGTCGGGGCCGCCAGGGCCAGACCGACCGGCACGCGGGTGTCGCCGGCCAGCGCCTGGGACAGCTGGGCGAGGAAGCGCAGCGCCGAGGGCTCGGTGAGCTCGAGACGCCGGAGATGGCTGGGCCGCACCGCGAGATCCACGCGGTCGAGATGGGGGGCGACCGCCCCCAGCCGCACCCCTCGGCCGGTCAGGAGGTCGTCGGCGCCGAGGGTGAGGTGAACGCGGTCGCCCTGCTCGCGCAGGGGAGCCCCGGCCAGCCTCACCCAGGTCGCCAGGTCGGCGATCCGCCGGGGCCGGATCACCGCGGCGGGATCGTCGCCGAGGTCCCAGGCCTCGATCGCCGGGTGATTGGCGAAGCCCGATGCCATGGCGCGCGCCCACCGATCGGCGAGCTCGAGCATCAGCGGGTCGGTCCAGACCTCGCGGGGGGCGCCGGGCTCGAGCAGCCCCTCGCTCATCACCCGCACTCCGCTCCGGCGGCGGCCCCGCAGCACGGTCCGGCCGGGCAGCATCACGCAGTCGCCGTGAGCCTGGACGAAGAGCACCGGGACCACCCGGACCCCATGGGCGAGGGCGGCGCGGAGCAGGCTCTCGAACTCGGCGAGGCGCCGGGGTTCGACCCCGTGCGCGTCGGGCATGAAGGCATCCCACGCCAGCCCGACCCGGACCTGACGGATCCCCGCGCGGGCGATCGCGGCAAGATCCAAGTCCACCCGCACGCGATCGAACGCATGCCAGAGGAAGGGGCCGCTGGCGCTGGGCTGGTAGTCGACGCTGACGCCGAGCTCGCCGCTCAAAAGACGAAGAGGTCGATGCCGCCGCCCACGTGGATCACCTGCCCCGTGATGTAGCGGGCTTCCGGCGAGGCCAGGAAGACGGCCAGGGCGGCCACGTCCTCCGGCTCACCCATGCTGCGCATCGCGGTGCGCAGCACCATCCGCTCGTTCATCCGGGGGTTGCCGGCGGTGAAGGCCTCGGTGCCGATGATGCCGGGTGCGATCACGTTGCTGGTGATGCCGAAACGCGCCCCCTCCAGGGCCATGGTCTTGCCCAGCCCGATCAGCCCGGCCTTGGTGGCCGAATACGAGGCCTGCCCGAAGCCGCCCAGAGTTCCCGCCACCGATGACATGAAGATGACGCGACCCCAGTTCTGCTCGCGCATGTGGGGCCAGGCCGCCTTGGTGCAGTTGTACGCCCCGGTGAGGTTGACCCGGAGGTCGCGCGCCCACAGCTCGTCACTCTGGTTCTCGATCTGGCCCACGTGATCGAGGGTGCCGGCGTTGTTGACCAGGATGTCGACGGATCCGAACTCGCGCTTGACCTGGGTCAGCACCGACTCCACCTGCTCGCGATCGGTCACGTCCATCTTGAGCGCCATCGAGCGGCGGCCCATGGAGCGGATCTCGGCGCTGGTGCGCTCGGCGTAGACGACGTTGTGGGAGGTGAAGAGCTGGGCCAGCGCCGACTGGGAGGCCTCGGCCTCCTGCTGAAGATCGGGATCGGACTCGAGGAGGATGTCGGTGACCACGACGTCCGCCCCGGCGCGGGCCAGGGCCAGCGCATCGGCGCGGCCGAGGCCACGGGACCCTCCGGTGACCACCGCCACCCGGCCGCTCAGATCGAACATCGCTGCCTCCACGTCGGACCGCCGGTCAGATTATGGTGAACCCCGACCCGCTCGTGGAGGGACGGCACGGCCGCCCCACCGGAGCCCAGCATCCGGGCAGCCGGAGGTGACGCGGTCATGCGATCAGCCGCCGGGGGCCCGCGAGGCGAGCGGCCGGTCGGCGGCGGGCGTGCGGGTGAGCGGCTGCCGCTCGCCCAGCAGGCAGCGCGAGATGACCAGGCGCTGGATCTCGGCCGTCCCCTCCCAGATCTGATAGATCTTGGCGTCGCGCATGAAGCGCTCCACCGGGTACTCCTTGATGTAGCCGTACCCGCCGAGCACCTGGACCGCCTCGGTGGTGACCCGCATCGCCATGTCCGCCGCGAAGAGCTTGGCCATGGAGCCCTCGCCGCGCGCGAAGGGGATGCCCTCGGCGAGCATCCACCCGGCCCGCCAGGTCAGCAGGCGGGCGGCATCGATCTCCGTGGCCATGTCGGCGAGCTTGAAGGCGATGGCCTCGTGCCGGGCGATCGGCTTCCCGAAGGCGTGGCGTTCCAGCGAGTAGTCACGGGCGAACTCGAAGGCGGCGCGGGCGATCCCGAGGGCCCCGGCGGCGATCTGAGGGCGGGTCGCCTCGAGGGTCAGCAGCGCCCCGAGCGCCCCCGGTCCGGTCTCGGTGCCGTCCGCCTCCGCGCCCAGCCGCCCATCCTCGGGGACCAGGCAGTCCTCCAGGAGCACCTGGGCGGTGTGCGAGGCGCGCACCCCCATCTTCTTCTCCTTGCGGCCCTGGCGCATCCCCGGGTTGCCCTTCTCGATCACGAACCCGGCGATCCCCGCGGGACCGAGCGATCGGTCGGTGGTGGCGAAGACCACCTGGAGATCGGCGATCCCGCCGTTGGTGCAGAACTGCTTGGTGCCGTTGAGGACCCAGCCGCCGTCGACCTTTCGCGCGCTGGCCTCGAGGGCCAGGGCGTCCGACCCGGAGTTGGGCTCGGTCAGGCCCATCGCGCCGATCCGGAGCTCTCCGGGCTCAGCCAGCATCCCGATGTACTTCCGCTTCTGAGCCTCGGTGCCCATGGCGAGGATGGCGGATGCGCAGAGACCGGTGCCATGGATGGAGATCGCCATGCCGGCGTCACCCCAGGAGAGCTCCTCGGTCATGATCAGCTGGCTGACGGCGTCGAGACCGCCGCCCCCGTATCGCTCGGGAAAGGCGGAGACGGAGTCGAGGCCGAGCTGGTGGGCCTGGCGCATCACCTCCCAGGGGGTCTCCTCGTGCTCGTCGTAGTGCGCCGCCCGGGGCCGCATCTCGTTGACTGCGAACTCGTGAGCCAGGCGGCGGATCTCCTCCTGCTCGGTGGTCAGGCTGAAGTCCAGTGGCACGGCGCAACCCCCTCAGTGGTCGGGGCGAACCACCGCCCGACCGTTGGTCAGAACCCGCTCGCCGCGGCTGGAGGTGGCCTCCAGCTGGAGCGTCAGAGCACCGGAGACGGGGTCGACGGCGACCACGCGCCCGGCGCAGGTGAGCGTCTCACCCGGCAGCAGGGGCTTGGAGAAGCGGCAGCCGAGCTCGGCGACCCGCTCGAAGCCGCCCGCCCACCGCGCCACCGCCTCGGTGAGGATCGCCATCTCCAGGAACCCGTGGACGATGGTCCCGGGCAGTCCCACGCCGCGGGCGAACTCGGGGTCGAGGTGGATCGGGTTGTGGTCGCCCGACGCCTCTGCGTAGGCGATGACCTGGTCCTGGCTGACGGTCCGGGCGAGGGCGGTCATCGCATCGCCGACCTGGGCCGCCGGTGCGGCCGTCATCGGACGGCGCCCCGCGTCAGCAGCAGCGTGCGTCCCCGGCAGACCGTGGCCCCGGCCTGGTTGGTCGCCTCCAGGCCCACGGTGACGAAGGTGAGGCCGCGCCGGGTCTCCACCGAGATGATCTCCGCCGCCGCGTCGACCACATCCCCGGGATGCACCGGCGCCGGCCACTCGAAGCTCTGTTCCACATGGATCAGCCCGGCCAGCTCGAGCCCGAGGTCCGGGTCGGCGAAGATCTCGGCGAGGGCGGGCTTCACGCAGTAGACGGCGGCGAAGGCCGGCGGCACCGACCCCGGGGAGAACGGCTGCTCACCCCCACTGACGGCGGACGCGTAGGCGGCCACCCGCTCGGGACCGATGCGCTGACCGGGCGCCGCGTAGCGCCTGCCGGCGTGGGATGGATCGGGCATGGCTGTGCAGGTCCTCCCGTCCCAAGGCTGACATCCACGTCAAGGTTGGCGAACCGAATATACCAGCCGCGAATCCGCCGGACGTGATAACGAAGCTATCACGTGGCTTTGACGCCGGCGCGGCCACTCTGGTAGCGTCTGCCCGCTGTCTCGGCGGTTATCGCGCCGAACCAGCCGTCGACGGATACCCGGGGAGGATGGGCCATCCGAGGTCTGCGCGTGCGGCTGCTGCGACACGGTTGGGTGCTCCTGATCGCCCTTCTGCTGCCCGTGATCGCGCCGCGGCTGCCGATCGCGGCCTCGCTCACCTCGGCGGCGCCGACCACCGCGGTGCTCAATGCGGTCATCGAGGGCACGCCGCCGCAGGGCGGGGTCGTCAGCGGACCGGCGCTCACCGTGATGGCTCCCGCCGGGGCCACGGTCGCGTCGCTGGCGACCACCTATGACCGGAACCTGGCGGCCATCGCCTGGGCCAACGGTCTCGATCCCAACGCCGAGGCCCCCGCCGGCTCGCCGCTGCTCCTGCCTCCCGGGCCGGGCGCCCTGGTCAAGGTGCTGGGAGGCGAGCTGCCCACCCAGTTCGCCCTGAGCCTCGGCCTCGACCCCTCGGTGCTCCTCGAGTACAACGTGATCCAGGCGGACGTCCCGCTGGCGGCCGGGACCTATCTCCAGGTCCCGCTGGCCTCGGCGCCTCAGGGGGCCCTCAACGCCGCCGCCTTCATCCCCGAGACGGTGGGCATCCCCGAGGTGCCGCCCAGCCATGGGGGTGACAGCTTCCCCTACGGGGAGTGCACCTACTACGTGGCCACCCGCACCGACATCGCCTGGGCCGGCAACGCCGGACAGTGGTGGGTGAACGCCCGCCCCTACCGGCCCGAGGGCGACATCGCGGTGGCCGGCGCCATCGTCGTCTTCGAGGGTCCCGGGTACTCGTCGGACGGGCACGTGGGGTTCGTCGACAGCGTCAACCCGGACGGCAGCTTCGTGATCACCGAGATGAACTACGGCGGGTGGGGCCACATCGACGAGCGGACCATCAGCCCGACCGACTCGGGCATCGTCGGCTTCATCTACTGAGCGCGCCTCGGCTCCGCGGGGGCGGCTGCTGCAGCGCCGCCGCCCGGGGTTCCCGGCGTGGCCTGCCACGTGGGGCGGGGTCAGAGAGTGGGGCGCGGCAGACGGGCCGGGCCGGCAGCCGGACCGGCGCGGCACCACGACCGCTCCGCTGAGCGAGGAGCGCTACCCGCTGAAGCGGTACCCGATCCCCGGCACGGAGTGGATGTAGGTCGGCTTCTCCGCGTCCGGCTCGATCTTGCGACGCAGCCGGTAGACGTGGGCGTCGACGGTGCGGGTCTCGATCTCCACCTCGTAGCCCCACACCCGGCGGAGGAGCTCTCCCCGGCTCATCACCTGACCCGGACGGGAGGCCAGCAGGGCCAGCAGGTTGAACTCGGTCAGGGTGAGGTTGACCTCCTCGCCGTCGCGGAAGACCTGGCGGCGACCGAGGTCGATGGTCAGGCCGGGGAACTCGAAGCGGTCGCGGGGCTGCTCCTGGGAGGAGATCTCGCTGCGGCGCAGGTGGGCGCCGATGCGCGCCATCAGCTCGCGGACCTCGAAGGGCTTGGTGACGTAGTCGTCCGCGCCCAGCTCGAGCCCGACCACCACATCGATGGTGTCGGCCTTGGCGGTGAGCATGAGGATGGGGACGCGCGAGCCCTCGGAGCGGAGGCGGCGGCAGACGTCGAGGCCGCTCATCCCGGGCAGGTTGACGTCCAGGATGATCAGGTCGGGGTTCTGCTCCCGAGCCGCCTGGAGGCCCTCCAGGCCGGTGGCGGCCTCGAGAAGGGTGTGATTCTGGGCGCTCACGGCGAGGCGGACCACCTCACGGCTGGGGGGGTCGTCCTCGACGATCAGGATGGTCTTGCCGCCGGCGCTCATGCCGTCGGCTCCAGGTATGTGGCGATGCGTTGCACGAAGCTCGCTACCTCGATGGGCTTGCTGATGTACCCCGAACAGCCGGCGGCGAGCGCTTCCTGCTCGTCACCCTTCATGGCGTTGGCGGTGAGAGCGATGACCGGGACGTCGGCGGTCTTGGGATCGGACTTTAGCATCCGGGTGACGGTCAGCCCGTCCATCCCGGGCAGCTCCACGTCCATCAGGACGAGGTCGTAGAGGGTCGAGCGGGCCTTCTGCAAGCCCTCGGCGCCGTCCGAGGCGACGTCGACCTCGAAGCCGCTGCCGTTGAGCACCATCCGGGCGAGCTGGCGGTTGCTCTGGTTGTCCTCGACCAGGAGGATCCGGTTGTGCGCCCGGCCGTTCTGGGGCTCGATCCCGAGCAGGGGCAGCTGGAAGGTGAAGACGGACCCCCGGCCGACCTCCGACTCGACCCGGATGTCCCCGCCGTGGAGCTCGACCAGGCGCCGGGTCAGAGAGAGGCCGAGACCGGTGCCCTCGACCTGGCGGGTGGTCGCCGTGTCCAGCTGATAGAACTCGTCGAAGATCCGCTCGTGGTACTCCTTGGGGATGCCCACCCCGGTGTCGCCGACGTCGACCACCAGCCAGCCGTTCTCGGGGCGGGCCGAGACCCACACCCGTCCGCCCTGGGCGGTGAACTTGATGGCGTTGGAGAGCAGGTTGTAGAGGATCTGCTTGAACTTGCTCTTGTCGGCCCGGTCTCGAGGTCCTCGGGCTCGACGGTGATGGCCAGGTCGATGTCGCGGCGCTCGCTCAGCGACCGGATGACGTTGTGGACCTCGCGCACCGCGTTGCCGACCTGGAAGCGGTCGTAGGCAAGCTCCATCCGCCCGGCCTCGATCTTGGAGAGGTCGAGGACGTCGTTGACCAGCTCCAGGAGGTGCTTGCCGCTGGCGTGGATGTTCTCCAGGCACTCGTGCCGCTGGTCCTCGGAGAGCTCCACCAGGTTGTCCTTGAGGATCTCGCTGAAGCCCAGGATGGCGTTGAGCGGGGTGCGCAGCTCGTGGCTCATGTTGGCCAGGAACTCGCTCTTCAGCCGGGAGATCTCGGCGATGTGGGCGTTGGCGATCTCCAGCTCGCGGGTGCGGTCGGCGATCTCCTTGATCTGGCGCCGCTGGGTGGTGTAGAGGCGCGCGTTGTCGATGGAGATGGCCGCCTGGTTGGCGATGATCTGCATGAGCGCCTGCTCCACGGAGGTGAAGGGGTTGACCTCTTTGCGGGCCATGGTCAGCGCTCCGACCAGGCGCCGGGGCGATTCCAGGGGCAGGATCAGGACCGATCGGGGCGCGTAGCCCATCTCGAGGTTCTTGAAGCGGCTGTCCTTGGTCGCGTCGCTCACGGAGACGATCTTGCGTTGCTTGGCCGCCCAGCCAACGATGCCCTCACCCAGCTTGAATCGAGCCACCCGGCCGACCTCCTCCGCGAAGGGGAAGGTCGCGATCGCCGCCAGGGTGCGGTCGTCGTCATCGAGCAAAAAGACCGTGGCCGCATCGCAGGCTGCCAGGTCGCTGGCCGCCTTGAGCATGAAATCGATGGTCTCCTTCAGCTCGAGGCTGGACGTGAAGAGGTTGCCCACCTGGCCGAGGAGATCGACGATTACCTTATCGTCCATCCGCGGCGAGTATAGGCCAGTCCTGCCATCTGCAATGATCCTTTGTTGCAATCCAGTCACCGTACGATGACGGCGAGGGCTCACCGCCGGTCCGCCAGGGGCCGAAGAGCCTTCCCCGCCACCCTCGGAGGAGGTGGGACCACCGGCGTCGACCGGCCCTCAGCGGGATGGGCGGCGAGCGGCCGCCGGCCCCTCAGGCCGGCCCCTCGGGCGGGTGGCTGACCGGCGGGCCGGCCCCTCGGGAGGGTGGCTCACCGGCGGCGGCCGGCTCCTGAGGGGTGGCTCACCGGAGCGGGCCGGGCCCTGAAGCCCCCGGCGACCAGGCGGCCAGCGGGGTCAGGACGGTCTGGACCTCAGCTCGTCGCGCAACTGGCGCAGGACGGTGAGGGCGTCTCCGACGATCCCGAGGTCGGCCAGCTTGAAGATCGGCGCCTCGGGGTCCCGGTTGATGGCCACGATGGTCTGGGCGCCCCTCATCCCCACCGTGTGCTGCATCGCCCCGCTGATCCCGCAGGCGATGTAGACGGCCGGCTTCACGGTCTTGCCGGTCTGGCCCACCTGCATCGAGTAGGGGACCCAGCCGGCGTCGACGGCGGCGCGGCTGGCGCCCACCGCCCCGTGGAGGAGGTCGGCGACCTCGTGGAGCAGCTCGAAGTTGGCGGGCTCCTGAAGGCCGCGCCCCCCGCTCACCACCACCGCGGCCTCCTCCAGGGCCGGGCCGGACGCCACCTGGGTGGAGCGATCGATCACACGGGCGGAGCGGTGGGGTTCCTCGATCACCGCCGGCACCTCCACCTTGCGCGGGACGGGAGCGGCCGGGAGGGCCGACGCCACGAAGGCCTTGGGCTGGAAGAGGGCGAGCGCCGGCCTCCGCTCGCCGAACTGGGTCCGCACCACCTGGGTGACGCCGAAGATGGTGGAGGTGACGGTGATGGCCGCGCCGGCCTCGATGTCCAGGCCGTTGGCGATCACCGGGAGGTCCAGCTTCGCGGCCAGCCGCCCGGCGACGTCGCGGCCGTCGTGGGTGCCGGGGAAGAGGATCATCTCCGGCCTCCGTGCTTCGATCAGGGGGGCCAGGGTGGCGGCCGCGGGACCGCCCATCAGCAGCTCGGCGAAGGCGGCGTCGGTCGAGACGTAGACGGTCGCGGCCCCATGGCGGCCGAGCTCGCTGACCGCCTCGGCGGCGCCGGGGCCGAGGCAGACCGCCTCGACCTCCGCGGCGCCCAGCGAGCGCGCCTTGGTGAGGAGCTCCAGCGCGCCGGGTGCGACCCGGCCGCCGACGAGCTCGGCGAACACCCAGACCGGACCGTTCGCCACCTCAGATCACCCGAACCCGGGCCAGCAGCTCGACGATCCGGCGCGCTCCGTCCCCCTCGTCACGCACCACCTCGCCGGCCTCGCGCTGCCGGGCCATGGTCACCGAGACCACGGTCTGGCCGGCCGGTGAGAGCGCCGGCGCGTCCAGGCCGAGGTCCGCCGGCGTGAGCCGCTCCAGCGGCTTCGATTTCACCCCCATGATTCCCCGGAGGGTCGGATAGCGGGGCTCGTTGACCCCGGCGGTGACCGCGACCAGGCAGGGCAGGGCGGTGACCACCGTCTCCGACCCGCTCTCGGTCTGCCGGGTCGCGGTGAGCAGGGTGCCGTCCGAGCTCATCTCCCGGGCGAAGGTGACCGCGGGCACCCCCAGCAGCTCCGCCAGCGCCTGGGGCACGATCCCGCTGTACCCATCCGTCGACTCGGTGGCGGTGATCACCAGGTCGTGAGGCTGGCGGCGGATCACCGCGGCCAGCACCTTGGCGGTGGTGAGGGCGTCGGCTCCGCGCAGGCTGTCGTCGCAGACCAGCACCCCCCTGGCCGCGCCCATCGCCAGCGCCTTGCGCACCGCATCGACCGCCCGCTCCGGCCCCATCGAAACCACCGTCACCTCGCCGCCGTGGGCCTCGGCCAGCCGGAGGCCGGCCTCGACGCCGAACTCGTCGCCCGGGTCCAGCACGGCGTCGCCGAGATCCCGCCGCAACCGGTGGGTCTCGGGGTCGAGCTGGCCGGGAGTGTTGGGATCCGGGACCAGCTTCACGCAGACCACCACGTTCACGCTCGCCCTCCATCCTCCAGCCCGGCCGCGGCGCGGCGCACACCGCCCGACTCTGCCGAGCTTAGCAGTCACCGGGGAGCCCTCCCGCCGCCGAGCCGTCCCACCCCACCGGCCCGGGTTCTCAGGTCGGGCTCAGGCGCCGCCGCGGGTTGCGCCGGAGAATCGAGCCATGTTCGAAACCACCCGATCCCTCACCCGCAACCTCCGCGCCGCGGTGGGGCGGCACGCCGTCGCCGCCGGACTCTCGCTGGCCCTCGCCGCCGCCGTCGCCGGTGTGGGCGCGGGATTCGCCATCGCCACCGGCGGCGGCCCGAGCCTCTCCTCGGCCGCGGTCACGGCCGCCACCGCCGGCGTCACCACCACCGGCGACGCGTCGACCGGGGCGGCGGCCCGGCCGATCATCCGCGGACTGATCGGGCTGACCGCCAGGGACGCCGGCCAGACCCTGGCTCAGATGCGCACCCTGCTCCGCCAGGGCGAGTCGCTCAACCAGATCGCGGGCAGCCACGCGGCCGCGGTGGTGGCGAGCGCTGACGCGACCGTGACGTCGAGGGTCGACGCCCTGGAATCGGCGGGCAAGCTCTCGGCCAGCCAGGGCTCCGCACTCGAGACGCGCGCCGACAGCCGGATCACCAAGGTGATGGCGGCTCCCGGTCAGCGCCTCCTCCGCGCCCTGCAGCGGGCTGCCGCCGGGAAGACCGGAGCCAGCGCCTCGCCGGCCGCGACCCCCGAGCCGTCGAGCGCCGCCTGATCGGGCCTCACCCTCCCGGCCCGGTACCCCGGCACCCACCCCCGCCGTCCGGCACCCCCGCAAAGCCCCCGGCTCCGCGATCCCCCTCTTCGGCCGGCGCCGCATCGGCGCCGGCCGTCGCTTGTCTAGACTCGGACGATGCCGAAGAAGTACGCGAAACCCGAGCAGGTCATCGACCCCCACGCCCGCTACCTGGCCACCATCTCGACCGGCCGCGGCGACATCGAGTTCGCCATGGACGCCTCCCGAGCGCCGAGGACGGTCAACAACTTCGTCTTCCTGGCCGGCGAGGGCTTCTACGACGGCCTCACCTTCCACCGGGTCGTCGACGGATTCGTGATCCAGGGCGGCTGCCCGGAGGGCAGCGGCCGCGGCGGCCCCGGATACCGCTTCGAGGACGAGCCGGTGCAGGGGGACTACATCGCGGGCTCGGTGGCGATGGCCAACTCCGGGCCCGACACCAACGGCTCCCAGTTCTTCATCTCCACCGCGGACAACCGGCGCAGCCTGACCAAGTCCTACAACCTCTTCGGCCAGGTCGTGAAGGGGATGGAGGTGCTCGGCGAGATCCGGGTCGGCGACGTGATGCAATCGGTGAAGGTCCGGCCCGAGACCCAGTGAGCGCACCTCGCCGGGCTCCGGCTGCTGACGGTCCACGCCCACCCCGACGACGAGACCATCACCATGGGCGGCCTGCTCGCCCAGTGCGCGGACCGGGGGATCTCCACCTCGGTGCTCTGCTGCACCGACGGGAAGGTGGCGACCATCTTCGACCCCGAGTACGCGGCCAACGAGGCCGAGATCCGCCCCCGGCTCAAGCAGATCCGCGAGGCCGAGCTGCGCCAGGCCTGCGAGATCCTGGGGGTCTCCGAGGTCCACTTCCTGGAGTACGGCAACTCCGGGATGGCCGGCACCGAGACCAACGACGCGCCGGGGTCGTTCTGGCGGGCGCCGATGGACGAGGCGGTGGGCCGGGTGGTGGCCCACATCCGCCGCTTCCGCCCCCACGTTGTGGTCACCTATGACGGGAACGGAGGTTATGGCCACCCCGACCACATCCAGGCCCACCGGGTCACCCTGCTGGCGGTGGAGGCGGCCTACCACGCCGTCTACCCCGACCTGGGCGCGAGCTGGCGGGTGAGCAAGCTCTACTACACGGCCTTCCCCCGCTCCGAGGCCCGGCGGATCGCGGAGCTGGCGAAGACGGCGGGGATGAAGCCCCCCTTCGGAGACACCGACCCCGACAGCCTGGAGTTCATCACCCCCGACGACTGGGTGACCACGGCCGTGAACTGCGGCGATCAGCTCGGCCGCAAGCGGCAGGCCCTCTCCGCGCACCGCAGCCAGCTCACCGAGGACTTCGCGATGCTGAGCGTCCCCGAGGAGGTCCTGCGCGAGCACTTCCCGAGCGAGTTCTTCCAGCTGGTGGTCTCCCGGGTGCCCACCGCGCTGCCCGAGACCGACGTCTTCGCGGGGCTGGTCGACGGGGCTCAGCCGGAAGCCTGAGCGGCGGCCGGCTCAGACCGGGACCCGGGTGCCTCCGAAGACCTCGCGGTACCGGGCGGTGAACTCCGCCGGGGTGAAACGATGGGCCTGCGGGCCCTGGTGCTCGACCGCGTAGGTGGCGGCGAGCGAGGCCATCCGCCCCGCGGAGGCCAGATCGAGGTCGCGGCGCAGCCCGGCCATCAGGCCGGCGAGGTAGGCGTCCCCGGCGCCGGTCGGGTCCACCACCCGGAGCGGAGGGACCGCCGCCACCTCGACAACCTCACCGCCGGCGTGGAGCCGGCTGCCGTGGGCGCCCTGGGTCAGGGCGACGATCGACCTCTCGGCCAGATCGGCGACGGAGCGGCCGGTGCGGTTGCGCACCAGCTCCAGCTCGTAGTCGTTGCCGACCACGAGCCAGGCGGCGTCCAGGCCGGCGATAAGGGTCTCGTCACCGATCGAGGGGATCTGCTGGGCCGGAGCGAAGACCAGCTTGACCCCCAGCTCCCGGGCCTGGGCGATGTGGGTCTCCATCCCGTCCGGGGAGTCGGGGGCGACCACCACGTGCTCGAGGTCCTCGAGGGCGCGCAGGTCGATGTCGGCGGCGCGGGCCATCGCCCCGGGGAAGAAGGCGGTGATCTGGTTGTCGTCGAGGTCGGTGGTGATGAAGCAGGAGGCGGTCGGGACGTCGTCGCAGCCGAGCGATGCCGAGGTGTCGACCCCGGTCCGGCTCAGCGAGGCGCCGTACTCCGTGAAGTCGCTGCCCACCGCGGCGCAGAGCAGGGGTCGCTCGCCGAGCAGGGCCAGGGTGTAGGCGATGTTGGCGGCGGTCCCCCCCCGCCGCCGCTCCAGGCGGTTGACCAGGAAGGAGACGTTGATGAGGTGGGTCTTGGCGGGGAGGATGTGATCTCCGAACCTGCCCGGGAAGACCATGATGGTGTCGAAGGCGACCGAGCCGGTCACCGCGATGCGTCCCATGCGGCGAAGGATAGGGGGTCCGCGCGGGGCGGCGGCCCGAGAACCGTCGCGGGGTGCGCCAGAATGGACCGATGCCCTCCCTGCGCCCGCAGCTCCCCGACCCCGGCACGGTCGACCCCAGCAACCCGACCCTGACCGCCCGGGAGGCCACCACCGCCGAGGCGGTGGAGGTCTACCACCGCACCTACACGACCCTGCTCCGCTCCACCGGCGAGACCCCGCTGCGGGTCCTCGAGGCCTCGCACCGGGCGATGTGCTCGAGCCTCCACGGGCTGGCGGCCGAGGCCGAGGTGGACCTCGGCGCCTTCCTCTACGCGGTGCGACGGCTCCCCTCCTCGGTGATCCGGACCGAGCGGGTGGTGATGGGGCAGGCGATCGAGGTCTTCGCCCGCAACGGTCTCGACCTCGCCGGCTGGTCGGTGGCCTCGGCCCCCGGCCGGCGCCGGCGGTGGTACGAGGACGGCGCCGGGACCCTGGCCGTGCTGATCGCCTCGGCCTCCGACGTCGACGACCTGATCCCGACCCTGGTCGCCTTCCAGATCGAGTGGAACAAGGTCCGGGCCGCCCTCGCCACCCTCGAGCTCCCGGCGCTGCCGTCCCCCTCGTGGCTGGCCACCGCCTGCGGGGGGCGGGAGGACGACTGGGCTCAGCTCCAGGAGGTCTGGGGGGATGCCTTCGCCGAGCGGGTCGGCCAGATGGCGGCGCGCAAGCAGGCCATCCGGGTGCGGATGCTGGGCGGCACCCAGGTCGGCTACGCCCGGGTCACCCGGCGCTGGTGGGAGCAGGTCACCGGGACCATGCGCAGCCAATCGCTGCGCGACCGGCCGGTCTACTTCGTGAGCAGCAACTCCCACAGCCTCGCCAACCTGGTCACCGGCGTGGCCCGCCAGCACGAGGCGTCGCTGGTGGAGCTGGTCGAGCGAAGGGGGCCGGACTACCTTCGCGACGAGCTGGAGCGCTTCCGGACCGGGCAGGCCCAGGGCGACTGGAACAACTTCCTCTACTACGCCGCCCGCCTCCACACCGGCAGCATCGCCACCGACGAGCGGGGCAGCCTGCGCCGCGAGGAGCGCGAGCGCGGCGTCCACGGCGTGGCCAGCCGGACCGCGCTCGACGTCGCCGCCCAGGTGATCCCCCTCGACCGGCTCGACCCGGCCAACTTCGACCCCCGGCTCGGCCCCGTCGATGTGGCCCGGCTGCGCGGCAGCCCGGCGGTGATCGTCAACATCGACTACCCGCTGGGGCTGGCCGCCTACAACATCCTGCGCGAGGTGGGCGAGACCGTCGCCGAGCTGCGCGGCGTCTACATCCTGGGCAAGGCGGCGACGCTCAACGCCGACGTCGGCGACGTGATGATCTCCAACGTCGTCCACGACGAGCACAGCGGCTGCACCTACTGGCTCAACAACGCCTTCACCGTCGCCGACATCGCACCCCATCTCCGCTTCGGGAGCGGGCTGGACAACCAGCGGACGGTGTCCGTCAAGGGCACCTTCCTGCAGAACCGCGGCTACCTCGACTTCTACTACCGCGAGGCGTTCACGGTGGTCGAGATGGAGGTCGGACCCTACTGCAACGCCATCTACGAGATGAGCGAGGCGGAGCGCTACCCGACCGGCGAGCCGGTCAACTTCTCGAGCCTGCCGCTCGACTTCGGGATCATCCACTACGCCTCGGACACCCCCTTCACCCAGGCGCGCACCCTGGGCGCCCGGGGGCTCTCGTACTTCGGGATGGACTCGACCTACGCCTCCTCGGTGGCCATCCTCCGCCGGATCCTGGAGCGCGAGGGAGCCCTGAGCCGGTCGCCGGCCGCCCCCGCGGCGGAGCCGGCGGTCACCGCGGCCGGCGTCCTGCCCCCGGCGGCGGGGGACTCCGCCGGCTAGGCTCGGCGACAGCATGCCCCTGCTCAGCGTCTCCCAGCTCGCGGTCGCCTATGGCGCCGAGACCATCTTCTCCGGCCTCGACCTGCGCCTGGAGCGCCGGGCCCGGCTGGCCGTCGTCGGCGCCAACGGGGCCGGCAAGTCGTCGCTGCTCCACGTCCTGGCCGGCGACCTCGAGCCGAGCGAGGGGAGCATCGACCGGCTGCGCGGGCTGCGCAGCGCCCACCTGCCCCAGGACGCGCCCGTCCCGGTGGCCAACACCGTCCTCGAGGAGGTGATGGCCTCGCGCACCGACCTGGCCGCGATGCGCCACGAGCTCTCCACCCTGGAGTCCGCCATGAGCCGGGCGGAGCCCGGGCTGGAGGGCCAGTTGAGCCGCTATGGCGACCTCCAGCACGCTACGAGGATGCCGGGGGCTACGAGCTGGAGGCGCGGGCCCGGGAGGCGCTGGGCGGTCTGGGGATCGACGAGGAGCTGCGGGGCCGCAACCCGGCCGAGCTCTCGGGTGGCCAGCAGCGGCGCGTCGAGCTGGCCAAGCTGCTGGTCGCCGACGCCGATCTGCTCTTGATTGATGAGCCGACCAATCACCTGGACCTGGAGGGGATCGAGTGGCTCGAGGAGTTCATGGCCGGGGTGAGCACCGCCTTCGTGCTCGTCTCCCATGACCGCCGTTTCCTCGACCATGTCTGCACCGGCGTCCTGGAGCTCCACCACGGCACCAGCGAGGAGTACCCGGGCAACTACACCGCCTACGTCCGGCTGCGTGAGGAGCGCCGGGCCCGGCGCCGCAAGGAGTTCGAGGAGCAGCAGGACCACATCCACCATCAGGAGGAGTTCATCCGCCGTTACCGCGCCGGCCAGCGCGCCCGCGAGGCACGGGGGCGTCAGACCAAGCTGGACCGGCTGGTCCGGGTGGCGGCACCGCCCGACGACCGGCGGCCCCGGCTGCGCTTCGCCACCGCCCCCTCGTCGCGGGTCACCCTCAAGGCGTCCGGGCTGATGGTGGGACGGGACGCCCCGTTGCTCCAGCTGCCGCCGATCACCCTCGCCCCGGGGGACCGGATCGCCGTGATCGGGGCCAACGGCAGCGGCAAGTCGACGCTCCTCCACACCCTCGCCGGCGAGCTGCCCCCGCTGGAGGGCAGGGTGGACCTGGGCCCCCGGACCGTCTTCCGCCTCTACCGCCAGGATCTCGGCCGCGGTCAGGTCACCGACGCCCAGAGCTTCGCCAGCAACGAGAGCAGCACGGTCATGGAGGACCTGCTGGCCGACCACCCGATCGGCGCCGAGCGCGCTCGCAACACCCTGGGCGCCCTGCTCTTCTCGGGCGACGAGGTGGATCGGCGGGTGGGCGACCTCTCGGGCGGGGAGCGGGCCCGGCTGCTGATGGGGAAGCTCGCCCTGGAGCCGACCAACCTGCTGCTCCTCGACGAGCCCACCAACCACCTCGACCTCCCGGCCCAGGAGGTGCTGGAGGGAGCGCTGGGGAGGTACCCGGGCGCATTGGTCCTGGTCTCGCACGACCGGGCGCTGATCGACGCCCTGGCCACCGAGACCTGGGCCATCGAGGAGGGCGGCCGGCTGCGCCGGGTGCTCGGCGGCTACACCGCCCTGCTCGACGACCGCCGAAGGGAGCACCTCCCCGCGGAGACGGCCGTCGCGAGTGCCGGCGGGCGGCCTGGCGCGACCCGCGCCCCGGGGGCGGAGCGGGCCGCGGGCTCGGGCGGCCGCGGCCCGGCGGCGAGCTCCGGCGACGGGAGGGGATCCCCGGGGGGAGACGGACAGGGTCCCGCCGGGGGTGTGCCCGTCCCCGCCGAGAGCCGCAGGCTCCGCGCCGCGGCCCGCTCGCAGTCGGCCGAGGGGCGGCGGCTGGAGGCGGAGATCCTCCAGATCGAGACCGCGCTGGCCGAGACCCGCCTGCGCCTGCTCGACCCCGCCACCTTCCGCGACCCCGGCGTGGGAGCCGAGGTGGGGCGCGAGCACGACCGCCTCACCGGCGCGCTGGCCGAGCTGTACGACCGCTGGGCCGAGATCGCCGGGGATCAGCCCGGGAAGCCCTGACCGGCTCGCTACACTCTCGGGCGTGACCGAGGTCGGCAGCCATCTCAGCGTCGGCGGCGTCCTCATCGACGCCCCCGCCATCCAGCGGCGGGTCGACGAGCTGGCGGCCGAGATCGATGCCGCCTACCCGGTGCTCGACCAGCCGCTGGTCCTGATCTGCGTGCTCAAGGGGTCGATCCTCTTCACCGCCGACCTGGCCCGGGCGCTCACCGTGCCGATCGAGCTCGAGTTCGTGGCCTGCCGCTCCTACGGCGACGCGACCTCGAGCTCGGGGACGGTGGAGCTGGTCAAGGACGTGAGCATGTCGCTCAAGAACCGCGACGTCCTCATGGTGGAGGACATCATCGACACCGGGCTGACCACCTCGTTCCTCCGCAAGCACCTGGCCACCCACCACCCCAGCTCGCTCCGTCTGGTCTCCCTGCTCGACAAGCGCAGCCACCGGATGCGCGAGGTCCAGATCGACTTTCGCGGCTTCGACATCCCCGATCACTTCGTGGTCGGCTACGGACTCGACCTGGCCCAGCGGCACCGGAACCTGCGCGCCGTCCACATCGTCGACGTCTCGTGAGCGCGGGCGCCAGGGCGCCGCTCATCGCTGTCTGCGGGGCGTCCGCGGCGACCGACCGGGAGATCGGCGTCGCCGAGGCGGTCGGGCGGCTGCTGGCGACGCGGGGGGCGGTGGTGGTCTGCGGGGGGCTCGGCGGGGTGATGGAGGGGGTGTGCCGCGGCGCCGCCGGAGCCGGTGGCCTCACCGTGGGGCTGCTCCCCGGCGACGATCCCGAGGCTGCCAACCCCGCCGTCGGGCTGGCCCTCGCCACCGGGCTCGGCGAGCTGCGCAACGGCCTGCTGGCCCGTGCCTGCCGGGGGATGATCGCCATCGGGGGCGGATACGGGACGCTCAGCGAGGTCGCCTTCATGCTCCGGCTCGGCCGGCCGGTGTGTGCGGTCGACTCCTGGGGCCTGGTGCCGCCCGGCGGAGAGGCGGGGGACCTCGCCATCCACCGCGCCTCGGACGCCGAGGACGCCGTCACCTGGCTCCTGGCTCGGCTCTGAGCCTCCGCGGGGGCGGCGGTCGCCCGGACGTCGGATCTCCACGGCCGCCATCCCGTCACACGTCGAAAACAGGGCTCCAGATCGGACCGCTTTGGGGGTAAGTTGAACGGTCATGGCGAACAAGCGCTCGACAGCGGGCTCGCGGGGCCGGGACCTCTTCCGCACCGAGGTCAGCTCTCTGCTCGCCGATCTCGGCGAGCTGGCCGGAGATGAGAGCCGGCCTCCCGCTCCGCCTCCCGCCGGGTCCAAGCTGCCGCGACGGGTGGCAGCTGTCCCGCCCGGCGAGCCATCCGAGCCGGCGCCGAACCCTCCCCCGGGTATGCCCGAGCCGCCGGCCGCCACGGCTGGGCTCACCGAACCGGCTGCCGCGGAGTGGGAGAGAGGGGCCGACCTCGGGACCCCGGTCGGCGTGGAGCGGCAACCGGAGGCCGACCTCGCGACCCCGGTCGGCGTGGAGTGGCACCCGGAGACCGACCTCAGGACCCCGGCCGCTGTGGAGTGGCGACCGGAGGCCGACCTCGCGACCCCGGTGGGTGTGGAGTGGCAACCGGGGGCCGACCTCGCGACCCCGGTGGGCGTGGAGTGGCGACCGGGGGCCGATCTTGCGACCCCGGCCGGCGTGGAGTGGCAACCGGGGCCCGAGCCGAGGGCGCCGGAAGCCGATCTGACCGCAGCGCGGTTCGCCCCGGCTGCCCCGGGGCCGGCGGCGGAAACCCCCATGCCGCCGGCAGCTCCGGACGCGCCTCCGCCCTCGCCACGACCGGTGGAGGAGCCTCCGACACCGCCGGCGTCAGGGTGGACCGTCCCACCCGCTCCCCCGCCAGTCGACACCACGGCGGGCGGTTCGGCGGTGCTGGACGATCTCCCCTCGTCCTCGCCCAGCTACCTCCCGCCTCTGCCCCCGATCCTGCCCCCGGTGGCGGGCCCGACGCCGGCCCCGCCCTCGCCTCCGCAGGTGCCGCTCCCCGCCCCTCCGCCCCCACCAATCGCCCCCGAGTGGACGTCGCCATGGGAGCCGGTCATCCAACCGGTCACCAGCACGGCATGGCCGGAGCCGTCGAGCTCCCCGGAGGCCGGGTCCTGGACGGGCGCGCTGGACGCGATGGCACCCCTCGGCCGGGATGTCGCCGCGCCGGCGGAGACGATCCACCACCACCCGGCACCCCTCCCCGAGGCATGGCCGGCGCCGCTCCCGCCCACCCCGGAGGCGGAGGCCGATGCCTTCGGTACGGGGCTGCTGGGCGGATCACGGGGCGAGCCGGCGCCGGACCCCGGCACCTCCGGCCCCGAGACGCCCCTGGCCGAACGGGCCTGGCCATGGGAGCGCGAGACGGCCCCGGCGATCTCCCCCGTCCGGGCGCCGGGCCTCCCGGGTTGGCGCCTCCGTCCCCCCCTCTCCCCGGGTCACCCGCCCGCCCCGGCCACCGCGGCCGGCAGCTCGGGCTGGGACTCGGACCGGCCAGAGCCCGGGCTCGGTGGGCCTCCACGCACCCCGGGAACGGCCGCGGACTCCATGCCGGGTCAGAGGTTCCGGATGGAGCCGGCGGCCGCACCGACGCCGCCTCCCGAACCGGCAGGCCGCCCATTCGACCCAGCGGGCGGTGACGGCTGGGAGACCTCCCCGGCCACGCCGGAGCCCGGGACGGTGCGGACCGCGACGGACCCGGGGATGGCTCGGACCGCGGATGCGGTGACGGCACCGGCTCCGGAGGAATCGTGGGACGTGGCTGAGGTCCCCGCCCCGACCCGGGACCTCGGGCTCCCGCCCGACTCCACCATCGGCCTCACCGCGACCAGCCCTCAGGTCCCCGGGGTGACCGACATCGAGCGGATCCGGGAGGCGCTGACCCCCGCGACGGCTCCGCGGACCGCGGCCGGCGTCGCACCGGCCCCGCCCGCCGCTCAGAGGGCGGGCCTGCCCCTCCTGCCCGGGGGCGCGGCCGCGCCGGTCTCCACCCGGCCCTGGAGCGTCGACGCCGCCATGCAGCCTCTCAAGCCCGCCACGCCCGCCCCGCCGCGCGCCGGTGGCGCCATCACGGTCGCCGAGCCCCCGCGAGTCGCCCCCGCCAAGCGTGACGGCGGGATCAACGTGCCCTTCCCCGTGGTCGTCGCGGCGCTGATCGCGGTGCTCGCGGTCATCGTGGTCCTGATCCTGCTCAGCGTCCGTCGCTGAGGCCGGCGCACCCGGAGCCGGCGAGCTCTCAGCGGGTCACCGGGAGGCGCGCCGCCTCCCAGGCGTCGATCCCGCCGGCGACGTTCACACTCCGGGGACGGCCCGACCTCCGCAGGTAGTCGACCGCCCGGCGGCTGCGCTGGCCCACCCGGCAGTGGACGTAGACATCGCGATCGTCGGGAAGCTCGGCGATGCGCCCGGGGAGCTCCATCAGGGGGATCAGGACCGCGCCGGGGATCCGTCTCTCCTCCCACTCCCAGGGCTCCCTGACATCGAGCAGGTAGGCCCCCTCGCCGGCGAGCGCCGCGTGGGCCTCCTCGGGGGTGACCTCGACCGGAAGGTCCATGGTGGCCGGAGTATATGTTGACGCGCGGCACGGACCGGCGACCCGAAGCCACGCTCGGCACAGCAGCCGTCGGTGGCTGCTACATTGCGTCGGACGTGACCGCGGTGCTCTTCTCAGGCGCAGGGCCGGTCCGGGTCGACGGAGGGCAGACCGTCCCGCGATGAGTGAGGACTACGTCGTCGGCGCGGCCATCGGCGACGGGCTCATGGGCCCGCGCTACGCCGGGCGGTATCGCCCCAGCGGGCACCCCGTCGCCCTCGAGCAGGTCCCGCGACCCCTGAGCGACCGCCCGGAGTTCGTCGACCGGCTGGCGCGCGCCGGGAAGGCGGCCCATGGCCTGACCGAGTCCCACGTGGTCGCGGTCTACGACCTGGTCCGGCTGGGCTCGAACCTCTACGTCGTCACCGAGCTGGTCCGCGCCCGGCGGCTCGCCGCCCTGCTCGGACCGGAGCGCTCGCTGCCCCTGCCGGCGGCGCTGACCATCACCGATTCGGTGCTGGCCGGTCTCGACGAGATCCATCGGGCCGGCCTCAACCACGGCGATGTCTCTCCCGACGTCATCGTCATCACGCCGGCCGGGGGCGTGCGGATGACCGAGCTGGGGGTGGCCGCGGTGCTCGCCGCCGACCCCGCGATCCCCGGCTGTCCGGCCGTGGAGCCGCCCGAGGGAGGGGCGCCGAGCCAGGCCGCCGACCTCTACGGGGCCGGTGCCCTGCTGCGCGAGCTGGTCAGCGGCCTGCGCCCGGAGCAGGCGGGGCGGTGGACCGGACCGGACAGCCTGGAGGCCCTGGTCAGCAGGGCGCTGGCCGCGGAGCCGGCGCAGCGATTCCCCACCGCCGGTGCCTTCCGGCAGGAGTTGCAGCGTGCCGCGGCCGCCCTGCTCGGAACCGGCTGGCGGGTTGAGAGCGACCTGGCCGTCCGGGTCACCCGCCCCCTCGGGGCCCAGGCTCCCCGCCGCCGCTCCGAGCGCACGGTGCTCCTCGCCGGCGGTGAGCCGGCGCCACCCGCACCGGTCGACGTCCCGGGGACGGCGGCTGCTCAGGATGCCTCGGCCGGCGCGCCGCTGCCCGAGCCACCCGCCCCCGGCCCGGCCCCGCTCGGCGAGCCTGGGGACGAGGCACCCGTGGCGGCGGCGATGGGCGTCCCCGCCGAGGCGCCGGAGCCGGAGCCCCCGCCCCCTCCGCCTGGCCCCGGACCGGTGGGACCGGACCCGTTCGGAGCGGCCATCGCCCCGTCGGCGGTGGTGGCCGGCGGGCCGGTGGCCTCGAGTTCGCGGAGCTCCCCGGAGGCGCCGGCGCCGCGGCCTGGTGATCGCGCTGGTGGTCCTGATCCTGGTCGCGGCCGCAGCCGCCGCATGGCTGGTGGTGCTCAGCCCGACCCCCACCGCGAAATCCACCCCCGCTCCGCTGACGGTGGGCAACGGCGTGCATCTCACGGTGCGACCGGGTCAGAGCGGGGGCTGCGACACCACCTTCAGCTTCACCGCGACCGGAACCGTGACCGGCGCCGGGACGCTCACGTACCGCTGGGTGAAGAGCCTCGCCGGGAGCCCCCCCATCTACGACCAGTACGCGCTCGCCATCACCGCCCACGAGAGCTCGTTCAGCTTCACCACTCCACTCCAGCTCACCGGGCCGGCCAGCCTCGAGGCCACCGTGACCTTCGAGGTGCTCTCACCCCAGGCTCGATCGGCGGTGGAGACGATCGACTACAGCTGCGCCCACTGAGGGGCGGAATCCCGGCGGTTCGCCGAAGCTCCGCCGCGAGCTTCCGCGCCGCGCGCCCGCAGCTGGCACCGACCCGCCGCATCGCGGTCACGATCCCGTTTCGCAGCCACCCATCCGCTCTGACCGCCGTGACAATTCGGCAAAGACCCGGCTCGGACTCCGGTGAGCTCACCGCGGCCGGGATTGGGAGTGATCATGCGATGACGACCGTGCTGCTCCTCGGCGCCGGGGGGTCGGCTGGCGCCAACGTGATCGACGCTCTCCGGCTGAGCCCGCACGGCTACCGCGTCGTCGGTATCGACATCTCCCCGGTGCGGCTTCACCTCTCGCTGGCGGACGAGCGCGTGGTGGGCTGCCGCCCCAGCGACCCGTCGTATGCGGACGGGCTCCGTCGTGTCGTCGAGAGCCGGGGTGTCGAGATCGTCCACCCCCAGCCGGATCCGGAGGTGCTCGCCATCGGAGCCCTGCGGGAGGAGCTGGGAGCGCGGACCTTCCTGCCCGCGCAGGCAACCCTGGAGACGGCGGCCGACAAGGTCGCATTCGCGGCGCGCATGGCCGGCGCCGGCGTCCCGGTGCCCGAGAGCGCGGGCTATGCGGACATGGAGACGGTCACCGCTCAGACCGAGGCGATGCTGCGCGACCACGAGCGCGTCTGGGTCCGAGCCCGCACCGGGGCCGGCTCCCGCGCCTCGCTGCCGGTCCGCAGCGGTGAGCAGGCGAAGGCGTGGATCGGTTGGTGGGTCGCCGAGAAGGGGATGAGCCCCGATCAGTTCATGGCCGCCGAGATGCTGCCGGGTCGGGAGTTCGCGTACCAGTCGGTGTGGCAGGACGGCGAGCTGGTGGCGGGCCAGGCGCGCGAGCGATTGGAGTACCTCTACGGCTTCCTCACCCCGCATGGCCAGACCTCGACACCGGCGGTGGCCCGGACGGTCAACGAACCCCGGGTCGACGCGGTTGCCCAGGCGGCGGTCAGGGCGCTGGACCCACATCCCCAGGGCGCCTTCTGCGTCGACATCAAGGAGGATGCCGATGGCGCACCCCGGGTCACCGAGGTCAACGCGGGGCGATTCTTCACGACCTCCAACTTCTTCGCCCACGCCGGCCTCAACATGCCGGAG
This sequence comes from uncultured Chloroflexia bacterium, assembly GCA_963793875.1. Lineage (GTDB taxonomy): Bacteria > Chloroflexota > Dormibacteria > Aeolococcales > Aeolococcaceae > Changshengia. The sequence continues at coordinate 292,560 of CAWCBS010000002.1, read as the reverse complement.
ATGCTGATGCGCTGCGCCCTCGGTGAGACCCTCCCGCGGCTGCCCAGCTCGCCGCTTCCCGCCGACCTCTACTGGATCCGGATGGTGGACATGGGCTACGTCCTGGTCGAAGGAGACAAGCTCGATGCTTGGCCGCGCGCCGATCGTTGACTTCGACGGCACCCTGGCCCGGCTCGACGTGGACTGGGACGCGCTCCGCCGCAGCCTCTCCCTGAGGTCGCTGGACGACCTCTGGGGCCGGGTCGACACCGAGGTCGACGGCTGGGTCGACGACCCGGGATGGCGCGCGGTCACCGCCGCGGAGGTGGAGGCGGCTCGGGACGCGGAGCCGGTCGCGGCAGTGGTCAGCGCCCTCGCGGGATGTGCCGGCTTCGCCGTCCTGACCGCCAACGCCGAGGCGGCCGTCGGCGCCTTCCTCGATCTCCGGCCCGAGCTCTCCGCCCGCTGCCTGGCCGTGGCGGGCCGCGAGACGCTGCGCGGCTCCAAGCGCGATCCCGTGGCCTTTGCGCGCGGTTTCCGGCGCTGCGCCGACGCGACCGCGGCAGCCCGGGCCGGGGCGACCCCGGTGTACGTCGGCGACCTCCCCTGGGAGCTGGTCGCGGCGCGCCGGATGGGTGCCGTCGCCTTCGACGTGAGCGAGGTGCCCTGAGCCGTGGAGATCTCCGGAAAGCGGGTGCTGGTGACCGGCGGGCTCGGTTTCATCGGATCCCACATCGTCGAGTCCGTGCTCGCCGACGGCGCGGCCGAGGTGCGCGTGCTCGACAACTACCGCACCGGCCATGAGGAGAACATCGCCAAGGTCCGCGACAGCGTCGAGGTGATCCGGGGCGACATCCTCGACCCGGCGGCGTTGGACCGAGCGGTGCGCGGCGTCGACCTGGTCTCCCACCAGGCCGCTCAGCTCGAGATCACCCGGGCCATCGAGGACCCGGTCGAGGACCTGACCACCAACACCATCGGGACCCTCAACGTCTTCGCCGCCTGCGCGCGCGCGGGGGTGCGCCGGATCATCCAGGCCACCTCGGCGGGCGTGTACGGGCAGGCGGTGCGCACCCCGCAGCGGGAGGACGATCATCCGACCGAGCCGAACTGGGCCTACGGGGTGAGCAAGCTGGCCAACGAGAAGTACGCGGCTATCATGCGCGAGGTCCACGGGCTCGAGATCACCAGCCTGCGCTACGGCATCGTCTACGGCCCGCGCGAATGGTACGGACGGGTGCTGACCATCTTCCTCCGGCGCGCCCTCGATCGGCAGCCACTGATCGTCTTCGGGGACGGAGAGCAGGTGCGCGACTTCGTCTGCGTCGACGACGTGGTCTCGATGCACCGTCGCTGCATCGCCGATCCGCTCGCCCTGCACCAGGTGTTCAACGTCGCCACCGGCAGAGGCGTGACCGTCAACGGGCTGGCCGAGCTGGTCGTCGAGGTGACCGACCGCCCACTGCCGATCATCCACGAGGACGTCCCCGAGGGCGCGGTCTCGTCACACTTCGCCCGCCGCCGCCTCCCCCAGGAGCTGCGCACCCTGGTCCAGTCACCCGAGAAGGCGGGACGCCTGCTGGGGTGGAGGGCGGAGACCGACCTGCGCCGCGGACTCTCCGCGGAATGGGGCTGGCTGGGTGAGAACTCGGAGCGCTGGAAGGAGATGTCGTACTGATGAACGCCACCGACAGGCCCCCGCGCCCCTCCCACCGGCGCCGCCGCGGCGACCGCGCGCCGCTGCGCATCGCCCTGGTGGGAGCGGGCTCGATGGGGGAGAACCACGCCCGGGTGATCGCCCAATCGGCGCAGGTCAGCCTGGGCGCGGTGGTCGACAGCGACGGAGAGCGGGCGGATCAACTCGTCGCCCGCTGGGGCGGGACGTCGGCGGTCGACCTGGACGCCGCCCTGGCCTGCGACGCGGCGGTGGTCGCGACCACGACCGAGTCCCACGTCGAGATCGGGCGGCGCCTCCTGGAGGGCGGCCTGCCGCTCCTCATCGAGAAGCCGATGGCGACCTCGAGCCGGGAGGTCGAGGCGCTCTGCGCGCTGGCCGCGGCGCGGGGACTGCCCCTCATGTGCGGCTTCGTGGAGCGGTTCAATGCGGTGGTCGGCACCCTCACCGGCAGCCTCGAGGGCGACCTGGTCCACGTGATGACCCTCCGCCACTCGCCGGCCGCGGCGCGGGCGGGGTCGTCGGTGGTCTGGGACCTCCTCATCCACGACATCGACCTGGTCCTCAAGCTCTGTGGCATGCGCGAGCCGGTCGAGGTCGCGGCCCAGTCGATGGTCCCGCCGGGCGGAACCGTCAGCGAGCTGGCGGACTGCACCCTCCGCTTCGACGGCGGCCCGATCGCGACCCTCTCCGCCAGCCGGATGAGCCAGCGCAAGCTGCGCAGCCTGCAGGTGACCACCACCGAGGCCGTCTACGACGTGGACCTGCTGCGCCAGGACGTCACCGTCTACCGCCACGTCCGGGCTGAGTACATGATGGCGGGCAGCCCGCGGTTCCGCAGCGAGACGGTCATCGACATCCCCTTCGTCCGCCACGCCGGCGAGCCGCTCGCGCTGCAGCTCCAGCACTTCGTCGACATCGTCGAGGGCCGGGCCGATGCCGGCGTCGAGATCGCCAGCATCCTGCCGGCGCACCGCACCGCCGAGCGGGTCGCGACCGGCGAGCGGGTGGGTGATGGCGCGCCGGCGGCGACCTCCGCCGCGGCCGCGCCGTGACCATCACCTACACCCTGGCGGTCCACGACTCCACCGGGTGGATGGAGGCCAACGTCCTCAGCGTGGTGGAGCGGCTGCGCGCGTTCCCCGGCTCCGAGGTGATCCTGGTCGAGAACGGCAGCAGCGACGGTTCCCTGGCGATGGCCCGGGAGCTCGCCGAGCGGTTGAGCGGCGACCGGGTGGCGGTCCGGGTGGACACCGTCCCCAGGGGTCTCGGTCTCGCCCACCGGCGCGGCCTCCAGCTCGCCCGCGGCGATCTGGTGGTGGTGATCGGGGTCGATCTTCCCTTCGGCTTCTCGGACCTCGACGCGTGGCTGGCGCTCGATGACCCGCCGCCGCTCGTGCTCGGCTCGAAGAGCCACCCCAGCTCGCGGCTGGGGGTCTCGCGCGGACGGCGGCTCATCTCGCTCGGGTTCCGGCTGGCCCGGCGCCTGGTGCTCGGGATCCGCGCCGGGGACACCCAGGGGTCGATCCTGATCGCGGGTGGGCTGGCCCGGCGGATCGCACCCCGGCTCCGCTGCACCGACTACCTGGTGACCACCGAGATCGTGGCCTGGGCCATCCGGCTCGGGGCACGGCCCCTGGAGGTTCCGGTGCTCTACCCGGGCACCCCCGCCCGCTCGACGCTCCGCCCGTTCCGCGACCCGGCGCGGATGCTGGCCGGCATGTTCGCGCTGCGTGGCCGGCTCCGCCGGGCCGGTGCCACCAGTCTCGCCCTCACCACGTCGGAGGAGGTCCGGTGACCCAGCAACCCCCAGCCCCCGTCTTCATCCCGATCTCGGCCCCTCGATTCGGCGCCGATGAGGAGCGCCTCGTCCTCGAGGTCCTGCGCAGCGGGATGCTCGCCCAGGGACCGATGGTCGAGCGGCTGGAGCGGCTCTGTGCCGAGATGGCCGGCGTCCCCCATGCGGTCGCCGTGAGCAGCGGCACCGTGGCTCTCGACGCCGCCCTCGAGGTGCTGGGAATCGGCCCCGGCGACGAGGTCATCACCACCCCCTTCACCTTCGTCGCCACCCTCGAACTCGATCCTCCGCCGCGGTGCCACCGCTCGATTCGCGGATATCACCAGCGAGCACGTGATCGACCCGGACGCCATCGCCGCGCTGGTGACGCCCCGGACCCGCGCGGTGATGCCGGTCCACCTCTACGGCCTGATGGCCGGGATGGACCGGATCGGCGGGCTCGCCCGGGAGCACGGCCTGGCCATCGTCGAGGATGCCGCCCAGGCCCACGGCGCAGCTCTCAACGAGCGGCCCGCGGGGAGCTTCGGACTCGGCTGCTTCTCCTTCTACGCGACCAAGAACGTCACCTCCGGCGAGGGAGGGGTCGTCACCACCTCCGACCCCGAGGTTGCCGACCGGATGCGGCTGCTGCGCAACCAGGGGATGCGCGGTCGCTACGACTACGCGATCGTGGGCCACAACTGGAGGATGACCGACCTCGCCGCCGCGCTGGCGATCCCCCAGATGGAGCGCCTCACCGACATCACCGCGCGTCGCCGCCGCAACGCGGAGATCCTCACCGAGCTCATCGGCGCCGACTGCGGAGTGACCACGCCGTCCACCCCTCCGGGGTACACCCATGCCTGGCACCAGTACACGGTGCTGCTCCCCTCAGGATGCGACCGCGACGGCGTCGTCGCCGGGCTGCACCGCCAGGGCGTGGGCGCCGGCGTCTACTACCCGCGGCTGGTGTGGGATTACCCGCTCTTCCTCGAGCACCCGCTGGTGGTCCACGACGACACCCCGCGCGCGGCCGACACGGCCCGGCGGTGCCTCTCCCTCCCCATCCACCCCGGGGTGGACGAGCCCGGGCTGGCGCGGATCGCAGGCGCGCTCCGGAGCGCCCTGGCCGGCTGAGCGGCGGGTCAGCGCGCCCGGCGGTCGAGCGCGGCCTCGAGCAGGGCCTCGCCCTGGTCGCTCGGGCCGACGAACGCCAGCCGGACCTCGTCGATCCCCGCCGCGATCCGCTCGGCGATCCGCTGGACCTGGGCGACGGTCACCTGCGCGATCGCATCGGCGCGCTGGTCGGGCGTCTCCAGGGGCAGCCGGGCCCGCCAGCGCCCGCCGTAATAGCGGGCGCTCGCCATCGCGGTCTCGGTGGAGCGGAGCAGCCGGCCGATCATCGCCGACTTCGCGGCGGCCAGCTCGGTCGCCGGGACCGGGCGGGCGGCGATCTTGCGCAGCTCCGCGAAGGAGAGGCGGACCGCCCGGGCGGCGTCCTTGGGGCGGGTCCCGGTCGCGATCGCGAAGATCCCGGTGTCCTCCAGCGACTCGTGGTGGGCGAAGATCGAGTAGGCGAGCCCGTTGCGCTCGCGCACGGTGTGGAAGAGGCGCGACGACATCCCGCCCCCGAGGATGTGGGTCATCACCGAGAGCGCGGTCCGGTCCTTGTCCAGGGTGGGGATCCCCGGCACCGCCAGGGCCATCTTGACCTGGGGCTCCTCGGAGCTGGTGAAGGGCCGGACGTTGGCGGCGTAGCGGTCCCCCTGCCCCCATATCGCCGCGACCCGCGGCCGGGGCTGAGCGGTCGGGACGTCGCGGAGCAGGGTCTCGGCTCGATCCAGCTCGAGCACCGCGCCCCCGGCCACGGTGAGGCACATCGATGCCGGCGCGTAGAAGGAGCGGTGGTAGTCGATGAGCTGCTCACGGGTGGCCTTCTCGATGACCGCGGGGAAGCCCGCGGCCGACCACGAAACCGGCTGGTCGCCCCCGAAGGTGACCGTCCCCAGCCGGTCCCAGATCCAGCCGTCGGGATCGGCGAGGCGGGCGGAGAGCTCCTGGAGCACCACGTTGCGCTCGCGCTCGACCTCCTCCACGGCGAACAGCGGCCGGCTCAGCATGTCGGTGACGATGTCGGCGAGCTGGAGCATCGCCGTGGCCGGGCCCTCGGCGTAGTAGCCGACCTCCTCGGTGTCGGTGTAGGCGTTGGTCGAGGCCCCCAGCCGGTCGATCTCACGGGTGATCTGCTGGGTGGTGGGACGGCGCTCGGTGCCCTTGTAGAACATGTGCTCCAGGTAGTGGGCGAGGCCGGCGGTCTCGGCGGTCTCGTCGCGCGACCCGGCCCGGACAATCAGGAAGATCCCGATGTTGCGGCTGGGCGACGGAGCGTTGAGCAGGGTGACACCGTTGGCGAGGGTGGTCGTCGACGGCGGGCTGAGGGGAAGGGTCGGGGCTTTGGAGACGGGGGGCAACGCAGGTGACCTCATGGTCCTGGTGATCAGCGAAAGGTAGCGCGCACCTTCAGGATGTGCCCGATTCCCAGGAGGCCAGGTAGTGGCGCTGCTCCGGGGTGAGCACGTCGATCGCGATCCCCATGCTGTGCAGCTTGAGGGCGGCGATCGCCTGGTCGATCTCGGTCGGCACGTCGTAGACGCGCGGCTCCATCTCCGCGTGGTGGCGGGCGACGTGTTCGGCACAGAGCGCCTGGTTGGCGAAGGACATGTCCATCACCGCGGCGGGGTGGCCCTCGGCGGCGGCGAGGTTGAGCAGCCGCCCCTGGGCGAGCACGTTGACGGTGCGGCCGTCGCCGAGCCGGTAGGACTCGACGTGGGGGCGCGGCCGGGAGACCCCGGTGGCCATGTCGTCCAGCGCCGCCAGGTTGAGCTCGTCGTTGAAGTGGCCGCTGTTGGCCACGATGCAGCCGTCCTTGAGCAGCTCGAAGTGGCGGCGGTCGACCACGTTGATGTCGCCGGTGACGGTGATGATGAAGTCGGCGCCCGGGGCCGCCTCGGCGAGGGTCATGACCCGGTAGCCGTCCATGGCGGCCTCCAGGGCGCGAACCGGGTCCACCTCGGTGACCACGACGTGGGCGCCGTGGCCGGCGGCGCGGCTGGCCAGGCCCCGCCCGCACCAGCCATACCCGCAGACCACCAGGGTCTTGCCGGCGAGCAGGACGTTGGTCGCCCGGATCAGGCCGTCCAGGGTGCTCTGGCCGGTCCCGTAGCGGTTGTCGAACAGATGCTTGGTGAGGGCTTCGTTGACGGCCACGATCGGGAAGCGCAGGGCCCCGTCGGCGGCCATCGCCCGCAGCCGGATCACCCCCGTGGTGGTCTCCTCGGTCCCCGCCAGGACCTCGGGGATCAGCTCGGTCCGGCTCTTGTGGAGCTCGGCGACCAGGTCGGCGCCGTCGTCCATGGTGAGCTGGGGCCGGTGGTCCAGGACCGCGTTGATGTGGTCGAAGTAGCGGGCGCTGTCCTCGCCTCTGACCGCGAAGGTGGGCACCCCGTGGTGGGCGGTCAGCGCGGCGGCGACCGGGTCCTGGGTCGAGAGCGGGTTGCTGGCGCAGAGCCGGACGTCGGCGCCGCCGGCCCGGAGGGTGATGGCCAGGTTGGCGGTCTCGCTGGTGACGTGGAGGCAGGCCCCGAGCCGAAGGCCCGCGAGCGGCCGCTCCTTCTCGAACCGCTCCCGGATCAGGGTGAGCACCGGCATCTCCCGGGCGGCCCAGTCGATCAGCCGGTCGCCCTCGTCGGCCAGGGAGAGGTCGGCGACATCGTGTTTGGAGCTGCTGGCGCTGGCGGTCATGCCACCTCCCGGCTGATGCTGTTGCGGGCTCGGGCGGCCATGGTACCGGAGGCCGTGACGCCGGCGGCCCGGGCCCCGAGCCCCCTCCCGGAGCGGCGGGCCGCTGCGCTCAGCGCCCGGGCGGCCGGCGACGCGCGGCCGGTCGACCCACCCGGGTCAGAAGCGGATCAGCGAGACGTGGCGCCGGTCACCGAGGGCCTCGGCGCCCCCGAATCCGTCCAGCTCGATGAGGAAGGCGATCCCCACCACCTCCCCGCCGAGCCGCTCGACCAGCTCGGCGGAGGCCCGGGCGGTCCCCCCCGTGGCCAGCAGGTCGTCGACGATGAGCACGCGCTGGCCGGGTCGGATGGCGTCGGCGTGGACCTCCAGCACCGCCTCCCCGTACTCCAGGGCGTAGGCGACCGAGATGGTCTCCGAGGGCAACCTGCCCTGCTTGCGCACCGGTACGAAGCCGACGCCGAGCAGGTAGGCGAGCGCCCCGCCGAGGACGAAGCCCCGTGACTCGACCCCGACCACGACCTCGACCCCGGAGTCGCGGTGGGCCTCGACCAGGTCGTCGATGGCGGTCCGGAAGGCCTCGGCATCGCCCAGCAGGGTGGTGATGTCCTTGAAGAGCACCCCCTTGCGGGGGAAGTCGGGCACGTCCCGGATCAGTCCTCGAAGGCGTTCCCCAAGCGGATCGGGGGCTGGAGGGCCATCGCTCATTCGTGCCGGATGCTACCAGGGGTGACGTAGCGAGGAGGGAGCGCCGCAGGCCTCCCTCCGAGCGGAGGAGCCCCGGGTACGCGGAGCGATCACCAGGGGTGACGGAGGAGCCCCGGGTACGCGGAGCGATCACCAGGGGTGAGGCGGCGTTCACGAGAGCCACCGGCCCGCCCTGAGGGGAGGACCTCCCGGCGCATGGAGTGAGCAGGAGGGAGCGGGTCATCCCATCAGCATTCGTGGCGCGACTGCTACACTTCGGGCTCGTCCACCTACGGCACCATGGGGTCGCTGTCACCTTCCTGATGATCCATGTCGTCCACCACTGACGCCCGGCTCGCCGGTGCCGCCCGGGTGTCCGCGCCGCCGCTGGACAGCTTCCGCCACTACCGGCACCTGACCCTGGAGCTGGCAATCAGCCAGTTCAAGCTGCGCTACACCGGATCGGCGCTCGGCTACCTCTGGTCGCTGCTCAAGCCCGCGATGATCTTCGCGATCATGTATTTCATCTTCGTCGATCTCTTCAACATCAAGGACGGGACCGCCGACTATGGCATGCAGGTCCTGCTGGGGATCGTCGTCTGGACCTTCTTCGCCGAGTGCACGAGCTCGTCGATGGCGGCCATCGCGAGCAACGGCGGGCTGATCCGCAAGGCTTACTTCCCGCGCTCCATCCTGGTCATCGCCGCATCGCTCTCGGCGCTCTTCACCTTCCTCATCAACCTGACGATCGTGTTCGTGATCGCGGTGGCGCTCCACCAGATCGACATCGGGCTGCGCATCGTGGTGGTGATCCCGCTGCTCCTCGAGCTGTACCTGCTGGCGCTCGGGATCTCGCTCTTCCTCTCCGCCCTCTTCGTCCAGTTCCATGACGTCAGCCACCTCTGGGAGGTGCTGATGCAACTGCTCTTCTACGCGTCGGGGGTGATGTTCAGCCTCACCTACGTCCTCCAGCGCCTCCATCTGGCACTGCAGGTCGGGACCACGGCGGAGAAGGCGCCGCACCTCGTCTGGATCGTGCAGGTGATGGCCGCCAATCCGATCATGCAGACCATCGAGGACCTGCGCCACGCGCTGCTGACACCGGTGGCGCCATGGACCGAGCTGGTGGTGAGCGGCCACCTGGCCGCGGTCCATCAGTACGCCCCGCTGAATGCCGCGTGGGAGGTCCCGGTGCCGTTCCTGGTCGTGCTCCTCGTGGTCGCAGGCGGCGCGCTCACGTTCCGGTCACGAGCCCGCAGTTTCGCCGAGAACCTCTGAGCATGGCCGATCAGGACGTTGCCATCAGGGTGGAGCACCTCTCCAAGCGCTTCCGGATCCCGCTGGACCGCAGCGCCACCCTCAAGCACCGGCTCACTCACTGGCGGAGCGCCTCGCGGTACCGCATCCTCGAGGCACTGCTCGACGTCAGCTTCGACGTGCGGGCCGGCGAGTTCATCGGGATCATCGGGCACAACGGCTCGGGCAAGAGCACCCTGCTCAAGATCCTCTCGCGCATCTACCGCGCGAACGAGGGAGTGGTGGCGATCGCGGGCAAGGTGTCCCCCTTCCTCGAGCTCGGGGTCGGCTTCAACCCCGAGCTGACGGCGCGGGAGAACATCTTCCTGAGCGGCTCCATCCTGGGATTGAACCGGCCCGAGCTGCACCGCCTCTTCGACGAGATCATCGGCTTCGCCGATCTGGAGCAGTTCGTCGACCACAAGCTCAAGAACTTCTCCTCGGGCATGGAGGTGAGGCTCGCCTTCTCGCTCGCCATCCAGGCTCACGCCGAGATCCTGATGATGGACGAGGTGCTCGCGGTCGGTGACGCCGCCTTCCAGGAGAAGTGCTTCGACACCTTCAACCGCTACAAGCGGGAGGGCCGCACCGTGGTGCTGGTCACCCACGGGCTGGCGGCGGTCACCACATACTGTGACCGGGCGCTGCTGCTCGACCATGGCCGCCTGGTCGCGGACGGCGAGACCGCCGATGTCACCGCCCAGTATCGTCGCGCCATCGGTCTCGCTGCCGACGGCACGCTCACCGCCAACGAGGTCGAGCGCTGGGGCTCGCGAGACGTTGTGTTCACCGGCCTGCGCATGCTCGACGAGCGCGGGGCTGAGGACCGCAACCCACCCACCGGAGGCTTCGTCCGCATCGAGCTCGGCTACGAGATCCAGAACGACGCCGTCTCCGACTTCGTCTGCACACTCTGGCTGCTGCGCGCCGACGGGCTGATGGTCTCGGAGTCGCAGCTGCCGGTGAGCCAGTACGCCCAGGTGGGCGAGAGCCAGCGCGGCTCCGGTGGCACGATGCACTTCGACATCCCTCAGATCCCCCTGCTCGACGGCGCCTACAGCGTCGAGGTCGAGCTGCGTGGGCGGCGGGACGGTGCCGCCTACGACCACATCAGGCACGCGATCGACTTCCGGGTCATCGACAGGCGGGACCGGCACGGCGTAATCGAGCCGGGGGGGACGTGGTCGGTCGTGCCCGCGGACCAGCCGGTTGCCTGGCGGCCCACCGCCTTGCCAGGGGTCGGTCAGGATGAGCGACCAGTCCGCCGCCGGCGCTGACCGGCAGCCTCCGGCCGAGACCACCGGCGCGACCCGCGCGGGCGCGGGTCCTCCCATCCGCCAGCTGGACGTCGCTGCCGACATCGACGCCTCTCCCGCCCCCGACGTCGAGAGGATGGTCGGGGAGGTGACCGAGGAGGTCGAGCGGGGGCGGCGCGAGGGCTCCTACCCCGCCCCCCTGCTCGCCGCCCTCGAGGTCCCCTTCCATCCCGACGAGGGGCTGGAGCCGCCGGAGGCGAGCGCGGTGGTGCAGAGCGCACGCCCGCTCCGCTCGACCCGGCCGGTGGTCGGAGAGCTGACCGTCTTCGGCAAGCGGGTGGTCCGGCGGCTGCTCTCCTGGTACGTGGCTCCCATCGCCCGCGATCAGACCCGCTTCAACCTGGCCATCCTGCGCGAGCTGCGAGCCCTCGAGGAGCGGGTGACCCGGATCGAGGGCTCGTCGGCACCCTCCGCCCCGGAGCAGGGGGGGCCGGAGAGGCCGCGCCCGCCGGCTCCGTGACCGCCGCATGCCCGGCCCGATCGTGAGCCGTCCCGCACCCCCCGGGACCTCGGGGCTCCCGCGGCCGATCCCGTGACCGCGATCCACCAGCTCGTCCCCGTCCTCTCGCCCGGTGACGCCATCGGCCAGGCGGTGCGGCGGATGCGCTCCGCCTTCCGCGAGGCCGGCCTCTCCTCGGAGGTGTTCGCCGACCAGGTCCACCAGCGCCTCCAGGGCGAGGCGCGCCCCGCCGCGGAGCTGGGCGCCCGGGTCGGCCCCGGCGACGTCGTCCTCTACCACCTCAGCATCGGCGCCCCGACGGCCCGCCTCTTCGCGGAGCTCGGCTGCCGGCGGGGGATCGTCTACCACAACATCACGCCATCCGCCTACTACCGGGCGACCAGTCCGCGGGTGGCCGGCTGGCTGGACCAGGGTCGCCGGGACCTGGCGCGGCTGGCACCGGCCGTCGAGATCGGGGTGGCCGACTCGGCGTACAACGCCGGCGAGCTGCGGGAGGCGGGGTGCCCGGCGATCATGGTCATCCCTCCCCCGGTCGATCTCGGCCGTCTCGACCCGCGCCCCGCCCGCGCCACCGGGGCTCCCCGGCTGATCTTCGTCTCGCGGCTCGCCCCCAACAAGCGCCAGGAGGACCTCGTCCGCATCCTGGCGGCCCTGCGGGCCGGCGGGCAGGCGTCGGCGACCCTGGTGCTTCCCGGGGGCTGGGACGACACCGAGCCCTACGCCGCCGGGCTGCGCCGGCTGGCCCGGGAGCTCGGCGTGGCCGAGGCGGTCGAGCTGCCGGGTCGGTGCAGCGACCGGAGGATCGGCGACCTCTACGCCGGGGCCAGCGTCGCCGTCTGCGCCAGCGCGCACGAGGGCTTCGGGATGCACCTCCTGGAGGCCTGGGCCTTCGACCTGCCGGTGGTCGCCCGCGCCGCCGCGGCGGTCCCCGAGACGGTGGGGGATGCCGGGGTGCTGCTGCGCTCCGACGACCCCCTGGTCTGGGCGGGGGTGGTCGACCGGGTGATCCGGGACGGCGAGCTGCGCCGGGCCCTGGTCGAGCGGGGGCGCCGCCGGCTGCTCGACTTCTCGGACGCGGCCTTCACCCGGCGAATCCGGGATCTGCTGGAGCGACTGGGTCTGCGGCCGCCATCCGCGGGTTAGGCGCTTCACCACCCAAAGCGCTGAGCCGCGGGCTGGGCGTCGCCCTCGCGCTGCATCCGACGGGCGCATCCGCCGCTCGGCGCCGGTGGACCTCGTCCCCCGTGTGCCACCATCGCGAGGCACGTGAGCAGCTCCGGGAGTTACGAGATGACCGCCACCTCCACCCCTGACCCCGGCGCGACGCGCCGGCTCTTCAGCATCCTCAGCGCCGTCTGGGGCACCGACCGGTGGTGGCTCCGGATGTGGGACGGGAGCGGCACGGGGGAGCCCGAGATGCCCCGTTTCGTCCTCCATCTGAGGAGCCGCAGGGCCCTCGACCGCCTGGTCAGCGACCTCCCCGACCGGGGCTTCGGCCGGGCCTACGTCGAGGGCAGCCTGGACGTCGAGGGCCTCCACGCCTTCCTCGGGCACGTCAACGACCTGGCCATGGGCCGGGTGGCCCGGCTGCTGCCGCGGCTGGTCGCCGCCGCCCTGGCCCTCGGCGCCCGGCCGGACCGGCGCGGCCTGCCGGTGGAGGCGCACCTGAAGGGACGGCTGCACAGCCGGGCCCGGGATCGCGAGGCGATCCGTCACCACTACGACCAGCCGCCGGAGTTCTACCGGCTCTTCCTGGGCCGCACCCTGACCTACTCGTGCGCCTACTTCGCGACCCCCGACACCGATCTCGACGCCGCCCAGGAGGCGAAGCTCGAGCTGGTCTGCCGCAAGCTGCGCCTTCAGCCGGGAGAGCGGCTGCTGGACATCGGCTGCGGCTGGGGGAGCCTGGTCATGCACGCCGCCGAGGAGTGGGGGGTCCACGCGGTGGGGATCACCGCCAGCCCCCGCCAGGCGGAGTGGGCCGCCCGGCAGCTCCGCGAGCGCGGCCTGGAGGGGAGGGCCGAGGTCCGGCTCGCCGACTACCGGGACCCCCTCGAGGGAGAGTTCGACGCCGTGGCCAGCGTCGGGATGGTCGAGCACGTCGGCCGGCGCGGGATGCCCGGCTACTGCGAGGCCGTCCGCCGGGTGCTCCGGCCCGAGGGGCGGGCACTGATCCACGGGATCACCACGCGCCCCGGGACCCAGGGGATCGGCGCCTTCCTCAACAGCTTCGTCTTCCCCGACGGGCAGCTCCAGGAGGCCGGGGCGATGGTCACCGCGCTCCAGGCCGGGGGTCTCGAGGTTCGCGATCTGGAGAGCCTGCGTGAGCACTACGCGCTCACCCTGCGGAGCTGGGTGGAGCGGCTGGAGGAGGGCTGGGACGCGGCGGTCCAGCTGGTCGGGGTGCAGCGGGCCCGGGTGTGGAAGCTCTACATGACCGGCAGCCAGGTCGGATTCGAGCAGGGGTCGATCGCGGTCCACCAGATCCTCGCGGTCCGCCAGGGTGAGGCGGGCGAGTCGGGGATCCCGCTCACCCGCGCCGACTGGTACACCTCCGCACCGCGGCTCGCGGTCGGGGTGTGACCGGGCCGGCGACGGACGGCGGCGAAGCCGGGATCAGGCCGCATCCGCCCTCCGGCCCGGGGGCGGCGGCCCATCCCCGCGCCGCCCCTCGGCAGCTCCGGCTGGTGGTGCCGCGCTTCGGCGCCGGCGTGAGCGGGGGCAGCGAGCTGCTGATGCGGCGGCTGGCGGTCACCCTCCAACGGCGGCGCTGGCAGGTGGAGGTCTGGACCACCACGGCGGGCGACGAGGCCACCTGGTCGCCCGCCTTCCCTCCCGGGGACGACGTCGACGGGGGGGTGCGCGTGCGCCGCTTCGCGGTGGCGGCGAGACGGCCGCCCCGCCTCTTCCACCAGGTCAGCCGGGCGATGTTCCGGCTCCCGGGGACGCTCCGGCCGGAGACGGCCTGGCTGGTGGCCCAGGGACCCTTCGCCCCCGGGTTGGTTCGCGCCCTGGCCACCGGGCCCGACCGGCCGACCCTCTTCACCCCCTACCTCTACCACCCGACCATCTGGGGAATCCCCGCGGCGCCGCATCCGCGCCTGCTGATCCCCGCCGCTCACGACGAGGCACCGCTGCGGCTTCGCGCCATCGGACGCGCCGTGGCGGCGGTCGACGGGCTCTGGTACGGGACCGAGGAGGAGCGCGCCCTCCTGGAGGCGGTCCACCCGGTCGCGGCCCGGCGCCCCCACGCCGTGGGCACGGTGGCCATCGACCCGCCCACGGGGGTCGACGCGGACGGCTTCCGGCGCGACCGCGGCCTTGGACGCTACCTCCTCTACGCCGGGCGGGTCACCCGGGGCAAGGGGGTGGACCTCCTCCTCGAGGGGTACGCGGTGCTGCGGCGGCGCCACCCCGATCTCTCCCTGGTCCTCATCGGCGACCCGGACCGGTTGGCCGCCCCGCCCGAGGGGGTGCTCTCACTCGGCTGGCTCGGCGACGAGGAGCACTGGTCGGCCCTGGCCGGAGCCGAGGCGGTGGTGGTGCCGAGCAGCCTGGAGAGCCTCTCGCTGGTGACCCTGGAGGCGTGGGCGTCCGGGCGGCCGTGCCTGCTGAACCGGGATTCGCCGGTGCTCGCGGGCCAGGCCGAGCGGAGCGGGGGAGCGCTCCTCTTCCGCGATCCGGAAGAGCTGGTCACCGCCGCCCTTCGCCTGCTCGCCGACCCGGAGGAGGCGGCCCGCCGCGGTGACGCGGGGCGCCGCTACGTGGCCCTGAACTACCGGTGGAACGCGGTGGTGCGCCGGCTCGAGGGGCTCCTCGCCACCGCCGCCGGTGCCGTCCCGGGGGCTCGGGGGCAGGAGGCGGTGGATGACGGGGCCGAGGGCGCCGATGGCCGGCGGGTGGGTCGAGCCGCTGATCGGGAGCCGGACCCGCGGTGAGACCGATCCTGATCGACGCCCGCCCGCTCCAGGGGGACTCGGCGAGCCGGGGGATCGGCACCTACCTGCGCGGCCTGCTCGAGGGGATGACCGAGATCGGCTTCGCACCCCGGGTCGGCGCCCTGCTCGGCGGTGGAGCCGCCATCCCCCCGGAGCTCGCCGTTGCCGGGGTCAGGGTGGCGGCGCGCGTTCCCCGCCTGGAGCGGCGGGCTCAGGTGCTGGCCGATCCGCTGCTGGTGGCGGGCGCCCTGCGCCACCACCGGGCGCGTCTCTACCACGCCGTCGAGCAGGGCCAGCCGTGGCGGGCCGCCATCCCGGTGGTGGTCACCGTCCATGACCTGATCCCCCTGCTTCTCCCCGGCTACTCGTGGAGGTCGCGGCTGCTGCGCCGCCCCGGGATGCGGCTGCTGCCTCGAGCGGACGCGCTGATCGTCCCGAGCCGGGCCACCGCCGCGGATTGCGCCCGGCTGGCGGGAGTGGATCGGGGTCGCATACACGTGGTCCCCCACGGGCTCTCGTCGCAATACCGACCGGCCGGCCCGGAGGTCGTGGAGGCGACGCTGGACCGCCTGGGGCTGCGCCGGCCCTACCTGCTCGGGGTGGGCACCTTCGAACCCCGCAAGGGCCTCCCGCACCTGGTGGCGGCGACCCGCCGGCTCCGGCGGGACCACGACATCGACCTGGTGGTGGCGGGACAGCAGGGGCTGTTCGGGCCCGCGGTCCGCGCCGAGCTGGCCGTGCTCGGCGGCCACGCCCGGGAGCTCGGGTTCGTGACCACCGGCGACCTCGTCGCCCTCTACGGGGGCGCGGCCGCCTTCGTCTTCCCCAGCGCGTACGAGGGTTTCGGGCTGCCCCTGCTGGAGGCGATGGGCTGCGGCGCGGTGGCCGTGGGCTTCGCCAACAGCTCGCTCCCGGAGGTCGCCGGCGACGCGGCAATCCTGGTGCCGGACGGCGATGAGGAGGCCCTGCGGGCCGCCCTCGACCGGCTGCTCTCGGACCCGGTCGAGGCCGCGCGGCGGCGGCGGCTCGGCCTCGAGCGGGCGGCGGAGTTCACCTGGGCCGGTGCCGCCCGCGCCACCGTGGCGGTGTACGAGGAGATCCTCGGCGACCGCCTGCCGGTCGACTGAGCTTCCGCGCCCGTCGCGCAGGGCGCGTCCCCGCGCGGGCAGCCAGGCCTCCGCCACCAGGTAGAATCGCGGCTCATGCCGGAGAATCCCGTCGACAGCGCCAACCGCGACGCCGCGGCTCCGGGTCGACGGCTCCGGGTCCTCAGCGGCATGCAGCCGACCGGCCGGATGCACCTGGGCAATTACCTCGGGGCGCTGCGCAACTGGGTGCAGCTCCAGGACCAGTACGAGTGCGTCTTCTTCGTGGCCGACTACCACTCGCTCACCGTGGTCACGGAGCCCGGCACCATCCACCCGGCGGCCGTCGAGATGGTGCTCGACTGGCTGGCCGCGGGGATCGACCCGGAGCGCTCCATCGTCTTCCTCCAGTCCGACCTGCCCGAGGTCGCCGAGCTGCACCTGCTGCTCTCCATGACCACCCCCCAGAGCTGGCTGGAGCGGGTGCCGAGCTACAAGGAGAAGGCGGCCCAGTTCCCCGAGAACATCAACTACGGGCTGCTCGGCTACCCGGTCCTCCAGGCCGCCGACATCCTGCTGCCCCGGGCCGACCGGGTCCCGGTGGGTGAGGACCAGGCCCCCCACATCGAGCTCACCCGGGAGATCGCCCGCCGCTTCAACTACCGTTTTGGACAGGTATTTCCTGAACCCCAGGGCCTGTTCACCGAGATCCCCCGGGTGATGGGCACCGACGGGCTCACCAAGATGAGCAAGAGCCGGGGCAACACCATCGGCATGCTGGACAGCCCCGAGCAGATCCGCCAGGCGGTGATGGGCATGGTCACCGACGTGGAGCGGCCCCGGCGCGCCGATCCCGGCCATCCCGAGCACTGCAACGTCTGCGCCCTGCATCGCTTCTTCAGCCCGGATCGCTGGGAGGCGATCTGGGACGGCGAGCGGTCGGCGCGCACCGGCTGCGTCGAGGTCAAGCGCTGGCTCGCCGAGGCCATCGCCGACCATTTCGCGCCGATGCGGGAGCGGCGGGCCGAGCTGGCCGCCCGTCCCGGGGTCGTCGACGAGGTGCTCGCCGAGGGCGCCCGGCGGGCGCGGGTGGTGGCCCGGGAGACCATGGCCATGGCCCGCGAGGCCTGCGGGATGCTCGCCTCACCCCAGGGGGGCTGAGCGCCGCCCGCCGGCGTGGACGGGCCCTCAGCCCGCGCGGTGGGCGACCACCGCCATGTCCATGGCCAGCCCGGGCGTCCACCTCCCCACCTCGACGAGGGCGACCCCCCACCGCCGGGGCAGGCGGGGCGCCCGTCTCACCGCGGCGCCCAGGAGGTCGCGCCAGCCGTGCCCCGGCACGTACACCGGCACCGGGAGGGTCAGCCCCTCGACCCGCTCCACCACCGCCCCGGCGGCGGCGACGGCACCGCGGAGCTGGGCGACGTCCCACTCGAAGAGGTGCTCGGGGTTCTCGACCAGCTCGTATCCGCGGACCCTGGCCAGCAGGTGACGCCGGTTGGGGGTGGTCACCACCAGCAGCCCTCCGGGTCGGAGCAGGGCGACCCAGCGCCGCAGCGCGGTCTCGGGGTCGGGGAGGTGCTCGAGGATCTCCCCCGCGTAGACGGCGTCGAAGCTCGAGGCCGGGAAGGGGGGTCGTCGGCGGAGGCGCAGGCCACCTCCACGCCGGCCTCTCGGAGCGCGGCGACCGCCTCGGGGTCGCGGTCGCAGGCGGCGAGCTGGAAGCTCCAGGGCCCGGCCGCGCGCACCAGGGAGAAGCCGGAGCCGACGTCGCAGAGACGCCCGTGGACCCCGCGGAGGAGCCGGCGGGCCTGACGGATGCGGGCCGCGTGGTACGCCTCCAGCCAGCGGTCGCGGCTCGCGTACAGATCCTGGTGATGGGGCCGGGAGTAATGGCGCAGCAGGACCTGCTCGTCGCCGCTCACCAGCTCGTGGACGACCCCGTTGACGGAGAGGCGGAGGCGGGGGGTGGGCACGTAGCCGTCGGGCAGCTCCGCCTCGACGGCCTCGAGGCCGTCCACGCGACAGAGCCCGGGGTCGAGCAGGTCGACCACCAGCCGGGTGGGCGAGGCGACCTCGAAACGCCACCGCCCCCGCGCCCGGGGATCCTGAAGCTCGACCAGCAGGGGGCCGCGCTGCACCTCGATGGTGAACCGGGACGCAGCGGCGCCTCCGTCTGGAGCGATCCCCACGGCGCCAGTGTGCACGATCGGCGCGCCCCGGCCGGGGGGGTCGGCGCGGTGCCGCCCGTTGGTCGGGGGCGCCGCCGTCTGTGGCTGATCTTGGTCGCCGGGCGCGCCACCCCTGTGACACCGGGGCTACACTGCGATCAGGTGTCCGGCCGGCCGAGTTCGAGGGCTTGACGATGTCCAAGCAGGGTGTCCGCTTCGCGCCGGGAACCGTGGTCAGCCCGGGCGAGTACCGCAACGTCGAGACCGGTCAGGTGCGCTACTTCGACGGCAACAGCCCGCTGCCCGGCAAGGTCAACGCCTCCTCCTGGCAGCAGATCTCCGACCACTACCACGCCGGCGAGACCGGCACCCATCGCCACCACATGCCGGATCAGTCCACCCATGGGGTCCGCTTCGCGGCCGGCACCGTGGTGAGCCCGGGGGAGTACCGCAACGTCGACACCGGCGAGGTCCGCTACTTCGACGGCAACAGCCCGCTCCCCGGCAAGGTCAACGCCGCCTCCTGGCAGCAGATCTCCGACCACTACCACGCCGAGGCCGCGCATCCCGACTGACACCCCCGTCAGCAGCGGGCAGGCTCGGCTCGGCGACCTCCCGGCCGAGGTCACCGAGGGTGCCGCCCAGGCCGGGGCGGTGCTCCGGGCCGCCACCGCGCCCGAGGGATTGGTCGCCTCCGCGGCCCTGCCCCACTACGCCGCCGTCTGGATCCGGGACGTCGCCTTCGCCGCGCTCGGGGCCAACCTCTCGCCCGACCCTGAGCTGAACGCGGCGGTGGGGCGCAGCCTGGCCGGCCTCGCCCGTCTCCAGGCCGCCTCGGGAGAGATCCCCAACGCCTGGTGGCCGGGCCGCGCCTACTGGGACTTCCACGAGGCCGGCTGCACCGACGCGACCTGCCTCTTCGTGGTCGCCGCCGCCCAGCACCTCCAGGCCCACCCCGATCCCCGCCTCCAGGGCCGGCTCTGGCCGCATCTCGAGCGGGCGATCCACTGGCTGGGGGACCAGGACGCCAACCAGTTCACGGTCATCGACTCCCCCTCCGGCGGGGACTGGATGGACTCGACCCTGCAGCGGACCGGGAAGCTGCTCTACGTCAACGCCCTGTACCACCGGGCCCTGCGGGGGATGGCGGCGCTGGCCCCGAGCGGCGGGCCCGAGGCCTACACGGCCCGGGCAGAGCTGCTCCGGGCCAAGATCGACCTGCTCTTCTGGCCCGAGCCCGGCACCGACCACGCCGGGCTCCTCGACGGGCCGGGCCGCCCTCCCGCCGCCGCGTCGAGCTTTCCCCACCCGATCGGCCCGGCCGCCCGGCGGGCGGCGATGCGCGCCGACCGGCGCCACTACCTCTCGCACGTCGACGGCGGCCGGTACGTCGACGAGTGCGACGTGCTCGGCAACGTCCTCGCCGTCCTCTACGACATCGCCTCCCCCGCGCGCTCCCGGTTGATCATGGAGTTCCTGCACCAGAGCGCGGCGGCCACCCCCTATCCGATGCGCACCTACCCGCGCAGCTTCGCCGCCGGGGACCGGTGGGGGATGTACCGGGAGGACCTCGAGGCCTTCCAGGACCCGCGCTGGCGCAACCCTCCCGGCCGGTACCACAACGGGGGGGTCTGGCCCTTCATCGGCGGCCTCTACGTCGCCGCCCTGCACCGGGTCGGAATGGTCGCCGAGGCGCGCGCCGAGATCGCCCGTCTGGCCGCCGCCAACCGGCTGAGCCGGAGCTCGGGGCCGGGCTGGGGCTTCCACGAGTGGATCGACGCCGGCACCGGGGAGCCCGAGGGGGCCGCCGGGCAGAGCTGGAGCGCGGGCACCTACCTGCTCGCGATCGAGGTGCTGAGCGGCCGCCCGGTCACCCTCTGAGCCAGATCGGGCCGGCGCTGAGCCGGGGCGGCCGGGCTCACTCCTTCTCGGTGACCCGATACTCGAGGTAGGCGCCGAACATGAGCCGGGTCTGCGCCTCCAGCGCCGGGATGACCGAGAGGGCGAGCCCCACCACCGGGTAGAGGAAGAGCTGGACGTCGGCGTAGAGGCGGCGCCACCGTCCCCACTCCGGGGGCTTGGGGCAGACCGCGCGGTCGACGACGATGAGCACCAGGGTGTTGAGCAGGGTCATGGTGAGGATCACCGTGGTCAGCAACCCCAGCGCGGTCGCGGTCGGCGAGAGGCTGTAGTCGAGGTCGATGAGCGCCGGCAGCGATCCCCCGATGGGGAGCAGCAGGGGCAGCGTGGCCCAGGTGAGGTGGTTGAACATCAGGAAGCGGAAGCGGCGGGCGCGCAACCGCCAGGGGATCTCCGGGTGGCTGAGCATCCGGACACAGACGTAGGGGACGTCGGTCGCCCCCCAGGCCCACCGCTTGATCTGGTTGTACTGGCTCACGTGGGTGGAGGCGTAGTCGCGCGACCGGGGGGCGTCGCCGAACACGGGCAGGAATGCGGGTCGCACCTTGAGGTCCTCGCCATAGCGGAAGAACGCCTTCCAGAAGAAACGCGAGTCCTCGGGGATGACGTCGCTGTCCCAGTAGCCCGACCTCGGTCAGCAGCTTCATCGACATGGTGTAGGAGGAGAACATCACCAGCCGATCCGGGTGCTGGTGAAGGAACATCTGCCACTGGGTGGCGGCGGTCGCCATCACCCTGACCGCGGCCGGCACCTTCCAGAGGTTGTTGAGGAAGACCGGCACCGGCTGCCAGATCGAGGTGAGGGGATGGTCGACGTGCAGGAAGTTCCAGGTGATGTGGGCGAAGTACTGAGGGTGCAGGCGGAAATCGGAGTCGAGGTCGGTGACCAGGGTGCGCGCCGGGTCCAGCCCCAGCCGTTCGCAGTGCTGGCGGAGCACCGGGCCGCCGTACGACATCGCCGCCGACTTGCCCACCACGATCCCGGGAAGCAGCGGGTCCTTGATGTGGATGAAGGCGCGGAATCGGTGGCCGAGCTCGGACTGCAGCCGGCGGACGTTGTCGCAGCCGGCGATGTCGGTGGCCCGGGTGATGATCGGCGCAGACCTTGAGCTGGTCCGGGTACCGCTGGTCGGCGAGCGCCTCGACGGTGGCGCGGAGCACCTCGTAGCGCTCGGTGTAGGTGGGGATCAGAGCGCAGTGGGTGATGTCGTTGGGGCCGGGTGCGCCCTCCGGCGTCTCCATCCGCTCGCACTCCGCCCACCAGTCGCCCGCCTCGACGCGACGGAGCTGCTGCAGGGACCGCCACACCCAGTAGACGGTGACCGCGGTGCGCAGGAACCAGTAGGCGTCGAGCAGCACCGCTCCCAGACCGATGATCCAGAGGTCGGCGGGGTCGTTGAAGCGGATCGCGAAGGCGACGATGAGGGGGATGAGCAGCACCGTCCAGGTCAGCGCGCCCGGGGCGATCTCGAGCGCGCGCTGCTGGGCGCGGGGCGAGAGTGCCGTCCAGGTGCGAACCGCCATGGGGCCCGATTCTAGGCGGAGCCGGGCGCGGCCCTCGGCGGCCATCGCGCCAGTCGCTCGCGGTGCCGGCAGGGCCAGGCAGTATCCTCAGCGTCTCAGCAGCTCCATCCCCCAGCCGAGAAGGGACCATGGCCGGCGACGATATCGACGACGAAGCCTCCGATGTGGACGCCGACGCCGGCGACGAGGACGACCTCGAGCTGGTCGTCGGTGAGGTGCCCGACGTCCCCGACGTCGAGATTCCCGACGTGGTCGACGTCCTGCTGGTGGACGACGCCATCGCCCCCGCGGACGAGGAGGAGGAAGAGGAGCCGGACGTCGTGGTCGGCCCGGTGCTGCCTCCACCGGTCCGTCCCCAGCCCGGCCGGCCACCGAGCGCCCGCGAGGAGCCGCCGCCCCCGTTCGCGGTCGGCGAGCGGGTGATCCTGATCCAGAACACGCGCCCGCGGACCGGAACGCTGATCGGGAACTACCCGGTGGGCGCCACCGGCCGGGTCGAGACCGTGCTCAGCCAGACGGCGATCGTTCGCTTCGACGTCGCCCCGGACACCAAGGAGGTGGTCGCCTTCACCTGCCTGGAGAGCGCCGAGAAGCCCGGCGCACGCGGCGTCCGGCGGGTTAGCCGGAGGGGCGGACGGGCCCGCGGGGCACCGTCGCCGGAGGCGGCCGGGAGCGCCCCCATCGGGTCCGGCTCGGCGTCGCCGCTCCGTTCCTGGGTTCCCCGGTACCCGGAGGGGAGGAGCGCCGCCACCTCGGCGGCGATGGCGTCGGCGATCTCCTGGTCGGAGCGCCCGGAGACGTTGAGCGGGCGCCCGTAGCGGACCCGGATCCGGCCCCGGCGCGGCAGCAGGCCCCCGGCCGGCCGCAGAGCCCGCTCCGTGCCCCAGATCGCCACCGGCAGGACCGGCGCCTGGGTGCGTCGGACCAGGAAGCCGGCCCCGGCCTCGGCCGGCCCCATCCCGCGACCCCGTGAGCGGTGGCCCTCGATGAAGAGGAGCAGCCGCCGGCGAGCGCGCAGCAGGTCAAGGCTGATCCGCAGCGCTCGCCGGTCGGCTTTGCCGCGGTCGACCGGGAAGCAGTTGCAGCCGGCCAGCAGCCAGGCGACCGGAGGGGGCCGGAACAGCTCGCGCTTGGCCATCGCGAAGAGGGTCCCGGGGAAGAAGGCGCCCAGGATCAGCGGGTCCCAGTTGCTGATGTGGTTGGAGGCGACCAGGAGCGGGCCCTCGAGGGGCACGCCGTCCGCCCCCTCCAGGTGGAGCCGGCCGAGGAAGAGCAGCCGCAGGCAGAGACGGACCGACCCCGCGGCCAGTCGGTAGCGCAGGGGCGGCGTCCGTCGCCGCGGACCGGGAACCTGGCCGGGAAGCCGGGGACGGGGGCGGGCACGGCAAGATGGTGAGACATCGGGAGGGGCCCGGGCGCCGCGCCGGGCGGCGGGCATAATGCGGTCCCAGCCGCCCCCTTAGCTCAACGGCAGAGCAGCCGGCTTTTAACCGGTTGATGCGGGTTCGATCCCTGCAGGGGGCATCGGGCTGACGGCGGCCCTGCCGAGCGAGCCCGGCAGGCGCACGGCCCCGGAGCGGAGGGCGAGGGCCATCAGGCCCTCGAGCACCTCGAGGGCCGCCGAGGGGTTCACGAAGGTCGCGGTGCCGACCTGGACCGCGTCAGCGCCGGCGATCAGGAACTCCTGGGCGTCGCCGGCATCCATGATTCCCCCGACGCCGACCACCGGGATGCTCACCGCCGCCCTCACCTGGGCCACCGCCGCCAGGGCCAGCGGCTTGATCACCGGGCCGCTCAGGCCGCCGGTTCCCCGGCCCGGGAGCACGGGCGCCCGGATGCCGCGGTGGACCTTCATCCCCACGTAGGTGTTGACCGCCGACACCGAGTCGGCGCCGGCCTCCTCGACGGCCCGGGCGACGGCCGCGATGTCGGTGACGTTGGGGCTCAGCTTGACCATGAGGTGGCGCCCGGTCCGGGCCCGGGCGGCGCTCACCAGCCGGGCCGCCGCCCTCGGATCCCGACCGAGGTCGAGCCCGTTGGCGATGTTGGGACAGGAGATGTTGAGCTCGTAGCCGTCGATGCCCTCGGCGCGGTCCAGGCGGTCCAAGCAGGCGAGATAGTCGTCGACGTCACCTCCGGCGACGTTGACCACCACCGGGATGCTCCAGCGCGCGAACTCGGCCGCGTAGACGGCGGCGACGTGCTCGACACCGGGGTTGTGCAGGCCGATGGAGTTGAGCATCCCCCCGCGGACCTCGGCCACCCGCGGCGGTGGGTTCCCATCCCGGGCTCGGAGCGTGGTCCCCTTGGTGAAGAGGGCGCCGAGCCGGTCGAGGTCGATCAGCTGGCGCAGCTCGAAGCCGTACCCGGCGGTGCCACTGGCGAGGCCCACCGGGTTGGGGAGGATGAGGCCCCGCCCCAGGTCGACGAGGAGATCGGGGCCGGCGGCCTCGGGCTGGAGAGGGGCGGGTTCAGCGGTCATGCGACGTGCGCCGGGGGGAGGGCGAGCAACCCGGGCCAGTCCACCTGGGAGACCTCCACGACCGGGCCCTGCCGGCAGCAGAGCCCCCAGACCGTGCCCTGGTCGCCCATCAGGGGGAGCGCGCAGCCGAGGCAGGTGCCGAAGCCGCAGCCCATCGGCGCCTCCAGGGAGACCTCGGCCCGGCGCGCGGGCCGGGGCAGGTCGCGCAGCGATGCGGCCAGGGCGGCCAGCATGGGGTTGGGCCCGCAGCCGAAGACCGCCGTGGTCTCGTCGCAGTGCTCGGGGACCATCTCGGTGACGAAGCCGCGATGGCCCCGGCTGCCGTCATCGGTCGCCTCGACCACCCGCACCCCGGTCTCGCCGCGGGCGAAGCGGTCCGCTGGGTAGAGCCGGTCGGCGGTGGCGGCGCCGCTCAGCACGACCACCTCCGGGCAGCCGGCCCGGCGCAGCCCGCGCACCAGGTGGGGGAACGGGGCGCAGCCCAGGCCGCCGCTCACGATCAGGGCGCGCGCCGGGACCGGCTCGAGCCGGAAGCCGTTGCCGAGCGGGCCCAGGGCGCGGAGCGAGTCGCCGGGCCGCAAGGCGACCAGCAGCCGGGTGCCGAGCCCGACCGCCTCCAGCACGAAGCCGCACGTCTCACCGGCGGTCCAGGCGACGCTGAAGGGACGGCGCAGCAGCGGCTCCACCCCCTCCCAGGCGCGGAGCTGGGCGAACTCCCCGGGGCGCGCCGTGGCCGCCAGATGGGGCAGGCGCACGGTGATCTCCACCAGACCGCCCCCCAACGCCTCCACCGCCAGCACCTCACCGGTCTGGTCGCGGGCTCGGCGCAGGTCCGAGAGGGGAGCGCTCATCTCGCCGCCGCGGCCACCCCGCCGGCGCGGTAGGCGCGAACCGGGGCCACGGTGATCTCCGCACCCCGGCGCTGCCGGGTGATGGCGTCGACCAGAGCCTGGGCGGTGTCGATCGAGGTGCAGCACGGGATGCGGCGATGCTCGGCTGCAAGCCGGATGCGGTAGCCGTCCTTGACGGTGCGCCCGGCGGCGGCGAGGCCGCCGTCCCGGGAGGGGGAGATGCTCAGCTCGTCGGTCTCAAGGTTGGAGACGGTGTTGACGACCAGCGAGACCCGCCCCTCCTCGATAATGTCCAGGACGTTGGGCCGGCTCTGCCCGATCCTCCCCACCGCCGTGGCGCTGACCCCGGCGGCGCTCAGGGCCTCCGCGGTCCCCGCGGTGGCGAATATCCCGAAGCCGAGGGCCGAGAGCTGGGCCATGATCGGCAGCGCCTCCGCCTTGTCGCCGTCGGCGATGCTGCAGAGCACCGCTCCCTTGGTGGGGACCGCGCCGAGGGCGGCCACGAACGCCTTCTCGACCGCGGCCCCGAGCGTCGTGTCGATCCCCATCACCTCGCCGGTGGACTTCATCTCCGGCCCCAGCGCCGAGTCGACGAGAGCGAGCTTGACGGTCGAGAACACCGGGGCCTTGACCGCGACCAGGGGGAGCGGCGGGAGCAGTCCGGTCTCGAATCCGAGGTCGGCGAGCCGCTCGCCACGCATCACCCGGGTGGCGAGCTCGACCATCGGCACCCCGGTGACCTTGCTGATGAACGGGACCGTCCGCGAGGCTCGGGGGTTGACCTCGAGGACGTGGGGGAGGCCGCGCCAGATGACGAACTGGATGTTGCAGAGGCCGCGCACCGGGAGCGCCCGGGCGATGGCCACGGTGTCCGCCACGATCCGGCGGGTCACGTCCGCATCCAGGCCGGGGGCCGGGTAGGCGGCCATCGAGTCCCCGCTGTGGACCCCGGCTCGCTCGACGTGCTCCATCAGCCCAGGGATCACCACGGTCTCGCCGTCGGACACGGCGTCGACGTCGACCTCGGTGCCGAAGAGGTACTTGTCGACCAGCACCGTGCCGCGGGACCCTCCCACCCGATCTCCGTCATCGGGGAGCGCGGCCATCGCGGCGGCGACGAAGCGCTGGAGCTGATCGCGACTGTGGACCACCTCCATCGCCCTCCCGCCCAGCACGAACGAGGGGCGGACGAGCACCGGGTAGCCGATCCGGTCGGCGATCCCGGCCGCCTCGGCGGGGTCGATGGTGGCCGCCCCGTGCGGCTGGGGAATCTCCAGGCGGCGCATCAGCGCCTCGAAGCGGCGCCGGTCCTCGGCCAGGTCGATGGCGTCGACGGTGGTGCCGAGGATGTGCACCCCGTGCCGGCCGAGCGGCTCGGCGAGGTTGATGGCGGTCTGGCCCCCGAACTGGACCACGACCCCGCTCGCCCGCTCGGCCTCGATGACCGCGAGCACCGCCTCCTGGTCGAGCGGTTCGAAGTAGAGGCGGGTGCTGCAGTCGAAGTCGGTGCTCACCGTCTCCGGGTTGCTGTTGACCATGATCGCGGCGACCCCCTGCAGGCGCAGGGCCTCGGCGGCCTGGACACTGCAGTAGTCGAACTCGATGCCCTGGCCGATCCGGATCGGACCGCTGCCCAGCACCACCACGGCATCGCCGTCCGGTGCCGGACGCTCGTCCTCGGACTCGACCGTGGAGTAGTAGTACGGCGTGGCAGCCGCGAACTCGGCGGCGCAGGTGTCGACGCACTTGAAGGTGGGCGTGAGGGCGAGTCGCCGTCGGGCATCGGCGACCTCGGTCGGCGAGACGCCGGCCAGCTCGGCGATCCGCCGGTCGGAGAGCGCCATCCGCTTGGCGGTGGCGAGGGTGTCGTCGTCGAGCCCGGTCCGCAACCTCTCCTCGACCTGGACCAGGGCCTGGAGCCGGTCCACGAACCACACCGAGATCGTGCTCCGGCGGCTGACCTCCTCCACCGACGCCCCCCCGCGCAGCGCCTCCATGACCGCGAAGATGCGGCGGTCGTTGGGGTTGTCGAGGAGCACCGGATCGCGGATCTCGGCCTCGGCCGGGGGCCTCTGCTCGAGCGAGCGCAGCGCCTTGCTGAAGGCGGCCTCGAAGCTCCGCTCGATCGCCATCACCTCGCCGGTGGACTTCATCTGGGTCCCCAGCCGCCGGTCGGCCTCGGGGAACTTGTCGAACGGCCAGCGCGGGATCTTGACCACGCAGTAGTCGAGGGCCGGCTCGAAGGCGGCACAGGTCTTGCCGGTCACGGCGTTGGGGATCTCGTCGAGACGCCTTCCGGCGGCGATCTTGGCGGCCAGCCTGGCGATCGGATATCCGGTCGCCTTGCTGGCCAGGGCGGAGGACCGCGACACCCGGGGGTTGACCTCGATGACGTGATAGTCGGAGGCGTCGGGTGCCAGGGCGAACTGCACGTTGCAACCGCCGGCGATCCCGAGCGCGCTGATGATGCGCAGCGCCGCGCTGCGGAGCTGCTGGTGCTCGCGGTCGGTGAGCGTCTGCGCCGGCGCCACCACGATGGAGTCCCCGGTGTGCACGCCCATCGGATCGAGGTTCTCCATGTTGCAGATCGTGATGCAGGTCCCGGCCGCGTCCCGCATCACCTCGTACTCGATCTCCCGCCAGCCGGCCAGGGAGCGCTCCACCAGCACCTGGCCGATCGGGGAGACGGCGAGCCCGTTGCCCACCACCTCCACGAACTGCTCCTCGGTGGAGCACAGCCCTCCACCGGTCCCCCCCAGGGTGAAGGCGGGCCGCACCACCAGGGGAAGCCCGACCTCGGCGAGGAACCCCCGGGCCCCGGACAGGGAATCGACGGTCCGCGATTCCGGCGCGGGCTCGCCGATGCGCTGGAGCAGCGCCTTGAACCGCTCGCGATCCTCGGCGGTCCGGATGGCCTCCAGCGAGGTGCCCAGGGGCCGGACCCCGTACCTCTCGAGCACGCCCGCATCCTCGAGGGCCACGGCGAGGTTGAGACCGGTCTGGCCACCGAGGGTGGCGAGCAGGCCGTCGGGACGTTCGGCGGCGATGATCCGCTCCACCACCGGGACGGTGAGGGGCTCGATGTAGACGGCGTCCGCAGACTGGTCGTCGGTCATGATCGTGGCCGGGTTGCTGTTGACCAGGACCACCCGGATGCCCTCTTCGCGGAGCGCCTTGCAGGCCTGGGTGCCGGCGTAGTCGAACTCGGCGGCCTGGCCGATGATCACCGGACCGGAGCCGATGACGAGGACGCACCTCGGTCGCTCCGGCGGAGTCGGGGGGGCCGGCGCGGTGACGTGAACGCCATCCACCTCTCCACGCACGTGCGCGGCAGGCAGCGACGCGCCCGCCGCCGGTCCTCCCGCACCGTCAGCGCCCAGCTCGACCGCACCGTCGCCGTACGCGCCGGCCAGGGTCAGGAACTCGTCGAAGACCTGGGCTCGGTCCTGGGGACCGGGGGCACCCTCCGGGTGGTATTGGACAGAGATGACTGGAAGGCTCCGGTGGCGCAACCCCTCGACGCTGCCGTCGTTGAGGTTGCGCTCGCTGACGAACCAGGCGGAGTCGGGGGACAGGGTCTGGGCGTCGACCTGGAACTCGTGGTTCTGGGAGGTCACGTAGACCGCGCCACTCAGCTCGTCGCGCACCGGGTGGTTGCCACCGTGGTGGCCGAAGCGGAGGCGCGACGTGGTGGCCCCGGCGGCCTGGCCGAGGACCTGGTGGCCGAGGCAGATGCCGAGGATCGGCACGCGGCGTTCGAGCAGCTGGCGGGCCAGGCGGACCTGGCCGGGCAGCCGGGACGGGTCGCCCGGGCCGTTGCTGAGCACCACCCCCTGAGGGCGGTGGCGCATCACCGCGTCGAGGTCGGCGTCATGGCGGACGGTGACCACCTCGGCGCCGCGGCTGGTGAGCGCCCTCAGCTGGTTGCGCTTGAGGCCCAGGTCCACGGTCACGATCCGGGTTCCGGGGAACCGGCCCAGCCCACCGCCCTGGAGCACCCCGCGCTCCAGCTCGGGGGAGAGCGCCTCCTCCCATCTGACCCAGGGCTCGGTCTGGGAGACCTCACCGACCAGGTCCCGATCGCTGACCCATGGAGCCCTCCGGGCCAGCTCGACCTGCGCCTCCGGGGTGAGCGCGGAGGCCAGGGCGATCACCCCGCGGAGGGTGCCGCGGTCACGGAGGTGGCGGGTCAGCGCACGGGTGTCGACGCCGCGCAGCCCGGGGACGCCCTGGCGGCGCAGCTCGTCGTCGAGCGAGCGATCCGCCGCGCCATGCCCGATCCGCGCCGAGAGCTCCCGGACGATGAGCGCCCGGCAGTGCATCCGGCCGGACTCGGCGTGGTCGTCGCGCACTCCGTAGTTGCCGATCAGCGGGTAAGTCATGACCACCATCTGGCCGGCGTAGGAGGGGTCGGTGCAGATCTCCTGGTAACCGGTCATGCAGGTGTTGAAGACCACCTCGCCCGAGGTGGCGGGGTTGAGCGGCGCGCCGAACAGCCACCCCTCGTGGACCACGCCGGATTCGAGGGCGAGCCGCCCCCTAAGCACGCACGGTCTCCGCACCCGTGGGGGCCGGCCAGGGCAGGCGCTGCCGGTCGTGGTGGACCAGCGCGCCGTCCACCAGGGTCATGAGCACCCGCCCCTGGAGCCGGGCTCCGAGCAGCGGGGTGTTCTGGGATGCAGAGCGGAGGTGGGACGGCTCGACGGTCCATTCGGCCGCGGGGTCGAAGAGGACACAGGTCGCCGCCTCGCCGATCCGCAGTCGCGGCTCCCGCACCCCCGAGGAGTGACCGAGGACGCGGAAGGGGCCGATGGTCAGCCGATCGACCAGCGTCGGGATCCAGTCGCCACCCATGCCCCCGAGGGTGATGCAGATCGCCAGGGCGAGCTCCAGGCCGATCATCCCGGGCGCGGCCCGGTCGAAGGGCAGGGCCTTCTCCTCGACCCGGTGCGGGGCGTGGTCGGTGGCCACGGCGTCGATGACGCCGTCGCGCAGCGCCTGGACCAGCGCCTCCCGGTCCTGGTCGGTGCGCAGGGGCGGGTTGACCTTGAGCAACCCGGGCGGATGGGGGTCGTTGGCGAAGGGCAGCCACATCCCGAGGTGGTGAGGGGTGGCCTCGGCGGTGACGTTCGCCCCTCCCTCCTTGGCCCGGCGCAGCATCTCCACGGTGGCCGCCGCGGAGACGTGCTGGAGGTGGACCTGCCCCTTCCCGGCGTGGGCCAGCGCGCGCAGGGCGAAGTCCACCGCCCGGGTCTCGGCCTCCACCGGGCGCAGCGGGCAGCGCTGCACCGGCCCCTGAACGTTGTTGACCTGGGCCAGGGTCTCCTCGTCCTCGGGGTGGATCAGGACCGGGCGACCGATCGAGGCGGCGCGCCCGATCGCCTCGCTGAGCAGTCGCGGCGAGAAGGCGTTGCGGCCGTCGTCGCTGAAGGCGGCGGCGCCGGCCGCGGCGCAGGCCTCCATCTCCACCAGCTCCTCGCCCTGCAGGCTCTTGGTCAGGGCGCAGCCGGTGAGCACCTGAACCGAGGCCGCGACGGCGCGGAAGGTCGCCTCCTTGACCCGCTCCGGGCTGTCGATGGGGGGCACGGTGTTGGCCATCGCCAGGACCTGGGTGAACCCGCCCGCCGCCGCCGCCTGGGAGCCGCTGTGAAGGGTCTCCGCGCCCTCGTCGCCGGGCTCGCGGAGATGGGTGTGGATGTCGATGAAACCGGGGCAGAGGATGACCGGGGAGCGGCCGGCCGGAGGGGTCAGGTCGATGACCGGCAGGTTCCCCTCCCCCATGTGCTTGTAGATGGCGATGATCCGGCCCTCGCTGAGCCAGACGTCCTGGCCCTCGGCGTCGCGGCGGGCCAGCGGGTCGATGACCCGAACCCCGCGGAGGATGCAGTTCATGGCCGGGGCACCAGGAAGATCCCCCGGCCCTCCGGGGCCGGGTCCTGGCCCGGCTCCGCCCCCGCGTCCAGCTCGATCTCGACCCACTCCGAACCGGAGACGGGCAGATTCTTCCCGACGTAGGTGGGCCGGACCGGGACCTCCCGACCGCCTCGATCGACCAGCACCGCCATCTCGATCGCCGCCGGCCTCCCCTGTGAGGCGACCGCGTCGAAGGCGGCGCGCATGGTCCGGCCGGTCTGGATGACGTCGTCGACCAGGATCACGACGGCCCCCTCCGGAGAGGGGGCGAGGTCGGGCCTCCGACGGCCCCCGGTGACGGGAAGTGGCTGCCAGAAGCCTTCCAGACCGGGCTGGCGAGGCCGGTCGTCCCGGAAGCCGGTCACGTCCACGGCCACCAGCCGGACCTGGGCGGTGGAGATCTCGCGGAGGTGGGCACAGAGACCGCCCGCGACCCCCACGCCGCCCTCGCGGATGCCCGCGAGCACCACCCGCTCCAGGTCTTCCGGGTGACCCTCGACGATCTCGTGGGCCAGCCGGGTCAGCACCCGTCCCACCCCGGCCCAGTCCAGCACCCGGGTCCGCGTCCAGCCCCGCTCGCCGGCGCCCGGGGCACGCTGCAGCTGGGTCATCCGAGCAGGAGGTCCAGCAGGGCCATGCGGATCACGACCCCGTTGCGCGCCTGCCGGAAGTAGGCGGCACGGGGGTCGTCGTCCACCTCGGTGGCGATCTCGTCGACCCGGGGCAGCGGGTGCATGACGATCGCCCGCTGGGGCAGGGCCCGCATCACCGCGGCGTCGATGCGGATCGCCCGGCGAGCCGCCTCGAAGTCCGCGAGGTCGGTGAAGCGCTCCTTCTGGACCCTGGTCTGGTAGACGACGTCGACCGAGTCGATCACGTCGTCCAGCCGCTCGGTGAGCTGGAAGGGGACGCCCGCGGCCGCCATCCGCGCCTGCAGCTCCGCCCCCACCTGGACCACCTCGGGAGCCACGAAGGTCATCCGCACCCCGGGGTGCAGGCTCAGCAGCTGGGCCAATGAGTGGACGGTGCGCCCGTAGCGGAGATCGCCGCAGAAGGCGATGTGAGCCCCGTCCGCGGTCCCCCGCTCGCAGCGGATGGTGTAGAGGTCGAGGAGGGCCTGGGTCGGATGCTCGCCCGGACCGTCGCCGGCGTTGACGACGGGGACCGAGGCGACCGCCGCCGCCCGGGCCGCGGCCCCCTTCTGGTCGTGGCGGAGGACGATGACGTCGGCGTAGGCCGAGACCATGCGGATGGTGTCCTCCAGGGTCTCGCCCTTGATGACGCTCGAGAACTCGCGGGCCGCCTCAGTCCCCACCACCGAGCCGCCGAGCCGGAGCATCGCCGACTCGAAGCTGAGCCGGGTGCGGGTGGACGGCTCGTAGAAGAGAGTGGCCATGATCCGGCCCGCCAGCCGGTTGTCACGATGCCCGGCCAGGGCGTCGGCACGGGCAAAGATGTCGTCGAGGCACTCCCGGTCGAACTGCTCGCTGGAGATGACGTGCTCCAGCCTCCGGCTCGTGGTGGCCAGCGTCATCGGCGATGCCCTCCATCGGCTGCCGTCGGGCGAGCGCGGAGTGGCACCGGCACAGCCGGTCCCGATCCCCTTGCCGGCCTCACGGGACCTGCTTGAAGTGGATCCGTTGCGGGCAACTCTACCATGCCCGGACCGGGCGCCGAACAGGCGTGCCCAGGGCCCCCGGCCCCTCGGCGATGACCAACGCGCTGCGACGATCCCGCGACATTCGCGTCGAACTTGATCGGAGGCGGGGCCGCGGTCCTACGCTTCCTCCAGCCATGGTCTCTGCTGAGCCGGGGCGGCGGCGACTCTTCCGGCGTCCCCGCATCACCTTCGCTGCGCGCCTGCTCCTGGGCGGGTTCGTCCTGTCGCTGGCGATCATCGCGGTGGTCAGCGCCTTCCTGCTGGTGAGCCGCGACCAGCAGACCAGGGTGGGCGCCGAGACCAACGCAGAGAGCAGGGCCCAGGCCTACCGCGAGCTGGTCCAGCAGGTGGCCGCGCCCCAGGCCCGCTTCGCCGCCCAGAACGTCGCGGCCCTGCCGGAGATGGCGACCGCGCTGTCCGCCAGCGACCCCCAGACCACGCTGGCGCCACTGCTCACCGGCTCGACCAAGGTGATCACCGACCTCCCCAACGAGACGGTGGCGGTGTTCGATGCCAGTGGCACCCTGCTGGCGACCAGCGAGCAGTCGGGGGTGCCCCAGCTGACCTCGGCTCAGCCCGAGGTGGAGGGCGCGCTGAGCGGCAAGCCGGCCGAGGCCATCGATCTCCTCAACGCGCGCACCCCGGTGTACGACTTCGCCGCGCCAGTGATGGCCACGGGGTCGAGCCAGGTGCTCGGAGCGGTCGTCTACAGCATGCCGATCACCGATCAGCTGCTGCGTCTCCTCGGTGCCGTCGGCCAGGGCTACACCCCGGTGATCCTCGCCAACCAGCCGGGGGCCGCGCTCTATGCCATCTCCGGGAATCCGGCCGACCCCACACTCTCCGCGGAGACCCTGCCGTCGTCCATCGGCAACCAGCTCGGTCGCTCCGGGGGGAGCTTCGCGGGCTACTCGTCGGTCCCGCGATCCGGGGACACCGCCTTCGCCCTGGAGGGGATGAATCCCAACGCCGGGCCCCCGGTCCTCTACGTGGGCGTCGAGACACCCATCTCGCTCTTCATCGGCGACCAGACGACGGACGAGCTGACCGTGGTCTGGCTGGCCCTCACCGCGCTGCTGGTGACCTGGCTGCTGGTGCTGCTCTTCGTCAACCGCTTCGTCCGCCGCCCGGTGGCGCAGCTCTCCGCTGGAGTGGCCCGCATCGCCGGGGGGGACTATGGCTCCGACATCCCGGTGCGGTCCCGTGACGAGCTGGGGGTGCTGGCCCAGCAGGTCAATCAGATGCGCGCTCAGATCGAGAGCAACATCCGCCACGTCGACGCCGCGGTGTCGCGCCTGGGCGAGGTCTCCCGGGCCCTCACCACCACGACCGCCGGCGTGTCCAACCTGGAGAACGCGGTCTGCGCAGCGGCGGCGTCGCTGGCCGGCCCGCATGCCACCGCTGTGCTCCTCGCCCGCGAGGGGGACGGTCTGGTGGTGAGCTCCAGCAGCCACTCCGGCGACACCCCATCTGCGGATCCGGATGCAGCGAACGCGGTTCAAGACGTGAACGCGATCGAGCTCAGCCCTGCGGTCGTGGCCGACGTGCTGGAGGGGCGCCCAACCCGCCTGACCCGGAGCCGGTCGGACCGGGCGGACGGCGCGGCGGGCACCGGCGCGGCCACCCTGGTGGTCCCCATGTTCTATCGGCAGAAGGTGACCGGAGCGATCGCGGTGACCGGTCCCGAACCGGTCTCCGATGCCGACGCCCGAGCCCTCTCGGCGCTCGCCAACAATGCCGCCATCGCCGCCGAGAACACCCGGCTCTTCGAGAGAGAGCGCGAGACGGTGCGCCGGCTGCGCGAGCTGGACGACATGAAGTCGGACTTCCTGGCCACCGCGCAGCACGAGCTGCGCACCCCGCTCACGGCCATCGTGGGCCACCTGGAGCTGATCCGGATGGTCTGGTCCGAGGCCGACGAGCGCGAGAAGCTCGCCATCCTCGACAACGTCGAGCTGGCCACGGGCCAGCTCTCCGACATGCTCGAGACGATGATCGACCTCTCCCTGGTCAGCGCCGACAACCTGCGCATGAACCCGCGACCGGTCGCCCTGGCGGACGCCGTCGACGACGCGGTCGGGGATCTCCGGCGGCGGTTCCCCCACGGCCTGCCGGTCGAGCTGAAGGTCGATGTCCCCGCCGGCCTGGGTGTCGACGCCGACGCCGACCGGCTGCGTCAGGTGATCCGCTGCTTGCTCGACAACGCGGTGAAGTTCACCGACCCCGGCGGGAGCGTGACCATCTCGGCCCACCCCAAGCCGGCGGGCGAGCGGTGCCTCATCGAAGTCGCGGACACCGGGATCGGGATCGACCCGGCGCTGCACGACAGGGTCTTCGAGCGTTTCTTCCAGGCCGACAGCGGTGGCACCCGCGCCTATGGGGGCATGGGGGTGGGGCTGGCTCTGGTCAAGGTGCTGACCGAGGCCCACGGGGCCACGGTCAGCCTCGAGTCGACCCCCGGGAAGGGCACCTGCGTGCGCCTGGACTGGCCGTCCTCGGCGCCGGCCCAGGTCGCTGCCGGCGGGGATGGCCAGGTCGACCTGACCGCGTCCCGCCAGGCGCAGATCACCCACGAGCCGGGATCGGTGACCGGCTGATCGGAGAACCGCCCGGGGTCGGTGACCGGTTCATCGCGGCCCGGGCCGGACCGGTGCCCGGCGGGTCGGGTGCCGGCCCGACACCATCACCGGCTGAGCCGGGTCGAGCCCGGGCATCGCCACCGCCCCGTTGCCGATTCGTTGCAGAAGGTGACGGGGCTGTGGCCTTCTGGTCCGACATCACAGGACTGTCATCACTCCGCGAGGCCGCTGACGTTTCGGCAACCGTCCATTGGTCATACGCTCAGGGGGCGATGCGAGGAACGCGGGGACGCCGCCTGTCGTGGCTGCTCGGCGCAGCGCTGCTCGCCACCGGCGTCGCCTTCGCGCTACCGGTGGTCGGGGGGGCGGACGGCGTGGTCGGGACCACGGTGACGCTCACCTCGTCGGAGAACCCGATCGCCTTCGGGGAGCAGGTCATCCTCACCGCGACGGTGATCCCGGACAGCGGGACGGCGATCCCAGACGGCTCGGTGAGCTTCGAGGACGGGGACGCCACCCTCGGGACGATCGCGGTCGGTCCCACCGGCCAGGCGACCCTCGTGGATGCGACGCTCGCGGTCGGCACCCACGCCCTGGCGGCCCAGTACTCGGGGTCCGCCGCCTTCGGCCCGTCCGTCTCCAGCGCGCTGGAGCAGGACGTGACCGTCCAGGGCTCGAGCACGATGCTGCTGCCGACGGTGAACCCGGCGACCTACGGGCAGCCCCTCCTCTTCGTCGTCTCGGTCGCCCCCGCGGCGGGCACCGGCGTGCCGACCGGAACGGTGACCGTGCTCGACGGAACCACTCCGATCGGGTCGGCGACCCTCGCCGGCGGCACCGCGGCGGTGGTGACCACGAACCTCGACGCGGGCTGCCACCCGCTCACCGCCGCCTACGCCGGCGACGGCAACTTCTCCGCGTCGACCAGCGGCACGGTGGTCGAGCGGATCGACGCCGCCTCGACCTCGACGACCCTCACCGTCTCCCCCACCTCGGCCTCCGCCGGGCAGAAGGTGACCCTGACCGCCGCGGTGGCGTCGTCGGCCGGCATGCCGGGCGGCACGGTCACGTTCGCCGACGGCGGGTCGACCCTGGGCACCGCCACCCTCAGCGGCGGCACCGCCGAGCTGGTGACCTGTTTCGCCCACCATGGTGCGCAGACGCTGACCGCCGCCTACGGCGGCAGTGCGGATTTCACCGCGTCGGCGTCGGCCCCGGTCACGCTCCAGGTCAGCGGCGGCCGGGGGTGCGGGTGCACCTCGACCGACGCCGCTTTCCTCCCCACGGGCGGGCTGATCGCGGCCGCCTCCCGCGCCGACCAGCGGGCTCCGGCGCTCACGCTCGACGCCTTCGTCGCCAGCAGCGCCACCCAGGCTCCGGCGCCGCCGGGGCTGATCAGCGTGGCGGCCGCCCCGGGGACCGTGAATGAGGGCCAGAGCGTGACCCTCACCTCGGTGGTGTTCGGTGCCTCCGGCGAACCCTTCCCCAGCGGGACGGTGGCCTTCGTCGAGGGAACCCGGGTGCTGGGCTCCGCGCCCACCACCCAGGTGGACGCCTTCTCCTACGCCCTCGCCAGTCTCCGGATCGTGCTCGGCAGCGGCAGCTACCCGACCATCGTGGCCGTGTATCACCCGGACGCGAGCGCGCAGGCCTGGTACACGTCGGCGACCTCCTCCGGATCCGCCTCGGTGACGGTCCAGAAGGTCGTCGCCGCCACCAGCCTGGTGGTGGCCACCTCGCTCAACCCCGCCCCCAAGGGGAAGGCGCTGATCATCACCGCGACCGTCAACCATCCTTCCTCCAGCCTCACCCCCACCGGGACGGTGACGTTCACGGTGGGCGCGGGCAAGCCGGTCGTGGTCACCGTCGACAGCCTCGGCCAGGCCTCGCTGACCGTCTCCTCGCTGGCGATCGGCAAGCAGACCATCAGCGCCGCGTACGCGGGCGACCAGAGCTTCTCGGCCTCCACCGGAACTGCCGTGGAAACCGTGACTACCCCGATCCCGCCCACACCGACGCCGACCGCCACCCCCCGGCCGACCACCTCGCCCAGTCCCACCGCGACCCCCAGCCCCTCGCCGAAGACGACCTCGCACACGGCGGCACCGGCACCGGTGATCGTTCCGCCGGCGGCGGCCGCGCCGCCCAGCGGGCCCGGCGGCGCCTCCGGATCGGCCCCCAACCCCGACCAGCTGGACACCTCGGCGGTCCCGCCCATCGACCTGATCTCCCTGGTGTCGGGGATTCACATGGGGAGCGCCCCCCAGATCATCGTCTTCCTGCTCCTGCTCAACGCGCTCCTGATCGGTGCGATCGCGGTCGTCTCCCGGCGCGGTCGCAACCTCACTCGCCGCACCCTCGAGTGCGGCAACCACCCCGGAGAGCGGCTCGCGGGCGATCCGCGGTAGCGGTGGGGGGCGTCGCTGCAACGTCGGCTGGCGCAGCGGGTCACGGGTTGGTTGCTCGGGATCGTGATCGGTGACGCCGCCAGATACTGCCGGGGTGAGAGTGCTCGACGCCACTCCCGCGCCCCGCGCCGGACCTGCCGCGCTGCGCCGGCCGGAGGGAGGCGTCTCCGACCTTCGCTACCTGCTGACGGGGCGGATCATCCCCGCCGTCCTGTACGCCCTGCTCGGGTACGGGGTGGCCGAGCACGCCGTCTGGCTGGCCGCGCATCTGACCCAGGTCACGTGGCTGACCGTGATCGGCGGCCCCATCCGCGAAGCCCTCTTCGGCGCCTTCTGCCTGATCCCGGTCGTCCTCTTCGTGGTGCGCCCCAAGCCGCGGGCCGCCGACGGCCGGGTGCTGCCGCGGCTGGTCGCCTTCGCGGGGACGGCCATCCTGCTCGTCCTCGGCACTGGCATCCCCGAGGGCATGCGCCTGGTCTCGATCCCCGGCTGGGTGGGATCCGTCTCCTCGCTCGCCCTGGCGGCCGTCACCGCCGGTGCGGTCTGGGGGCTGCTGACCCTGCGGATGTCGTTCGGCATCTTCCCGGCGGCGCGACGGCTGGTCACCGGCGGCCCGTACCGCCTGGTGCGCCATCCCCTCTACCTCTGCGAGATCGCGGCGGCGCTGGCGATGCTGGCCTCGGACGGCCACCTCGTGCCCCTCATCGTGGTCGCCATCTTCGTGGTCCTGCAGGTGACCCGGATCAGGTATGAGGAGAACCTGCTCCGGGACACCTTCCCCGCCTGGCGGGAGTGGGCGGCCGGACGGGCCCGGCTGATCCCCGGGGTCTGGTAGCCGGCTCAGCCGGTGGCGCTGACCCCCGAGCCCCGCTCCACGGCGGCGGCCTCGTGGTCGAGCAGCCAGCGCTTCACGTCCGTGCCCCAGCCGAAGCCTCCCAGCGAGCCGTCGGTGCGCACCACCCGATGGCAGGGGACGATCAGGGCGATCGGGTTGCGGGCGCAAGCGGTTCCCGCCGCCCGGGCGTGGCGCCGGTCGCCTCCCAGCTCGGCGTAGCTGCGGACCTCACCGGCGGGGATCCGCCGCAGGGCGTCCCAGAGGCGCTGCATGGCAGGGGTCCCCTCCGCCCGCACCGGGAGCAGGTCGATGGCGGTGACGTCGGTCCCGGCGAAGTAGGCGCGGAGGGCGGACGAGATCCGGCCGAGGTCGTTGCGACCGCGAATCTCGGCATCCGGCTCGGCGAGCCGCTCCCGCAGCAGGTC
This sequence comes from uncultured Chloroflexia bacterium, assembly GCA_963793875.1. GTDB lineage: Bacteria > Chloroflexota > Dormibacteria > Aeolococcales > Aeolococcaceae > Changshengia. The sequence goes on along the minus strand of CAWCBS010000002.1, from coordinate 253,781 downwards.
GACATCCGCGGTGAATCCGCCGGCCACGACGGTCTCCCGTTCGGCGATCGCGGTGAAGGCTCCCAGCGGGGTCGGGACGGTCACGGCGTCGTAGGTCATGGCGTGATCTCCAGCGGGTCAGGTGGGCTGTGCGGCGGTGCCGGCCCGGGGCCGGCGGAGGTCGGGGGCGCGAGCGTGCTCCAGAGGTGGAGGGCGGCGTAGGCACGCCAGGGACGCCACGCCTCGGCGCGGCGAGCGAGGCTGCGTGGGTCGGCGGGCTCCCCTAGGCGTTCCATGGCGCGCCGCAGCCCGAGGTCGCCGATCGGGATCGCGTCGGGATCGCCGAGGGCCCGCATCGCGATGTAGGCGCGGGTCCAGGGACCGAAGCCGGGCAGCCGGGCCAGGGCGGCGTCGACCTTGCCGGGGTCATCGCCGGCGAGGTCGACCTCGCCGGTTGCCACCGCCCGGCTGAGCGCCCGGATCGACTCGATCCGGCGCCCGGTGAGGCCCAGCCCGTCGAGACCGGCCTCGGCGAGCCGGGCGGGCGTGGGGAAGAGGTGGGTGATGGCTCCGGCCGGAACGGCCAGCGGCTCGCCGCAGCGCACGACCAGCCTGGCGGCCAGGGTGCGGGCGGCCCCCACCGAGACCTGCTGGCCGAGCACCGCCCGGACGACGGTCTCGAAGGGCTCGGCGCTGCCCGGCACGCGCAGCCCCGGTCGGGCGGCGACCAGCCTCCCCAGGAGCGGATCGCGCTGGAGGCCCCGGGCGATGGCGTCGGGGTCGGAGTCCAGGTCGAGGAGCCGGCGGCAGCGCCGGACCACGCTGCCAACTTCGGCCATGTCGTCCAGGCGCACCCGGAGCAGGAGGTGCCCGTCACCGGGTGTCAGGCTGGCGACCGCCGATCCCCCGGGGGTCCGGAGGGCGCGGACGTAGGTCCCGCCGGTGGCGGATTCGACGGCCGGGACGGCCCGGGCCGCGAGGAACGCGATCAGGGGCGCGGCCGCGAACGGCTCCCGGTGGGCGAGGCGAAGCGTGAGCCAGCCGCCCGGACCGCCGGCGCCCTCCCCGAGCCCATCGCGGCTTGACGCCGCCGTCGTGCCGGCGGCGCCCTGCCCATCCGGCCCCGGTCGCGCCGCGGTGCCTTGGCGGAAGGTCCCCGGAGCGACCCCCAGCTCCTGGCGCATGGTGTCGTTGAACTGGCGCAGGGAGCCGAAGCCGGCGGCGAACGCGACGTCGACCAGCGGCATCGAGGTCTGCGCGATCAGGGCGCGAGCGGTCTGGACCCGGCGGCTCCGGGCCAGCTGCAGCGGCGATGCTCCGACCGCCGCGGTGAAGCGGCGGTCCAGGGTGCGCGAGCTCACCCCGAGACGGCGGGCCAGCCCCTCGATCCCGCCACCGTCCGCCGCCCCGGAGGCGATCAGCCGGAGCCCGGCGGTGACCAGCGCCCGCTCTGGCTCAGCGCCCGAATCGGGGCGGCAGCGCTTGCAGGCGCGGAAGCCGGCCGCCTCCGCGGCAACCGGCGAGGGGAAGAAACGGACGTGGTCGGGCGCCGGGGTGCGCGACGGGCAGCCGATCCGGCAGTAGACGCCGGTGGTCGTCACCGCGACCAGGAATCTCCCCTCGAAGCGACGATCGCGGCTCTCCACCGCGCGATACCGGCTCTCGAAGTCGTCCACCTCCCAATGGTGCGGGGAGGAGGCCGTCGGCCGCTCGCGGGTTTCGGACAGGTCGGTGAGCAGCGGAGCGGCACCGGCACCACCGATACCGCTCACGCCGTTCGGATCTCAGAGCGCGGCGGCGAGCGCCGCCACGTTCGGGGAGATTGCCCTGCGGCTCTCGCCCCGCAGTCCGTCAGCCTCAGTAGAAGATCTTGGCGAGCTCGTACAGCTCCTCGGGCACGCGGCGCTGCTGCCGGGCGACGTCGGCGATCGCGGCCGTCTCGACGGTCCCGTTGCGCACCACGGGCATCATCCCCCAGCGCTTGGCGAGGACCAGGTCGTAGGCGGCGACCCCGACCCGGGTGGCCCAGATCCGGTCGTAGGCCGACGGGGTTCCGCCCCGCTGGGTGTGACCGAGCACCGTGGTCCGGGTCTCGTGGCCCAGGCGCTCCTCGATCACCTCGGCGAGCGTCTCGGCGACGCCGCGCTTGCTGAGCTGGGCGTGCCCGAAGGCGTCGACCTTGCCGTCGCTCTGCTCCTGGTCGGTGACGCCGGCCACCTGCACGCCCTCGGCGACCACGATGATGCTGAAGTCGTGGCCGCTCTGGAGACGCTTCTGCAGGCGGTCGATGATCTCGTCCAGGGACACCTTGACCTCGGGGATCAGGATCAGGTCGGCGCCGCCGGCGAGGCCGCCCATCAGGGCCACCCAGCCGGTGTCCCGGCCCATCACCTCGACCACCATCACCCGGTGATGGGAGGCGGCGGTGGTGTGCAGGCGGTCGAGAGCCTCGGCAACCCGGCTCACCGCGGTGTCGAAGCCGATGCAGTAGTCGGTGATCGAGAGGTCGTTGTCCATGGTCTTGGGGACCCCGACCACCGGGCCGCCGTGCTCGGCCAGCCAGGCCGCCACCGAGAGGGTGTCGTCGCCACCGATGGCGACCAGAGCATCCAGCTCGGCCCGACTGAGGTTCCGCAGCACCTCCTCGCGGCCGCCCTCGCGCTTCATCGGGTTGGTCCGGGAGCTGCCCAGCACCGTGCCACCGAGCTGGAGGATGCCCGAGAAGAGGGGCCGGTCCAGCTCCATGAAGTCGCCGTCGCCGATCAGTCCGGCCCAGCCGTTCTTGACACCTATGACCGTATCACCGTGGGCGAGGGCACGACGCCCCACCCCCCGGATCGCAGCGTTCAGGCCGGGAGCGTCGCCGCCCCCGGTGAGGATGCCGATGCGCAAGGTCAGCTCCCATACCCCGGGTCATGGTTGAAGTTGCTCTCCTCGTCCTGGCCCAGCAGGACGAGCACCCCATCGGTGGTGCCGGTCGCCCCCGGGCTGGGCGGAGGCACCGTGGTGACGGAGACCCCAAAGTATGCCGCGAACCATTCTGCAGCCGCAGCGTCCTTGCCACCGCTCTGGTCGATGACCTCGGTCACATGACTGGTCGAGACCCGGCCCAGGTCCTGGGTCGTCCAGCCCAACTGAGAGAAGATACCGGCCCATCTGGTGGAGGCCCCATTGCCCGTGCCGCTGCCGTCCTCAATCCCCACCGTGGCAGCCTCGCTCATCGCGACGGGCGGGACGAAGACGCTCTGGACGAACTGGGCGATGGGCTGGTAACCGCTGTTGTGGGCAAAGAGGTAGTCGGCACCGCAGTTGGCGGGATACCCGCACTCGTAGAGGAAGTTGGAGTCGTCGAGGCTGACGTGGAGGATGGACGTGGAGTTGACCCCCTCGACCAGGGAGTAGATCGCCTCCGCGTCGTCGATGGACATGTTGGTGTCGACGTTGTTGCCGAGCGCCTGGAGCAGGCCGGGAAGGTCGCCGATGCCGCCGATGGAGAGCACCTGCTGCTTGAGGGCGTCGACGATCTGCTGCTGGCGTGCGCTGCGCGCGAAGTCGCTGCCCTGACCGTTGTTGCCATGCCGGGAGCGGGCGTACTCGAGCGCGATGGCGCCGTTCATGTGCTGCTCCCCGGCATTGAAGTGAATGGTCTCGTAGGGGCAGGTGGGCGCCGCGCAGGCGGGGTACTGGTTGTCGGTGAAGCCCACCGGAACGTCGATGTTGATGCCGCCCACCGCGTTGACCGCCTGCTGGAAGGCGGTGAAGTCGAGGCCCACGAAGTAGTCGATGGGGATGCCCAGGAGGTTGCTCAGGGCGGCGTCGGCCAGCGCCCCCCCGGCGTCGGTTCGACCCGCCGGGACCCCGCCCTCGCCGTCGAGCATGCCGTCGCTGTAGGCCTGATTGACCCTCCCCTCGTCCACCTTCTTGCCGGCGGCGTTGACGATGGGCACGTACCAGTCGCGCGGGATGGAGATCTCGGCGACCGAGGGTGGGCCGGAGGGGTGGGGCTGGATCGAGACGACCATGATCGAGTTGGTGAGGAACTCCCCGTCGTGCCCGGCGCCGCCATAGCCGTAGAGCGCGATGTTGATCCGCTGTTCGTTGGCGACCTGATTGGTCTCGATGGTGGACCCGCTCTTGCCCTGGACCAGGCTGACGATGACCGAGGGCACGTTGGTGTGGAAGGCGTGGGCAAGACCGTCGAGGACCTGATAGCTGAAGCCGCCGACGAGCAGCACGACGGCCAGCGAGGCGGCCAGGACCATCCGCCGGGTCGTCATCCAGCGGGGGCGGATGTTGTAGCGCGAGCGCCGGGAGCGCGTTGTGGATGCCATCTCGATGTGCTCCGGTCCGAGCCCGCACGCGGGCACGGCGCCCGCCCGACCTGGGCCGGCCGAACGGGGTCCTTCTCCTGGGACGTCGGCGGCGACGAGGGGTACGGCTGCCAAGGGTAGTCCAGCGCCACCGATCTGTGGGCGTGCGGAGATGCGCTGGTGGCCTGCGAGAGGCCCGGACTCCGGCCGTCCCCTGGGCCGCTAATCGCAGGTGAAGCCCCGATTGTGGCGAGTTGATGACAACTCCCCGGCCTCCCGGAAGCGACTTGGCGAAGGTGCCAGAATCGCCGCGAGGCTGCGCCTCCGCTGACCGCCCCCCGACGGGGCTCCCCGCTAGCAGCGCGGACGGCCACCGACGCGGTCCGACGATGTGGCGCAGCTGAGGAGAGGTCGGTGGCCGAGAGGCGGGATGGGCAGCTCAGGATCGGCGTCCTGTCGCCCCTGGTCGCCGGGAGCTACATGAGCGCCGTGCTCTCGGCTCTGGAGAGCACGGTGGCCGCGGCCGGCGGCCGGGTGATAGCCATCCAAACCCTCGACCTGAGCCAGGGTGGCCTCGACACCCAGATCCCCCAGTACAGCCTGCACGCGGCCTGGGACCAGGTGGCCGGCTTCGTGGTGGTGGTCAACGCGGTGGATCGGACCTATCTGGAGGCGCTGCGGGAGGCCGGGAAGCCCGTGGTCCTGCTCAGCGAGGAGATGGCCGGGTTCTCCTGCCCGGTGGTCCGGCCCGATAACCGCAGCGGGGTCGTCCAGGCGGTCGCCCACCTGGTGCAGCACGGCCACCGCCGGATCGCCTTCGTGGGCAGCCTCTTCCAGCCCGACACCCGCGAGCGGCTGGACGCCTACCGCGAAGCGCTCACCGACCACGGGATCGCCACCGATGACCGCCTCCTCTTCGAGACCAGCGACAACCTGGAGGGGAGCGGCGAGGCGGCGGCGAGGGCGATGCTCGCCGCCGGCCTGCCGACCACCGCGGTGATCGCAGCCACCGACTTCAACGCCCTCGGGGTCATGAAGGCGCTCGGCGACGCCGGCCTCTCGCTACCCGACGACCAGGCCATCGTGGGGTTCGACGACGTCGAGGCGGCCTCGTCGGTCCGCCCCACGCTCTCCAGCGTCCGGCAGAGCTTCAGGGCGACCGGCCAGCTGGCCGCCAGCCTGCTCCTCGAGATGGTGGCGGGACGCCCGGTGGCTCCCGGGCGGCATCTGGTGCCCACCTGGTTCGTGCCCCGCGAGTTCCTGCGGCTGCGCCACCGGCTCCGCGGTCGAGGTGATCGGGGAGGTCGACCCGGCCAGCCTCCCGACCCCCCGGGACAGGCTGCGCTTCCGGCTCCAGCGTCTCCTCTTCGGGGGAGAGCCGCTCCCGCCCGAGGAGTCGGCGACGCTCGCCGAGGCCGTCGAGCTCATCGCCGGCTGCGTGGGCCCGGGATGCGGGGAGACCGAATCGGCGCACGACGCCTGCCAGAGGGCCGCCCGCGCGCTCTTCTCGCTGAGCCCGCGCTGGACGACCATCACCGCCTGCGTCGACTGCCTCCGCCGCTACTGCCAGGAGGTGGGGGACGCCGCCCCCGACGCCGCGGCCCCTCTCGAGGAGGGCATCACCGAGGTCATGCTCGAGCTCTCCCGGGTGCTGGCCCAGCGCGAGTCGACGGCCAACACCGCCCTCCACCTCCAGATGCGGCGGGAGCACCAGCTCAGCATGGGGCTGATGAGCGGCAGCTCCGGCGACCCCCGCGGGATGGGATGGCTCGCTCACACCAGCGCCCGGGCGGGCTGCCTCGGCCTCTGGTCGCCGGAGCGCGAGGAGGGCGGCGAACGCCGGCATCTGCTGACCCTGGCCGGCGCCTACACGTCGGACGGGCGGCCACTCGACCTGCCACCCCGGATCCGAGTTCGAGGACTTCCCCCCTCGGGAGGTGCTCGAACTCGGTGGGGTGGGAGAGCGGCGACATCGGCGTGGTGCTCCCCGTGAAGACCAAGGGGATGGACCTCGGTCTGATGGCCATGCTGGCCCCGGTCGAGATCACCCACGTCACCGGCAGGGACCTCCACTTCGAGAACGACGCCCTGGTCAGCGTCGCCGTCGAACGCGAGGTGATGACCGAGTGGCTCCGCACCCAGACCGAGGATCTGGCCCGCGCCTTCAAGCGTGAGCGCGACCTCGTCGAGGGGATCCGGCGCAGCGAGGAGCGCTACGCGCTGGCGGCGCAGGCCGCCAACGACGGTCTCTGGGACTGGGATCTCGGCACCTCGAGCGTGTACTTCTCGGAGCGCTGGAAGCAGATGATCGGGCACCAGGACCAGGAGATCGGGACCGATTCCGACGAGTGGTTCCGCCGGGTCCATCCGGGCGACCTCGCCCGCCTCCGCCAGGCAGTCAGCGAATGCGTCGAGGGCCGGCGCCCGGTCCTGGAGTGTGAGCACCGCCTCCGTGCCGCCGACGGCACGTACCACTGGATGCGCTGCCGGGCGCTCGCCGTTCGCGCCGCCGCGGACGGCTCCGCCACCCGGCTGGTGGGCTCGCTCACTGACGTCACCGCCCAGCGCGAGCTGGAGGAGAAGCTGCGCTACAGCGCCCACCACGACGCCCTGACCGGCCTGCCCAATCGGACCCTGTTCCTCGACCGGCTGGCCCAGGCGCTGGCCCGCACCCGGCGCAACCCCCACGCCCGCATCGCCCTCCTCTTCCTGGACCTCGACGGCTTCAAGCAGGTCAACGACCGGCTCGGCCACCTCGCCGGGGACGAGCTGCTGGTCCAGGTCGCGGAGCGCATCAGTCAGCGCCTGCGCCAGTCCGACACCGCTGCGCGCCTCGGCGGCGACGAGTTCGCCGTCCTGCTCGAGGACGTGCACGCGCCGGAGGCGGTGGAGTTGATCGCCGACGACATCTCGGGCCGGCTCAGCGCCCCCTACGAGATCGAGGGCGAGGAGGTGGTCATCAGCGCCGCCGTCGGGACCGCGGTGAGCGTCACCGGCCAGGAGCGGCCAGACGACATCCTGCGCCGCGCCGACTCGGCGATGTACCTCGCCAAGCTGCGCGAGCGACGGCCGGCCGGCACCGGCCGCGAGCCGGACGAGGGGGAGTTCGATGACGAGGCGCTCCGGTCCTGAGACCACCGCGCCCAGACCCTGAGGCCACGGCGCCCGGGACCCGACCAGGACCGGCGGGCGCCCCCGGGGTGCCCTCCGGGCCGGTGCGCTAAGAACCGGCCAGCCGCTCCCCCACCAGCCGCACCACGTCCTCGATGGTGGCGGCCACCGCGGCGCCCGCGGACGCCAGCGCGTCGATCTTGCCCTGGGCCGAGCCGGTGGTCCCGCTGATGATCGCCCCGGCGTGACCCATCCGCTTGCCGGGGGGAGCGGTCCGGCCGCTGATGAAGGCGACCACCGGCTTGTCGAAGCCACTGGCGCGGATCCACTCCGCCGCCCGCTCCTCGTCCGACCCGCCGATCTCGCCGACCAGCACCACCGCGTGGGTGGCCGGGTCGGCGGCGAAGAGCGGGAGGATGTCGACGAAGGTCGAGCCGAGCACGGGGTCGCCACCGATGCCCACCGCCGTGGTCTCGCCGTGGCCGGCGTCGGAGAGCCCCTGGATCACCTCGTAGGTGAGGGTCCCGCTGCGGGCCACCACTCCGACCCGCCCGGGGCGGCCGACGTGGTTGGGGATGAAGCCGATCTTCGCCTCCCCCGGGGTCATCAGCCCCGGACAGTTGGGCCCGATCAGGCGCATCGTGGTGCGCCGCACGAAGGCCGTCGCCCGGACCATGTCCAGCACCGGGATGCCCTCGGTCACGCAGACGCCGAGCCGCAGCCCCGCCGCGGCCGCCTCCATCACCGCGTCGGCGGCGAAGGCGGGGGGAACGATGGTGAAGGCGGTGTCGGCCCCCGTGGCCGCGACCGCGGCCGCGACGGTGTCGAAGACCCGGACGCCGAGGGCCTCGGCGCCGCCCCGGCCGGGGACCACCCCGGCCACCACGGCGGTGCCGTAGGCCTGCATCTGCTGGGTGTGGAAGCTCCCCTCTCGACCGGTGATGCCCTGGACCAGCACGCGCGTGGAGCGGTCGACGAGGATCGCCATCAGCGGTCCGCTCCGGCCGGCCGAGCCTGGAGGGGCCGGTTCACGCTCCGCCCCCCACCAGCTCGACGATCTTGCGCGCCGCCTCGGGGGCACTGGTCCCGGGCACGATCCCCGCCGCGGCCAGGATGCGACGCCCCTCCTCCTCGTTGGTGCCGGTCATCCGCACCACCAGGGGAACCCTGATGCCTAGCTCGTCACGGGCCTGGACGACGCCGCGCGCCACCTCGTCGCCGCGGGTGATGCCACCGAAGATGTTGATGAAGACGCCGCGCACGTCGGGGTCGCTGAGCACCATCGCCAGCGCGTCCCGCACCTTCTCCGCGCCCGCGCCGCCGCCGATGTCGAGGAAGTTGTTGGGCCGGCCGCCGACCTGCTGGACCAGGTCCAGGGTGTTCATGACCAGCCCCGCCCCATTGCCGATGCAGCCGATGCTCCCCCCGGGGAGGTGGACGTAGGTGAGGCCGCGGCGCTTGGCCTCGGCCTCATAGGGATCCTCCCCGGTCCTGCCGTCCTGGCCCTCCAGGTCGACGGCCAGCTCGGCGGCCAGGTCTCGATGGCGGTACTCGGCGTTCTCGTCCACCTCCAGCTTGCCGTCGGCGGCGACCAGGGTTCCCTCCGCGGTGAGCACCAGCGGGTTGATCTCGCAGGTGACGGCGTCCAGGTCCACGGCCAGCCGATGGAGCGTCTGGGCGAGCGGGACGAGGGCGGCGGCGAGGCGCCCTCGCGCCTCGGCCAGCGCCGGCGCATGGGCCAGCGCCGCGAAGGCGAGCTCGCGGATCTCGAAGGGCTGGGGCCCGGCGAAGGGGTCGGGCCAGAGCTTGGCGATCCGCTCCGGGGAGGTGGCCGCCACCTCTTCGATCTCCATGCCGCCCGCCGCGGAGAGGATGAGCGCCAGGCTGCGGCGCTCCCGGTCCAGGGTGACCCCCAGGTACAGCTCGTGGGCGATCTCGAGCCCCGCCTCGCACCACACCGAGCGGACCGGATAGCCGCGGATCTCCATGGCCAGGATCCGGGCCGCCTCGCGGCGCGCCGCCTCGGGGGAGTCGACGACCGCGATCCCCCCGGCCTTGCCCCGGCCGCCGATCGGCACCTGGGCCTTGACGGCAACCCGTCCCAGCTCCCGGGCGGCGTCGGCCGCCTCCTCGGGGGTCCGCGCCAGCCGGCCGGCGGGCACGGCGATGCCGACCCGGGCGAACTGGCGCTTGGCCTGATATTCGAGGAGCTTCACCGAAGCCCGCCGCCTACTCCGAGACGGGGTGCCCGGGCGGGGCGATCTCGTCCAGCTCGGCGAGGTCCTCGGGGCTCGGCTCCCACTCGGCGGCCTCGACGTTGGCCAGGACCTGGTCGGCCTGGCTCGCCCCGGCGATCACCGAGGCCACCGCCGGCTGAGCCAGCAGACCCCCGATGGCGACCCCGAGGAGGTCGGTGCCCTTGCGCCGGGCGTAGGCGGAGAGCCCTTCGACGATGTCGAAGTTGACGTCGGTGAGGAACTGCTCGCCCGCCGCCCCGGAGAGCCGGCCCCCCTCCGGGGCGTCCTCGCCGCGCCGGTAGCGGCCGGTCAGCAGGCCGCGCATCAGGGGGAAGTACGGGATCAGGCCGAGCCCGAAGTGCTCGCAGGCGGGGGCCACCTCGGCCTCGACCTCGCGATTGATCAGGCTGTACTCGTTCTGGGCGCTGATGAAGCGGCTGAGGTGGTGGACGTAGGAGGTCCAATCTGCGTCGGCGATCTGCCAGCCGCTGAAGTTCGAGCAGCCGATGTAGCGGACCTTGCCCTCGCGGACCAGGTCGTCGAGCGCGGAGAGGGTCTCCTCGATGGGAGTGTCGGCGTCGGGGACGTGGATCTGGTAGAGGTCGATCCAATCGCTCCCCAGGCGGCGGAGGCTGGCCTCGACCCCGGCCCGGATGTGGCGACGCGACGCGCCCGTGCTGTACGGGCCCTCCCCCATCTGCTGGCCGACCTTGGTGGCGACGATGGCGCCATCCCGGCGGCCGCGCAGGGCCGCTCCCAGGAGACGCTCGGACTCACCGCCGGCGTAGACGTCGGCGGTGTCGAAGAGGGTGACCCCGGCGTCGAGAGCCGCATGCACGATGCGCGCCACCCCGGCGGCGTCCACCCGGCGGCCGAACTGGTTGCAACCGACGCCGACCACCGACACCTCGAGACCGGACTCACCGACGCGACGGAACTCCATCTGGCTCACTCCCTCGACCCGGGCCTGTGGCCCACTCGGAATGCCCATTCTGACCGAGCGAGCAGGCAGCCCGTGGTGGGGCGGCCGGCGGCGGCGGTCGGCACGTCCCCACATCGGCCGCCGGTGCTGGTCGTGGTGTGGCCTTCCCCATAGACTTCGGAGCATGCCCGTGAGCGTCTCCCTGATCGGCGGCACCGGCCGGCTGGGCCCGGGGCTCGCGCTCCGCCTGGCCGGCGCCGGTCTGCCGGTGGTGATCGGCTCCCGGCAGCGCCAGCGCGCCGAGGAGCGGGCGGCGGAGGTCGCCCGTGAGCTCGGGGCCTCGGGCGGGGGCGCCGACATCCGCGGGGCCACCAACGAGGAGGCGGCCGCGGCGGGGGATCTGGCCATCCTCACCGTCCCCTACGAGGCCCAGGCGGAGCTGCTCCCCCCGCTCGCCGCAGCGCTGCGCGGCAGGGTGGTGGTGAGCACCACCGTCCCGGTCCGTTTCGATCCCGAGCTGGGCCCGGTGGCGGTCCCGGTCCCGGAGGGTTCGGCGGCGGAGCAGGTCGCGGCCCTGCTCGCCGGGAGCCGCGTGGTCGCCGGCTTCCACACCGTGAGCAGCGCTCACCTGAGCCGCCTCGACCGCGCCCTGGACGAGGACGTGCTCATCTGCGGCGACGATCGCGAGGCCAAGCAGCAGGTGGGCGAGGTGGCCGGCCTCATCGCGGGATTCCGGGTCGTGGACGCCGGTCGTCTCGGCAACGCCCACCACCTCGAGCAGCTAACCGTGCTCCTGCTCAGCATCAATCGACTCTCGCGTCGCTCGGTGGGGGTCCACCTCACCGGGCTCTGAGCCGGATCGGCGGCCGCCGATCCCTGGTACGGTTGGCGCCGTGGCCGAGACCGCCGAGACGGCACCGCCGGAGAGCGCGCCGGAGCCCGTCCCCTCCCCGGGAGCGGCACCGGCCGGGGGCCACGCTCAGGAGCGCCGGCGAGAGGCGCGCCCAGTGATCAGGGTGCGCACCCTGGTGGCGGCGGCGCTGCTGGTGCTCGCCGTGCTCGCCCTGATCTACGTGCTGGCCCAGGTCGCCAGCCTGGTCATGCTCTTCCTGATCGCGGTGGTGATCGCCGAGGGAGTGCGTCCGCTCGTGCATCGGGTCCAGGAGCTGCACCTCCCCCACGCCGCGGCCATCGCCATCGTCTACCTCGTGCTGCTGGCCGTGCTGGCCGGCATCGTCGCCCTGCTGGTCCAGCCGGTGGTGAGCGAGGCCGAGAGCCTGGCCACCCACTTCCCCTCCTATCAGCACTCGGCGGTGAGCTTCATCAAGGGCATCGAGAAACACCTCGGCATCAGCAACGCCCAGCTGACCGGCCAGGTGGAGGGAGTCCTGGGCCAGGCGGGCCAGTACCTGGTGACCATCGGCGGCACCATCGCCGGCGCGGTGGCCGACCTGGTCCTGGTCCTGGTGATGAGCTTCCTCTGGCTCACCACCAGCGACCGGCTCAAGTCGTTCGTGGTCGACCTCTTCCCGCCCCGAGCCCAGGCGCTGGTGATCGAGGTGATCCAGGACACCGGCTACCGGATGGGCGGCTACCTGCGCGCGGTCGCCATCAACATGGTCGTGGTCGGCGTGGCCACCGGCATCGCCTGCACCGTGCTCGGGCTGCCCAGCCCCGTCCTGCTCGGGCTCTTCGCGGGCATCGCCGCCGCGATCCCGATGATCGGGGCCATCCTCGGGGTCGTCCCGGCGGCGCTGCTCGGCTTCACGGTCTCACCCGAGTACCCGGTGCTGGTGCTGATCGTGCTGGTGGTGGTGCAGCTCGTCGACGCCAACACCATCGTTCCGGTGGTGATGAACCGGGTGCTCGCGCTCCCCGCCCTGGCGGTGGTGCTGGCCCTGGTGGTGGGCTGGGCGCTCGCCGGCCTGATCGGGTCGCTCCTCGCCGTGCCGGTCGCCGCGGCCATCCAGGTGCTGGTCGGCCGGGTTCTGGTCCCCTATGTCCATCACATCCAGGGACGGCCGGATCCCGACTACGTGGCCGCCTTCGGCCGTGCCGCCCCGGACGCCCCCGGAGGTCAGGGCGGGGTCGGGTGAGCCGGGTAGCGGCGGCCGCGGACCGGCATCTCGCCGAGCCCCGGGCCGCCGGCGTGCGGGTCCGCCGCTGCCTCGTCGCTCAGCCCGTGCGCGGTCACGTTCATCGTGCCGGGTGCGGTCTCCCTGGCCGCACCGTGTCCGGTGACGTTCCCCGACCCGCGCCCGGTCTCCGGCGCCGGACCGGCCTCCCCGGACGCGCCCCGCGCGAGCGCTCCTGATCCGTCCGCAGCCTCGGGATCGCCCGGCTCCGCCGGCCATCCCGAGCGCACCGCCCACTCCGGGCCGGCGTCGATGCCGCCCCGCCCGACGAAGGCGCCGCCCGAGACGCGATCGCGGCCGCCGCGCTTGGCCTCGTAGAGATGGGCGTCGGCGAGCCGGGCCACCTCGCGGGGATCGGTGCCCGCCGTCCCGACCGCCCAGCCGAGGCTGATCCGCGGCGTGCCGCGGGAGAGCGACATCCCGCTCACGGTGGCGCGCATCCGCTCTGCGGCGAGGGCCGCCTGGGCCGGATCGACGCCGACCATCAGGGCGGCGAACTCGTCACCGCCGACGCGGGCGACCACGTCCCATCCGCGCACGCAGGCGGCGAGGGCGCGGCCGACGCCGCGGAGCATGGTGTCGCCCGCCTCGTGGCCGAACTGGTCGTTGACGTGCTTCAGATTGTCGACGTCGATGGCGAAGACGGCGAAGCGCTGACGGGGGAGGGTCGCCAGCAGCCGGTCGAACTCGCGGCGGTTGCGCAACCCGGTCAGCGAGTCGGACGCGGCCACCTCGGTGAGGTGGACCACGGTCTCCTCGAGGCTCAGCTCGGTGTGGCGGCGCTCCAGGAAGTGGCCGATCTGGCGCCCGATGTCGCCCATCGCCTCCACCACCCCGGGGTCGACGGCGAGCCGCCCGGAGGAGAAGAAGCCGATGACGCCGATCACCCGGTCGTCGCTGGGGATCGGGAAGCCGATGGCACCGGCGAGCCCGGCCGGCCGGGCCACCCCGGGGTCGAGCACGCCGGGGGCACGGCCGAGGTCGGCGACGATCACCGGGGCGGCGGCCGACCAGACGCGGTCGGGCAGCCCCCGCCCGCCGTGGCTCAGCTCGCGGCGAGCCGGTCCGAGCTCCCCGGCATCGAACTCCGGATCCCACCAGGTGGCCCGGCGGGTCATGGTCTGCCCGCTGGTGCCGACCAGCACCCAGACCTCACCCCCGCTCATGCCCAGGCTCCGGCCGACGAGCTCGACGAGGCGGGCCGCGGCGGCGTCGAAGCTCGCCGCATCGCTCAGCACCCGGGGAACGGCCGACTGGATGACCGCGTGCGTCGCGGCGCGGCGGCGGGCCGAGATGTCGCGCACCAGGACCAGCTGGCGATGGCGATCCCCATCGGGGGACCAGATCGCCATCTCGACCGCCAGGCGCCGTCCATCCCGGGTGAGCAGGTGGGTCTCGAAGCGCTGGTCCGCGGCTTCCGCACCGTCGCGACGGGCCAGCCGGGCCGTCAGGGCCTCGCGCTCCTCCGGGGGGGCGAGCGCCACCAACGAGGGCAGCGCCAGCAGCTCGGCGCGGTTGTACGCGGTGATCGCACTCAGGGCCGGGTTGACCTCGATGAGGCGCCCGCGACGCAGTGCCGCCGCCCCCTCGCCGAGCACGCTGACCGCCCGCAGCAGGTCGGCCGCCGGTAGGCGTCGGAAGCTCCAGCCCATGATCCGCAACTCCTACCTCATCCCCCATCCTCTCCACCCCCGCCGATCGATCGTACGGGCTGGAGGCGCCCCGGCCAGGTCACGCCCGGTGACACGTTGATGACGGCGGGCCGAGATCAAAACCGCGGCCGGCGCGGGCCCGCCGTACCAAGCTCAGGATCCGTCCGCCACCCCCGGATGGGCCCGGAGCGCGGCCGCCTCACGGCGCCCTGCGCGGACCACCAGCAGCAGCACCAGAGCGGCGACAACGATCAGACCGGGCTCCACGCTCAGAGCGCGGATGACTCCGGCGTGGTCGGAGAGGATGCCGAGGAGGAGCGGCGCGGTGCCGATCGCCACCCCGATCCCCACCTGGACCCGGGACATCGCCTGGTCGGTCCGGCCGCGCCCCGCACCCAGCGCCAGGGCGAGGCTCAGGGGGTAGAGGTTGCCGATGCCGAGCCCGGTCACGAAGAGCGCGACCACCGCGACGCCGGTCACCCGGACCAGCCAGAGCGCCAGGAAGCCGGCCATGGCGACCCCCAGGGAGGCACCGATGAGCCGCGTCGCGCGGCCGGGGCGGCGGGTGAGCCAGGACCCCGCCGCCCGTCCGCTCAGCTCCCCAGCCACGAACAGGCTGAGGGCCGCCGCGGCGCCGGCGGTGGTGAGCCGGGAGCCGGTGCTGAGCAGCGGGACCGAGAAGAAGAGGACGCAGAACTCGATCCCGACGGCGAGGGCCACCAGCAGGACGTGAGCCCAGAACCCCCGGGGCAGCCGCCCGGCGGTCGCGGCGGCGGCGATCGGGGGCGCGGGCATGGGGACCCGCCCCATCACCAGGAACAGCACCACCAGGGTCAGGAGCGGCAGCAGCAACCCGGAGCGCCACCCGCCGGCGGTCAGGGCGAGCAGGCCGAGCAGCGCCGGGACGAAGGTGCCGACCCCACTGGCACCGAAGTTGGCCTCGACCAGCGCCCGATCGCTGCGCCGACCGTGGCGGTCGGCGAGGACGACCGAGCTGACCGCCCCCACCAGCGTCGACCCGGTGCCCAGCACCAGGGCCGCGAGCAGGGTCACCGCGACGGCGTGCCCGACGATGAAGAGCAGGGCTCCCACGCCGGTGGTGGTGGCGGCCAGCCAGAAGAGGCGGTGCCGGCCCAGCCGCCGGGCCAGGGACTGGAGGGTCAGCCCGGCGAGCACCGAGCCCACCGACCAGAGGGTGGAGTGGAGGCTGGTCAGCGTGTAGGTGAGGTGGAGCTCCTGGCGGAGGAAGGCGACCACCGGGCCGAGGGCATAGATGTAGAAGGCATAGGTCGAGAGGCTGATGTAGGCGAGCCAGGTGAGCCGGTCGCGGGTGAAGCGAGGGGCTTCGACCGCGCTCAGGAACGCCACCGCGTCCGCGAGCCGACCACCTCCCGGACGGTGGAGCGAGACGCCGGCCGGATGGTGAGGCGATCCTCGCCCTCCGGATGGTGGGCACCGAAGGCGAGGGTGTGGCGGACCCAGTCGACGGAGCGGCCCAGCACCTCGGCGAGCTGGTCGTCGTCCAGGCCCCGCCGGGCCTTGACGCGGCGGATCGCCGCCGCCACCCGGGTCAGGTCGGGCTCGTCGAAGTCGATCTCGGCCAGCAGGCCGGCGCCGGGTCGATCACCGGGGACGGCCCCGGAGCGGGCCAGCACGTGGTCGGCGATCGCCGCATAGGCCTCGACAGCGGCCCGGAGCGGCCGGTCGCGGCTGCTCCCATACATCGCGGCGTGCTGGCGGACGGTGAGACGCTGGTCGTTGGCCTCCGAGATCCGCGAGCTGTGGGGAATGATCACCGGGCAGACCAGGCCGCCGAAGCGCTCCTGGAGGTGTTCGATGACCTCGCCGTCGGCGACGCCGTTGTGCTGGCGCCTCCAGATCGCGATCAGCGAACGCGGCAGCAGCCCGTCGCTGCTGAGGCCGAGCTCCCGGCGCACCCGGGTGGCGATCTGCAGCATCTCGCCGGCGTGACGGGCGTCCGGGGCGCTGGCGGTGGTCGGCATCAGCAGCAGGTCGGCGGCCACCAGCGCGGCGGCGACGAGCGGCTCCGAGTGGCCGGTGTCGATCACGGCCCAGTCGTAGGTGTCGGCCACCAGGCCGAGGCTGCGGTGGAGGAAGAAGGCGCCTCCCTCGGCGGTGCTGAGGATCTCGTCGGCCTCGGCCAGCCGCGATGAGCTGCCCAGCAGGTCGAGGTTCTCGGCGACCGGGCCGATGTAGGGACGCGGGTCCAGCAACGGGTCGGCGATCACGGCGTCGAGCCCCAGTCCGGCGAGACGGGGCCCGCGCGCGTAACGGGTGAGGTCGGCCTGCTTGTCGGCGTCGACGGCGAGCACCCGCAGTCCGTGCAGGGCCAGCTCGGCGGCGACCTGGAAAGCGAGGGTGGACTTGCCCACGCCACCCTTGTTCGCGGCGACGACGAGGACCCGCATCAGAGGACTCGCATCATCGGTGTGGCTGCAGCGATGGGTGACCGGCCACCGAACCTCGTGAGCGCGCGCGAAAGAGGAGGACGAACGAGACGCCGCCCGCGAGCGGCAGCTCGGACACTACGGTACCGGCGAGTTGGGTGTCAACCCGAGGCCCCGGGCGCGGCGCCGCTGCCATCGCCCTCCCCGGCGCGGCGCATCGAGCGGGCCACGTAGACGGCGACGTCGTCGACCGCGACCCGGTCCTGGGCACCCTGAGCGGCGATCCCCTCCTCGAACATCGCCAGGCAGAAGGGGCATGCGGTCGCCACCCTGGTGGCCGCGGTCTCCAGGGCCTGGTCGAGGCGGCGGTGGTTGACCCGGGGCGCGCCCTCCTCCATCCACATCCGGCCTCCGCCCGCGCCGCAGCACATCCCCTCGTGGCGGCTCCTGCCCATCTCCACCACCCGCACACCCGGAATGCGCTCCAGGATGTCGCGGGGCGGGTCGTAGACGCCGTTCCAGCGTCCCAGGTAGCACGAGTCGTGATAGGTCACGGTCTCCTCGAGCGGCCGCTCCAGGACGATCCTGCCCGCCTTGATCAGCTCGTCGATCAGCTCGGTGTGATGGATCACCCGGTAGTGGCCACCGAGGTCCGGATACTCGTTGGCGAGGGTGTTGAAGCAATGGGGGCAGCTGGTGACGATCTTGCGGACCCCGTGCCCGTTGAGGATCTCGACGTTCTGCCGCGCCCGCTCCTGGAAGAGGTACTCGTTGCCGATCCGCCGGGCCGGGTCGCCGGTGCAGCGCTCCTCGGAACCGAGCACCGCGAAGTCGACCTTCGCGGTCCGGAGGATGGCGACCAGGGAGGTGGCGATGCTGCGCGCCCGCTCGTCGAACGCGACCGCGCAGCCGACCCAGTACACGTACTCGGCGCCGGGGCGGTCGGCCAGCGTCGGCACGTCGAGACCGGCGGCCCAGTCGGTCCTCCGCTGATGGGAGATGCCGTACGGGTTGGCAACGTTCTCGATGGCACGCAGTGCGGTCTCGGCCTCGCGGGGCATGCGCGACTCGTCGAGGACCAGGTGACGCCGCATCTCGGCGATCTTGGGAACGTGCTCGATGAAGACCGGGCACTGGTCCATGCACGCGCCGCACATGGTGCAGGCCCACAGCGTCTCATCGGCGATCGCGCCCCCGATCAGGGGCCGTTCGCCCCCACCCGCCGCCTCCACCGCCGCGCTCACCCGCTCGGGACTGAGCCAGGAGGGCTGGAAGCGGCCGGGCAGGCCGCCGATCGATCCAGGCCCCCCGCCCGTCTCCCACATCACCGGTTCCGTGCCCGGTGGTGCCGACCCCGAGCCGCGGCTCGGGTCGACGTGGGCGCTGTGGCTGCTGCCCGCGTAGCCGCCCCCGAGCTGCTCGTACGCGACCTCACGGAGGTCGGTGATGAGCGTCTTGGGGGAGAGCGGCTTGCCGGTGAGATACGCCGGGCAGTGGCTCTGGCAGCGGCCACACTCGGTGCAGGTGTAGAGGTCGAGCACGTCCTTCCAGGAGAGGTCCTCGAGGGCTCCCGCGCCGAAACGCTGATCCCGCTCGTCGGGGGCCGACATCACCGCCTCGATGTCCACCGTGCGCAGCCGGCCCCGGGGTCCCTGCTCGCGCAGCACCACGTTGACGGGGGCCGTGACGATGTGCAGGTGCTTGCTGTATCCGAGGTAGACGAGGAAGCCGAAGACCAGGATGAGGTGGCCCCAGAAGAAGACCCCGTGGAGCGCGACCAGGGCCTCGCTGCCCGAGCCCAGCGGGGTGAAGAGATGGCTGAGTGCCGCCGCCAGCGGGCGGTCGGCGCCCAGCGCCTCCGGCGAGCGCTCGGCGATCAGGGTCGCGTAGTTGAGCTCCATGCAGACGAGCAGGGCGGCGATCCAGCCCAGGATGAGCAGGGCGTCACCGCGATGGCTGCCCCGGAAGCGGCCGGGCCTCACCACCAGCCGGTTGACGAGGGCCAGCAGCACCCCGGTCAGCGCCAGCACGCAGAAGAGGTCCTGGAGGTGGGCGAGCACCGGCGCCACCACGGGGATGGTGTCCAGCCGCACCCCGACCACCAGCGCCTCGACGATCGCCTGGGCGATGGCCGTGAGCAGGACCAGGAAGCCCCAGAAGATGAGGGCGTGGAGCAGCCCGGCAAAGGGCCAGCGGAGCAGCCGGCCCTGGCCGAGGACATCCACCAGGGCGGCGCGGGCGCGCCCCCGCAGGTCGCCGCCGCGCCGGTCGGGCCGCCGTGACTGGCGCATCAATTGGAGGAGCTGACGCGCCCTCCGCGCAGTCAGCAGGAGGGTCGCCGCCGCCAGCGCCACCAGGGCAATGGGACTGATGATTGGAACGATCATTGCCGGCGGGACCAATTCCTCCGGCCCGCGGAGGAGGGCGGGGCGAGTTTCGGGGTGCTGTCCGTCACCGGCCGCGCCAGGTGGGCGGGCGCTTCTCCAGGAAGGCGGAGAGGCCCTCGCGCGCGTCCTCGCTCCGGAGCAGCCGCGCGAACTCCTCCCGCTCGCGGCGGAGCCCGGCGGTCAGGCTCCCGTCGGACCCCTGGCGGACCGCGCGCTTGACCGCCGCCACGGCCAGCGGAGGGCGCTGGGCCAGCAGGCCGGCCAGCGCCAGTGCCTCCTCGCGGAGACGGCCGGCGGGGACGACCCGGGTGACCAGCCCGCAGCTCTTCGCCCACGCGGCGTCGATGGGGTCGCCGGTCAGGAGCATCTCCAGCGCGGGGCCCCGCCCCACCAGGCGGGGCAGCCGCTGGGTGCCCCCCCAGCCCGGGATGATCCCCAGCTTGATCTCCGGCTGGCCGAAGCGCGCACCCTCGGCGCAGATCCGCAGGTCGCAGGCCAGGGCGAGCTCGCAACCCCCGCCGTAGGCGATCCCGTTGACCGCGGCGATCACCGGGAGCCGCGACGCCTCAAGGCGCACGGTCACCTCGTCGGGGCCCGCGATGTCGCCCGGGGTGTCGCCCGCCAGCTCGGTGAGGTCGGCGCCGGCGGAGAAGTAGCGGTCGCCGGCGCCGGTCAGGACCAGCGCCCGGCAGGCAGGGTCGGCCTCGGCCGCGGTCAGCGCGTCGAGGATCCCGGCGGCGACGGCCCAGCTGATCGCGTTCACCGGGGGGTGGGCGATGGTCACCAGCGCGACCGCCTCCTGGCGGTCGGTCCGGACCGGGTCCGTGGTCGCGGCCATCTGTGGGTCCTCCTGATCGCAGGTCGGGTGTGGCCGTCATACAGCACCGGGCCGGGTCCGTGCCGGCTGAGCAGCCCGAGGGCGTCCGGCGCTCGGGGCTCGGAGGCGCCGGAGGGGCCGGTTCGACGGGGCCCGGCAGGCGGGGCGCACGGTTCCGCCCCGCCCACGCGGCCGGGGCGGTGCCTTCGGGGTGGGTTCAGCCCGCCGGGGCCACCGGCCGCCAGCGCTGGCTGAGCCCCACCAGCTCACCCTCGTGCGGCCCCTGCTCGAGCCGGCCCGGGCGGCCCAGCCACATCCCCTGGCCGAGCCCGACCCCGAGAGCCGCCATCTGGCCGGCGGCAAACTCGTTCTCAATCCCCTCGCCGATCACCGCGGCGCCGCTCACCTGGGCGAAGGCCACGGCCGCCCGGATGGCGGCCCGCGAGCTGGAGTGGGCGGCGGTCATGGTGAGGCTGCGCGCGATCTTGATGAACTCGGGACGCGCCGCCGCCAGCAGCTCCAGGGTGGAGTGGCCCTCGCCGACGTCGTCCAGGGCGAACCGGAAGCCGTGCTCCCGGTACGCGGCCAGCACCTCGCGAACCCTGCCCAGGTCGGAGATCAGCTCGCGCTCGGTGATCTCCAGGACCACCTGGTGCGCCTGCGCCCCCGACGCCTCGAGGAGCATGAGCATCTGGTCCACGTCGTGGACCGGGTCGAGCAGGGGCACGGCGCTGACGTTCAGGAAGAGCGCCCAGTCGTCGCCGACCGGCCAGGGGACGGCGGCGACCGCCAGGCGGCGGCAGAGCCAGTCGATGTCGCGGATCCTTCCGGTGCGGTGGGCCTCGGCGAAGAGGTCCTCCACGCTGTCCGAGGGCCCGAAGCCGGGCGGGCGGGCGAGCGCCTCGTGGCCGATCACCGTGCCGTGACCGAGCCGGACGATCGGCTGGTAGAGGATGTTGAGGTGGCGGCTGGCGAGGATCTCCTCGATCCGCGCCGACCACTCGGAGCGGCGGGCGGGGCGGGTGCCGCGCCGGCTCATCGGACCGCCGACCACCCGGTCCCGGCCGGCCCGCTTGGCCTCGTAGAGGTTGGCGTCGGCGAGGTCGAGGACGTCGCGGGGGT
Organism: uncultured Chloroflexia bacterium; assembly: GCA_963793875.1. Taxonomy (GTDB): domain Bacteria; phylum Chloroflexota; class Dormibacteria; order Aeolococcales; family Aeolococcaceae; genus Changshengia. The sequence continues at coordinate 232,701 of CAWCBS010000002.1, read as the reverse complement.
CGGCGCCGGCGGGGCCGGTGGCCCAGCCGACGCTGATGCTCACCTGGCCGTACGAGACCGAGATCGCCCTGACCACGTTGCGCACCCGTTCGGCGGCTCGGGCCGCCTCCTGGGCGGTGACGTCGGACATCAGCATCGAGAACTCGTCGCCGCCGGTGCGGGCCACGATGTCCCAGCCGCGGAGGGCGGCGACCAAGCTCGAGGCGACCGCGCGCAGCGCCACGTCGCCCGCCTCGTGGCCGAACTCGTCGTTGAGCCGCTTGAGGTTGTCGACGTCGACGGCGAGGACCCCGAAACGGCGCCGCGGGACGGTGGCGAGCATCCGGTCGAACTCGCGCCGGTTGCGGATCCCGGTCAGGGGATCGGTGGCGGCCACCTCGGCCAGCCGGGCGATGCTCTCCTCCAGCGCCGCCTCCGCCTGCCGGCGCTGCACGAAATGCCCGATCTGATCGCCGATGTCGCGCATGATGCCCTCGGCGTCGGAGGACAGCGCCGGGCCGGTCTCGCTGAAGAAGCGGAACACGGCGTTGGTCCTCCCCTCGCTCACCACCGGGAAGGAGAGGGCCGCGCTCCGATGCGCGGCGGGGGCGGGGCCTGGTTCCCCGAGCACGGGGACCTCTCCGGGGGTCACCCCGGCGCCCGCACGACCCCCGGCGGCCGCGGGCGAGGGCCAGGTGGCGGCGACGGTCAACCCCCCGGCCGGCTCCATCAGCCGCAGGTCCCCGGAGCTCATCTCCAGGGTCCGGCCGATCACGTCGAGCAACTGGGGTCCGGCGTCGGCCAGCGAGGTCGCGTCGCTCAGGACGCGGGTCACGGTGAACTGCATCGACCGCATCTCCTCGGCGCGCCGGCGCGCGGTGAGATCGGTGACCACGACGACGACCAGCTCCCGGTCGGCCCAGGTCGCCGAGCTGAGGCCGATGTCCGCGGGGAAGGTGGTGCCGTCGGCCCTCCGCACGCTGAACTCGATGCCGGTCGTCCCCGACGGGCGGTGGGTGGGCCCCGGGGGGGCGCCCCGGCGGTGGCGGACGTGCGCCGCCCGGAGCGGGGCCGGCACCAGCACCTCGACGGGCGCGCCGATCAGGTCCGTCTCGGCATGCCCGGTCATCGACAGCAGCCGCCCGTTCACGAAGAGGATGCGGCCGCGCCGGTCGACGAGGAGCATGCCGTCGGGCATCCCGCGGACCAGCGCCTGTGCCTCCTCGGCGAGCTCCAGCGGGGCCCGCGTGCGGGTTGCGGCGGCTCGCCGGTCGTCGGTGTCTGCGATCATGCCAGCCCTCAGCTGCCCCTGGAAGTTGATCCCGTCAAACGTGGTGCAAGGTCCTTCAGGGTAGTGGGGGATGGGCCGAACGGCCTGGGCCGTTGCCTGCTCGTGACCTCGGTTCCACAACCGGTCCCCGCCGGTGGCGATCGACGCCGGTGGCGCGGCCCGGGCGCGCGATCATGGGAACCGATGACCCAGGCGCCGACACCCCTTCCACCCCCTGCGCTGCCGGAGCGGGTCGAGCCGGACCGGCTGCGAGAGCTGGACCCGGCCGCGCTCGACGCCGAGGCGGAGCGGCTCGCCGCCGTGGAGCGGGCGACCCGCACCGCCATGGCCCCGTACGAGCGCCAGCTCCGCGAGATCCAGGCCCGGCGAGAGGAGGTCGCCACCGAGCGGCGCCGCCGCGAGCGTGCGGACCGGCACGCGGCCCGGGTGGCGGTGCGGGAGATGGCCGGCAGCACCGAGCTGCCGAACCTGACGGCCGCCCTGCTGACCGAGCCGTCGCCGCTCCCCGACGATCGCCCGCTGGCCTCGGTGAGGGCCTTCCTGGCGAGCGGCGGCGAGGTGGGCTTCGGCTACCCGAGCCGGCCGGGCAGCGTCGGGTTCACCGACGGCCGTCAGCTCCGCAACGCCGGCACCTGGGGCGAGGCCCGCCGCCTCTACGCCGAGGGGTGGGAGCCCGGCGCGCCGGGTGCCAACGGGGTGCGCGGGGTCCGCGTTCATCTCAGCGGCACCCGGGTCGAACGAGTGGTGGGGCTGGACGAGGTGTTGGTGGACCTGCGCTGAGGGCACCCGCCGTCGATCAGAGGCGCTCGAAACGGTCGACTTGAAGCACGAAGAGGGTGGCTCCGCCGACCTCCACGTCGACCGGGAGCGGCGCGGCGGGCCCACCCGCGGGCACTGGCATCACCGCGGTGTGCAGCCGCTCGTGGCGGCGCTTGGCGCGGCTGCGCAGGATGCCGACCACGGTGTCCACCTGGGCCGCCTCGACCCCGATCAGCAGGGTCACGTTGTCCCGGTCCAGGAAGCCGCCGAAACTGCCCAGCCGGGTGCAGGCGAAGCCGCCGTCGTTGAGCGCGGTGACGCAGGGCTCGGCGTCCTTGGCATGGAGGATGGCCACGATCAGCCTCACCGTGGATCCCCTGGATGGGGCGCGACCAGTCGGCGTGCGGCGAGCCGCCCCAGGGCCACCGCGCTGATGTCGGCCCGCACGGCGGCGGGGGCGCGGCCGGCGTCGATGCGGACGAAGCGGTCGGGCTCGGCCGCCGCCAGCTCCTGGAAGCCCTGCTGGACGTCCAGGTGGAAGTCGTTGGCGGCGGACTCGAAGCGGTCCAGGGGGAGCTGCTGAGATCGCTGCCGGTCCTCGGCCACCTGCCGGGGAAGCTCGAGCAGGAAGGTGAGGTCGGGCCAGACGTCGCCGCAGGCCTCCGCGTGCAGCCGGCGCAGCGCGGGCAGGGGCAGGCCGCGCCCCGCGCCCTGGTAGGCGAGGGTCGAGTTGGCGTAGCGGTCGGCGATCACGACCGCCCCGTCGGCGAGCGCGGGCAGGATCCGCTCCCGCAGCAGCTGGATCCTTCCGGCCGTGAAGAGCAGGGCCTCGGTCCAGGGGTCGACCCGAACCCGATGGTGCTGGAGTAGGTAGCCCCTGACCAGGTCACCGAGCTGGGTGTCGCTGGGCCGCAGGGCGACGACCTCGTGGCCGGCCCGGCTCAGCTCACCCGCCAGCGCGGCGCTCTGGGTGCTCTTGCCGGCGCCGTCGATCCCCTCCAGGGAGATGAAGAAACCCGTCCAGGACACGGGAGGGGAGTATGAGCCGCCCGTCGCGGGCGCCGCCAGCGGCCCGCGGTGTCCAGCCGCGGTGACGCCGAGAGGGGGTCCGGGACGCTCTCTGCTCAGGCGTCGGCCGGGCCGAGGATGACCAGGTGTCGGTTCGGCTCCTCGCCGGTGCTGCGGGCCACCATCTCGTGCTCGCCGACCAATTGATGCTGAAGGCGCCGGACGTGGGCGTTCTGCGGCGAGAGCTCCACCTCGCCGCCGAGCTGCCGGGCCCGGTTGATCCCCTCCAGCGCCTCCTCAAGGGCGGTCTCGGTGGGATCGGACGCCTCCACGCCGTAGACCCGGGCCAGCGCGCCCTTGATCTGGGACACCGTGTTGCTGCGCAGCACCTCGATGGGGATCCCCGAGGACTCGGCGACGCGCACCGGGGAGTCCTTGCGCCGGTAGTAGTTCTTGAGCGTCAGCACGATGTCGGAGTCCTCGACGTGGTGCTGGATGCGCACCGGCAGCTTGAGCTCGCGCACCGACTGCTCCAGGTAGCTCCGCGACACCCCGTAGGGGAAGACCGAGAGCGGCGGGGCGAGGCGGGGCGAGCCGTTGCCCGAGCGCTCGCCCGGCTCCCGGCGGCCGCGCTGCTGGTTGGCAATGTACTGCTCCACGTCGAAGCCGCTCCGGCGGTGCTCGCGCTCCCGGGGTCGCCGCCCCCCGCCGCCGAAGGGAGGGGGCTCGAACTGGGTGGGCGGGCCCCCGGTGTCGATCCGGCTGATGATCTGCCCGGCGTCGCCGCGCATCCGGATCTGCGGGGGCTTGTACTTGCCGCGCAGCGCCTCGTCGACGGTCTCGGCGACCGGCATGTGGACCGCCACCCGGTCGCGCTGCTGGATCTCGACCAGCACGTCGAAGGTGGGCGGCGCCTTGCGCTCGAGCACCGACTTCTGGGTGCCGCGGCGGCGAGCCTCCTCGTCGGAGAGGGTGACCGTCTGGATGCCGCCGAGCAGGTCGTTGAGGGTGGGGTTGACGAGCAGGTTGTCGAGCGTCATGCCGTGGGCCGTGCCCACCAGCTGGACCCCGCGCTCGGCGATGGTCCGGGCCGCCGCGGCCTCCAGCTCGGTGCCGATCTCGTCGATGACGATCACCTGGGGCATGTGGTTCTCCACCGCCTCGATCATCACCGCGTGCTGCTTGGTCGGGGTCTGGACCTGCATCCGCCGCGAGCGTCCGATCCCGGGATGGGGGATGTCGCCGTCACCGCCGATCTCGTTGGAGGTGTCGACGATCACCACCCGCTTGCCCTCGTCGTCGCTCAGCACCCGGGCGCACTCGCGGAGCATGGTGGTCTTGCCGATCCCCGGGGCGCCGAGGAGAAGGATGGAGCGGCCCTGAACCACGATGTCCTTGATGATGTCGATGGTTCCGGTGACCGCCCGGCCGACCCGGCAGGTCAGCCCGACGATGCTGCCGGCGCGGTTGCGGATGGCGCTGATCCGGTGCAGGGTGCGCTCGATGCCGGCGCGGTTGTCGTCGCCGAAGTCGCCGACCCGCTCGACGACGTACTCGATGTCGGCGGTGTCGACCGGGGCGCTGTCGAGGATGACCTCGCCGTCGACGAAGCGGGCCTCGGGCTCGCGGCCCAGGTCCAGGACCACCTCCAGCAGGTCGCCGCGGTCGGCTGCGGCCGCCTGGGCGGCGGACGCGATCCGGGGCGGGAGCGCCGCGAAGAGGAGCGCCAGCTCCTCCCTCCAGGCGGGGCCGTACTCGCTGCCGGCACCGTTGATTCCTCGGCTCGCGGCCGAGGCCCGCGGCTTGACTCCTCCCGCCGCCATCAGCGGTGGAGCCTCAGGGGAGCGGTGATCGCTCGCTCCTCCGGGTCAGGACCGTGAGGCTCGGGGAGGTGTCGGCGGGCACCGATTGGGCCAGGTGCGCGTGCACCAGGACCGGCTTCTTGCGCGCCGGCGCGGTGCGCAGCCGCACCTTGCTCGCGAGATCTCGGACCAGCAGCACCTGGGTGCCGTAGATGGCGAAACCGCGCTTCTGCAGACCGCGGATCAGCTCCGAGTCGTAGTGGCGGAGCACCGACGAGACGGGGCCCGCAGGCAGCTCGCGGAGCGCGCCGTCGATCACCGCCTCGCGCAACCGCGGGTTGTGACCGTCGCACATCAGGGAGAGCAGGGTGGGTCGCGTCGCCGACGCCGTGCGGATGGCCGCCCAGGCCACCACTCCCGGCTCCTCGAACACGAAGTGGTGGATGTCGTCGTGGCTCATCCGGGTCATGGCCCCCTCGGCGAAGCTCGACTGCCAGACCTTGAGGGACGACCCCTCGAGGCTCGCGACGTGGGAGGGGGTGGTGCGCAGGTAGAGGAGGTAGATGGCGCCCACGTCCTCGGGCCGGGCGGCGCGGAGGTGCACGCTGCGCGCGGTCTGCGGGGTGACCGGGGCGTCGTCGCTGTACAGGATCTGCTCGGTCGCGAGCTGGACGAAGCCCTGCTCCAGGAAGATGCCGACCAGCGGGTGCTCGAGCGGGAGCCGCACCACGAATCGCTGGATGCCGTGCTCCAGTCCGTGGTTGGTGAGGTGGGTCAACAGCTGGGAGCGCGCGAAGTGGCCGCTCGCGGTCGCGGTCACGCAGAGGTTGAGGATCTGGAGCGTGGCGGCCCGGTCCCCCGAGGCCTGGGCCTGGATGAATCCGACGATGCCCTCGCGGGTCTCGGCGACGAAGAGCGTGTCCCCGGCCGTCCCCACGTTGAAGGGCACCAGCGACGAGACCGTCTTGCTGAGCGCGTACCACAGCCGCAGCAGGGTGGCCTGGGGGACGGGGTGATCGGGGGATAGCTGGGACGCCTGCTCGTCGCCGCTGCCCGCCTCGCGGTAGAGCTCCTCGATGCGGGCCAGGTCGCGGAAGGACGCTGGACGGATGTTCATGCCGCGCTGTCCTCCGTGGGGAGAAGCGTCTCGCCGGGCGGGAGGCTCTTGCTTCCCGCCATCTCGCGTGCGGCCGTGGCCAGGAAGAGGCGGTGGAGGCGTAGGTCGCCGGTCATCTCGGGGTGGAAGGTGAAGCTCAGATGGGCGCCCTGGCGGACAGCGACCGGGCGGCCCAGATGGCTCGCCAGCACCTCGACACCTGGGCCGCACCCCTCGATGACCGGAGCTCGGATGAAGACGGCGCGAAACGCTCCGGCCTCGACCACCGGGAGCTCGAGGTCCAGCTCGAAGGATTCGAGCTGGCGGCCGTAGCCGTTGCGCCGGGTGCGCAGGTCGAGGACTCCGAGGGCGAGCTGGTCGGGGGTGCCGTCGAGGATCTCGCGGCTCAGCAGGATCGTGCCGGCACAGGTCGAGAAGGTGGGCATGCCCCCGGCCAGGCGGCGCCGCAGGGGCGCCTCCAGGCCGAAGACGCGGACCAGCCGGCTCATGGTGGTCGATTCGCCCCCGGGCAGGGCCAGCGCGTCGACGCTGCGGAGCTCCTCGGCGGTCCGCACCGGGAGGGCCTCCGCCCCGGCGCGGCGGAAGGCGGCGAGGTGCTCGCGGACGTCCCCCTGCAGGGCGAGCACACCTATCCGGACGATGGCTTCAGATCCCTCGGAGACGCGAGCCATCCCGATGGGACGGCGCCGGCAGCATCTCGGTCACTCCCGCCAGTGTACCCAAGCTCGCGGCAAGCGAGGTCACCGGGGTGCCCGCCGTCCGGCCACGGCGCGGACGGGTGCTGGTTCAGGGCGTGGGCGAAGGGCCCGGTGGTCCGGAGGGTCCAAAGAGGATGGGCGAAGCAGCGAGCTCACCAGCCGCGGACGGCGAGCAGCTCCTCCTTCGGCATCGAGGCGACGTCGAGACCACGCATCGGCTTGCCCAGCCCGGCGCTCACCTCGGCGATCACGTCCGGCTTGTCGAAGTAGGTGGTCGCGGCCACGATCGCCTTGGCGTAACCGAGCGGATCCTCGCTCTTGAAGATGCCGCTGCCCACGAAGTTGCCGTCGGCGCCGAGCTGCATCATCAGCGCGGCGTCCGCGGGGGTGGCGATCCCGCCCGCCGAGAAGTTGACCACCGGGAGCCGCCCGGTCTCGGCGACCTCCGCCACCAGCTCATAGGGGGCGCCCAGCCGCTTGGCCTCCGCCATCAGCTCGTCGTGGCGCATCGCCTGGAGCCGGCGGATCCCGCCCAGCACGGCCCGCATGTGACGGACGGCCTCGACCACGTTGCCGGTGCCGGCCTCACCCTTGGTCCGGACCATGGCAGCCCCCTCGCCGATGCGGCGGAGGGCCTCCCCCAGGTCGCGAGCACCGCAAACGAAGGGGACCGTGAAGGCCCACTTGTCGATGTGGTGCTCCTCGTCGGCGGGGGTCAGCACCTCGGACTCGTCGACGTAGTCGATGCCCAGGGCCTGCAGGACCTGGGCCTCTACGAAGTGGCCGATCCGGGCCTTGGCCATGACCGGGATGGTGACCGCGGCCATGATCCCCTTGACCAGGGAGACGTCGCTCATGCGGGCCACGCCGCCTTCCCGGCGGATGTCGGCGGGGACCCGCTCTAGGGCCATCACCGCCACCGCCCCGGCCTCCTCGGCGATCTTGGCCTGCTCCGGGGTGACCACGTCCATGATCACCCCACCCTTGAGCATCTCGGCCAGGCCGCGCTTGACCCGAAGCCCTCCCCGGTGCTCGCCGTCGGGGGCCTGGTCGTCGCCTTTGCCGTTCGCGCTCATGGCGTTGCGATCTCCGTGCGTGCTGGCGGATTCGACCTCATTCTAGGCGCCCCAGCGCGGGCCGCCATCGCGCCGTCCCGCGGCCGGGCCGGCGACGGCCGGCGCCCAGCCCAGGCGTGAAGGGGGCCGGAGGGTGGGCGCCGAGACCGCTGTGTCAGCATTGAACCGAGGGGAGATGGGGGCTCTGACGCGGGTGGCAAAGGGGAGATGGAGACCGTGGACGCGACCATCGAGCGACCGGCGACCGCAAGTGGCACATTCGCCCTCGGGGGGCAGCTGGTGGTGCACCGTCTCGGGTTCGGGGCGATGCAGCTCACCGGGCCGGGGATCTGGGGGGAGCCGGCCGATCGCGAGGAGTGCGTACGCGTGCTGCGGCGAGCGGTCGAGCTGGGCGTGGACCTCATCGACACCGCCGATTCGTACGGCCCCTACGTCAGCGAGGAGCTGATCCGGTCCGCCCTCCGCCCCTATCCCGACGACCTGGTGATCGCGACCAAGGCGGGCTTCGTGCGGACCGGCCCGGGCGTCTGGCACATGGTCGGCCGGCCCGAGTACCTCCGCCAGGAGTGCGAGATGAGCCTGCGCCGCCTGGGCCTGGAGCAGATCCCGCTCTATCAGCTTCACCGCATCGACCCGGCGGTGCCGCTCGAGGAGCAGGTGGGCGAGCTGGCCTCCCTCCAGGCGGAGGGCAAGATCCGGCTGATCGGGCTCTCCGAGGTCAGCGTCGAGCAGATCCGGGCGGCCCGGGCGGTGGCGGGCATCGTCTCCGTGCAGAACCGCTACAACCTGGTCGACCGGGGCTCGGAGGACGTCCTCACGTACTGCGAGCGCGAGCGGATCGGGTTCATCCCGTGGTTCCCGCTGGCGACCGGCGACCTGGCCCGGCGCGAGGGCCCCCTCACCGCCATGAGCGAGAGGCTGGGGGCCACCCCGGCGCAGCTCGCGCTGGCCTGGTTGCTGCACCGCTCGCCGGTGATGCTGCCGATCCCGGGGACCTCGACCGTCGGCCACCTCGAGGAGAACATCGACGCGGCGCTGGTCGGCCTCACCGACGACCAGGTCGCCCAGCTCGGCAAGCTCAACTGAGGGGCCGAGCCAGCCCCGGCGTTCGGGTGCCGATCTCCGGCGAGCTGGCCGCGGCAGGACGGCCCGGGAAGCGCTCGCCGCCAGCTGCGGCCACCCTGGTCGGGCGCTCCCCGGCCCGCGGAGCCTGCCGCGCCAGTCCGGTCAGGCGTGTCCGGGTCGGCTGAGCCCCACTGCTATCATGCCCAGGATCGGGAAGTAGCTCAGCCAGGTTAGAGTGCACGGTTCGGGACCGTGAGGTCGCGAGTTCGAATCTCGCCTTCCCGATGGCTCCCGGAAACTCGTTATTCCACAACGAGATGGCAGCGCGACGAGGCCACCACTGCGCTGGTCCGAAGGTGGCTCTCTGGTTCGCCGGTCCTCCCCACCGGACGGGGCTGCGGTGGTCTGCGCGATGAGATCGCCCCATCACCACGATCCGGAAGCACCGCGCGAGCTGGCTGTCAGGGCTCGCGAACGGAGGTGCGCCCGGCTGGGTAGTAGACGGTCGCGTCGAAGGCTGCCGGCAAATCGCGCACGAACTGCTCGTGCAGCGCGGAGCGCAGCCCGTCGACGGCTCGGAGTGCCCGATCGGAGGTGCGCCCCGTCTTGCTCGATGCGCCATATCGATCCGTCAGTTCCGCGGTGGCGCGCATCAGGGTGCCTCGGATCGTTACGAGGGCACCCCCGAGTTCGCGGTGCTCGACCAAGGTCATCGGCTGGTGGGTCATCGCAGCAACCTCCGCAGGCGTGGGCGTGGGCGTGGACGTGTGCGAGGGCATGGGCATGCGGGCTGGCGTGGGCCTGGGTGCCAGTGTACGGTACCGTACAGACGGCCAAACCGCCACTGGGACGAGGGCGATTGACTGCAATCACTTCAATCACCGCGAGCACGTGGTTCTCCCGTTTCCCGTGAGCGGTGGTTTCCGCCTCGCCCGGCGACCCTGAGCGGCTTGCGGGCTGGCGATGATGCGTGCCCGCTCATCGGCGGACCCGATGGCACACACCCGGCGATGCGACGTGAGGTCAGCCAGCGGCGGCCGGGTCGAGCACGGGCGCCGTCGAGCGCTCGGCGCCCGGCCGCACCTGCCAGATGAGCGCGATCCCGAGCGCGGCCAGCGGCAGCGCCTCGAGGTGGTCCCACGGGGGGTTGAGCCAGGAGTCCGCGAAGGCGGCCAGGTCGATGGCGACCACGCCGAGGGCAAGCCACCTGGGCCACCCGACGACCAGCCCAGCGCTGGCTGCGAGGGCCCCCACGAGGAGCAGGTCGTGCGAGTAGTCGTGGGGCGCAACCACCAGTGAGAGCACGATGCCCAGACCGAGGACGGTGCGGGCGTCGAGCCGCCCGCGCACCCACCAGATGCCGGCCAGGGCGAGGATCGCCAGCGGGATGGCGGTCGCCAGCGCCGCTGTCGGGCCACCCAGGTCCATCGCGACGCCCGGGAAGGCCACCGTGGACGACGGCGCCGGGTAGCCGTGGAAGATCTGCCGCACCCACTCCATCATCTGCGCCGGGGGAACGATCAGAAAGCCGATCGCGAAGGCCGCCGCGGCGCCACTCACCATCCCGAGCAGAACCCGCCACTCGCGCACCATCAGCAGCGCGAGTGGCACCAGCCAGAGGCTCTGCGGCTTGTTCACCGCGGCCAGGCCGAGCAGCACTCCGGCGCCGAACCGCCGCGCCGGAAGAAGCACCAGACCGAGCGCGGTGAGCAGCAGCACGACGACGTCCAGCTGTCCCTCCGCGATCCCGCTCGCGGACCCCAGGGTGAGGGTGGCAGCGCAGACCAGCAGGACGGTGTCGGGCGGACGCGACGAGTGGCGGAGCGCGACCGCTACCAGCAGGCCGATGGCGACCGCCAGTCCGGCCAGCGAGACGCCGAGCCAGATGGCATTGGCGGTGACGAAGGGGAGACGACCCAGGGGGGTGAGCAGCCAGGCGAGCTCGGGAAGGTACGGGTAGGGCAGGGGATACGGGGGGTGGGCGACCCCGAGCTGATGCCAGGCGGCCGCCGACGCGGCGACGGAGTTGTACGGATCGGCATGCGCGGCGAGCCGGCGCGCCGCCTCCCAGAAGACGATGAAATCGGTGTGGCTGAGGTGGACGACCGCCGCCCATGACTCCTCGGCCACGAGCGCGAGCAGCGCGGCGTAGACGACGATCCGAACCCGGGCCGCCGACCTCGGGCTCAGGCGCACGCCGCCCCGCCGGGTGAGGTCGTCGCACCGCGGTGGGCCGGCACCACTGAGACCTCGAATGTCAAGGTGAGCCGGATTGTGCCACCCGGGCGAGCCGACCGCTTGTCGGGGAGAGAGCTGTCGGCGCATCTCGCCGGGTCACGTTTAGGCGCGCCATAGGTGGGACGGCGGAGTTTCGGGAGGCATCGGGCAGCCGGGGCGGCCGGGCCGGGTGCCGATCGGTGACCCTGTGCGAACACCTAATCCGCTCACCGAAGCTTCCGCCTGGCGAACCCGGTGCCCGAGCAGCAGGTCTGAGATGGCGGCTCGCCACCCCTGCAACACCGCTCACGGCTGGGGTAGGCTGGCGCCTCGCAGCGTCCGGCCCCGCCGCGATGCCAAGCCGTCCACCCGGGAGACATTAATGCTGGCTTTCACCCCGTTCGGGATCAAAGAGATCATCGTCTACATCGTTGTCGTGATCGTCATCGTGGCGGCGGTGATCTGGTTCATGAGCCGGGGCCGCGCCAAGAGCTGATCGCCTCGGGCGGGCTGGGTGGCCCGCCGGCACCTCGCCCGGTGCCGTGGTGACCCGTGAGCGCCGGCATACGCGGCGGCCTTCGCCCGCGGGGTTGACAGCGGACGACTCGCAATCGGGTTGGTTCCGCGTGGCCGTGACACTCGGCGTGTCACCCTATGGGCGTGGACGGCAGAGGTGGTTCGAGAATCGGGACGGTCCTGGTGCTGGGCGGCGGTGGGGGCCGGGGGGCGGCCCAGCTCGGCATCCTGCGCGCCCTGGCAGAGCGAGGGATCGACCCGGACGCCTGCGTGGGCACCAGCGTGGGCGCTCTCAACGCCGCGGTGGTGGCGAGCCGGCCGCTTCCGGAGGCGGTGGACCTGCTGGAGCGGATCTGGGCCAGCCCGCAGACCCGGGACGTCTTCCGCTCCCATCCCCTGCGCATGGTGTTCAACCGCGCCCGCCGGCAACCCTGGCTGCGCAGCGACGACGCCATCGGCGACCTGGTGGACTTCTCCATCGGCCTGACCGGTCAGGTTGCGTTCGAGGAGCTGCGCCACCCGCTCGAGATCATCGTCACCGACCTGCTGACCGGCGATCCGGTGGTCATCTCACGCGGCCCGCTGCGGGACCCGCTGCGAGCCTCGTGCGCCATCCCGTTCGTCTTCCGGCCCGTCCAGCTCGGCGACCGCGCCTACGTGGACGGCGGGGTCACCGACAACTGCAGCCTCGCGACCGCGGCCCGGATGGAGCCCGCTCAGATCATCGCCGTCGACCTCACCGCGGAGCCGGCCCTGCCGGCGCTGCGGCGCCTCTCGGAGGTATTCGAGCGGGTCACCTCCGTGGCGCTCCACTCACGCCTCCTGGCCGACTTCGACCGCTTCAGCAAGCACCTGCCGGTGACCCTGATCTGCCCCCGGATCCCCAACCCACTCCGGGTGGCCGACTTTTCGAAGGTGCGTGAGGCCGCGCGGGCCGCCATGGAGACCCTGCTCCAGACCATCGGCCGGGCCGACGGGCTGCTGGCGCCGGGTGTCTTCTACCTCCCCATCTCGATGGAGGGGAGCCCGGCGGCCGGCTGACCTCGGTCGGGCCAGCGCCGCCGCCGAAGACCGGAGGCGAACCGGTGTTCGGCCCTCTGGTATGCTGGGCGCATGCCCAGAGCCGAAGGCACCTTCGACATGGACCGCTTCGACACCGAGAAGCCGCACGACGAACGCGACGGGGTGAGCCTGACCCGCGCCCGCATCACCAAGACCTTCCACGGGGGCCTGGATGGCGGCAGCGAGACCGACATCATCATGGTGCACACCGGACAGCCGGCGGCCTACGCCGGCATCGAGCGTTTCGAGGGGTCGCTTCACGGCCGGAAGGGCGGATTCGTCCTTCAGCACAACGCCGGCGGCGAGGCGGGGGTCCCCTGGATGACCTGGAAGATCGTCGAGACGAGCGGGACCGGCGACCTGGCCGGGATCAGGGGTGAGGGGCAGATCATCGTCGGCCCCGGCGAGGAGCATTCGTACACCCTGGATTACGAGCTGTAGGCACCCTCCCGCGGAGGGCCGGGCCCGGCGCGCCCGCGGCGCACCGGCAGCGGCAGATCCCGGTCGGGCCGGCGGGAAAGTCCTATATTTCGAACTCAGGCCCCCGTAGCTCAGTGGATAGAGCAGAGGTTTCCTAAACCTTGTGCGCTGGTTCGATTCCGGCCGGGGGTACTTGAGTTTTCGAACGATTCCCGCGCGTCTCGCTACCTATCCGCTACCTATGAGCCGGAGGACCTTGGGAGCCACTGGCTAGGCGGCCGTGAGAACGTCATCTACGGGACGAAAACAGTCACCCATTCCGCCGTAAGGACGCGGTAGCGAAGTGGTCCCATCAAGAAGTGGACGACCGCAGGCATGTGACCAGCGCCCCACACGATCGCAACGGTCTTGGTGGACGGTGCAACGGTGGTGGCTTCTCGCGTAATCGCAGCGCAGAGGAGCTTGTCGCGGTCGTGGATGATGGCGTGCTGCACCTTAGCGAACGAGTCAGGCATGAAGGCACGTCTCGCACCACATTGGCGCCCGCGGGCGCCACCCAGGCGTTTGGAGGCCGGGGGCCCGCCTCGGTGCAACTTTAAGGGGGCTCGCGACGTCTCATTGATGTGAACCATAGCGACCGCCGGCGGGACCCGGAAGAGCGCGCCGCGATCTCCGGCGGGCCGCCGGAGGGAGGAGGCCGTCACCCTCGTCGATCGATCTCGGCACTCGCCGGGACGGCCGTGTTCGTCGTCGTGGCCGCCGCCCTTGGTCTGGTGATCGGGCTCGGCCGCGGCGGCCCTGCGCCGGGCCAGCACGCGGCCGCCCAGGTGAGCCCGACCGCGACGCCGGCGGCATCTTCTACCGCGACAGCGACGGCCGCCGCTGAGGCGACGGCGACACCGTACCCGGGAAAGCCGCCCGCACCCCCGTACACCCCGCCCCCGACCGCCCAGGTCACCTCGACGGTCACAGCCCCGGCGCCGCTCATCGTCACCTACGACCCGGCCCAGCAGATGACCGTCACCTCACCGGTGAGCTACGTCGTGCGCAACTACCAGGGTGTGCTGGTGGGGACGGTCACCGTTGATCAGGCAGCGGAGGCGAATGGCGTCCTGGCCTCGCCGGACGGCTCCAAGCTGCTCGTCGGGAGCCGCCTGGTCTTCGACGTGTACGGACATGAGCTCTCCGACCTGTACACGGCGGCGGACGTGAGCGCCCTGACCCAACCCATCTGGGCCGACGACTCCGAGCACCTGTGCGGGACCACCTACGACGACAGTGCCGGCGTCGTCATGGGGGCGCTCCTGGAGTTCTCCGCGTCCGGAGGCTACCGGACCGTCGCTGACCTGGGTCCGCTGGCCGGTTCCGGCAGCGCCTGGTTGGCCCTGGCCTGCAGCCCCGGCTCAGACCGTGCAGTCGTATGGCAGAGCGACGACTCGCAGTCCGAGTACCTGGTGATCCGCCTCTCCACCGGTCAGGTGGTGGCCACCTATCCGGGATCAACCTCGGATCAGGGTCCCGGGGCCGCGAGCCACGACGGCACCTACATCGCGATCGACGGGGCGGACGGCATCACCATCCTCGATACGGTGACCGGCCACGAGTTGGCGAGCGTCGTCCGCTGGGGGGAATCCGAGGGCTATCAGCTCATCGGCGAGGCGCTCGCCTTCTCCTGGGATGGCTCCCGACTGCTGGTGGAGAGCGACATCGCGCAGGGGGGTCCACGCTGGATCGTCGCGTGGGCCAGTGACACGGACCTGGTCACCGCCGACCAGACCCTGAACTCCCTCGGAGCCGTCATCCCCCTCGCCAGCGGCCCCACCATGTTCATTCAGGGGACCGGCAGCCCCTATGGCGCGTACTTCCTTGGGAGTGACGGCACCCTCCAGGCGCTTCCGGCCGAGTCCTGACCCCAGTTGCCGTGCTCAGATCCATGTTCCAGCGACGGCGCGTCGGTTGCCCCCAGACCTCCCGGAGCGACCTCTCGCCGCAGCGGGTCGCGCCCTGTCCGATCCCTTCCAGTCCCCAACTCACCGGGCGGCGTGCCGAAATCGGGAATGCTTCTACCCTGACTTGAACTGGCAACGAAACTCGTCGGTGCCGCTGCCTTGTCGAGGGGCCGGTGACCACGGTCACCCTCGAGCTCGCCTCTCACCGCACGCCCCCGCCCTGGTCAGCCTCCTCAACCATGGCGAGAAAGGCTGCCGGGGTCACCACCGGCGGCACCAGGTCGACGAGGCTCGTCAGATCGCGACCTCCCGAGACCAGGGCGTCGGCACCGGCAGCGCGCGCCAGTGCCACGAGGTAGTCGTCGCCGCGATCACGGGCGACCGCTGCCCAAGGCCGGGGAGCGTCCGGGACCGGCTCAACAAGGCTGTCCAGCACAATGAGGAAGCGCCGTGCCTCATCGGGCGTCACCCACCGTCGCAGCGCTTCGCGGCCCAGGACCTCCTCGACCTCTGCCAGGAGGTGGGGGGAGGCGACTAAGGCGCAGCGCCCCTGGGCGGCCGCCGCCACGATCCGACCCGGAGTGCCGCGCGGGTTGATGACAGCGGAGATGAGGACGTTGGGATCGGGAATCGCTCGCAGCGCCACCGCTACGTCTGCCGGCCCCGTCCAGCCCGGACAGCCCGGAGCTCGTTCCCGGCCACGCCACTCGCCTCCTCATCGCTGAGCGTGGGCAAGCCCTCGCGCTCCTGGCGTCCGTCGATCTCGTCGAGCAGCTGCAGCATCCGCCGTCCAGCCTCCCCTCGCCTAGCAGTGACGTACTCGAGGAGCGCTTCCTCGATGACCTCGTAATCGTGCTTGCCACTCGCGGTGGCAATCAGCTTGGCACTCTGCATGAGCTTCTCGTCCAGGTACAGCGCCGTCTTCCTTCTCGCTACTGCCATGGTCCGAGTTTGGCAGATTTCAAGAAATCTGGCAATCGCCCGGGGAGAGAGCAGTCGAGGTGCTGGGCCATTTGGGGGAGGACCGCCCTCGATGGCGGGGTGCCGGCGCGGGAGCCCTAGCATGGGTACATGCCCGACGAACCGATGACGCCGGATGAACTCGAGATTCTGTCTCTTGCGACGGAGGGCGACTGGGCGCTCTGCCAATTGCGGTCGCACTTCGGCCGCGAACTGCCGGAGCACGACCGCTGGCATGTGGCGGCGCAAGCCCTGGATCGACCACTCGTCACGGGGCTCGTGGAACTCCAACGAGGTCCCATTCGGGGCTTGGAGAGGGTTCGAACTCGATCCGCCTCAGGCGCAGCGCCTCGTCAAAGACCCGCGGAGCTGGGAGGGTCCTGTCAGCCTAGACGCACCCACCCTCATCCTAGAGAGGCGACACCCAAGGGGCGCGAGCTCTACTTCAAACGCCCCTCAAACTGACCCGCCTCCGCAGCCGAACGTCTGTTTGACAGCCCTGGTTGGGTGCGCTAGGCTTGCGCTACAAGTCCAGCCAACCGATAGGTTTTCAGAGCGAAGGACGGAGAACCCGCCGAAACGCAGGTGGGACCCCGGGGCCATTGCCTGGGGCATCCAGTTGGCAGATGGTCCCGTAGATCAGCGGTACGGGGCTCCCCTCGTAGTCGGCGGACTGCAGGGCCAGCATCGGGTTCGTTTCCCCGATAGAAGAATGGCGGTCCGGAGCCGCGCACCGTTCTTCGGGGAATCGCGATGGACCCTCGGTGTGGCGGCCGTCCGACTAATCGACTCGTACGACATCGGCCTCCTTGGCAGTTCGTGCTCTGCCCGGCCGCGGCAGAGGGCGGGGGCTCGATCCGCCAGTCCCCGTCCGGGGGTGGAGGCGGGTGGGCCGACGTCGACGCGGAGGCCGCGGCGGAACGCAGCCGGATCGAGGCACCGTCGCCGGGACCGTCGACCTGCTCGTGGTCGGGCCCGGCCTGACCCACCGGGGACGGCCCTGGGCGGCGGTCGAGAACGTCGTGGTCGGCCATGCCTTCCGCCGCCTCGGGGTCGGCCGGGCGCTCATGGAGGAGGCGGCGCGGCGGGCCCGGGAGGCGGGCTGCCACCGGCTCCAATTGCTCTCCCGGGTGCAGCGCACCGAGGCCCACGCCTTCTACCAGGCGATCGGCATGCATCCCAGTGCGCAGGGCTTCCGGCTCGAGTTCGACGATCGGCCCGATTCCTCGCGCCGAGATGCCCCCTGAGCGAAGATTTACCTGCGAGAATCTTCACCCTCGCCACCCCTACTCCGAGGGCGGATCGGCCGCTCCACTGGAGGTCCCCCGATCATGGCCACTGAAGACAAGCAACGGATCCTCGACTGGTGCGGCGCCGACAGCGATGTCCGGTACGTACAGGAGGGGGTCGACCCGGCTGCCGACTTCAGCCTGGTGCTGGAGAGCGCGGGCAGCGAGCTGACCGCCACGCTCGCGAGCGGAAGCGATCGGATCGTCCTGCGCAACGTCGTCGATCTGGCGCAGGCCGCCCAGCCCGCGGGAAGCGGGGACCTCGCGGCCGATCTGACCGACCTGGAGGAGCGGCGGCCCGGTCCGGTGACCGTCGTCCTCGAGCCGACCGGGGAAGCGGTCGCGGTCAGCACCTGGGTCGTCAGCGACGGGCTCACCAAGCACAGCTTCCTGACCGCGGTCAGCGACGTCATCCGCACCCGGGGGGCGGTGCTGCGGCTGGCGGGCCTGCCCGCGGATCGGGCCGCCGTTGACGAAGCCGAGACGGCGGCCGCTGCCGAGGAGCACGAGGCCCCCGAGGTCGCCCTCGCCGGCACCTCCACCGAGGCCGTCCCCGAGATGGCCGCGGTCTCCGAGCAGGCGGAGACAGCTGAGCCTTCGCCCTGGAGCTGGACGCCCTCCGCCCCCACGCCCGTGTACGGCGCCCCCGAGGAAGCGGAGCCGACGCCGACCTACGGGGTGCCAGAGGATGCCGCGCCCGTGGCTGCGGTTGAGGGGCAGGAGGTAGAGCCCGTCTCCGAAGCCGAGCCCACCACCGAGGCGCCGGTCGAGGCGCCGGCCGCCGAGGCGCCCGGCGCCCAAGAGCCGGTGTCGGCCTTCAGCGCCTGGGGAGCGGCGACATCCGCCGTCGAGGAGCCGGAGCCCGAGCCCGCCGCCACGACGGAGCCCGCCGAGGAGCAGCCGTCGGCCTTCGGCGCGTGGGGTTCGCCGCAGGTCACCCCGGCGATGGAGGAGCCGGTCGCCGAGACCCCCGCCGCGGGAGTCGAGGGGCAGCCGTCGGCCTTCGACGCGTGGGGTCAGCCGCAGGTCACGCCTGCGGTGGAGGAGCCCGTCGTCGAGACCCCCGCCGCGGGCGTCGAGGAGCAGGTGCCCGTGTACAGCCCATGGGGCTCGCCGGCGCTGACGCCGGAGCAGCCCGCGGCGGAGGCTGAGCCCACACTGGTCGGTGTAGAGCACGAGCCGGCGACGCTCAGCCCGTGGGCCACACCGGAGGCGACCAGCGAAGAGGCGGCCCCGGAGACCACCCCCGCGGTCACCGAGGAGCAACCCGTCGCGGTCAACCCGTGGGCGTCGCCCGCCGCGACCAGCTTCGAGGCGGCCACCTCGCCCAGCCAGGGCTACCAGCCAGAAGCGGCCCCGGCCGGCTTCGAGGCCACCCCGAGCCCGGTCGGCCCGCTGGGTGGGTACTCTGCCGGCGGCTCGGGCCAGGGGTACGGCCAGCCGTACACGCCGGAGGCGGCGGCGACGCCGGTGCCGGCGCCCGCTCCGGTGCAGCCGGCCTGGACCCCCAGCCATCGGGTCCCGCCCCAGGGGATGCAAGCCTGGGCCGCCCCCGACCCGGCCGGTGCCGTGGTCGCCACTCTCGGCGGCCACCTTCCGGTGCAGGTCACCGAGGTCCGTGGGGCCTGGGCGCACGTGCTCTGCTCCAATGGCTGGACCGGTTGGGTCGACGACCGCCTGCTCATCGTCGGAGCGTGACCCGGGCCCGGTCGGCGGGCATGCACGTCGAGGAGGGCGTCCGTGCGCACGCGCACGGACGCGCCCCACGGGGCTGACCACGGCATGGAGGTCAGGGCGGAGGTGATCGGAAGCCTCTGGAGGATCGTGGCCGAGGTGGGTCAGCGGGTCGAGGAGGACGAGACCATCCTGGTCCTCGAGTTCATGAAGATGGAGATCCCGGTGACGAGCCCGATCAGGGGGACCGTGACCGCGATCCTGGCCCGCCCGGGCGAGGTGGTCCAGGAGGGCCAGACCGTGGCCATCGTCGAGTAGCCGGGGCCGCCCCTCGATCGGGACCGCCTGCCCAGAATGGGAGGGTGGCGACCACGATCACCCCCGACCCCGCCACTCCCGCACGCCGCGAGCGGTGGGCGCGGCTCACGTCCTCCATGCCTTTCCGGGTGGTCAGCGCGTACGGGTCGACGCAGAGCGGCAACAACGCGGCGGGCCTCGCCTTCAACGCCTTCATGGCGATGTTCCCGATGATCCTCGGGGCCCTCTCGATCATCGGCCTGGTGGTGAACAACCCCGACATCCGCAGCCAGGCCGAAGCCGCCATCCTCCGCACCTTCCCCGGCCGGAGCGGCGCCGAGCTCAGCGCGGTGGTCACCCAAGACCTGCGCCATTACGCCGGGCTGCTCGGCATCGTCGGCATCCTCGGGCTGCTCTGGGGATGCACCAACTTCTTCGCCTCGCTGGAGTTCTGCCTGGGACGGATCTTCGACATCGGCCAGCGCGACTTCCTCCGCCAGCGGGCGATGGGCGCGGTCATGATGCTGGCCCTGGTGGCCGCCCTGCTGGTGGCGATCGGCGCCACCACCCTCATGAACCTGGTGCCGGTGATGGCCGGGCTCGGACCGCTGGCCGGTTTCCTGGCCATGGCACTGCTGACCCTGGTGATCTACCGGCTCGTCCCCAACCGCACCTTCCGGCTTCGCGAGCTCTGGCCGGGGGCGGCCCTCGCCGGAGTGCTGATCGAGCTGATCACGCTGCTCTTCCCCCTCTACGCCAAGCTGGCCCACGGCTTCGACACCTACGGGCAGAGCCTGGCCCTCTTCTTCCTGCTCGCCACCTGGCTCGCCTTCCTCTCTCAATTCATCCTCATCGGCGCGGTCTGGAACCGGGTGCGGCTCGGCGAGACGTTCACGGCCTCGGGGCTGGTGGCCTCCCCCTCCGCGGCTGCCAAACCCTCGTCGTCCTCGACGGAGGGGGCCTCCGCGTCCACGGCGGCCCCCTCCCCCGCCCACCACGATGCGGTCGCGGACCGACGCGGCGCACCCGGAGGTGGCAGGATCAGCGCGGGCGTGGCCGCGAGCCCCCACCGCTCCCCGGAGCGGTCGCGCCCCTCGGAGACCAACCCCCCACCGTGAGCGCCGGCTACGACACCCAGCGGGTCACCACCGCCGACAACGTCGGCATCAACTTCCGCGTCGCCGGGCTCGCCACCCGGTTCGCCGCCGCCCTCGTCGACTGTCTCCTCCTGCTGATCCTGCTCTTCGTCGCCACCGTGCTCATCGGCGCCATCGCCGACGCCCTGACCGGGACCACGACCGGCAACTCCGCGATCGAGGTCCTCAGCCTTGCCGGCCTGCTGCTGGCGGCCTGCCTGATTCTGATCGCGATCCTCTACTTCACCATCGCCCAGGCCGTCAGCGGAGGCCGGACACCCGGGAAGGCCGCCATGGGGCTCCGGGTCATCCGCGTCGATGGGGGGACGGCGAACGTCGGCGCCTACTTCCTGCGCAGCGCCGCCTACATCCCCGACCTGCTGCTCGCCCTGGGACCGATCCTCATGTTCTTCCACCCTCAGTCCCGGCGCCTCGGCGACCTGCTCGCCGGCACCGTGGTGGTGCGGGAGCGGACCCCGGTGACCCTGCAGGCGGCCACGGCGCCGTCCCCCGTCTATCTGCGGACTGGCGATCCGGGCCCGGTCATCGACGGTATGGGGAACCTGGGAGCCCGAGAGCTGAATGCCGTCCGCACCTTCCTCAGCCGCCCGGGCCTGCTGCCCGCCCAGCGGGCCGAGCTGGCCGGGCGGCTCGCCGGCCGCCTCCTCGAGCGCATGGAACTGCCCTTCGGCGCGCCGGAGCGGATGTGGCCGCCTGAGCTGTTCCTGGAGCGGCTCTACATGCAGCTGGCCGCCCGGCTCCAGCCCGGAGACGGTGCCGGGATCTCCCCTTCCCCCTCTGGAGTCGCCGGACGGCCCCCCTGGGCTCGATGAACCTGGATGCCTTCACCGGCGGCCGCCAGGCCCGCTGGGCCGAGCTCGAGGCGCGCACCGCGACGCTGGCCGGGAGCCGGCTGCGGGGCCTGCGGGCCTCGGACGTCGAGCGCTTCGCGATCCTCTACCGGCGAACGGCCAGCGACCTCGCAATCGCTCGGCGCGACTTCCCCGACCAACCCATCACCGAGTACCTGAACTCGCTCTGCGGACGCGCCCACGTGCTGCTCAACCGGGGCTCCCCGGCCCGGTTCCAGAACGCGCTCCGCTATTTCGCGACCGGCGCGCCGCGGGTCTTCCGGGCCAACGCCGGTTACTTCCTCGCCTCGCTGTCTCTCCTCCTCGCCGGCACGCTCGCGGGCTGGCTGGCCTACGATCTCCGGCCCGACCTGCGCGGGCTGCTGGTGCCGAACTCGCTGTTCGCCGAGATGGCCCAAGGGAACCCAGGCATCGGCGTGCCCCAGCCCTTCCTGGCCGCCCCCAGCATCTTCCTGCACAACATCGAGGTGGCGGTGATCGTCTTCATCCTCGGCGTCTGCGCCGGCCTGCCCAGCGCCTTCCTGATCCTCCTCCAGGGATGGAGTCTCGGCACCCTGGGGGCGGCCGTCCACGCCGGCGGGTACGACTACGCCTTCTGGTCACTGATCGCCGCCCACGGGGTGCTCGAGCTGAGCGTAACCGTGACCGCCGGCGCGGCGGGGCTGCGCCTGGGCGACGCGCTACTCCGGCCGGGGCTGCGCAGCCGGGCCGACTCGATCGCCCACGCCGGCGCGGACATGGTGGGACTGGCCGTCGCCACCATGCTGCTGCTGGTGATCGCCGGCACGCTGGAGGCCTTCGTCTCGCCGAGCGCGATGCCCGGCGGAGCCAAGATCGCGATCGGTCTCAGCGTGGGCGTGTGCTTCTATGCCTGGCTGCTCCTCGCCGGTCGCGGCCGTCCGTCTGTCCCCACCCTCGACCTCGACGCGGGTGCGCGCCCCGCGTCCGTCATGGAGCCCGAGTTGGCGGCGCTCGGCTGATCGCGACCCGGTCGCGACCCCCTCAGCGAACTGCGGAGAGCGCACCGGACTCCGACTTCGCCGTCCGTTATCGCTGATCCGCGGTACAAGGCCCGGCTGCGCAACGAGCGCGCTCGCGACCGCTCAGGCTGTCCAGCTCTCGGCGGGCTGGGCGGCGTCCGCCGCGGTCATCCACTTGGGCGGAGTGAGGCTGAACCAGTTGCCGGAATCGTCCCGGAACACCGCCTCGATGCCATACGGCCGCTCCGCTGGCTCCTGGAGGAAGACCACGCCGCGGCCGGCGAGCTCCTCGTGGGTGCGGCGGCAGTCGTCGGTCGTCAGCACTCCACACCCGAACACACCCTTGGCGACCAGTGAGCGGAGCCGCTCGGCGGTCTCCGGGTCATGGCCCATGGCACAGTCGGCGAGGATGATCTCCGGCCTCGGCTGGCCGGGCATGCCGACGGTCAGCCAGCGGAAGCCCGCACCGCCGCCCTCGAAGCGGAAGCTGCGGGCGCAGTGATGCCGCGACAGGCAGGCCGCGCCCGCCATGGCGTCGAGGTCGAGCGGCTCGGCGTACCGCCGGTCGATGAGATCGCGGGCGCGCCGGAGCGCGGCGATGGATTCGGGACGCATCCGGAGATCGTATCGGGGCCGGCGGGGCCCCGAGCAGGGTCGTGATCACCGGCCCCGGAGGCGGCCGCGGGAGCGGGGAGCGCGGCCCCGGGGCGGCCGGAGCCAACCCCGCACCGGGAGGGAGCTCGAGGTGGCCTCGGGTAGACTGGCCCCATGGAGGTCGTTCGGATCCGCCCCCGCGGGTACTGCCACGGGGTCGTGGAGGCGATCCGGCTGGCCAAGCAGGTCGGCGCCGAGAAGCGCGGCGAACCGGTGACCATGCTCGGCTACCTGGTCCACAACGAGCACGCCACCCGCGAGCTGGAGGAGGCCGGCGTCCGCCTGGTGGTGGAATCCGACCGCATGAAGGGCCTTGCCCAGGTCACCGAGGGCACGGTCATCTTCACCGCCCACGGGATCTCGCCCCAGGTGGTCGACGCCGCCCGCGAGCGCGGGCTCACCATCGTCGACGCCACCTGCAGCGACGTGACCCGCACCCACGACCTGGTCCGGGAGCTGGCCGCGGCCGACTACCGGATCGTGTACATCGGCAAGCGGGGCCACCCCGAACCGGCGGGGGTGATGGGGGTGGCGCCAGACCGCACCACGCTGATTGAATCGATCGAGGAGGCCGACGCCCTCGACTTCCCTCCCGGGACGCGCGTGGCGGTGACCTGCCAGACCACCCTCTCGATGTGGGACACCCAGGCGATCATCGACCGCCTCGTGGAGCGCTTCCCCGAGATCGAGGTCCACAACGAGATCTGCCGGGCCACCCAGGAGCGCCAGGAGGCGGCGGTGCTCGCCGCCGACGACGTCGACTGCGTGGTGGTGGTGGGCAGTCGGCGGAGCAGCAACAGCCGCCGCCTGGTCCAGGTGGTCGAGGAGCTGGGGCACAAGCCCGCCCACCTGGTCGACACCGCCGCCGAGCTCCGGCCGGAGTGGTTCGAGGGTGTCCGGCGGGTGGGGGTCACCTCGGGAGCCTCGACACCGACCCATCTCACCCGGGCGGTGGTCGCCGCCCTGGAGGCGATGCCCGACCGCAACCCGGAGACGGTCGCCCCCTGAGAGGCCGGCCTTGGCCCGGCGCCCCGCCGCGGGGTCCCGCGGCCGTGGTGGCCTCGATCGGTGCCTGCGAGCGGCGTGGTCTCGCGGTGGCGGGCCGGTGCGGTCCAGACACGAAATGCTCACGGGTCGCCCACGGCCCTCGGGGGCGGCCTAATCTCCGCCCATGCGCTTCGGCAAGCAGCATCTCGGCACGCGCCTGGTGATCGCGCGGGTGGTCCTGTACTTCCAGGCGGCCGCCCTGGCCCTGGTGGCGGTCAACCTGCTCGAGGTCCTCCTCATCGGCGGCGCCGGCAGCGGGCTCTCGTTTCGGGGGGCCTTCACCAGCACGCCGATCAGCGGGAACGGGGCGATCGTGTCCGCTGTCGCGTTCGTCGTCGTCGCGCTGGCCCTGATTGTCCTGGAGCAGCGGGCGGCCAGAGGCGGGAGCGCCCGCCAGACCCTCGCGGCGGTCGAGATCATCTTCGCAATCTGTTTCGTCGGGTTCGTGGCCAGCGCCGCCGGGGGGTGGGTCTTCGGCCCCGCGGCCGCGCTCATCGTCGTCGGTCTCCACTACGCGCCGGAGCTGAAGACGTACTTCTTCGCCGATGACAAGGCGGTGACGTCGGATGCCGGCGACGCGCCGGCGAGCCTCACGCTCGCAATGAGCACCGCGTCGGTGCCGCCCCCTGCGACGGCCGTGCCCCCCGAGGCGGCGGCCGCGCCACCGTTCACGCCACCCCTCTCACCATTCGTGCCGCTCGCTGCCCCCGGGCTGCCGGACCCGAGCGCGGGAGTGGGATCGCGCGAAACCGCCCCGCCGCATCTATAGTCGCGGAATAGAGCGACCCCGCGGGCCGCCCCCTGTCGACCATCTGCCTGGGAGCGACTGTGATGCAACGACCGCCGGTTCCCGGCTCGGTCACGCTGGGCCGAATCCTGCTCATCATCGAGAGCGTCCTCTGGCTGCTGGCAGGGCTCCTCGTGGGCGGCTTCGGCGTGCTGGTGTTCACATCGGTGGCGAACATCAACAACCGTCTGGCGCAGATCGGTTACACGGGCACGCCCTTCACCACCCAGGAGGCGGGCGCGGTCGGCGGCACCCTGGTGGTGGTCGGGGTGGTGATCCTCATCATCGCCATCATCGGCATCTGGTCCGGGGCGGCCATGGGCCGGCTCTCCGGCGGACCTCGCGCCACCGCCATCGTGCTCGCCTGCCTGGGCGTGGTCATCGGGGTCTTCAGCGTCATCGCCGGGCTGCGCCGCGGCACGTCGCTCACGACCGGAACGACCACCCTCCGGGACACCCCGATTCCCGGGATCGTCATTCTGGTCGTCAACCTGCTGATCATCTGGGGCGTCGGCTTCACCCGCAGCGCGCGGGCAGCGTTTCGCTCGCTGCCCACCGCCGCGTACCCGATGACGGCGCCGGCGGGGTACGCCCCCGGCGCGTACAGCCCGGGCGCGTACGGGTCGCCGGTGGCGGCGGCGTTCGGCCAGGTTGCGGTGCCGGGAGGCTCCTCGGCCGCTCCGCCGACCCAGGTGGACGGCAGCCAGAGCTTCCCCCGCCACCGCCCCCGCCTCCGCCACCGCCGCCCCCGGGGGAGATTGGCTTCGCCATGGCCGCCGAGCCGCCGGCGACGGCTCCCGAGGAGCCGGCCGAGCTGAGCTTCGCCTCCCCCGCAGCGCCGTCCGAAACGCCCTCGGAGATGCCGGAGCTGAGCTTCGAGGCACCCTCGCCAGCCGCGGAGACGGCGGCGGCCGCCCCCGCCGAGCTGAGCTTCGACAGCCCGGTTACCGCCCCGTTCAGCGCCGCGCCGCCGGACGCCCCGCCCGCGGTGGATCCCACCCTGGCGGGAGACGTCTCCGCCGGGTTCCCGACCGAGTACCCGCCGCCGCCGCCCGCGCCGGAGGCGCCCGCCGGCTCATAGCTCCCACCGCGGCGCGACGCGGCCCGATCCCTGGTCGGTGGCGCCGGTAAGCGCTCGGTGGCTCAGAGCCGGGAGCGGCGCTTGAGCTCCAGATAGCGGTTGACCAGCCGGGGGGAGAGGCTCCGAGCGTCGGCGTCGAGGGTCTCGACCCCGCTCCGCCGGAGCAGCGCGAGGGTCTGCTCGCGATCCGCGACCAGCCCGCTCGCCACCGCCCGCGCGTAGGTTGAGGCGGGATCGGCGGGCCGGGCCCGGGCGGCGTCCTCGAGGGCGGGGTCGCGGACGGTGATCACGAGGGGCAGGTGGCGGCGGCGCAGCCGGGCGCACTGGCGGACCAGGGCCTGGCCCTGGTCGGGGTCCAGCACGTCGGTGAAGATCACGACCAGCGCCCGCCGCCGCTGCCAGCGGCTCAGCTCGGCCAGCGCCTCGTCATAGTCGGCCTCCACCTCACCGGCTCGGAGCGGGCGGACCGCGTCCAGGAAGCGGCGCATCTGGAGCCGTCCGGGGCGCGCCGGGAGGGTGACCGTGACCCGGTCGGCGAAGGCGAAGAGCCCCACCCGGTCGCCGGTGGCGAGGGCGACGTGGATGAGCAGCAGGGCGGCGTTGATGGCGTGATCCAGCTTGGTCAGCTCCCCGGCGCCGACCCCCATCAGCCGCCCGTGGTCGAGGCAGACGATCACCGGCTGGGCGCGCTCGGGGATCAGCTCGGTCGCCATCAGGCGCCCGGTGCGGGCGGTCGCCTTCCAGTTGATGAAGCGCTGGGGATCGTCCGGGACGGCCTCCCGGATCCGCTCGAACTCGGTGCCCTCACCGGGGCGGCGCTGGGTGCGCACCCCCAGCTCGGCGAGCTGGCCACGTCGTGCCAGGGCCTCGTAGACGCGGATCGCGGCCAGGTCCGCGTCGATCCGCACCGTCTCGCCGCCACCGATGGAGGCTTGGCGCAACCCCAGACCCCACGGGCCCGGGCAGCGGATCACGGTGGCGCCGAACTGCTCCTCGCCCCTGCTCGTGGGGGTCACCGTGTAGCGGAGGGTGCCCGGAATCCCGAGCCGACCCATCGCCCCGGCGGCGGCCAGCCGGGGCGGGTGCTCGTCGCGCACCGTGGCGGAGAGGAGCCTGACCGGGCGCGCCACGCCGTCGGCCGCTCGGTCCGCCTGCCGCCGGCCCGGCCGGGGGCGGAGGCCGACGTGGACGGCGACCGGATTGGCCCGGCCCACGGAGAGGATCTCGTCATGCTCCCGGGTGACCTGGAGGCGGTCCCGTCCGGGCGCACGCCGGGAGTCCCCCAGGACCACCGCCGCCGCGACGGCGATGACGGCGATCCCGGGCACCAGCAGGACGGGGGCGGCCGCGCTGGCCGCCAGGGGAATCAGGGCGAGCACGAGGAGCGCCGCCCCCCATCGGGTCATGGCCGCCGCTCGTTCCCGCCGATCCCGGTGCCGGCTCGGCTCATCGGGGCACGGGAACCCGGTTGACCGCCCGCTCCACCGCCGCCACCTCGCCGACGCCCTGGATCTCCGCCTCCGGTCGCCGGATCAGTCGGTGGCGGAGGGCGGGGACGCAGATGTCCTTGACGTCCTCGGGAGCCACGTAGTCGCGGCCGCGCAGGGCCGCCATGGCCTTGCCGCCCTGCAGCAGCGCGATCGCCCCGCGCGGGCTCGCCCCCAGCACCAGGTCGGGGCTGGTGCGGGTCATCGCCACGATCTGGCCGATGTAGGCGACGATGGCATCGCTCACTGTCACCCCGGCGATCTCGGCACGCGCCGTGTCGACGGACGCCTGGGTGACCACCGGGCCGATGCCGGCGGCCTGCAGGTCGTGGGGGTCGAAGCCGCGGTCGAAGCGTCGCAGCATCTCGGCCTCGGCGCTGCCCCCCGGGACCGGCACCTCGAGCTTCAGGAAGAATCGGTCGAGCTGCGCCTCGGGGAGCGGGTACGTCCCCTCGTACTCGATGGGATTCTGGGTGGCGACCACCAGGAAGCGCGGGCCCAGCGGCATGCGCTGCCCGTCACTGGTGACCTGGCGCTCCTCCATCGCCTCGAGCAGGGCGGCCTGGGTCTTGGCGGGGGCGCGGTTGATCTCGTCGGCGAGCAGGGTGTCGGTGAAGATCGGGCCGGGCCGGAACTCGAAGGTCCCGCTCCCCGGCCGGTAGACGTTGGTCCCGATGATGTCGGAGGGGAGCAGGTCAGGGGTGAACTGCACCCGCTTGAAGCGCGCGTCCATCGCCGCGGCCAGACAGCGGGCCATCAGCGTCTTGGCGGTGCCGGGGACGCCCTCGAGCAGCACGTGACCGCCGCAGAGGATGGCGAGGAGCAGCCCGTCGATCACCGGCTGCTGGCCGACCACGGCGCGGCCGACCGTCTCCTGGACGGTGGCGCGGAGGTCGGCGACGGCGGGCATCGGGGGGCATTGTGGCAGGGCCGCGATCGGAGGGACGCGAGCAGAACGCCTCCGCGGCCCAACGGCAGCCGGGCTAGCGGATGGCGGCGACCCCCCACTCGGCCTCGAGGGCGTCGACGCGGCGGGCGAGCCCCAGCAGGTCGCCCTCGGTGGGGCGCCCATCCGCCAGCGTGCGCGCCTGCTCCAGGAGGACGGCGGCGGCCCGCGCCCGCTCCTCCCCGAAGCCGGCCAGCGCGGCCACGAAGTCGGGGTCGGGGAGGCGCGGCTCGATCCCGGTCACCCGGCCCACGCGCAGCTTGAGCTCCTCCGCGTAACGTCCGGCGACCGCTCCCCGCTCGCGGCTCCGTGAGAGCAGGTGGCCGACCGCGTCGATGTGCTCGCGCACGCTGGGGACGCGGGCCGGGTCGCGCCGGGGAAGGGGACGGCCGAGCCGGCGCCCACTGGTCAGGAGGTAGGCGAGCACCACCAGCACGGCGAGCAGGACGGCGGCGAGCAGGGGGCCCTGGAAGACGGCGCTCAGACCCTGGTCGCTGGTCCCGGCGGTGCCGAGGTGATGGACCTCGTCGAAGCCGACCCGGTGGCCGCGCGCGCTCTGGACCAGACCGAGGACGAAGGCGGCCGAGCCTCCGCGGCGGAGGCCGTCGTTGCTGAGCGGGTATTGGCTGCCCAGGAGGTAGAGGCGGCCGGCGCCGACCCGCACCGCCGCGGCCACCGGCGCCTGGGGGGCGCCGAGCAGGGGCACCAGGCGGCCGCCACCGCCGGAGAACGCCCAGACGCTCCCGGGGGCGGCCGCCCCGGGGGCGGCCAGCGGCACGCTGGTGACCCCGGCGCTCCCCGGGGAGGGCTGGGTGGGAGCTGCGCTGGTGAGGTCGGATGGCTGGGCCGCGATCCCGAGCGGATCGAGCACCGCGGCCGTGGATGCCGGGTCGGAGATGGCCAGGATCGCCTCGCCGCCGCCCTCCAGGAAGGAGGTGAGGGTGGCGTCGTCGCCGGCCGTGTACGCGTAGTCGTCCAGCGGGTCGGCGGAGATCAGGACGTCGGTCCCCCCCAGGCCGAACTCGGAGTAGATGCGGTGGACACCGGCGCCGGTCGCCGGGAGCCAGTCATAGAGGGCGAGCGTGCCGGCCTTGCCGTTGGCGGTGCTGGAGGGGTCGTTGTCGGCGCTCGACCCCGGACCGGCCACGATGACCACCGCCACCAGCACGGCGAGCACCACCGCCAGGATGGCGATCGGCGTGAGGCTGCTCCGCCTCATGAGGGGGGCTGCCTCACGCCGGCGAGGCCGCGGATCGCCTGGCAGTGGCCGCGCACCTCCTCCCAGCGCCCGGCGTCCACGGGCTGGCCGGAGTACCAGGCACGGTCGAAACCGGCTGCGGCGGGGGTGAGTTGCGCGGTCAGCTCGGGGTCGCCGCGGGCGTGGGCGAGCAGCTCGGGGGTGGTCCAGGCGGGCTGCACCGGGAGGCGGCCGCGCTGGACCAGGCTCACCAGGGCACTCCGGAAGGCATGCCGGATCGCGGAGCGGAAGTCGCCGCCCTCCGAGGCGGCCAGGGCCCGGCTCCATTCGCGCTCGGGATCCACCTCGGGCGGCGCGGCGGCGGGACCGGCCGGCTGCTCTCGACCCGGGGCCATCACCTGGCGCACTCGCCAGACCGCGATGGCGGCGACCATGCCGAGCAGCAGGACCGCGAGGATCCCCGCGCCGAGCGGGCCGAGAGTTCCGAGCACGCCGCTCAGGGCGTTGCCGAGAGCGTCGACGATCTGCTGCAACCAGTTCGGGGACGACGGCTGGCCGAGGTTGGCGAAGGGCGGCGAAGCGTACACGCGCGAGAGCGCCTGGCGGTCAGAGGCGGTGAGGCCGGAGCAGCCGGCCCCCGGCGAGCCCTGGAGGCTCGCGGCGGTGGTGGCGAGGAGACGCTCGGCGTCGCTGACGTCGCCGCCCTCCAGGTCGGCGATGACCGGGGCCAGCGCCGAGGACGCGTGGTCCGCGGAGCCCAGGGCCTGGAGCCGCTGCACCACCGCCGGGACCGACGCGCCGGTCACCAGCTCGCCGCGCACCTGGACGAGCTGGGCGACGTAATCCCCGCCGCAGCTCGCGGCCGCCACCGGCGCGCAGCTCAGCGCCAGAGCGGCCGCGGCGGCGAGCAGCGGCAGCAGCAGGAGCGGGCGGCGGGGGCCGGCCATAACAGCTCAGATCGACTGGGCGAGCATCTCGATGTCGAAGGCCTCGCGGCGGATCCGGATGTCGTAGTAGACGAGGGTGAGCAGGATGAGGATGAAGGGCGAGGTGAAGATCTCGATGACCCCCGAGATCAGCACCTGGATCGACGACTGGGTGATCGCCGGTGCCGCACCGACGATCAGCTGCGCGACCCCGCCGAGGATTCCGCTCAGGATGCCGCTCACCACGCCGATCACGAGGTAGAAGAGGAAGATCCGCCAGAACGACCCGGAGGTCAGCCGCCAGCTGCGCCGGAAGGCGGTGAGCGGGGAGAGCCGCTCCAGGATGACGGTCTGGATGCCGAGGCACATCTTGATCAGGACAAAGACGACAAAAACAAGCCAGGCGATGAGGACCACCAAGAGCAGGCCGGCGCCCGCGACCCCACCGACCAGGACGGCCAGGCCGCCCGCCAGCACCAGGGGGAGGACGGCGACCCCCAGCTCGAGCAGGACGTAGCCGATCAGGCTCGCGATGCGGCGCAGGGCCGTGCCCAGGCCCGCCCCGACTCCGGTGGGACGGTCGAGGTACTCATCGCTGACCACCCGGATGACCGCGCCCTGGGCGAGCGGCATCAGCAGGATGTAGTAGCCGAGGGTGATCGCCAGGACGACGAGCAGGGCGGCGGTCAGCGTGCTCAGCTCGTTGAGGGCCCCGGCCGAGGTGACCGGCTGCGGCTGCGCGGAGATGCTGCTGATGGTCGCGAAGGGCGACCGCTCGCCGAAGTACTCGACCGCGAGGTAGGGGAGCTGGAAGAGCGCGGTGATGGCGAGGATGGGCAGGAACTTCCGGCGGTAGACGGTGAAGGTGGCGTCGAGCAGCTCACCGAACGACTGGGCCCGGAACCGGCCCGAGCCGGTGACGGGGGGCGACCAGGCCCAGGTGGGGAAGCCCGGGGGCGGAGCGTAGCCGGGGGGCGGACCGTAGCCCGGGGGCGGACCGTAGCCCGGGGGTGGGCCGTAGCCCGGGGGTGGGCCGTAGCCGGGGGGAGGCCCGTAGCCGGGGGGTGGTCGGTAGCCCGGGGGAGGCCCGTAGCCCGGGGGAGGCCCGTAGCCCGGGGGAGGCCCGTAGCCGGGGGAAGGCCCGTAGCCGGGGGGTGGTCCGTAGCCGGGGGGTGGTCCGTAGCCCGGGGGAGGCCCGTAGCCGGGGGGTGGCCCCTGGCCTGGGGGTGGCCCGTAGCCCGGAGGCGGGCCGAACCCCGGATGTGGACCGTGGTCGGGAGGCGAGCCGGGTCCAGGAGGCGGGGACGGTGGGTACGCCGAGGGCGGCGCATCTCCAGGATCGGGCATCGGCCCATTGTGGGTCACCTTTCGGGGGGTTCGGCGCCCCCGGTGTCAGGCTGTTGCAAGCGCCGCCGCGTGGATCCCGGCGCCCGGCAATCGTGAGGAGCGTGGCGGAGCCGGCTCAGGGCGCGGACGAGCGACCTCGCGAGTCCGGGCTCCGGCGGCGGCGACGGAAGGCCAGCGCCTGGAGCACGCGCTTCACGCCCGCGTTGTCGACCACCATCCGGGGCCGCTGCTTGCGGTCGCGGCGGCGGTTGCGGGCGCGCTCACGGTCGTCGAGCGCATCGGGTTCGTCCTCACCGGCCATCTCCGGAATGTATCGCGGAGCAGACCCGATGTCGCGAGTGGAGATGACGCGCGCGGTCTCTCCCGCTCGACGGACCGGTACAGAACCCTAGACGGCCGCCGCGTGAAGGTGGTGGCCGCGATGCCCGATCACCACCCGCACGCCGATCGCCGCGGCCACCGCGGTCACCGCGGCGGCACCGCCGATGACCGCGAACCCGCGGCTGTCGATCCGTCGCCAGAGGTGGCGGTGCGAGATCAGCGCGGCCTCCAGGCGGAGCAGGGAATCGGCGTAGATGCGGTCGTGGTCGGCGGGGGTGAGACTCCACGCCCGGTAGGCGTCAGCGATCTCCGTAGCCAGGTCGACCAGGCCGCGCAGCCCGGGCGAGAGGTCGTCCAGTCCGGCTCCGATGCGCTGTCGGTTCAGTGCGGCGTCGAGCCGCTCGACGTCGTCCACCGCCTCCGGAACCTCGGGCAAGCGGATCATGCCCGTCCCTCCGCGCGCCCCGGGGGCAGGATGGGGGGGCTGCTCTGATGGGCCGGGCCCTCGGCACCTGCGGCGCGGCGCGTGCCGCCGTCGGGCAGCGGGGCCCCGAACCGCTTGCGCAGGGTAGTGAGCGCCCGGAAGGTGAGCAGCTTCACCGCTCCCTCGCTGCGGCCCATGATCTCGGCGATCTCGCGGTTATGCATCTCGGCGGCGAAGCGTAGCGCCACCGCCTGGCGCTGGTCGTCGGGAAGGGTCCGCACCGCGGCCCGGACCTCCTCGGCGCGGTCCCGCCTCTCGATCTCGTCCGGAGGCGAGATGTCGTCGCTCGCCACGGCCGGGCTCAGCTCGATCCACCCCGGGCGGCGCCGGTGGCGCGCGACCAGGTTGGAGGCGACCCGGTAGAGCCATGAGGAGTAGGGGACACCGCGCCACTCGAAGCGCGGCAGCTCCTCCAATCCCTTGGCGAAGGTGGCGGCGGTCACGTCCTCGGCGAGCTCCCGGTCCCTGGTGAGGGTGTAGATGTAGGCGAAGATCTGGTCGACATAGCGCTCGTACAGCGGCGCGAACGCCGCCTGATCGCGCTGCGCGGCCAGGATGAGCTGACGCTCCTCCTCGAGCTCGGCATCGGTGCGACGGGCGATGTCAGCGCCTCCCTCGAGGCGGTGCCATCCAGCAGAAGCCGGTTGGCCCGCGCCCGTTACGGACCGCCGGCCGGTCTCCTCCAATACCGGAAGCGGCGCCGGGGGGGACCGGCGCCATCAGGCCGCCCGCCCTCATCCGCGCAGCAGCTCCAGGCGGCGGCCGGCGTCCGCGAAGGCCGTGAGCGCCTGATCCAGCTCGGCGGTGGTGTGGGTGGCGGTGACGATGGTCCGCACCCTGGCCCTGCCCCGAGGCACGGTCGGGAAGCCGATCCCCTGGGCAAAGACGCCCCGCTCCATCAGCAGGTCGGAGAGCTGCATCGCGGTTCCGGCCTCGCCGCACATCACCGGCGTGATCGGGGTCTCGCTGGTGCCGATGTCGAAGCCGAGCTCGCGCAGGCCCTGCTTGAAGTGCCGGGTGTTCGCCCACAGCCGCTCGATCAGCTCCGGCTCTGTCTCCAGGACATCGAGAGCGGCGATGCAGGAGAGCGCCACCGCGGGCGGATGGCTGGAGGAGAAGAGGAAGGGCCGGGCCTTGTGGACCAGGTGGTCGCGCACCGTCTGGCTGGCCGCCACGTAGCCGCCGACCACGCCCACGGCCTTGGAGAGGGTGCCGATGTTGAGCGCCACCCGGCCGTGGAGTCCGAAGTGGTCGGTCGTCCCCCGGCCGTGGTCGCCGAGCACCCCGGTGGCGTGAGCGTCGTCGACCATCACCGCCGCCCCGTAGCGCTCGGCGCGCTCCACCAGGCCGGGGAGCGGGGCGATGTCGCCGTCCATGGAGAAGACGCCGTCGGTGACCAGCAGGATGCGGCGGTAACCCTTGGCCCGGGCTGCGGCCAGCGCACGCTCGGCGTCGTCGAGGTCGCAATGCTCATAGAGGAGGCGATCGGCTTTGGTGAGCCGGATCCCGTCGATGATCGACGCGTGGTTGAGCTTGTCGCTCACCACCACGTCGCCCTCCTCGAGCAGGGCGCTGAGGACGCCGACGTTGACCGTGTACCCGCTCTGGAAGCAGAGGGAGGCCTCCGTCCTCTTGAAGGCGGCGAGCCGCTCCTCAAGCAGCTCGTGGACCGTCTGAGTGCCAGCGATGGTGCGCACGGCGCCGGTGCCGGCGCC
The DNA here is from genome assembly GCA_963793875.1 of uncultured Chloroflexia bacterium. GTDB lineage: Bacteria > Chloroflexota > Dormibacteria > Aeolococcales > Aeolococcaceae > Changshengia. Next base: position 198,541 of record CAWCBS010000002.1, on the reverse strand, counting down.
CCACTTCCGCGCCCCCTCGACGGCGGCCTGGATCAGGCGGGGGTGGGTGTTGAGGCCGAGATAGTTGTTGCTGCTCAGGTTGATCAGCTGCTTGCCACCGATGACCACGTCGTGTCCCTGCGGGAACTCGAGGACCCGGAGCGGCCGGAAGAGACCCTCCGCGCGGAGCCGGTCGAGGTCCTCGGCGAGCGACCGGTCGAGGGCCTGGACGGCGTCGGACCGCGGGGGTGTCGTGGTCATGGCTTGAGCGACACCTTGCCACAGCGCCCCGACTTGATGAGGGCGATCGCCTCGCCGATGTCGGCCATCGCGAAATGGTGGGTGATCAGGGCTGACGCGTCGATCGCGCCGGAGTGGAGGTGGGCGGAGGTCTCCTCCCAGGTGGCGTAGAGGCGGCGGCCGGTGACCCCGAAGAGGGTGACCCCGTGCATCACGACGTCCTGGGAGAGGTCGAGGGTGGTCGGGGCGTCGCCGATTCCGAGCAGGGAGATCCAGCCTCCGGATCGGACCAGCCTCGTGGCCGCGACCACCGCCACCGGCGCTCCACTCATCTCCAGGGCGCAGTCCACCTCGCGGCCCGCGGCCCGGCGGATCTGGGCCTCGGCGCTCCCCTCCCCGGACTGGACCAGGACGTCCGCGCCCATCCGCTCGGCCAGCTCCAGGCGGTAGCGATTGGGCTCGACCGCGATCACCCGCGCCGCCCCCCTGGCCTTGGCGACCGCCACCGCGGCGCAGCCGATCGGACCGCAGCCGAAGACGGCGACGGTGGCGCCGGCCAGCTCCCCATAGGAGCAGGCGTGCACCGCATTGCCGAACGGCTCCATGGCGGCGGCGACCTCCGGGGCCACCTCGGGGCCGACCGGCCAGACGTTCCCGGAGGGGAGCGCCACCAGGGTCGCGAATCCGCCGTCGGCGTCGACCCCGATGATCCGGGTGTTGGCGCAGACGTGGAAGTCGCCGCGCAGGCACTCGGGGCAGTGGTGGCAGACGAGGTGGGATTCGACCGCGACCCGGTCGCCCACCCGCACCCGGCCGTCCACCCCGTCGCCGAGGGCCACCACCTCACCGCAGATCTCGTGGCCCATGACCCGGGGCAGGTGGACCCGCGCCTGGGCCCAGGGGTTCCAGTCGTAGAGGTGGATGTCGGTGCCGCAGATCGAGGCGGCGACGACCCTCAGCAGGACCTCACCAGGACCGGCGGACGGCTCCTCCACGTCGGTGATGGCGATGCCGGGCCGGGGGGAGTCCTTGATGACAGCGCGCACGGCGCCCCGATTATGAGCGTCGGGGGCCTCCGACCTCCCGGTGGGCGGGTGGCGGGGAGCGGGTCCCTACGGAGGGGCCGGGCTGAAGGACGCGTAGAAGCCCCCGCCACTGGGTACCAGCACGATGACCTGCCCGGACGGAGCAGCAGTAGGAGGGCTCGACACGATGTCGGGCCCGGACGGGCTGGCCGGCGTGGGGCTCCGCTGGGTGACCAGGGCCAGCGGGACTTCCGGTCACGGATTTGGCTGACCGCGCGTCGCCGCCATGCCAGCACGCTCCACCCGGCGAGGAGCAGAAGGATCCCGGGGACGGCGCCGAGGCTCGCAGACGCGCCCCCGGCGGCAGGGACCTGATCGAGACCACAGGCAGGTGTCCGCGATCGAGGTCGAGCTCCAGAAGTGGGCGCGCCCGCCTAGCTCCCGGTGAGGCTCGGCCCCGCGCCGGGCTCATGCACAGCACCGCCCGGCTGTCCAGCTGCTGTCCAGGGTCAGCGTGGCGAACGCCGCGCCGTCGACATCGACGGTGACCTGGCCGGTGGGGTTGCCGGCGCCCGGCGCCACCGCCTCGACGGTCACGGTGATGGTCACCGTCTGGCCGACCGTGGCGGGGTTGGGGGACGAGTCACCGTCACCGTGGTGGCGGCCTGTTGGACTTGCTGGTCGAGGTCGCCCGGGGGAGGGTAGCCCGAGGTCGCAGCGTCACTCGGCTCGAAGCTCGAATTGCCCGCGTAGACGGCGTCCAACTCGGGATCGCCGACGGTGTCGAAGCTGAGCGTGCAGGTGGCGGTACCGTCATCGGCGATCGGCTGGGCATCACAGTCGCTGATGCTCGTTGTCCCCTCGAGGAAGTCCACCGTTCCGGTGGGCGTCTCTGGGCTTGGGGAGTGACCGCCACCGTGGGCTCAGGGTCACTGCCTCGCCCACCACCGCCGGGTCGGCGCTGGAGCTGAGCGACACGGTGGTCGACGCTGCATCCACGGTGAGGGTGAAGTCCTGAGTGGCCGCTGGGCCGACAGCGTTATTGGCAGAGATCGTGAACATGTTGGTGCCGAGACCGTCCCCCGGCGTCCCCGCCAGAGTGGCGGTACCGTCGCCGTTGTCGGTGAAGGTGATCCCATCAGGCAGGGCGCCCACCTCGGTGAGGCTTGCGTATGGGAAACCGGTTGTGGTCACCGTGAAGCTGCCAGGCGCCGCGAGGGTGAACGCCGTGTCGTCGTCACTGGTGATGTCCGGCGCCTCGGCCGGACCCACGGTCAGGGTGAGGTCCTGGACGCCATCGGGGGACACCCCATTGGTGGCCGTGATGGTGATGGGGTAGGTGCCGTCCCTCGTGGGGGTACCCGCGAGGGTGGCGGTGCCGTCGCCGTTGTCGGTGAATCTGAGCCCGCTCGGCAAGGAGCCGGACTCCGAGAGGCCGGCGACGGTGGGCGGCCCTGGGTGGTGACGGTGAAGGTGTCTGACTGATTGACGATGAAGCCGGCAGAGGGAACGCTGGTGAACACCGGCGCCTGGCCCACGTCGAGGGTGAACTCTTGAGTGGCGTCGGGTGCGATGCCGTTGCTGGCGGTGATGACGCAGTCGAAGGGACCGGTTCCCAGCGGTGTCCCCGTGACCGTGGCGGTGCCGTTTCCGTTGTCGGCGAAGGTGAACCAGCCGTTCAAGCAGGAGTCGAGGGAGAGGCTGGGATTCGGGTACCCGCGGGCTGTCGCGGTGAAGGTGCCGAACTCGTTGACGAGGAAGATGGTGCGGTCTGCGCTGGTGATAGTCGGAGCCTCGTCCACGATGAGGGTGAAGCCCTGGGTGGCCTCAGGCGAGACCCCGTTGCCGGCGGTGATCGTGAAGGCGTACGCACCGCCGCTCCCCGCCGCGGGCGTCCCCGTGATCGTGGCGGTCCCATCCGGGTTGTCGGTGAAGGTGACACCGCTCGGCAGAGTGGCGTCACCGTCGCTCAGCGAGGGCGTTGGCGCACCGGTGGTGGTCACCGTGAAGCTGCCCAAAGTTCCGGCCGTGAAGATGGTGTCGTCATCGCTGGTGATTGTCGGGGCCGCGGGATTGTCCACGGTCAGGGTGAAGTCCTGGGTGGCGTCGGCGGAGACCCCATTGCTGGCGGTGACGGTGAAATCGTAGATGCCGGCGCTGCCCGGCGCGGGTGTGCCCGCCAGGGTGGCGGTGCCGTCGCCGTTGTCGGTGAAGGTGACCCCACTGGGCAGCGTCGTGCTGTCATCGCTGAGGGAGGGGGTCGGCTCGCTGCTGGTGGTGACCGTGAAGGAACCGTTCGTCCCGATGGTGAACGTGGTCGCCGCCGTGCTGGTCACCGAAGGCGCGATCGGAAAGAGGGGGGTGATGACCACCTCAGCGGGCGTGTCCCCCGCCGTTGCCACGCGCACGTCGGTGGCTGAGCTCTCGACGAAGCTGGCGCCAGCGCCTCCGCCCCCGCCTCCACCCAGCAGGTAGTCGGGGATGCTGGGGAACCAGCAGCCCCCCTGGCCGCCACCCGAGCCCCCGACCCAGCCCCCGCCTCCGCTGCCACCGGCCGCGGGCGTCCACTCGGTGAAGGCCTCGTTCTCTCCGGTCCCACCGGCGCCCGGAGATCCCACACCCCCGGTGCCCTCGTCGTGCTCCATGCCGTCGCAGGCCGGGCCCGGTGCGGCTGCAGATGCGTTGACGCTGAGCCCCGCCTCACCTCCAGGATCGCCGCCGTTCTCGGAGAGATCCCCGTCCGTGCCGGCACCGCCCGCACCGGGACCGCTCACCGCCATTCCCAGCGAGCCGGCGCTGCCACCGGCGCCGCCCAGCCCGAAGCCGAAGTTGGGGTCGTTCTGCCCGCCACCACCGCCACCGCCGGCGACCACCAGGCAGGGATCGCTGGCCGGGTGCGCCGTGTATGAACAACCGGGGTCGGACACCGAGCAGGTCTGGATGTCGGAGGCGCCCCCTCCGGCTCCGCCACCGGCGGACGCGCCACCGCCGCCGACACCGGCGCTGTTGCCGTCCTCGCGTGAGCGTCGACACGTCATCCGGCACCGATGGTCGCCTCCACCAGGGCACCCTGGCCCGGTGCGCCGGACGAAGCGGCAGTGCCGCCCGCCGACCGTCCACGGTCAGCTGCAGGGCGTAGGCGTCGGCGGGGATCGAGTAGGCGGTCTCGCCGGGTGTGGTGATGGTGGTGGTCGTGGTGCCGTCGGCCAGGACCGACGTCGGCGACACGGCCCAGGCCGCAGCGAGCCAGGGGAGGAGAAGCAGACCACCGCCGAGAACACGACTGCGCCTCATCGCGGTGCACTCCCGAATGAGTGAATGCGCACCAGACCAGCATCGGAAGCCGAAGTGGCTTCAACCGGATGGCGACGGGCGCGTCACCGAGATGCGGCCAGCTGTGACATCTCCCCCACCGAAATCGCACAGTAGCCGATTCACTCGTCCCTAATCAGCCGAGATTTGGCCGGTAAGGTTGTGGGCCTTGATGGCCGATACTCCAGCGTGCACGGCGCAGGTTGCGGCTGTCGGCGGGTGCCGGTGTCCCTTGCCGGCTATGCCGTCGCCCCGAGGTGGGTGAGCGCAGGATGGCACCGGTGGGTGGGCGGTGCCGAGAGCTGGTTCCGAGGAGGTCGGCGACGATGGAGCCTAACAGGGTGCGGAAGAACTCGCCTGGGGGCTTGCCTGGTTAAACACGGGTGTGAGAGTCTTGTGGGGACGCGTCCCAGCAGGAGATCACGAATGCGTGGCAGCCCCGATCTGCTGATGACGATGCTCACCACGGTGAGCCGGAGGCGATGGTCCCGGCGGATCACCCGCTGCGCCGGATCCGGACCATCGTGGACGCAGTCCTGGCCGAGATGGACGGCGACTTCGAGGCCATGTACTCGAGCATCGGCCGCCCCAGCGTGCCCCCGGAGACCCTGCTGAAGTCGACGGTGCTGATGGCCCTGTTCTCGATTCGGAGCGAGCGCGCCTTCTGTCAGCACCTGACCTACAACCTGCTCTTCAAGTGGTTCCTGGACCTGCACGATCGACGCCCCGGCGTTCGACCCCACCACCTTCACCAAGAACCGGGAGCGGCTGCTCCAGGCCGAGATCGCCGACCGCTTCCTGGCCGAGGTCGTCAAGCAGGCCAAGCTGCGGCGCTACATCTCCAGTGAGCACTTCAGCGTGGATGGCACCCTGCTCGAGGCCTGGGCCTCCCACAAGCATCTTCCGGCCCAAGGATGACGGGGGCAAGGGCGGTCCCCCCACGGTGGGACGGAACCCGGAGGTGGACTATCACGGGGAGCGACGGAGCAACGAGACCCACCGCTCGACCACCGACCCGGAGGCGCGACTGGCGCGCAAGGGGCACTCGGTGGCGGCCAAGCTGAGCTACGCGGGGCACCTGCTCATGGAGAACCGCAGCGCGCTGATCGCGGACATGGAGCTGAGTGCGGCGACGGGATACGCCGAGCGCGAGACCGCGCTGAGCCTGCTGCGGCGGCTGCCGAAGAGCGCCCGGCGACGAACGGTGGCGGGAGACAAGGGCTATGACACTCGCGACTTCGTCGCCGGGTGCCGGGAGATCGGGGTGACCCCGCACGTGGCCCAGAACACCACCCACCGCCACAGCGCCATCGACGGGCGGACCACCCGCCATGCCGGCCACGTCACCAGCCTGCGCATCCGCAAGCGGATCGAGGAACCCTTCGGCTGGATGAAGACCGTGGCCGGAGGGCGGAAGCTGCGCTACATCGGTCTGCAGCGCAACCGAGCGTGGTTCCTGATGACCGGAGCTGCCTACAACCTCATCCGAATAGCGGCGCTCGACGCGGCGGCAGGCTGAGGCCCGCCGAGGCGATGGCCCCACCGGGTCCAAGGCAGTCCGTCAGGGGGTCGGGGTCGCGTCGAGTACCTCTGCCGCTGTGCCGGCACCCCACCTCCGACCACCCGACCCGCCGGTCGGCAGGCGCAGGGACCCTACTTCCGCACCCTGCTAAGGGGAGGTTGCGTCACGTGATCCTCACCGCGACACTTGCTAGCCGATGCGCGCCGCCTCCAGCGCGAACGCGTCAAACAGCCGGACCCGCAGTCCCGCCGTCGTCTGCTACCGCACCACCGGCGCCGCGGCCACCCTCTGCCCCAGGCTCCAGAAGTGAAGCAGGGCGGTGGGGACGAGCAGGGGCAGGCCCACGACCGCGTTGACCAGTGCCACCGGGCCGGCGGCGACCTTGACCAGCATGCAGACGAAGAGCACCAGTCCGGTGAGCATGGTGTTGTACCGGCCCCACGGGGTGCGCACCAGCTCCGGGCGGCGGCGGAGCAGGAAGACGACCGGCGTGAGCAGCAGCGGAGCGAGGTAGCGGAAGACCACGAAGGCCATCAGCCACCAGGTGAAGATGCCCAGCCAGAGGCTGGCGATGGCGGCCACGCTGAAGTAGAGGGCGTCGGTGGCGGGGTCGATCGCCTTGCCGAGCTGGGTCACCGGGCCGAAGCGGCGCGCCACCCACCCGTCGACGGCGTCGAGCATGCCCACCGATCCACCCACGCAGACCCAGAGCAGGAGGCCGAGGCGGCCGGGGAGCGACCAGCCGGTGCAGAAGAGGAGCGACGGGCAGAGCCAGGCGCGGATCGCCGACAGCCCGTTGGGCACGCCGTAGACGTCGACGCGGCTGCCGTCGGGGCGGACCAGCAGGGCGGCGCCGCCGGCCATGGCCAGGGATACCAGCAGCCAGCCGACGAGGGTCAGCAGACCGGCGATGACCCAGCCGCCGCCGTGGACCTGGGCCACCGACAGGCTGAAAGCCTCGGCCATGATCAGCCCGAGGGCGAGCCAGCCGAAGAGCGAGCGACGGAGCCGCGGGCTCGCGCGCAGCCGCTCCCCCGACTCTCGCAGCAGCCCGGCGAGACCGGAGGGCTCCGGGGGGGCCGCCGCCCTCCCTATTTGATCACCAGGCAGGTGATGGTCTTGAACACGCCCTCGGCGGCCTGGATCTTCTCGACGATCAGCTTGCCGATGCCGGCGATGTCGCCGGATTCGACCTGGGCGATGACGTCGTACTCACCCGTGATCGCGTCGGCGTTGACGATCCCCTGCTGGCCGTGGAGCTTGGTGGCCACCTCCAGCGCCTTCCCGGCGGTGGCGCTGATGAGGACGTAGGCGCGGACCATCTTCTTCCTCCCTGGTTGCCTGCGCGGCGAATGTACCACGGCGCCGCGCGCGGACCCGGCGCCGGCAGTTGCGCCTCCCGTCGGCCGCGCGCGGCCCCGTACCATGGAGGCGTGCCCTGGGGCTGGCTGACCAGGTTGCTCCTCGCCGCGATGGCACGGAGATTCGTCCGCTCACAGCAGGCCGGCAGGCCGGGGCCCGACGTGCAGACGTTCCGGGCCCGGGTCGCAGCGGCGCGCGAGCCCGCGAGCATCGTCGCCCTCCTGCTCGTCCTCGTGATCCTCGCCTGCCCCACCGCGGCGCTGCTCGCCGCCGGGGTCACCCTGCTGCTGCTCGGGCCGCAGTGGTTGGGCGGCGTCTTCGTCGGCGTGGTGGTGCTGCTCATCCTCGCCATGGTTCCGGAGATCGTCCGGCTCCGTCGCACGCTGCACGCCCGGCGCCTGCGGCTGCGTGGCAGCGCGGTGACCCGCGAGCTGGACGGCACCCGGCCCGTCTGAGCGCCCGGCCAGCGTGGCGGGTGCGCCGCCTCTCGACAGAGGGCCGCCGCACCCGGCCACAATCGACCCCGTGGTGAACAACGATCATGGCCATCTCACCGCGATTGCCGGGGTGATCGGGGCGGTCGGTGGCCCGATCGCCATCACCGCGCTGCTCAGCCTGGTCCAGCCGGACACCGCGCGCGACTACGTCTTCACCTACGTCGGCCTGGTGGCCGTCCTCGGCACCCTGAGCGGACTCCGCCCCGCGCTCCTCGGCGCGGCGCTCAGCTTCCTGCTCGTCGACTACTTCTTCGTGCCCCCGCTGCACACCCTGACCATCGCCGACCCCAGCGACCTGGTCACCCTGGTGGTCTTCGCCGGCGTGGCTGCGGCGGCGGGCGGGGTGGGCTCCGGCCGGCGCCACGCTCAGATGGAGGCAGAGCGCCTGGCCTCGGAGCTGCGCCGCAGCAACGCCGACCTGGAGCGGCTCGAGCGAGAGCAGGCGGAGGCGGCCGCGGTGGCGGTCCGGCTGGCTCAGACCCAGCAGCAGGTCCGGGTGCTGGAGGCCGCCGACCGGCTGCGCACCGACCTCCTCGCCAACGTCTCGCACGAGCTGCGCACCCCGCTGGCCAGCATCCTCACCGGGGGCACGGAGCTGCTCGAGCGACCCCATCTCGCGCTCCCGGTCCGCGCCGAGGTGGAGGCGATCGTCTCCGAGGCCCGACGCCTGGAGCGGCTCGTCTCCGACCTGCTCGACATGGCCCGGATCGAGGCCCACGCGGTGACCCTGGACGCCGTCGAGATCGACCTCGGCGACGCCATCGGTGCGGCCGCGGGCCGGCTGCGCCTCGCCTCGCCCGGCCGGCCGGTCGAGGTCAGCCTGCCACCCGATGGCTTGGAGGTGCTCGCCGACTGGGACCGGCTCGGCCAGATCCTCGACAATCTGCTCCAGAACGCCGACCGTCACGCGCCCCCGGGGACGTCGATCACCGTCCAAGCAACGCCGGGCAAGCGCTCGATGGTCGTGCTCCGGGTCATCGATCGAGGCCCCGGGGTCCCCGAGGCCCAGCGAGAGCGGATCTTCGAGCGCTTCGTGCGCGGGGTGACCGACGGGCAGGCGGACGACGACGCGGGCCGGCCGGCACAGAGCGGCACCGGCTTGGGGTTGGCGATCGTCCGTGGCCTGGTCGAGGCGCACGCCGGACGGGTGTGGATCGAGGATCCGGAGCGGGGCGAGGGCGCCCGCTTCGCGTTCACCCTCCCCGCCGTGGTCAACGACTGAGCCGTCGTCAACAACTGCCGGCGACCCCGGGGCGCTCGGGGTGTCAGTCGGTGGCGGCGACGACGTGCACGTCGACGTTGGCCACCAGCCGGATCAGCTTGCGCAAGGTCTTCGACGAGCTGTTGCGGCTGCTCCGCATCACCAGGATCTCGGTGATCCGGTGGCCGCGGGCATAGTCGGCGACGGTGGCGGCCACGTCGCTGCCGTCGATGGTCACGAACTCGCCACCCAGCTGATGGGTCAGGGTGGCGTAGCTCCCGACCAGCCGCTTCTCCTCCTCGCTCCGGGACCGGCGGCGCACCGAGACCGCGGTGAGCGCGTCGTCCTTGCGGATCGCGTGAGCGGCGGCTCGGCGGATCACCGGTTCCTGCCCGGGACGCGGCGGGACCAGCACCAGGACGCGCGGGCGGGCCTCCCACGGCTCCTGGATGCGGGCGGTGCTCATGTATGCCACCAGCTGCCGATCGCAATGCTCGGCGACCCGCCGGAGCGCCGTCTCCCGGAGCGCGGTGAGCACCTCGGGGCGGAATTCGCCCTGGAGCGCCTGGAGGGCCTCGGCGGGCGGCATGATCTCACCCTGGCGGAGCCGCTCCTCCAGCTCCGCGGGCGGCACGTCGACCAGCTCGACCTCATCGGCGGCGTCGACGGCGGAGTTGTCGAGCACCGGGCGGTCCTTGGGCCGGTTGAGCAGCGACCCCATCAGCGCCACGGTGCTGCGCAGGTCGCCGATGTGGACGGTGCCGATGACGGTGATCCCCGCGGCTCGGATGCGGGGCAGCACGTGACCGACCAGCTGCCCGGTGGTCGTCAATCCGATGAGGTCGTCGATGGCGACCACGTCGGGGTTGCGGGTGAGCAGCGCCTCGACGTCGAGCACCCCGCGGGCGGCGGGCGACGCGGGGCCCCCGAGGAGGGGGAGGCTCCCCAGCCGGGCGGCGCCACCCCCGCTCACGGCGGCGACCACCACGTCCGTGCCGCGGCCGGAGCGGCGGCGGGCCTCGTCGAGCATCCGGGTGGTCGCACCGGCCCCGCGGGCGTAGCTCATGTGGAGGCGCAGCCCGCCGCGGGGCCGGGCCTCGGCCATGCTGCGCAAGAGCGAATCCGGGTCCGGGCGCCCCAGCGGGGCGTACGGGACGGCGGCGTAGCGCGCGATGACGTGGACGTCGACCTCGGGGAGCCCCTCGATCACCCGGTCGACAACCGAGCGGCGCAGGTTCGAGAAGAAACGGTGAGGGCGCGGCTCCCCCATCACCACATGGCGGACGCCCCGGTTGCGGGCGATCTCCATCAGGGAGCGGGCGATGTCGGTGGCCTCGACCTCCACCAGCGGGGCCTGCAGCTCCTCGGCCAGCCGGCGCCAGCCGTGATCGTCGGCACCGGAGGCGGCCGGCGGGTCGTCGATGGTGTGCACGTGCACCACGGTGCAGAACCCGCGGCGACGGCGAGCCTGGCGGACCCCGCGGCGGATCAGGGCCTCCGCCGACGGGCCCCCACCGACGGCGGTGAGGACGTCCTCCGGGGGGGTCTGGATGCCGCCGCGGTCGTCCCCGACCCGCTCCGCGACCAGCCGCAGGCCGAGCTCGCGGAGCGCGCCGAGGTTCCCCGGGCGGAAGAAGTTGCGCAGCGCCATGTCCACCCGGTCTGCGGGGTAGACGTTGCCGTGGCGCATCCGCTTGCGGAGCGCCTCCGGGGTGATGTCGATGAACTGGATCTCGTCGGCGCGGTCGAGGACGCTGTCCGGCACCGTCTCGTGGACGGTGATGCCGGTGATCCGCTCGACCACGTCCTTGACCGACTCGAGGTGCTGGATGTTCATGGTCGTGATCACGTCAATGCCGGCGTCGCGGATGTCCTCAATGTCCTCCCACCGCTTGTGGTGGCGCACCCCGGGGGCATTGGTGTGGGCCAGCTCGTCGATCAGGGCGACCTGGGGATGGCGCGCGAGCACGGCGTCCACGTCCATCTCGGACAGCCTGGTGCCGCGGTAGTCGACAGTGATCCGGGGGAGCGTCTCCAGGGTGCCGATCGCCTCCTGGGTGCGCGCCCGGCCGTGGGTCTCGATGAAGCCGATCACCACGTCCTCGCCCGCGTCGCGGCGGTCGCGACCCTCCCGGAGCATGGCGAAGGTCTTGCCGGAGCCGGGCATCGCTCCGAGGTAAGCCTTGAGCCGGCCGCGAAGCGGCGAGGGCGGGCCGGCCACGGCCTCCGTGCCGGAGGCCGTCGTCTCCACCGCGGGATTCGTGGTCTCCGCCGCGGGAGCGGTCACCTCCCCGGCGGCGACCGCGGCTGCGTCAGCTCGAGAATCCGTCATGGGCCTCTCGCCCGCCCGGCCGGTCAGGCCCGGGGCGGGCGCCTATGGAGCCCAGTGTACCCAGGCGAGGTGGGCGGCACCCGTGGCGCCCGGGCCGGCCGCAGAAGGGGCCGCGCGACGGCCGCATCGGGGCCTCGGGGCGGGCCACCGGGGTCCGATCAGCCCAGCGCGGGCGGCGCGCCGAAGGCCTTGTTCATGGCCAGGTTGAGCTGGAGCACGTCGACGTCCGACTCACCGAAGATCCAGAGCACCCGGCCGGTGATGTTGGCCTCCACGACGGCGTGCACCTTGGCCGGGTCGAGCCCGCGCGCCGCCGCCACCATGTCGACCTGAGCCAGAGCCGCGGCCACGCTGATGTCGGGATCGAAGCTGGTGAAGTCGCCGGTCGCCAGGTCGACGGGGATGGGAGTTGTCGCGGCCCCGTTGCTCAGGCAGTCGTGGGTCGGGTCGGTCGCGGCGGCCTGGAGCTGGGCGGCGGTGAAGGTGCCGCTGGTGTCGATGCCCACGCAGTGGAGGTAGCCGGCGTAGGTGTCGACCTGGCTGATGAGCAGGCTGTTGCTGGGGGCGAGGTTGCTGCCCTGGGAGTAGAGCGGGTTGCAGGGCGGGTTGTCCGGGACCAGCTGCTCCGGCACCACCGTAGAACCGCTCGAGGTGAGCGCCAAGGTGTAGGAGGGGCGCCCCTGGAAGTAGCGCGGGTCCACGGTGAAGAAGGTGTGCCCCTGGAACTGGGTGGTGGTGTAGACGAGGCTCCCGGAGACCTGCTTGGTCTCGTAGAAGCACTGCCCGATCTGCGAGGAGCCGACCACCGCGCCGCTGGAGTTGGTGATCAGGCTCCCATTGGCCTGGCTGTTGAAGGCCAGCTGGGAGACGCCCAGCATCACCAGCGGGTAGACGAGGCCACCGGCGACGGCGATCACCAGGGTGGCCCGGATCGCGACCCACAGCTCTTTCGGGAAATTGCGAAACATCTCGTCCAGCTCAGATCATGTGAAGGTTGGTGATGATGATGTCCACGGCCTTGATGCCGAGGAAGGGAAGGATCACGCCGCCGACGCCGTAGAGGAGGAGGTTGCGGCGCAGCAGAGCGGCGGCGCCCACGGCACGGTACTTCACACCGCGCAGCGCTAGCGGGATGAGGGCGACGATGATCAGGGCGTTGAAGATCACCGCCGAGAGGACCGCGCTCCGCGCACTCTGCAGCTGCATGATGTTGAGGGCCTCCAGCACGTGGAGGGCGGGGACGGCGGCGAAGATCGCCGGGATGATCGCGAAGTACTTGGCGACGTCGTTGGCGACGCTGAAGGTGGTGAGCGCGCCACGGGTGATCAGCATCTGCTTGCCCGTCTCCACGATCTCGATCAGCTTGGTCGGGTCGCTGTCGAGGTCGACCAGGTTGCCCGCCTCCTTGGCCGCCTGGGTCCCGCTCTGCATGGCCACGCCGACGTCGGCCTGGGCGAGCGCCGGAGCGTCGTTGGTCCCGTCACCGGTCATCGCCACCAGCTTGCCGCCGGCCTGCTCGCTGCGGATCAGCTCCAGCTTGTTCTCGGGGGTCGCCTCGGCAAGGAAGTCGTCGACCCCCGCCTCCTCGGCGATCGCCTTGGCGGTGAGCGGGTTGTCGCCGGTGATCATCACCGTGCGCAGGCCCATCCGGCGGAGGTCCTGGAAACGCTCCTTGATGCCCGGCTTGACGATGTCCTTGAGGTGGATGGTGCCCAGCACGACCCGGTTCTCGGCGACGAGGAGCGGGGTGCCGCCGCTCCGGGCGATGCTCTCCACCTGCTCCCGCACCGTGTCGGGGAGCTCCCGGCTCTGGTCCTGCGAGCACCAGCCGGCGATGGCGTCGCCGGCACCCTTGCGGATGCTGACCCCGTCGCGGTCCACCCCGCTCATCCGGGTGGTGGCCGAGAAGGGGACGAATGCCCAGGAGTGGATGTCGGGCTCCTCGGCGATGCCGAAGCGCCGCGCCAGGGCGACGATCGAGCGCCCCTCGGGGGTCTCGTCGGCGACGCTCGCCAGGTCGGCGGCCTTCACCAGCCGCTGCATCTCGACGCCGGGGGCGGGGATGAACTCGGCCGCCTGGCGGTTGCCCAGGGTGATGGTCCCAGTCTTGTCGAGGAGGAGCACGTCCACGTCGCCGGAGGCCTCCACCGCGCGGCCGGACATCGCCAGCACGTTCTTCTGGAGCAGGCGGTCGATGCCGGCGATGCCGATCGCCGAGAGGAGGGCGCCGATGGTGGTCGGGATCAGGCAGACCAGCAGTGCGATCAGCACCACCACCGACACCGAAGCCCCGGCGAAGACCGCGAAGGGCTGCAGGGTGACCACCGCGATGATGAAGATGATGGTCAGGCTGGCGAGCAGGATGTTGAGCGCGATCTCGTTGGGGGTCTTCTGCCGCGAGGCCGACTCGACCAGCCCGATGATCCGGTCCATGAATGTCTCGCCGGGGTTCTGGGTGATCTCGATGACGATCCGGTCGCTGAGGACCCGGGTGCCCCCGGTCACCGCACTGCGGTCGCCGCCGGCCTCCCGGATCACCGGGGCCGACTTGCCGGTGATCGCCGACTCGTCGACCGAGGCGATCCCCTCGACGATGGTGCCGTCGCTGGGGATGATGTCGCCGGTCTCGCAGACCACGATGTCACCCCGGCGCAGATCGGGAGCGGGAACCCCCTGCTCGGTGCCGTGGAGACCGCCCACCAGGCGGCGGGCGATGGTGTCGGAACGGGTGCGGCGCAGGCTCGCCGCCTGGGCCTTGCCCCGGCCCTCGGCGACCGCCTCGGCGAAGTTGGCGAAGAGCACGGTGAACCAGAGCCAGAGGCAGATCTGGCCCACGAACCCCTGGTCCCCGTGGTTGAAGAAGCCGGTGATGAAGACGTAGGTGGAGATGGCGGCGCCGACCTCGACCACGAACATGACCGGGTTGCGCGCCATCCAGCGGGGATCCAGCTTCCTGAAGCTCGCCCCGATGGCCGGGACCAGGATGGCGGGGTCGTACAGGCTGCTCTGGCGGCGACGCTTGCGCGCTCCGGGCATCCCGCCGGTGCTGGCGATGGCGGTCATCTGAAGCTGGGCTCCTACGGGTGGGAGAGCGCGCCAGCGTGGAGCTGGAGCTGCTCGAGGATGGGTCCGAGTGACAGCGCCGGGAAGAAGGTGAGGGCCCCGACGATGAGGATGGTGCCGATCAAGAGCGCGGTGAAGAGCGGCGTGTCGGTCGGGAAAGTGCCGGCGCCGGCCGGAACGATCTTCTTCTTGGCCAGCGAACCGGCGAGGGCGAGGACGGGGATCACGAAGATGATCCGGCCCAGCCACATGGCCGCCGCCAGGGTGGTGTTGTAGAAGAGGGTGTTGCCGGAGAGCCCGGCGAAGGCGCTGCCGTTGTTGCCGGTCGTCGAGCTGTAGGCATAGAGGATCTCACTGAAGCCGTGCGGGCCCGGGTTGAGCGGCCCGGCCTGGCCCGCCGGGGTCAGCACCGCCAGCGCCGCGAAGCCGAGGATGGAGAAGGGCAGGATGAGGATGGCCAGAGCCGCGTACTTGATGTCGCGGGCCTCGATCTTCTTGCCCAGGTACTCGGGCGTGCGCCCCACCATCAGCCCGGCCAGGAAGACGGCGACGATGGCGAAGGCGATCATCCCGTAGAGGCCGGAGCCGGTCCCGCCCGGGGTGATCTCACCCAGCTCGATGAGCACCATCGGGACCATGCCACCGAGCGGGGTGAAGCTGTCCTGGGCGGCGTCAACCGAGCCGGTGCTGGTGCCCGTGGTGGCGGTGTTGTACTGGGCGGACTGGATGGGCCCGAAGCGGACCTCCTTCCCCTCCAGGTTGCCGCCCGATTGGTTGTCGGTCGAGACCTGGCTGACCGCCGTGGAGCTGAGGGCGGGGTTGCCCGCCTGCTCCTGCTGGGCGGCGAAGGCGGCGCCCCCGACCAGGATGATGGCCATCGCGGCGAAGAGGGCGATGCCCTGCTTGACGTTGCCGACCCACTTGCCGAAGGTCACCGCCAGGCCGAAGGGGATCACCAGGCAGAGGAAGATCTCCAGCGCGTTGGTGAGCCCGGTCGGGTTCTCGAAGGGCGTTGCCGAGTTGCCGTTGAAGAAGCCGCCCCCGTTGGTGCCGAGGTCCTTGATGGCCTCCATGGCCGCCACGGGACCCTGGGAGATGGTCTGGCCGACCCCCTCCAGGGTGGTGACCGGGGTGTAGCCGCTCAGGTTCTGGATGGCCCCGCTCGCCACCAGGATGAGGGTGGCGACCACCGCGATGGGGACCAGCACGTAGAGGAAGCAGCGGACGATGTCGACGTAGAAGTTGCCGATGGTCTGGGCGCTGTGCCGGGCCACGCCCCGGATGGTCGCGACCGCCAGCGCGATGCCGGTCGCCGCGGAGAGGAACTGGTGGAAGGTGAGGCCGAGCATCTGGGAGAAGTAGCTCATGGTCGCCTCGCCCGCGTAGTTCTGCCAGTTGGTGTTGGTGGTGAAGCTCACCGCGGTGTTGAAGGCGAGCGCCGGGGGGACCCCCGGGAAGTTCTCCGGGTTGAGGGGCAGGTAGTTCTGGAAGCGGAGGATCACGTAGGTCAGGGCCAGACCGACGACCGAGACCACGAGCATGGCGACCAGGTAGCCCTTCCAGCCCTGCTCCTGCTCCTCGTCGATCCCGGTCACCCAGTAGATGAAGCGCTCCACCGGGCGCATCACCGGGTGCAGGAAGGTGCGCTCGCCCTGGAACACCTTGACCATGAAGTGGCCGACGAACCAGGCGCCGACGAAGACCGCGGCGTAGGTGACGATGAACGCGATGATGTCCAGGGCCACGGGTCAGAACCTCTCGGGGAAGAGCATGGCCGCGACCAGGTAGCCGGTCACCAGCACCGCGATCACGAAGGCGACGATGTAGCCGAACGTCTGGGACATCAGATCTTCCCCAGGCCGTGCACGTACAGGAAGCTCATCGCGACCAGGATGGCCAGGATGGCGATCATCAGCAGGTCGAGCATCAGCGTGCCGCCTCGGTGTCAGTTTCGGCAGAAGTGCATGACAGGACTCTCGCTGAGCGGGCGTCAACGTTCGGTCAACGACTCGGCCGGCATCGGGACGGCCACCCGGTAGGCGCGCCACTCGGGGCGCCGCCACAGCCTGCCCAGCTCGTCGATCTCGACCTCGTCCAGGGCCACCCGGAGAACCCGCCCGCTGGGGCAGGCCCCGGTCACCAGCACGTCGACGGCGCCGTCCAGCCGTGGCAGCACGGCGGCGACGGTGCCCAGGCCGCTGCCGTCAGCGGCCAGGACGGACGCGCCCCGGAGGTCGCGCACGTCGAGAAAGCGCAGGCCCGCAAACCGCCATTCGGTGTCCACGCGTCGATCCTGGGCGTCCCAGCGTCAACGTTCGGTCAACGACCGTGGGGCACGAACGCCCGCGGACCCGCTGAGCGCCACCGAGGCGGACGGCCGGTCAGATGGCGAGCGGCACACCGGTCTCGGCCGGCGGGCCGAAGCGATACCCCCGCCTGCCCGCGGTCACGATGAGATCGGGCTCCGAGGGGTCAACCTCGAGCTTGCGGCGCAGTCGCTGGACGAAGGTGCGCAGGTAGTTCCGGTCTCCCGCGTACATGGGCCCCCAGACCCTGGTGAGCAGAGTCCGGTGGTCCATGACCATCCCCGGGTGCCTGGCCAGCTCGGCGAGCAGCACGTACTCGGTCGGTGAGAGGCGGACCTCCGCACCCGCGCGGGTGACCACCCGAGCCCCGAGGTCGATGACCACGGCACCACAGCGGATGACCCGGGCCGCCTCGGCGGTTCCCCGCACCCGGCGGAGGACGGCGCGGACCCGGGCCAGCAGCTCGTCGGAGCCGAAGGGCTTGGTCAGGTAGTCGTCGGCGCCCATGTCGAGGGCCCGCACCTTGTCCCGCTCGTCGCCCCGGGCGCTGATCACGATGACCGCGGGCTGCCGCCGGCCCTCCAGGGTGTCGAGCAGCCTCCAGCCGTCGATGAAGGGGAGGCCGATGTCGAGGAGCACGACCTCGTAGCCGCCCCGGCCGAGCTTCTCGGCGCCGACCAGGCCGTCCGGGGCGTCGTCGACCCGATGCCCGGCGCGCTCGAGGGCCGCCCGGAGGACCCGCCGGAGGGACGCGTCGTCCTCGACGACCAGGAGCCGCCCGGACGGGCCGGCGGTGGGGACCGTCTCAGCCATGCGGGCGCATTCTCCCGCAGGGAGGCGGCCGCCCGAGCCGGGAGTTGCCGGGTCGTCGCGGGCGGCGCGACCGGACGCGCTCGGCTGGGCATCCGGAGCTCGGGCATCGACAGCCAATCGCCGCCCGTCCCGCAACCCGTCCCATGCCCGCCGCCACCCGCCCGCCGGGGGTGGCCCGCCGCCCGAAACATTGCGGCAATGTTGGGGCGTCAGCCTCGCTCCCGGACCGCCTCCTCACGGCGGCGCATTCGGAAAGGGAGGAAGCCCACGATGTCCCTTCGACAGACGATTCACCTGGCTCCGGTGCGGTCAGCCGGGCTCATCGGTGCCGCGGCCCTGACCCTGGCGGCAGGTGCCACGGTGACCGCCCAGGCCGCCGTCTACCAGCCGGCCGTCCTGTACACGGAGAACGACGCCACCGCGGCCCAGGGGGGCAACGCGATCTTGGCGTTCCGCGCCCAGAGCGACCACCTCACCCCGTTCGCCAGCTTCGACACCGGGGGTGACGGCACCGGCACGGCGCTCGGGTCCCAGGGTGCGCTGGCGCTCGCCGACTCGGGGCACCGCCTGCTCGCCGTCAACGCCGGCTCCGACACCGTCTCCGCCTTCGCCGTCGAGTTCGGACGGCAACCTCCGGTTGCTCGACAGTGCCCCCTCGGGCGGGATCGACCCGATCAGCGTGACCGTCTGGGGACAGCTGGTCGAGGTCCTCAACGCCGGGAGCAACACCGTCTCCGGCCTCTGGCTCGGCGAGGGCGGCCTGCACCCCCTGGCCATGGCGGATGCCACCGCCACCCTCTCGGCCGGTGCCAGCTCCCCGGAGCAGGTGTCGTTCACCCCTGATGGGTCGCGCCTGGTGGTGACCGAGAAGGGGAGCAGCACCATCGACACCTTCACCGTCGCCGCCGGCGGCCAGCTGGGCGCAGCGGTGACCACCCCTGCGACGGGCGCCGCACCGTACGGCTTCGGCTTCGACGCCGCCGGCAATCTGGTCGTCTCCGACGCCGCGGGCGGGCCCGCCGGCACCAGCGCGGTGACCACCTACAGGATCGAGCACGACGGCATGCTCGCTGCCATCAGCGACGTCGCCGATGGGCAGGACGCCGCCTGCTGGCTGATCGTCAACGCGGCCGGCAACCGGGCCTACGCCGCCAACGCGGCCTCCGGGACCATCTCCTCCTACGGCGTGGGCGCCTTCGGCCACCTGACCCTTCGGGCCTCGGTCGCCGCCACCACGGGTGGGCACCCGGTCGACTTCGCCATCTCCGGCAGCACCCTGTACGACCTGGTCAGCCCCCAGGGTGAGATCGCCGCCGCCCCCATCCACCCGGACGGGGACCTGGGCGCCGCTACCCTTCCGGTGACCGGGCTTCCCGCCTCGGCGACCGGCCTGGTCGCCGTCAGCTCGTAACCCGCATCGACGCGCGGAGCCGGGCGGCATGGTGCCGCCCGGCCTTCCGCCGCGGATTCCCGAGCCGATCCCGGCGGAGGCTCAGGAGATACTGAGGAGGCCATGGCCGAGGCCACCGCGGCTCAGCCCGCCGCACCGATCCTGCTGGTGGAGGACGACCCCACGACGGTGGACGTGGTCCGCGCCTACCTCGAGCGCGAGGGTCATCCCACCGCCGTCTGCCGCTCCGGGGGGCAGGCGCTCGACGTCCTGCGCCAGGTGTCCCCGCGCTGCGTGGTCCTGGACGTCATGCTGCCCGAGCGGGACGGGTTCGAGATCTGCGCCGAGATCCGCCGCCGGGGATCGACCGTCCCGATCCTCATCCTCAGCGCCAGGGCCGACGAGGTCGATCGCATCGCGGGTCTCGGGCTGGGCGCGGACGATTATCTGGTCAAGCCTTTCAGCCCCCGCGAGCTGGTCGCCCGAGTGGACGCGCTGCTGCGCCGCGCGGAGATGGGACCGAGGCCGCTCGAGGTGCTGCGCCTCGGCAACCTCGAGCTGATCCTGGCCGGCCACGAGGTGAGGGTGGGGGGCAGCCGCATCGGAGTCCCCCGGCGCGAGTTCGCCCTGCTGGCGGTCATGCTCGGCGAGCCGGGCCGGGTCTTCACTCGCGCCCAGCTGCTGGCGCGACTGCACGACACGGACGAGCCGGCCTGGGGTGAGCGGACCGTCGACGTGCACGTCACGCGCGTCCGCGACAAGCTGCGCGCCGCCGCTGCCTCGGTGCGGATCACCACCGTCCGCGGGATCGGCTACAAGCTCGAAGGCCTGGCCCCCGCATGACGCGCATCGGTGCCGCCTCGAGCCGCCTGCGCCGGGGTTGGAGCGGCATGGGCCTTCGCTGGCAGCTGGTGTGCCTCAACGCCGTGGTGATCGCGGCGACCGTGGCCACCATCATCCTGCTGATGGACGTCATCTCCGCACCCAGCTTCATGAGCATCATGCACGCGGCCGGACAGCCGGTCGACCCCGCGGCCGGGCAGCGCGCCTACGAAGCCGCGGTCGCATCGGAGGTGTATCCAACCGTCGCCATCGGGGCGGCGGTGGCGGTCCTGCTCAACTTCCTGTTTGTGACCCTCGCGCTGCGCCCGCTGCGTGCCGTCCGTGCCGCGACCCGGAGCATGGCGTCGGGGACCGCGCCCGCCCCCATCGAGAGCCGCAGCCACGACGAGATCGGAGACGTCGCCGCGTCCGTCAACGAGCTGGCCGGCTCGCTGAAACGCCTCGAGGACCTGCGCCGCCAGGTGACCAACGACGTGGCCCACGAGCTGCGCACTCCGCTCCACAACCTGCTCGGCCTGCTCGAGGGGATGCGCGACGGCGTCATTCCCGCATCAGCCGAGCAGCTGGAGCGCGCCCACCACGAGCTTCGCCGCCTGATCGCCCTGGTGGAGGACCTCCGCGCGCTCAGCGACGCCCAGCTGGCCCGGGATCGTATGGAGCTGCGCCCCGTCGACCTGGTCGACCTGGTGCGAGACACCGCCGGGGGCTTCGCCGCCGCGATGGTGGAACGCGGGTTGACTTCGGTCGTCGAGCACCCCGATTGGGTGCCGACCGTCGTCGGGGATCGGGTCCGCCTGGCCCAGGTGGTGGGCAACCTGATGCACAACGCCATTCGGCACGCCGCCCCGGGCAGCGTCATCACCCTGCGCATCTCGGCGGCCGCGAACGCCATGGCCAGGGTATCGGTCACCGACACCGGTGACCCGATCCCGCCGGACGCGCTCCCCTACATCTTCGAGCGCTTCTTCCGGGTCGACCCCAGTCGAGCTCGCGACAGCGGTGGTGCGGGGATCGGCTTGGCCATCGCGCGCGAACTGGTGGACGCCCATGGGGGCACCGTGGGCGCCGGGTCGGACGGTGACGGGGTCACCGTGTGGTTCGAGATCCCGCTCGCCGACGCCCCAGTTGGGGCGGTCGAGCCGCGACCGCGGGAGCAGCCGCGCGAGGCCCCCGCCCACGCGGGGTGAGATCGTCGGGCGGCTCAGCCGAAGGTGAAGTCGTACGCCTGGACCCCAGGAGAGGCGCTGAGGAGGAGCAGGCTCGACTGCTCGGACGGCCCTGACACCAGCGTGTACAGGCGGGGGACGCCCGAGACGTCGATCAGCCCCGCCGCCCTGCCGTTGAGCGTGAGCGAGAGGGTGCCGCTGCCGCCCAGGACGAGGTAGACGTCCCTGGCCTCGAAGTCCAGCTCGAGGCGGGCATCGGTGCCCGCCGTGGCCGCTTCGGAGCCGATCGTCCAGGTCCCCGAGAGGCCGTACTCACCGACCGCGATCGAGCTGGGGAAGGCGTAGGTGGCCGGCGCGCCCTCCTGGATCGCGGTGGCCCCGGCGAGGTACTGCAGCCGGTCGTAGCCGAGGTAGGTCTCGGGGCTCATGAGCTCGGTCGGGGTGAGGTCGGGGACGTCGGTCGCCGGCGGCAGCTCGACCTGGGGATGGGCGTCGACGAGGAGCTGCCGGATGGCGGCCTCGGTCTGACCGTACTCACCTTCGCCGAAGCTCTCGTAGCGCACCTCGCCCGACGCGTCGACGAGGTAGTCCGCCGGCCAGTACTCGTTGCTGTAGGCGTTCCAGGTGTCGTAGCTGTCGTCGACGGCGACCGGGTAGGTGATGCCGAACTGCTGCACCGCGCCTTTGACGTTGGAGGCCACGTGCTCGAAGGCAAACTCCGGCGTGTGCACTCCGACGACCTCCAGACCGTCGGCACGGTAACGCTGGTACCAGGCCTCGACGTGGGGGAGGCTCCTCTGGCAGTTGATGCAGGAGTAAGTCCAGAAGTCGACCAGGACCACCTTGCCACGCAGCGACCTGATGGTGAGCGGCGCCCCGCCGGGTGTGTTCAGCCAGGCGGAGATACCCTGGAAGTCGGGGGCCGGGAAGCACTGGTTGAGGGTGGAGGTCGCGGTGCAGCTCATCAGCGAGGCGCTCCCGCCCCCGGTGAGGCTGTGGAGCTGGCTCTGGACCGACCTGCCGCCCTCCACCCCGCTCTGCAGGGTGCTGGTGTACCCGGGGACGTCCTGCTGCAGCCCGTTGGTGAGGTTCAGTCCGATGGCAAGGGTCATGACGATGAGGACGGCTCCGCCGCCGATGCGCATCCCGCGCGCCCCCTCGCGCAGCGCCCGGACGCGATCGACCACGGCGTCACCGGCCACCGCGACGGCGAGCAGGGGCACGCCGGCCCCGGCCGCGAAGGCGAGCGTCAGCAGCAGGCCGGTGAAGCTCAGGTGGTCGGTGGCCCCGATCACCGAGATGGCGGCGAGCACGGGGCCGGCACAGGGGACGAAGACCGCACCCAGACCCAGGCCCAGGACCAGTCCCCCGCGCGAGGTCGGCGCCCGGGCGGCGTGCAGGCGGAGGAAGGGGCGTTCGAGGATCTCCGCGATCGCCGGAACCAGCAGTCCGAGGCCGAACAGGCCGAGAAGCACCAGCCCGGCGTCGCGCAGCAGGTCCTGAGGGAGCCGGAGAGCGCTGAGCACGGTGGTGCCGAGGAGGGTGATGACACTGAAGCTCGCGACCAGCCCGACCACCACGGCGACGGAGCGCCACCGCCGCGAGGCCGGCGCCGTGCCCGTGGCGCCCGCCACCAGGACGATGGGCAGCACCGGCAGGATGCAGGGCGAGATGCCGGTGATGAGCCCGGCGACGAAGCCGACGAGGAGGAGGCTGAGCATCCGGTTCGGAGGGTCAGCCCACCCGCGGCGCCGGTTCAGCCGGCAGCGCGAACGCGTCGAACTGCTCCTGGGGTGAGCGCGCGCCGGGCGCGAGTGCCCAGCGATCCTCCGGGGCCTCAGGCCTCACGCCCCGACCTCCAGTCGCGAAAGGAACCCATCAGCCGTTCGCGCATCGCGGGGTCGAGCTCCGCAGCCCCAACCCCGCCGACGGCCATAATCGCCCCGCGCATCTGCTCCAGGTAGGCGCGACAACCAGCGCAGCCATCGAGGTGCGCCTCGAACCGATGCCGATCGTCCGGCGAGAGTGCCCCCTCCAGGTAGTCGGTGACAAGCTCGACCAGCTCCTGGCAGGTGAGTCCGGCGCCCTCCGGCTCAGACCGGGCCCCGCGGCCGGGCCTGCGAGCGATCCGACCCCAGCGTTCCGTCCAGGTCATCTCTTCCCACAGTCTGCGGTCATGGGCTCTCCGTTACATCCGAGAGGTAGGCCTCGAGGGCCGCCCGCACCCGGGCTCGCGCTCGATGGAGGAGGACGCGCTGGTTCCCCTCGCTGATGCCGAGCGCGGCGCACGTATCGGCGGAGCTGAGGTCCTCGATGTCGCGCATGGTGATCGTGATGCGCTGGTTGGCCGGAAGGCCGGCGATGGCCCGCTCGACCACTGCCCGCGTCTCCTTCGAGAGCAGGCGCTCCTCGGGACGATCCCACTCCCGGGGAGGACTGGACCACTGGCCCCGATCGGGCCCCCGATCGCGGAATCGCTCCGGATCGACGGCCCGAGCGGGGTTGTCGTCGCCGAGGTCGGAGAAGGTGACGGTGCGCCCCTCGCGCTGGGCCGCCGTCCTCGCCTTGTTGACCAGGATCCGGCAGATCCACGTCTTGAGCGATGACCTCTCCTCGAATCGATCGATACCCTGAAGGACCCCGATCCAGGTCTCCTGTACCACGTCGGCGGCGACCTCCGGGTTGCTCACGTATGTCGAGGCCAGCCGGAGGAGGGTGGCGGCGTAGCGGTCGACCAAAGCCCCATAGGCGGCCTCATCGCCCTGTCGGAGGGCCTCGATCAGACCGGCGTCGTCGGTCCGCCCGCCCTCGGCGGGACGGGCGGGCTCCGGGCAGCTGCCCCGATCCACCGGCACCATCGCCGCGGTCCTGCCTCCTCTGCGAATTGGGGAACCCAGCGGCCCGTCACGACCACCCCTGGCCGCCCTGCCGGAGACCGGGCCCGTTCCAGCGCGCCGGAAGGACGGCCCGGCCCAGCGTAACGAATCGGGCGGATCCGGAGACCAAGCAGAACCAGACCCGCGCCTCAGCGCTTGGAGACCGATCATGAGCATCGACCCGACCCCCACCGACGCGACCCAGCGCTCCGAGGAGGAGTGGCGCCGGCAGCTGACACCCGAACAGTTCCACGTGCTGCGCGAGAAGGGCACGGAGCGTGCGTTCACCGGCCAGTACTGGAACGTACACGACGACGGCTCGTATCACTGCGCCGGATGCGGGGCGCGGCTCTTCAACTCCGAGGCCAAGTTCGATTCGGGAACCGGCTGGCCGAGCTTCACGGCACCCGCGGTCGCGGACGCGGTGGCCCTCCACGAGGACGGCAGCTTCTTCATGCGCCGCACCGAGGTGGTGTGCCGGGCGTGCGGTGGACACCTTGGTCACGTGTTCCCCGACGGTCCGCAGGGCATGCCGCGCTACTGCATCAACTCCGCCTCTCTCGACCTGGAAGCGCCGCCCGGATTCCTCCGCGAACCGCTGAGCGGCGATCACCTTCGATTGACCAAGGGAACCATCACATGCCCAAGGCGACCTTCGCAGCCGGATGCTTCTGGGGCGTTGAAGACGCCTTCCGCGGCCTCCCCGGGGTCACCGCCACCTCGGTCGGATACACCGGCGGGCACACCGACCAGCCGACCTACCGAGAGGTCTGCGGTCACCGCACCGGCCATGCCGAGGCGGTGGAGGTCGAGTTCGACCCAGAGCAGCTCAGCTACCAGCTCTGGTGGAGCGGTTCTTCGCACTCCACGACCCGACCCAGCTCAACCGACAGGGCCCGGACGTCGGCGACCAGTACCGTTCTGCGATCTTCTTCCACGACCCGGCCCAGCAGGCCGTCGCCGCCGAGACAAAGGCACGTGTCGCGGCGGCATCGCTACCGGCCGGTGGTGACCGAGATCGTGCCGGCGGCGACGTTCTGGCGAGCCGAGGAGTATCACCAGCAGTACCTCGAGAAACGCGGCGGGGGCCGCTGCCGGATCTGAGTTCGGGCGGGTCTCGATGATGCAGCAGACTGGCCGGCTGGACCGGTGGTCTGCCTAGCCTGGCTCGCCGACAGCCGCGACGTTTCCGAGATATCAGCGGCCGGCGCTACGCGGGACCATCGGGGGTGCGCCGGGGCGGCCACGCGTCAGCCGCGCGAGACGGGCCTGCCTCAGCTGGCGGTGCCGCATCTCGGGAGGCGATGGCTGGAGCCAGGATGATCACCCGCTCTCCGGTGGCCAGCTGGGGCGTCACCTCGCGGGGCGACCAGCTCGCGGCCCTCGGTGACCGCCACCACCAGGCAGCCCGGCGGCAGGATGACGTCCTCGAGCCGCGCGCCCGAGGGCGGGCGACTCCGGCGCCGACCGTGATCTCGACAATCGCGTATCCGCTGAGCGGGCTGCTCGGCATGTGAACGCCGAGCGCGCGGGTCGGCGTCGCCGAAATCGGCGGCGATGGCTCCGCGTTCCGCATCTCGCGCCGAGGCGCTGAAACTGCTCGTCATCGCGCGAAGCACCTGGCGGCGCGTGATCCAGCCGCGTCAGATGGTGGCGATCGGCGGAGAGCACAGGAAGCCCGACCCGTCCATAGAGGGTCAGCTGGCGGAGCGCCTGCTCCAGGGTCTCGTCGGCGAGCAGCGCCTGGGGCTGGCGCGGTGTCGGTCACCGAGCCGATGAGCGCGCGCCCACCTCCCCGGGTCCACCGCGGCGGGATGGCGCTCGGCGGCCCCGATCAGCGGTGCCCAGCGCCGTCCCTGCGCGGTGAGGAGAGCGGATGCATGACGTCGGCGACCCTGAGGTGTCTGCCAGCACGCTGGTCGGCCTGCGGCCGTTCGATGTCGATGCCGCGGCGGAGGAGCTTGGTCGGTGTAGATGCTCCCGTAGCTCAGCGCTCCGAGACACGGCCGCTGCGATGCCCGTGGTGAGCATCACCGGCAGGGTCAGACTGAAGTTCCCGGTCATCTCCACCACGCTGGCGGTCGCCGTGAGCGGTGCCTGCGCGGCCGCCGCTGAACACCGCCGCCCATGGCCAGCCACCGCGAACACGGCGGCGAACGGCGACGCCCGGCCCGAAGAGATGCTCGCCGACCACCCCGAACGCCATCCCCGCGGCTGCGCCGGTGAAGAGCGAGGGAGCGAACACGCCGCCGGACCCGCCGATCGAGAGGGTCAGGCTGGTCGCGACCACCTTGCCCACCATGAGCACCACCAGGAGCCACAGCACCACGTTGCCCGGCCACCATCTGGTTCATCACCGGGTAGCCGACCCCGTACATCTGGGGGAGGGCCAGCAGTAGGGCGCCGAGCGCCAGCGCCGCCGACGGCGGGACGTGCCCACTCCGGACGCCCCTTCCAGAGCCGGTCGACCAGGTCCTCCGACTTGTACAGGAAGGTCTTGAATCCGAAGCCGATCAGTCCGGCGACGACGCCCGAGCACGGCGATCAGCAGGTAGCTGGAGGGGTGCGTCACGATGAGGTCGTGCGGGATCTCGGCGAAGAAGGGCGCAGAGCCGAAGAAGGCCCGGCTCACCAGATCCGCGGTGACCGCCGACGAGGACGGTGGCGAGGATGGCGTCCAGGGAGAACTCGCGCAGGACGATCTCGAACCCGAAGAAGAGCCCGGTGAGGGGCGCGTTGAACGTCGCCGAGATCCCCGCCGCCGGCCCCGCAGGCGACGATGATCCGCAGCCGGGACTCGGACATCCGGACCATCTGGCCCAGGCTGGAGGCCAGGGCCGAGCCGATCTGGACGATCGGCCCCTCCCGTCCCACCGAGCCGCCGGAGCCGATGCAGATCGCCGAGGCGAGCGGCCTTGACGACGGTGACCTGAGGCCGGATCCGCCCGCCGTTCTCGGCCACGGCGAGCATGACCTCCGGAACCCCGTGGCCGCGGGCCTCGCGGGCGAAACGCTGGATCAGGGGGCCGTAGATCAGGCCGCCGGCCACCGGGATCACCAGCAGGAACCAGACCCCGAGCCAGGGCAGATGGAGGCTGGCGACACGCCCCTGCTGGCCGAACTGCTGGTGTCCGGTGGCCAGCCAGGTCGCAGCGCCAGATCAGCCAGCGGAATCACCACCGCCCCGAGGCCCGGCGCCCACGCCGACCACCAGGGCCATCACCGCCAAGCCGAGGCGCGAGCCGCGCAGCCACGCCACCCCCAGCCGGCCGACCAGGGCACGCGGACGGTGCCGCAGCCGCTTCCGAAGGCTCGCAACGCTCGCCCCACCCAGGGGGATCCCGCGTCTCACCGCGTCGCGATGCCCGCCAGGAGGGCGTCGAGGACCCGGCTGATGTTGGCCCAGCGGAAGCCGCCCTCGTCGAGGGCTCGGTGGAGCATCAGGCCTTCGTTGAGGCCGAGCTGGACCGACGCCAGAGCATTGGCGGGCAGGTCCACTGATCTCCCCGCGGGCGATCCCCTCCTCGACCCAGCGGCGGATGACCCGGCGCTGGCCGTCGACCTTGGTGTTGACCCGCTCCCGGATCTCCGGCTCGGTCAGGACGGCCGCCCAGAGGTCGGCTCGAATCTGGACCCGCGAGGGGTCCGCGGCACCGGCGAGCATCATCGGGTCAGCTGGCGCAGGCGTTCAGGCCCGTCGAGATCCCGTGATTCCAGGGGTTCATGGCCGCCGTCACGTCCCGGGCATCGTCGTCGAAGCGCGTCGAGCAGGGACCGCTTGAGTCGAAGGGGAGTAGAAGGCCCCCTTGCTGAGGCGGCCTCGGCGCAGACGTCGTCGACGTCATGTCGCGCCAACCCTGAGTGGCGGCTCGTCGCCATGCCGCCTCGATGAAGCTCCGGCGCCGCTCCAGCCGGGTCGTGTCCCGCAACCGTGGCATGGGGTGTATCATACCACGCAAACAGACTAGCCAGTCCCCTTGAGGAGGGGGGAGGCATGCCGTGCCCATCCCGAAGGAATCGCGGGTGCCCGATGCCCCGGGGGCATGGCTCGGCTCGGGCAGCCACGCGTGGTGCCGCGGGGTGATCACCGGCTCAGGCGAGGCCGCCGACCAGGGCGGGGCGCCCGTGCAGCCGAGTTGGAGCAGTCGGTGAGGTGCTGCCGCGGCATCGCCGACCGGATCCGCGACAGCCTGGTGCAGGAGCTCACCGCCGATGCCCTTCGCCTCGAGGTGGCCGGGCTGGGCGACGTCGCCCAGGCTGAGCGGGAAGCCCTCGCGGCGCGTGCCACCATGGTGGGGCAATGCGCTCGCCAACTGGGGGCGGTCGCGGAACAACCGAGTCCACGCCGGAACGGCGGCCAAGCTCGGGCACGGGCAGGGCTGATGGACGCTTCGTGAAGGGACAGCCGATGGTTGAGGCGGTGTCGGCGCAGCGCGCCGGGGCGGACCAGAGAGCCCGGCCCGTTGCCGACGGGGTCCTGAGCGTGCGCGGCCTGGTCAAGGACTACGGCGCGGTCCACGCAGTGCGCGGCATCGACCTGGAGCTGGTCCGCGGCGAGATCCTGGGCTTCCTGGGCCCCAACGGCTCAGGCAAGAGCACCACCATCCGCTGCATCCTCGACCTGCTGCGTCCGACCGCCGGACGGATCGAGGTCTTCGGGATGGACCCGCGGCACGACGGGGTGGCCATTCGCTCTCGCCTCGGCTACGTCCCTGGCGAGCTGCGCCTGCCCAACCGGATGAACTGCGGCCAGGTGGTCACCTCACTCAGCCGGCTGCGGGGCGGGTTCGACCCGCGGCGCCGCGACGAGCTCGCCGAGCGCCTCAAGCTCGACCTGAGGCGCGACACCCGCCAGCTCTCGACCGGGAATCGCCGCAAGCTGGCCCTCCTGCTCGCCTTCCTCTGGCCGGTCGAGCTGCTGGTCCTCGACGAGCCCACCAGTGGGCTGGATCCCCTGATGCAGCACGAGTTCGTCGGGCTGGTCCGCGAGGCCCGGGCCGCAGGGGCCACGGTGTTCCTCTCCTCCCACGTGTTGAGCGAGGTGCAGAGGACGGCGGACCGCGTGGTCGTCCTCCGCGCCGGCCGGGTGGTCGCCGAGGGGACGGTCGACGAGCTGCGCGGGCGGGCGCGCCAGCGTGTCGAGGTCTGGTTCGAGGGCCCACCGCCGCCCGGTCTGCGCGACCTCCCGGACCTGGTCGATCTCGCCGTCGAGGACCATCGGTTCACCGCCTCGCTCGCCGGGCCGATCCGGCCTCTGCTCGGCTTCCTGGCCCAGCAGCCAGTCACCGGGATGCTGGTGGAGGAGCCGGACCTCGAGGAGGCCTTCCTCGATCTGTACGAGGAGAAGCCATGAGCGGTCTGACCGCCGAGCTGGTATTGGGACCCGCCCGATCCATCCGGCGTGCCACCCTCATCTGGGCGGTGGGGCTGGCCATCCTGGTGGCGGCGACGGTTTCCGTCTGGCCCGCCTTCAAGAGCGGCTCGGGCGTGAGCAAGGCGATCGATCAGCTGCCCCAGGGGGTGATCCAGGCGTTCGGGCTCCAGGGTTTCGGCACTCCGGCCGGTTTCCTCCGCGGCAATCTCTACGCCTTCTTCGTCCCCCTCCTGCTGGTTGGAGTCGCCATCTACTTCGCGGCCAGCCTGACCGCGGCTGAGGAGGACGCGGGGCGGCTGGAGCTCGTGCTGACCCAGCCGGTGGCGCGCCGCGCCGTCTTCGCGGGGCGGGCGACGGCCGCTCTCCTAGGACTGGCGGCCATCGTGGTGGTTACCGCGCTTGTCCAGTACGGGAGCGATGCCCAGGTGAGCCTCTCCATCGCGGCGTACCGGCTTGGGGCCACGCTCGCGCTGACCGCGCTGCTGGCGCTGTTTCATGGCTGCCTCGCCCTGGCGGTGGCCGGTCTCAGGTCGCGGCCGTCGATGGTCCTCAGCGTCGCCTTCGGCGTGGCGATCGCGGGAATGGTGGCGGCGCTCCTCTTCCCTCTCAGTACCGCCCTCAAGCCGTTCGTGGGCATCTCCCCCTGGAATTGGGCGTTCGGGGGAGACCCGTTGGTGAACGCGACCGAGCCATGGCGCTACCTGGCGCTGGCGGCACCAGCCGTGGCCATGGCACTCTTCGGCGTCTGGGCATTCGGGCGGCGCGACATTCGCGCCGCTTGACGACCTCTTGCGGCCCGGTTGCGCGGCGCCCTCAGGCCATCTCCTCGGTGCCCGAGGATGCCCCGTTCAGCCCTTGGCGACCGCCTCCCCAACGGCTGCGACATCGGTCAGCTTGGAGAAGACGACCAGCTCGTCGCCCGGCTCGACCACGGTCTCCGGGGTCGGGACCACGGGTCGGCCGTCGCGGACGATGCAGACGATGATCCCGCCCTTGGGAAGCGAGATCTCGGCGATGGACTTGCCGACGAAGCCCGAGACCGCCGGCAAGGCGAGGTCGACGAGGCAGGTGCCCGAGGCCTTGACGGCGACCCCCCGCACCAGCTCCGACCCCATCTCGGCCTCGATCAGCCCCATCAGCAGCTCGGTGGCGGAGACCGGGGCGTCGACGCCCAGCGCCCTGAAGACGGCGACGTTGTGCGGGTTGTTGACCCGGGCGATGGTGCGCGGAACGTTGAACTTCACCTTGGCCAGCTGGCAGACGACCAGGTTGTCCTCATCGTCGCCGGTGGCCCCGATCACGACGCTGGCGCGCTCGATCCCGGTAGTGGCCAAGAAGGCCATCTCGTCGCCGTCGCCGACCATGACGCTGACGGTGCCGAGCTGGTGCTCGATCCACTCGGCGCGGACCGGGTCCTTCTCGACCAGGGTCACCTCGTAGTCGCGCTCGATGAGGTGCCGGGCCAGGTGGTAACCGACCTTGCCGCCGCCCACGATGATGACGTAGGGGGGCTCTCCCGGGGCGCTCATGACACTCTCGCCGCGGACGGGTCATCGGCGGTGTCGTGGCCGCGGTTGACACCGGTGAGGAAGTAGTCGCGGACGAGGTCCGCACCCAAGGAGGTGGGGCAGAAGGTCTCCAGGCCCATCTCCCGATACACCGACTGGCGGATGGGATCGTAGAGACGGGTGATCACGCGCGGCACCTTGAAGAAGCGCTGTGCGATCTGAGCCGCCATGAGGTTGCGGTTGTCGCCGTTGGTCACCGAGACGAAGCAGTCCGCCTTCTCGACCCCGGCGCGACGGAGCACCGCCTCGTCGATGCAGTTGCCGACGATCATGTTGCCGCCGAAGTCTCGTCCCAGGCGGTTGAACGCGGACACCAGCTGGTCGACCACGGTCACCTGGTGACCCTCGGCGTCGAGCTGCTTGGCCAGCCGGGCCCCGACACGCCCGCAGCCGACGATCACCACCTTCATTCGTGCCGATTGTACCGGCCCACCCTCCTGATCGGCCGGAGCGGCGAGGAGGCTACGATTCCGGGCGATGCCGGGATTCACCCCCCACCACATCCTGGTCCCCGTCAACGGCACCAGCACCGACGAGGAGGCGGTCCGCTTCGCCTGCCGCCTGGCCCTGCGGCCGCACGCCTCGGTGCTGGCGGTCACCGTCGTCGAGGTCCCGCGCGGGCTGGCTCTGCGCACCGTGGAGGGGCCCGAGGTTGCCAACGCAGAAAGACTGCTCGGTCGTGCCGAGGAGATCGGCCGGGACTACGACATCGACGTCAAGGGCGAGATCCTGCAGGCACGCGAGGCGGCTCCGGCCATCGTCGACGAGATCGCCGCGCGGGAGATCGACCTGGCGGTGGTGGGTCTGACCTACCGGGAGCGCTTCGGGGACTTCTACATGGGCGGGACGGTCCTGCACATCCTCCGGCACGCGCCCTGCCGGGTATTCCTGCTGCGCCTGTCGGCGGCCGGCTGAGCTCTGTCCTCCCTCCCCACGCCCCCTGATTCCAGGGCCGAGCCGCCCGCCCCCAGCCGCCCGTCCCCGATGGCCTCCCGGCCCGAACGGCCCGGCCTACACTCCCCAGCGCATGGCTGACGTCTCGGCCCCCGAGCCCCCGAAACCTCCCCCGACGCTCCCGGACGCCGAGCTCGCGGCCCTGCGCGAGGCGGGGCGCGCCTGGGAGACGGCCCCCGGTCGGGGATCGGCCGGACCTGAGGTCGCGCCCGGGCTGGATGTGGCCGAGACCCGGGGACGGCCTGGCGAGCACTACGTCCGGGTCGTCCGCTCCCGCGCCCAGGGCTTCGAGCCGGTGGCACCCGGGTGGCTGGAGGCCACCCCGCGGGCGGCCCAGGTGGACACCGAGTTCGGCCGCTTCCGGCGGCGGATGCGCGCCATCGTCCTCGGCTCGCCGCTCTCCAGCAGCCGGATGGTGCACGAGCAGCTCAACAAGGTGCGAGCGCTGGCCGTCCTCTCCTCCGACGCACTCTCGTCGGTCGCCTACGCGACCGAAGAGATCGTGGTCGTCCTGGCGAGCGCAGGCGTCGCGGCGGTTGGCTTCGACCTCTCCGATCATGGGAGTGATCGCCTTCCTGCTCGCCGTCGTCGTGCTCAGCTACCGGCAGACCATCAAGGCGTACCCCAAGGGCGGCGGATCCTACATCGTCGCCAAGGACAACCTGGGCCCGATCGCCGGGCTGGTCGCCGGGGCGGCGCTGATGACCGACTACATCCTCACGGTGGCGGTGTCGGTGGCGAGCGGCTACGACCAGATCCAGAGCGTTGTGCCGGCCGCCGTCCATTACCGGGTGGTCGCCTGCATCGCCATTGTGGTGCTGATCGCTCTCGCCAACCTGCGCGGCCTCCGCCAGGCTGGCAACCTCTTTGCGGCGCCGACCTACCTCTTCATCCTGGCCGTCTTCCTGACCGTCGGCGTCAACTTCATCCGCTTCGCCACGGGCGGCATCCATTCCAGCGGAACCGTCAACAACCTGCCGACATCCGATCTGGGGACCCAGCTTCACCGCGCTCGGTGGCATGGCCCTGGTCCTCCTGTACCTGAGGGCCTTCTCCTCTGGCTGCGCGGCGATCACCGGGGTCGAGGCAATCAGCGACGGGGTGATCGCCTTCCGGGAGCCCCAGTGGCGCAACGCGCGGGCGACCCTGACCATCATGGGAATCCTCAGCGTGACGATGTTCGTCGGCATCACCGTCGGCACGACGTGCTGGGTGTCGACATCCGGGCTCCATCCGATCCCTGCTACCAGTCGGTGATCCTCCAGCAGGCGGCCCACGCCTTCACCGCACCCCTCCAGTGCGTCAACGGCCATCCCGTCTTCCCGTCGGCGAGCGCAATGGGCGAGATCCTCTTCGTCTTCACCGGGGTTGCGACCACGGCGTCCTGATCCTGGCCGCCAACACCTCCTTCTCCGACTTCCCCCGGCTCTTCTTCTTCCTGGCCCGCGACGAGTACGCGCCGCACCAGTTCCGCCGCCTCGGCGACCGGCTGGCCTTCAGCAACGGGATCATCGTGCTGGCCGTCTTCGCCAGCGCGCTCCTGTTCATCTTCCAGGGCAACGTCAGCCGGCTCATCCCCCTGTACGCGATCGGCGTCTTCCTCGCCTTCACGATGTCCCAGGCCGGGATGGTGGTGCGCTGGCTCAAGCGCCGCGAGCCGGGATGGAAGCACGGGCTGCCGTTGAACGCGATGGGCATGTGCATGACGTTCGTGGTCTTCCTGGTGACCGCGATCTCGAAGTTTCCCTCGAGCCTCATCATCGTGGTCATCGTGCCCAGCGCGGTGACGCTCTTCCTGGCCATCCACCGCCACTACGCCGAGGCCCAGGACCAGCGCACCACCGAGATCCCCACCGCGCCGGGGAAGGTCCGCCCGGTGTGCATCGTCCCGGTCGACAAGCTGGACAACGTCGCCCTGCAGAGCCTGGCCCTGGCGCGCTCCCTCTCCGACCAGGTGATCGCCGTGCACATCTGTCTCGACCCGGAGCACATCGCGCTGCTGCGAGCCCGCTGGGAGGCCTGGGGGAACCACGTGCCGCTGGTGATCGTGGAGTCCCCATACCGCTCGATCCTGCGCCCCCTGCTCCACTACATCGACGCCGTCGACAAGCAGATCAGCGACCAGACCCTGGTCGTCGTCCTCCCCGAGCTGGTGGCGACCCGGTGGTGGCACCAGCTGCTGCACAACCAGTTCCCCCTGCGGGTCAAGGCGGCCCTGCTCTTCCGCCCCGGCACCGTGGTGGTCAGCGTCCCGTACCACCTGCAGCGGCGCCGCCGCCGCAAGCAGAACGACCGGGAGGCGCTTTGAGGCCGACCCGCCCTCCGCGGCCTCAGCCGGCCGCGGCCCGGTACCGCTCGGCCAGCTGGGGGCGGTTCCCCTGGCGGAGCATCTCCCGCTGGGCGTCGTGGTACCGGTCGACGACGGTGGCGTCCTCGAGGCCGGGGACGCAGACCACCTCACCGGCGTCGAGCGCGCGCAGGGACGCCGACACCACCTCCTCGGGGCTCATCGCCGCCGGCGGCCGGGGCACCCCGGCGACGTCGTGGAACTCGCTCACCACGGCTCCCGGACAGCAGACCTGGACCCGGAGCCCCTGGTCATGGACCTCCTGGGCCACCAGCTGGGTGAAGGTGACGATGAACGCCTTGCAGGCGGCGTAGGTGGCGCGGTTGAAGCGGCCCAGCACCGCCGACTCGCTGAAGGCGAGCAGGGAGGCGACGTTGATGACCGCGCCGCGGCGCCGCGGCAGCATGGCCCGCACCGCCGCCCCGGTGAGCCGGGTGACGGCCCGCACGTGGACGTCGATCAGCGAGGAGGCGACCTCGGGTGGCAGCTCCACGAAGGGCATGTAGCCCGCGAACCCAGCGCAGTTGACCAGGAGGTCCACGCCGCGCCCAACCCGCTCCTCCACCGCGGCGAGGCCGGCCGGGTCGGTCAGGTCGGCGACCAGAGGCTCGACGGAGATCCCGTCGGACCCGAGGCTCGCTGCCAGGGCCGTGAGCCGGGACGCGCGGCGGGCGACCGGGACCAGGTCCCACCCCCCCTCGGCAAGCTGCCGCGCGTAGGCGTGGCCGACGCCCGAGGAGGCTCCGGTGACCAGGGCAACAGGTCGCGCAGCGGATGTGGCCATGGCTCCTCCCTACAGGCTGACGCGGCTCCGCCCGGCACGGAGGTCGACCGAGATGGCCAACCCGGATATGGTGCCAGGCCTCGCGTCCGACCGCTATAGCAACCCGTGATATACGGTGGCTCGCGATCGGAGCGTTCCCTAGGACGAGGCCGGCCCCTGGGGACGGGCTCCGTACTCCAGCCGGCCCAGCTCGATCAGCTGATCGAGGTCCGACAGCTCCTCCGGCCCGAGCACCCGGCGGGCCACCAATCGGACCGCTTCCAGGGTCAGCGCATCTTGGTGGCCGAGCATCCGAGCGATGTCACCACCGTCGACGGTCCGCCCCGCGATCATCTTGAGCAGGGCCAGGTGGGGAAGGGTCGCGAAGGGCGGGCCGCTCTTCCGGTTGGCCATGGCCGTCTCCACCAGCTCCCTTCCCCAGACCCCGGGGACGGTGAGCACGTCCACCGACGCGCCGTCCGCCGCCTCCCAGGCGAGCCCGCTCATCGGCGGCCGGAGCAGGAGCGGCCGCAAGGGGTGCCAACCCGCCGCCTTCAGGGCCCCGCCGGCGGCCGCCTCGTCACGATCGCAGATGGCGAAGTCGACGTTACCCGTCTGGCGCGGCGGCATGAACCGGTTCACAGCCACGGCCCCGACCACCGCCCGCGGCACCGACCCGAAGCCGGCGTCGAGCTCGCTGAGGTCACCCATTCGGTCTGGCTCCGAGAGCAGGGCCCAGAGGTCGCTTCCCGACCCGGCCGCCCGCCGCCGCCAGGCGATGGCGGTGATCGCGTGAAGCGGGGTGGCCTCAGCGGGACGCGGCCGGGACAGCCAACGCCGCGGCCGGCCAGGGGAGAGTGCGATGCCGCGCCGGGCCAGGCAACGGCTGACCGTCGACGGATGCCAGCGCCGCCCGCCGGCAGGAGGATCGACCCCGGCGCGTTCCAACGCCTGGGCGATCTCCCGAGCGCCCAGCCCGAAGGCGCAGTGCAGCTCGACCAGCCGGTCGCTCAGGCGGAGGGCGAGGGACGGGGGGCGGCCAGGAGGCATTTGCGCAACATTATATCCATTTGCGCAACATTACTGCCATAGCCCCGGAGCCGGGCCGAGCGACCCGGAAGGGGCCCTCGAGGGACGCGAACCCGCCGGGGGCGCAGCTGCGTGGCAGTTTCGAAGACGCATTCGAGGAGCCAGGGGCAGACCTCGCGCCCTCGCTCAGGCTGATTCCGTATCAGCTTCACCCAGCACCAAGGATCGATCCATTGGCCCGTGGCAGACCTGGCGGGTCCACCCCAAATGGGGCCGCGCGAAGCTGACAGTCACCCAGATGATCCACCCGCCCAAGCCTGATGGGGGGTCTGAGGAATGCCCAATCCCGAGATCGGAGGCCACGGCGGCTTCCGCGTCCTTCGGATGTGGACGCTGGCCAACGCGACGTCCGCTCTCCGCGGGCAGGTTCGACCCGGATCCGGCCCGATCTGTCAACCATCGCGACTGCGGGTCTTCCGCCGGTGCGGCCGGCGGCGCCGGGTCAGCTCAGGTAGGGGGCGAGGCCCTCGGCCTGCTCCGCCGCCTCCATCACCAGCTCGCTGACCGTGGGATGCGCATGAATGATGTCGCCCAGCTCCCCCTGGGTGAGCCCGTCGCTGATGGCGACCCCGACCTCGTGGATGATCTCCACGGCGTGGGCGCCCATCACGGTGGCCCCCAGGATCCGCCCGGTGCCCGCCTCGGAGCAGAGCTGAACCAGGCCGTCGGGCTCGTCCTCGCCGAGCGCCTTGCCGTTGCCCAGGAAGCGGGCCTGGCCGACCTGGACCTCGTACCCGGCGGCCCTGGCGGCCTCGACGCCCAGGCCGACCATGGCGATCTCGGGGTGGGTGTAGATGCAGGAGGGAACCACGGTGCGGTCGATCGGCCGCACCTCCACCCCCAGCGCGTTCTCCACCGCCCGCGCGCCCTCGGCACTGGCCAGGTGGGCGAGCTGGAGACCGCCGATGCAGTCACCCGCCGCCCAGATCCGGGGGTTGGCGGTGCGCAGCAGGTCGTCGACGACGATCTGGCCCTGGGGGGTCAGCTCGACGCCGGCCGCCTCCAGGCCGATCCCCCGGGTCTGGGCAGCCCTCCCCACCGACACCAGGATCAAGTCGGCCT
This sequence comes from uncultured Chloroflexia bacterium, assembly GCA_963793875.1. Classification (GTDB taxonomy): domain Bacteria; phylum Chloroflexota; class Dormibacteria; order Aeolococcales; family Aeolococcaceae; genus Changshengia. Next base: position 161,457 of record CAWCBS010000002.1, on the reverse strand, counting down.
CGATGGCGGTGCCGTCGTCCAGCCTCGCGGTCACTCCGTCGTCCCGGTACTCGACGCCTTCCACCCGGCGCCCGGTGTGGAAGACGGTCCCCTCCCTCTCCACCAGGCGGCGGAACTCGCGGACCACCCGCGGCTCGACCCCGGCGAGGATCTGGGGGAGCACCTCGACCACGGTCACGGCCACCCCCAGCGGGGCGAAGAAGGAGGCGAACTCGCAGCCGATCACCCCACCCCCGATCACCAGCAGCCGGCGGGGCAGCTCCTCCAGCCGGAGGACGCCGTTGGACGTCACCACCCGGGGGTGGCTCATGTCGATCCCCGGCAGCCCGCTCGGCTCGGTGCCGACGCAGACCACGAGGTGGTCGTACTCGAGTCGCTCGTCGCCGACCCGGACCGCGCCCTCCTCGACCACGCCCTGGCCGCGGACCACGCGCACCTTGCGCCGCTTGCAGGCGGCCTCCACCCCGCGGCGCATGGTGGTGACCACCTCCTCCTTGCGCTCCATCATCCGGGGGAAGTCCACCTCCACCTCACCAACCCTGAGCCCCAGCGCCCCGGCCCGCCGGATGCGCCGGAGCAGGTCGGCGGTCGCGAGCAGTGATTTCGTGGGAATGCATCCCCAGTTGAGGCAGGTCCCGCCCAGCTCGGCCCTCTCCACGAGCACCACGTCGGCACCGCGCTGGGCCCCGCGCAGCGCGGCCACGTCGCCGGCGGGGCCGCCGCCGAGGACCACCACGCGGGTGCTCATGGGCGCCGCCCGACCCTCGGTGCGGGCGCGGGGGACTCGGCGGGCGCGGTAGGGGTCGTCGCTCCGGTCGGATCGACTGGCGTGGGGGACTCCGCGGGCTGGGCGGGGGTCGCCCCCGCGCCCGGCGTCTCGGGTGCCGATCCCGAACCGGCCAGATGGTCCTGGACGGCGGGCGAGCTCTCCAGCGCCGCGCGCAGGACCCGCTCCTGTTCGATGACGTGGGAGCCGTGGTACCCCTCGGACGGGGCGGCCCGACGCGGCCGGCCGATGTACTCCCAGCTCACCTCGTAGGGGCGGTGCCTGCCGATCCGGCGCTGCACGTGGGCCCAGGCGCCCATGTTCTCCGGCTCCTCCTGGACCCAGAAGGCCCTCTCCAGGTTGGGGTAGATGCGGAACAGCTCCAGGATCCGGTCGAGCGGGAGCGGGTCGAGGAGGTCCACCCGGCCGATGGCCAGGTCGCCGGCGTGGGCCCGCAGCTCGTGGCCCTCCAGTTCCCAGGCGATCTTGCCGGTGCAGAGCAGGAGGACCCGGACCGCCTCGCGTCGATCCGCCATGCGGGCGTCCTCGATCACCGGGCGGAACTCGCCCCCGGTGAGATCGGCAAGGGCGCAGCCGGTCTCGGCAGCCCGGAGCAACGACTTGGGGGTCAGCACCACCAGCGGCCGCGGGGTCGGGCTGAGGGCCTGGTCGCGGAGGAGGTGGAAATACTGGGCAGAATTGCTGCAGCAGGCGACCCGGATGTTGCCGTCCGCCGAAAGCGCCAGGAAGCGCTCCAGGCGGGCGCTCGAGTGCTCGGGCCCCTGCCCCTCGTAGCCGTGCGGGAGGAGCAGCACCAGCCGCGAGCGCTGGCCCCACTTGGCCTGGGCGGCGACGATGAACTGGTCGATGACCATCTGGGCGTTGTTGGCGAAGTCGCCGAACTGGGCCTCCCATAGCACCAGGCAGCCGGGCTCGGCGGCGCTGTAGCCGTACTCGAAGCTGAGCGCCCCCACCTCGCTGAGCGGGCTGTTGTGGACCTCGAAGGTGGCCCCCGCCCCGTCCAGGTGCTGGATCGGGGCCCAGGCGGCGCCGGTCTGCTCGTCGTGGAGGACCATCTGGCGGTGGCTGAAGGTGCCGCGCTCGGTGTCCTGCCCGGTGAGCCGGATCGGGACCCCGTCGAGGAGCAGCGAGCCCAGCGCCAGCGCCTCAGCGTGGCCCCAGTCGATCCCGCCCTGCTCCAGCGACGCCCGGCGGCGCTGGAGCTGGCGGGCCAGCTTGGTGTTCACGGAGAAGCCGTCGGGGACCTCGAACAACTCGTCATTGACCCTCTGGAGGATGTCCGCGCCGACGGCGGTGGGGGGCGCCGCCGGAGCGTCCGCCCCCCCGGGGGCGCGGCCGTTGGAGGTGTCCTCGTCGATGAGGGTGGTGAGGTGCTCCTTGATCCGCTTGTGGGCTTGGCTGAGCCGGGCGAAGACCTGGTCCGACTGCGCCTTGGCCTCGTCGTCGGTGATCAGCCCCTCCTGGATCAGCCGCCCCACGAAGAGCTCGCGCACCGTCGGGTGCTCCCGGATCCGCTGGTACATCAGGGGCTGGGTGTAGCCGGGCTCGTCGGTCTCGTTGTGCCCGAAGCGGCGGTACCCGACCAGGTGGATGAGCACGTCGCGATGGTGGGTGCGCCGGTAGTCGTGGGCGAACCGCGCCGCCGTCACGCAGCCCTCGGGGTCGTCGGCGTTGACGTGGACGATCGGGATGTCGAAGCCCTTGGCGAGGTCGCTGGCGTAACGGGTGGAGCGGAGGTCGGCCGGGTCGGTGGTGAAGCCGAGCTGGTTGTCGACGATCACGTGGACCGTGCCACCGGTCGTGTAGCCGGCCAGCGACTGGAGGTTGAGCACCTCCTGGACCGCGCCCTCGCCGCTGAAGGCGGCGTCGCCGTGGATCAGCAGGGGGAAGGCGGCCTCCGGGTCCAGATCCAGGGCCGGCCCGTCGCGGCGTGACTGGAGAGCGCGCGTCCAACCCTCGACCACCCCGTTGACCGCCTCCAGGTGAGAGGGGTTGGAGACCAGCCGCACGTCGATCCGCCTCTCGCCGTCGGTGATGTAGGTACCGGTGGCGCCGAGGTGGTACTTGACGTCGCCGGTCGGGTCGTCGACCCGCAGCTCGCCCTTCTCGAAGGACTGGAGCAGCTGCTCGTAGGGGCGGTTGATGACGTGGGCGATGACCGCCAGCCGGCCCCGGTGGGCCATCCCCATGACCACCTGGGTGATGCCGTCCTCGGCGACCAGACCGAGCAGCTTCTCGAGCATCGGCACCAGCATGTCGACGCCCTCGCCGCTGAAGGTCCGCTGGCCGATGAAGGTGCGCCGGAAGTAGCGCTCCATGGCGTCGACCTTGGTGAGCCGCCAGAGCAGGCGCAGCTCCTCGACGCTGGAGAGGGGCTGGCGGTAGGCGCCGGATTCGATCTGCTGGCGGAGCCAGTCGCGCTGCTCGTGGCTGGAGATGTGCTCGATCTCGAAGGCGACCGTCCCGCAGTACGTGCGGCGCAGGTTGGGCAGGACCTCGGCCAGGGTCCGGCCCGGCACGTGGACGTCGAGGACGTCGGCCGGGATCTGAGCCATCAGCTCGGGGGTGAGGTGGTAGGTCTCCGGCTTCATCGCCGGGTCGCCGGGCGGCGGCGTCCCCAGCGGGTCGAGGTGGGCCCCGAGATGTCCGTGGGTACGGTGGGCCTGCACCAGCGAGGTCGCCCCCTGGGCGGCGACCAGCAGGGCGCGGTCGTGGTCGGAGACGACCCCGGCGGGGAGCGCCACCGCGGGCAGGGGCCCCGGCGCCTCAGCAGCGGCCGGCGGGGCCAGCCCCAGGCTGTCGAAGACGGCCTCGTAGAAGCGGTCGGCGCCGTCCAGCAGCGCTTCGACGCGGCCCAGGAACTCGCCGGACTCGGCGCCCTGGATCACCCGGTGGTCGTAGGTGGAGGTGAGGGTCAGCACCTTGCCCACCCCGAGCGCAGCCAGCAGCACCGCACTCTCGCCCCGGTACTCGGGCGGGTAGCCGATGGCGCCGGCGGCGATGATGCAGCCCTGACCGGGCATGAGCCGGGGCACCGAGGCCATTGTGCCGATCCCGCCCGGGTTGGTCAGAGTGAAGCTGGCCCCCTGGAGCTCGTCCGGGGTCAGCGAGCCGGTGCGGGCCCCCGCGACCAGCCTCTCGTACTCGGTGCGGAAGCCGGCGAAGTCGCGGGCGCCAGCGTCGCGGAGCACGGGCACGAGCAGGAAGCGGGTGCCATCCCGGCGCCGGGTGTCGACCGCGAGCCCGAGGTGGACGCCGCCGTCGACCCGGACCGGCCTCCCCTCGGCATCACGGGCAAAGTGGACCAGCATCCCCGGCATCTCGGCGGCCGCTCGGGCCACCGCGTGGCCGATCAGGTGGGTGAAGGAGACTTTGAGGTCGCGCCCGGCCCGGGCGAGGGCCTCATTGAGCTGGCGCCGGCGGGTGTCGAGCAGCGCCGCCGGGACGGTCCGGATCGAGGTCGCGGTGGGGATGTCGCGGCTCCGCTCCATGGCCTCGACCAGGGCCGCCTGGGAACCGCGGAGCGAGGTCCCCGTCTCCCCCGGGGCGAGGGCCGAGGCGCCGGGCGGTTGGACGGGGGCCGGGGGGGCCGGGGTGGCGGGGACGGTCCCGTTGCTGGCGGCGTCGGCACGGCGGACGTCGTCGCGGCGGACCATCCCGCCGGGGCCTGTGCCCTGAACGGTGGCGATGTCAACTCCGGCCAGCGCCGCCTGGCGACGAGCGAGGGGCGAGGCCGGGGATTCGGGCGTGGCGGGGGACGGCGCGGGGGCGGCGGGGCGGGGTGCCGGGCCGGCGGTGGGGGCGCTTGCGGAAACCGATTCGTCCCTCTTGACGGCCGGGGGCGTCGCAGGTGGCTCAGGAACCGACTGGGTGGCGCGCGGGATAGGCACGGCGGCCGGTAGCGCAGTGGACGGTTGGGTGGCGCGGGGGGCCGGGAGTTCTGCCGGCGGCGCACGGCGCTCGGCCGGCGGAGCCGCCCGCTCGACCGCGCCCGCCGCGGAGGGACCGGTCGCGGCGGGCGGCCCAGGGGTGATTACGCCCAGGGTCCCGCCCACGAGAACCGTCTCGCCTTCGGCGGCGGTGATCTCGGTGAGGGTGCCGGATACCGGTGAGGGGACCTCGACATCGACCTTGTCGGTGGTGACCTCGACCAGGGTCTCGCCCTCGGTTACCGGGTCGCCGACCTTCTTGACCCAGTTGACCACGGTCCCCTCGGTCACGGACTCCCCCATCGCGGGGAGCGTGAGCGGGACGGTCTCGGGCACTGGTGAGGTCACCTTGTGGGCTGCTGACGATCGGGAATCTCGCGGCGCCTGGGCGACCGCTCAGACCCATATCCTCGCATCCCCGCGCAGGAGCACGGGCCCGCTCGCCAGATTCGGTGGGCCGAAGGGCCCCGGCGGGCCGACGAGGTGTCGGGCGCCGGCTGACCCACGGGCGGGCGCGCCCTGGAGGCCGACGGGTTTCGCGCCAAAGATGGCGAGGTACTCACCAGAGTGACCCCTGGGGCCTCGACGGCCCAGACTTCACACCAATGCCAACGACCTTCAAGGACTACTACGCGACCCTCGGCGTCCCGCGCACGGCGACGGAGAAGGAGATCAAGACCGCCTTCCGGAAGCTGGCGCGCAAGTACCACCCTGACGTCAACCAGAACAACAAGGACGCTGAGGCCAAGTTCAAGGAGGTCACCGAGGCCTACGAGGTGCTCGGCGACCCCGAGAAGCGAAAGACCTACGACGAGCTGGGCTCCCAGCCCCAGGCGTTCGGAGCCGGCTTTCCGCCCGGGTACGGGACCGCCGGGGCGGGAGCGGCCGGCGGACCGCAGGTCCAGTACCGGACCGTCTCCCCGGAGGAGCTCGAATCGCTCTTCGGCACCACCACCAACCCCTTCTCCGACTTCTTCCACGACGTCTTCGGCCGAGGCTCGACCGCGGCCCGCGGCGCGGCCGGGTCGAGCCGGGTGCGGCACACCGCGGCGCCCACGCCCCGGCGCGGCGGTGACGTGGAAGGTGAGGCGGAGATCAGCCTCGAGGAGGCCTATCGGGGCACGGTCCGGACCCTCGAGCTGACCGGCGCCTCCGGCACCCGCAGGGTCGAGGTTCGCATCCCGGCCGGTATCAGGGATGGCGCCAAGGTCCGCGCCTCCGGCCAGGGGAGCCCCGGCGCGGACGGCGGCACGGCAGGCGACCTGCTGGTGAAGGTTCGCCTGCGCACACACCACACTTTCACCCGCGACGGCAACAACCTCCGCCTCAGGGTTCCCGTTCCGCTCGGCATCGCGCTGCTCGGGGGCAGCGTCGAGGTGCCCACCCTGGCCGGCAAGCGGATCTCGCTGACGGTCCCCGCCGAGACCCAGAACGGCACCCAGCTGCGGCTGCGAGGCCTGGGGATGCCCCACCTGAAGGGGGACGCGACCGGCGACCTCATCGCCGAGATTGACGTCCGCCTGCCGCTGCCCCTCACACCGGAGCAACGAGAGGCGGCGGCGAGCTTCCCGAGAGACCTGAGCACCGGCGGGGCCGTCACCCCGTCAGGTGTGCATCTCACGGTAGAGGTCGCGCAGGAGTGCGATCTCGGCAGCGTGGTGCAGCAGCTCCTGATTGACCCACCAGACGACGTCGATGAAGGGGTCCTCCGAGTCGCTGCCGTGCGGGTAGGTGCTCCGCCCGACGGTGTCCAGGGCGGCGTCGTCGCAGCTCACCAGCGCCTCGCGCCAGGCCGCGGCACCGGCGTCGAAGGCCGCCACCGCTCCGGCGGCGTCCCCGCTGAAGCGAAAGGTGTCGCGGGTCAGCGTGTGGCTGCCCACGGTGTGGTCGGCGCGCATCGCGAGCAGCCCGCTGAGATGGCCGAGGCGCCAGGCGATGGTGGTGAAGGGAGGCGGTAACGGGGGGGCGGGAAAGGCGGCGTCCAGCCCCCAGTCCCCCGCGCCGAGGAGCACGGTCGCACCCGGTCCGGGACCCTGGGTCCGCGGGCGCACCGACCAGCAGCGAGGAACCGGCTCCCAGAGGTACTCGTGATCCGTCAGCGGGGGGATGGAGACGCGCCGCCCGGTTCCGCTGTCGCCGTCCGGTCCTGCCAGGCGGTCGAAGAGGCGCTGGCGCGCGAAGTCGAACTCCGCCAGCAGCGGCACGAGGCGAGGCGTCGTCTCCACCCAGGACCCTCCCTGCGCTGAGGGCACGACGCCCAGAGCGGTCTCCAGCATGCCACGGTGTCCATCAGCGCCGGACGGCTGCCCGACAAGTCGATCAAACGTCCGGTGCTACGGCGATCTCCGCCAGCACCCGCCAGGACCGCCCCGCGGTCGATGCTAGGTTGACGCACTACCACATGTCTGTGTAGTATCCGAGGTGTCGGCCCGCCGGCCGGCGGCCGGAGGGGCGGCCCGCGCAACGCGTCGCACCTTGGAGGCCGCCCCGATGGACTCGCTCACCGCGCTGGTCAACAGCTGGGTGTCCCTCGCCCAGGGGATCGTCGCGAGCATTGGCGCACTAGCGTTGCTGGTCGCCTTCCTCTACCGGATCATCGCCGCGGATCCCCGCAGCGCCTACGAGGCCAAACGCTGGATCGGGCGGATCGTGGTGGGCACGGTGGGCGCCGAGCTCGCCGGAACACTCACCCATGCCTTGATCGCGACCATCCCGACCGGCATGCACTGAGGAGGCCTGCTGAGAATGCCGGCGACTGGCCTGCTCTCCTCGACGCTCGGCGGTCTGATCGGCCAGCTGCTGAGCCAGTTCTCGTCCAGCGGGCGCAACGACGTCCTCGGACTGCTCGATCGCTATCTCTTCAGCACCGTCGACGTCTCGCGGCCCGGATCGCAACCGCTCACCTCCAATGAAGCCCTTACCGGCCTCAACCACGCCTTCTGCCTGGCCGGGGACACCCTGCTCGTCCTGGTCGTGGTCGTCGTCGCGGTGCGGGCGATCCTGGATCGCAGTCTCTACTCCCAGTACGACTTCCGCGCCATCCTGCCACGAGCCCTGGTCGGCGTGATCGCCATGCACGCGTCGCTGTACCTGATCCAGATGGCCGTGGATCTCAACAACGCGCTGACGTCCTTCGCAGCGGGCGCCGGAGGCGGCTCGATGCCCTGGACCGATCCGCTGTCGTCGTCGGCCCTCGCCAGCTCGAGCGTGGCCCAGGATCTCTTCGAGGTCGTGGTGGTGCTGGCTCTGGTGGTCACCGTGTCCCTGCTCGCGATCGCGTACGTCGTTCGGATGGCGGTGCTTCAACTCCTCATCGCCACCGCGCCGCTGGCAGGGCTGGCGACCATCCTTCCCGAAACCCGCGGATACGCGCGGACGTGGGGGCGGCTCCTCGTCGTGGCCCTCTTCATGCAGGCGGCGCAGGTCACAGTGCTTCGGGTCGCGACCGTGACCGGACTTGCCGCCGGGAGCGGGCTGGGTGCAACCCTCTACGCGCTCGCGACGCTCTGGATCAGCCTCAAGGTGCCGCGCTTCCTGGCCTCGGCAGCCCAGGCGCCCGGGAGCATCGCGGCCATCGGGAGCGGCCTGGTCCAACAGGCGCGCCGGATCCCGCTGCCCCTGCCCGCCCGGGGGGCCTGAGCGGGCACCGAGATGATGCGCATCATCGCCGCCCTGACCCTTGGGCTCGCCGTCGGTCTCAGCCTGCTCGGAGGCGCGGCCGAGGTCTCGACCTCGGGCACCGGGTACCCGGCCGGCCAGTGCACCGCCTACGTGGCCTCGCAGCTCTCCTGGATCCCTTCGAATTGGGGCGATGCAGATGAATGGCTGGTCGATGCGACCCGCGCCGGGTTCACGACCCTGGGAGGCGCGGACCTGGGTGGGGTCCGGCCAGGCGATGTGGCGGTGATCGGGGCCAACACTCGGACCGGCAACGGAAGGGCATCGAGCGAGGGGCACGTCGGCGTTGTCACCGCGGTCGACGAGGCGGCCCGGAGGGTGACGATCTCCTCGGAGAACTGGCCCGAGGGCGACGACTCGCCCAGGCTGCTGAGCTTCGCGGCGGGCGAGATCGCGGGCTACATCCTCCCGCCCGCCGGGGCGTCGATGCCGGGGTGGCCGGCCAACACCTGGCCAGCCACATCATTGACGGGTTCCACGCCGACCCGAGTTGCCGTGTCATGAGAGCGATCTGTGGGCGTGCGGGAGCGGCCGCGAGGGCACAGATCTCAACTCCAGCGGTTCCCCGCCTGCCGCGACCCGCGGCCGGCGGAAAGCAAGCACACACCACCAGTCAAGGAGACAGAGATGGTCAACCGGGTCATCCTCGTGGGCAACCTGACCAAGGACGCGGAGAGCCTGCCCTCCAACGGCAAGCCCATGACGCGGATGCGCCTCGCCACCAACAGCACCTGGCGTGACGCCCACGCGTTGCGTCAACAAGGACACATCTAGGAAGGGCTGTGGAGTTCCCCAAGACGGGCGTAGAGGTCGTCCTTTGTCTCTCCCTGGAGGAACTTGACCACGCCGAGAAGGTCATCACCAGCGTAGCCGGCCCACCCGCCACCTGAAGCCTGCTCGTTTTGCCGCTGGGTCAAGGTCTTCCGCCGGTCGACTGTCTGAGCGAATGCATCAATGAAGGCTTCGATGCCTAGCCAGATCCGGGCGTTCTGTTGTTCCATGCGGTGGATTCCACCCCCCGGGCGAAGGTCACTACAGGGGTCCTGATCGGTGGTAAACTCTACTGTTGAGAGGCATAGTGCTCTGAAGACGGAACCTGGTCCAACCGGGTAGCCGATTCTGGTCTACCACGCCGAGAGGCCGGTCCCAACGGGGGCCGAGGACGTGAGGCCACCTCCCGAAAGGAGACTGGCTATGCCCAGGAAGACCAAGAGCACTCACCCGAGGGACAACGAGGCCCCCAAGCGCACGGCGGTCCTCGAGGACGTTGAGATCCTCGCCCACAATCACATCCGGGGGAGGATGGGTGACGAGTTGTGGGGACTCGCGCCAGGTCCTGCTTGTCTATGCGGACACGGGCGAAGAGGTGCCGGAGGGCGGAGACGAGTGACTAGCAGCGCCCGTAAGGTCCGGTACTGCCTCGTCTGCCACAAGCCCTTCATACCGTGGATGCGGTCCAACTCGGATGATGTAGGGGCCCACGGTGGAGGGTGGGACTGCTGCTCCGCGGAGTGCCTCGCGAAGAAGGCCAAGCGAACCAGCAGCGTCAGATAAGGGAACCAGGGGGTGGGTGCCCATCGCGGGCGCTCACCCCGTCAACCCAAGGCAGATCCGTGCGTGTGTCCGGGCACCGGTTGCCTGAAGGCAAGACCGCCTGGTTAGCTGCCTAGTGGTCTGTCGGTGATTTGATCTGGTGGAGGGCTGCGCGCCCACGTTGAACCTTCTCGATGATCTCGGCGGCGGGGGTGTGCCAGACGAAGGGTTGAGGAGCGTCGTTCCAGCAAGCAGCCCACTTCTCGATGGCGACGACGAGATCAGCGACGCTGGTGAAAACGCCACGGCGGAGCCGCCTGTCGGTGAGTTCCTTGAACCACCTTTCCACCAGGTTGACCCAGGAACTCGACGTGGGCGTGAAGTGGAGGTGCCAGCGCGCCCGGCGCGGATGCCCCAGCCACCCGGTGATCTCAGGAGCTTTATGGGCCGAGAGGTTGTCGAGTACAACGTGGATCTCCAGGGCTCGGGGCACGCTGGCGTCGATGCGCTTGAAGAACTTCAGAACGTCCGCGGCGGAATGACTGCTTCGGCAATGGGTGAGGACCTCGCCGCTGCGGATGTTGAGGGCGGCGAAGAGATCGGTCGTGCCATGACGCTTGTAGTCATGAGTCATGGTGCCGGCACGGCCGGGGCGGAGCGGCAGGCTGGGCTGGGTCCTGTCCAGCGCCTGGCACTGGGTCTTCTCATCGAAGCTGAACACCACGGCCCGCTCCGGGGGATCCATGTACAGCCCGACCACGTCAACCAGCTTCTCCTCGAAGTCGGGGTCGTTGGAGATCTTGAAGGTGTCGACCCTCCACGGCTTGAGGTGGTGGTCAGCCCAGATCCGGGCGACTGCGTCCTTGCCGATGCCGAGCTTCTCGGCCAGAGTCCGCGTGGTCCAGTGCGTCGACCCGTCCGATGGCAGCTCATGCTGGGTGATGCGGAGCACCTCGGCGACCGTCCCTGGCGGCAACCACGACTTGCGGCCCCGTCCCTTGGCGATCACCCCGACTCCGTCGATGCCCTTGGCCGCGAAGCGGGCTCGCCAGCGACGCACCGCATCCGAATCGACATGAGAGCAGCGGGCGATCTCCTCGTTGCCAACACCCTCTGCCGCCCACAGCAAGGCCCGCGCTTGGACAACCTTCCGATGGGCGAGTGATGGTGAGCCGGCGATGTGCTCGAGCGATCGACGTTGCGTGGTCGTGAGCGGCAAGGCCGGGGCGGTGAGGCTGGCCACCCCCACATTATACCAGACTATTTCACAGACAGACCACTAGTAGCTTGGCCTTCGCGCTCGCGAACTCCTCGTCACTCAGGACGCCCTCGGCACGCAGACGAGCGAGTTTGGTCAACTCATCGGCCAGACTCACGGGCGAGGGTGGTGGTGGTGGAGCGGTGACGCTTGCCGCCTTCGCCTGTTGAGCCTTGCGGATCTCGACCTGCACGGGCGTGAGCGTGAGGGAAAGAGCCGAGCCATCGCGTGAGCTGGAGGAGAAGACATACTCAGACGAGCCGGTTACGATTCGCAGAACGGCGTACTGCCTTGTCCGTGCAGCCATGGTGTTGATGACAGTTGCCGCCAAGATACCTGTAGCGGCTCCAATAACGCCGAATCCGCCTCCCCAAACACCCGGGTTGGTCTTGATAGTGGACCCGCTAACCTGCAACGCCTCGATGTCGCTGTAAAGCACGTCCTCACGCGTCGTGAAGCTGTCAACCTTCACCTTGTCAGAGAGGAATTCGATTGAGCACGGCGACCCGATTGGGATACGCGTACCACCCGCTGCAGCCAGAGTGAAGTCTTGGAGGAGGACGCCGGTGCTGCCACCCGTGAGGTGGACCAGATCCTCTGGGCTTCGCAGCTCGCCCACTCTGAAAGCTGAGCCTGAGGGTGGATGCTGGCGATGAGGCTGTTCGGCGTCCTTACCCATACGCTGACTCCCGGGCTGGGCTTCGAGGTGACAGCCTAGCACCCACCCAAGGGGCTGCCGGCTGGGCTCTCGGCGCTAGCAGCGAGGGCCAGGTGTCATCGTAGGGGCCCGCCGCGGCCTAGATGGCCGCTGAATCAGGAGGTCCGCGATGATCCAGCTCTACAACCGTGACGGCCTCGAGGCAGTTGAGGTTCTAACCCGGGTGGCCGCGCTCTTTGAGGCCCGTGCCGGTGAAGGCTACGGGGACGCCGTGGGAGCGTTGGTGGACTGGGGCAATAGGACAGGCGACAGGCGGGAGGAGGCGATGCGGCTCAAAGCCCTGGTCACCGAGATCCGGACGCAGGCGGGTCAGGCGGGTAAAGCCATCGTGTGACGGGATGGTCCACCCCCGGTTGAAGACGACGAGGGGTCAGAAGAAATTGCCGGGGCAACTACACAGAAACGTAGCGATGGGCTGAGTACCATGGGGGGCAGAACATCCATACGTAGGAGACCTGCCGTGACTGGTGTACCCACCCTGCCACCCCTCACCCCGGAGACGTACTGCCACCATGGTGCCACCGCTGACCGCTGGGTTGACGTCCAGTTCCCCGGACGGTCCTCGGCGCTTCTTCTTCTGTGACATCTGCGACCCGGTCGCCCGCTGTGAGTGCGGCGAGCCGGCGACCTTCAGCTTCTACTACCAGGCGCCAGACGGCACCCCACCGCCTGAGCTATCATCCCGGCGCGCTGACCTCTCAGACCAGATCGCCTGAGGAGCCGCGTGGTTCTTTAGGGGTGACTGGAGGGAAGGTCGTGAAGTCTCGGGGAGCGTTTGGGGCGATAGTGTTTGCATGCGCCGTGCTGCTCGTCGGTTGCGGCACAAGTCAAACTCCCGGGGGCACTGCCACTCCCACGGCGGTGCCAAGCGCTGTGGCAACGGTCAACAGCACGGCGACGCCCAACGCGACGGCAACACCCAAAGCGACGGCAACTCCCAAGGCCACCACGGCACCGACGCCGACCGGCCCCGCCCTGACAGCGCAGCAGAAAGAAGCCGTAGCGGAAGCCCAACAGTACCTGAGCACGGAGGCCTTCTCGCAGCAGGGTCTCATTGACCAACTGGACTTGCCCGATGGGGGTGGATTCTCGGTCAATGATGCGACTGTCGCGGTCGACAGCCTCACGACGAACTGGAACAACGAAGCCGTGCAATCGGCCAAGCAGTATCTGAGCACCGAGGCCTTTTCGCAACAAGGCCTCATTGACCAACTGGACTCGTCCGACGGTGGCGAGTTCACCGTCGCTCAGGCGACCGCAGCCGTTGACGGTCTCACGACGAATTGGAACAACGAGGCCGTACAAGCGGCCAAGCAGTACCTCGCGACGGAGGCCTTCTCATGCAACGACCTGATCGCACAACTGGACTCGGCGGAGGGTGGCGAGTTCACAGTCGCTCAGGCTACGTATGGAGCGCAGCAAGCAGGAGCTTGCTAGCCTGTACCAGTGTCTGACCGAGCGGACCGGACATCACGGCAGGCGTAAGTAAGTAGGTCAACCTGCCCCATGATGGGTCCTCCTGGTGGTGTTGCTGCTGGGAAGGGGTTCCAGGTCGTCCAGTCCTTGGCCTGGTCCATCGACTTAAGTGGTGGTACACTCACCGGTGGTGAGGCGGTGAGGTCTGCACTGCTGGACGGGTGACCCCTCCTTCCTGGATAGGAACGTGACAAGGGTGTCATCATCGGACCTTCTCCCAGAGAAATGTGTGGTCTGCCTAACACTTCCCGGGTTTCCCACGTTGACACCCCCATCTCCCCCTCTGTAACGCGCTTGCTCGGGTACGTCCCCATAGCGGGTATCAACATAGGGGGCCACCCCGTCCGTGACGTCTGAGAGGCGGCGCTGCGTCAGCGCTGGGCATAGAAAAGGGGCACCTGGGACGAGGTGTCACAGATGCCCCCAACCGGAGGTGGCTATTTCCCCGTTACCGCCAGAGGCGGCGCCAGAACCCGAGACGAGCGAGGACACGCCCCTTGGCGATGTTCCTGACCCGGTGAGCGATCCTCCGGTGCTTGACTGCGCGCCCTGTCGCGGACAGGCGAGCAGCGCAGTACAGGCAGGAGGTCAACGACTTGGTCACCGAGAACGCCTACAGATCGCAGGACGCGGGAGACGGAGTTGCCGGGGGGAGAAGAAGCCCCCGCGAGAGCGAAGGCAGCGCATCCGCCGATCAACCACTCGGTGATGGCGGCGATCACTTAGACCGCCTCCAGAAGACGATGGTCCCCGCCACCAGCGTGAGCATGATGAGAGCGTAGAGAGGGATGGCGAGAGCGACTGAGATGAGGGCGGCGATCATTGCTGACTTCCCCAGGGGTAGCGGTTGGTGAGGGCACGGAGACGGGCCTCATCGAGGTCCGCCTCACGTGCTGCCACGCCCGCCGCCATCGGGAAGTCCGCCCCCCAACGCTGTGCAACGTGGCGGAGGGCCTGGATCGACTCGCGGAGTTGTTCCACTTCCTGCCACTGAGGCGAGCAGGGCGCGACGTTTCTCACCTCAAATTAGCTCGCTGAGACCACGAAGGTGATGGTGGCGCCTTCAAGGCAGGACTGATGTTCCCTGTGTCCACCATGGTGATGATGAGTGGGCTGGCGAGGGTGTCGATCTGCCCTGCGTTCATGGCAGCGAGAAGACAGCCGGAGAGGCAGCGAACGTCCCTGCCCGAGCAGCGGGATCACAGGCGGCACGAGCAGAAGAGGGTCACGGGGGAAGCTAGGTTTGGGTCGACTCGGTGGTCAAGGTCCCGTTGTTGGTCGTCTTGAGGTAGATGGTCTCCTGATCCCCAATCTTAGTGAACCCAGCTCCTGCGCCCTGAGTGTAGGTGTCTGATGTGACGGCGAAGGAGATGTTCTGTGTGGGCTGAGACTGCACTTGTCCTGCCGCTACGAGCGGTGTGCTCTCTCCACTCGGGGCGACCAGAGAGGCGAACGCTGTGGTGGCACAGCCAACGAGGATGACTGTGACGCTAAGGCGCGGCACGCTCACTCTAGTGGATGGAGAGGAGCGGAGCAGGGCCGCCTTGAGGAACGACGCAGACAGGACCGCAATCACGGTCCGCCTGTCTGGGTCGGCGTGATGAGCACGGCTTTTCCCTTTTCAGAAGCGTTGGCAGAACTACGTCGAAAAGATTAGTCAGATGAGCGCACGCACGGTGGAGCAGTGCGGACGAATAGAGTGTCTTTCAGTTTCTGCGGGGCGTGATCGTCAGAGGATGATTCGGCTGCCGGAGGAGGGCATGAGCAGAGAAAAGCCCGAGCGCAAACGAGTGCCGTAGCTCAATGCCTCCGTTGCGTGATGGTGATGTGGGTGGTCGTGAAGAGGAGTCGTGGGAAGGTCGGACAGTGGCGAGAGATAAGTTCCGCAGCACTGCTGACCGTAACTTCTGGGTGTTGAGGAAACCAACCGGCCGACGGATCTGCTGGAAGCTTGAGTCTGAGGTAGGTAGGACTTGCTGGCGAGGAACACTCCGATCCTGGGTGTACAGGTTGAGGAACTTGAAGGTCTCGGAGTAGATGATGAGTGTAAGACTGAACTGATAGCGATGGCGTGGAAGAAACCAGGCGATGAGCGAATGATCCGACCGTCGACGGTCACGCAACGAAGCATACGGTCAGGCCAGGGTGATCGTGGTTACCTAACGGAGCGACTCGGTCCTGAGCGAAGCGAACCTCCTGACCTCATCAGACCGCCTGGGCGACAGCGACGATAGCTAACGAAAGCTGAAGGAGGGAGCGATGCGGGAGGAGACTCGAGGTGGCAGATGTGGAGATGTCCAACTGGAAGGCAGGACGAAGCCAGCGGGAGCTGAGCGAGAGCAACGGCTGGGGTGAAATTTATATTATTATTAATTAATTAATAATTAATTAATTAATATAA
Organism: uncultured Chloroflexia bacterium; assembly: GCA_963793875.1. Lineage (GTDB taxonomy): Bacteria > Chloroflexota > Dormibacteria > Aeolococcales > Aeolococcaceae > Changshengia. Next base: position 145,677 of record CAWCBS010000002.1, on the reverse strand, counting down.
TATAATATATTATATATAATATAATATAAATATATATATATATATATATAAATATAAATATATATATAATATATAATATAAAATATAAAATATAATATATAATATATAATATAAAATATAAAATATAAAATATAAAATATAATATAAAATATAAAATATAAAATATAAAATATAAAATAAAAAATAAAAAATAAAAAAAAAAAAAAAAAAAAAAAAAAAAAAAAAAAAAAAAAAAAAAAAAAAAAAAAAAAAAAAAAAAAAAAAAAAAAAAAAAAAAAAAAAAAAAAAAAAAAAAAAAAAAAAAAAAAAAAAAAAAAAAAAAAAAAAAAAAAAAAAAAAAAAAAAAAAAAAAAAAAAAAAAAAAAAAAAAAAAAAAAAAAAAAAAAAAAAAAAAAAAAAAAAAAAAAAAAAAAAAAAAAAAAAAAAAAAAAAAAAAAAAAAAAAAAAAAAAAAAAAAAAAAAAAAAAAAAAAAAAAAAAAAAAAAAAAAAAAAAAAAAAAAAAAAAAAAAAAAAAAAAAAAAAAAAAAAAAAAAAAAAAAAAAAAAAAAAAAAAAAAAAAAAAAAAAAAAAAAAAAAAAAAAAAAAAAAAAAAAAAAAAAAAAAAAAAAAAAAAAAAAAAAAAAAAAAAAAAAAAAAAAAAAAAAAAAAAAAAAAAAAAAAAAAAAAAAAAAAAAAAAAAAAAAAAAAAAAAAAAAAAAAAAAAAAAAAAAAAAAAAAAAAAAAAAAAAAAAAAAAAAAAAAAAAAAAAAAAAAAAAAAAAAAAAAAAAAAAAAAAAAAAAAAAAAAAAAAAAAAAAAAAAAAAAAAAAAAAAAAAAAAAAAAAAAAAAAAAAAAAAAAAAAAAAAAAAAAAAAAAAAAAAAAAAAAAAAAAAAAAAAAAAAAAAAAAAAAAAAAAAAAAAAAAAAAAAAAAAAAAAAAAAAAAAAAAAAAAAAAACTACCTTTACCCCCCAAAGTGAAATCTTCCAAATTTCTAACAAAAATCGCACTAACCTACCCACCACACCAAAAACAAACCGCTAAAGTAGAGATACCAACCTCTCCCACAATAGCACACAAAAATAGTATAGAAATTCTCTCCATTTCCCTAAAAATTACCGTCCTCCACTCCAAACACAGCGTCTCAACCCACTTCCAAGTACCCACCATCACCACCTCAAAGTAGTTTCTAAGCAAACGATCACACTCAGGATTTGGCTGACCACCTGTGAGATCTGGAAGGAAGAGTGGTCCAGTTGGAAAGAGTGAAAGTGCAAACTCCTTCCAGCAGGGATAAGAAGTCCCAGTTAAAAAATCCTCTGGGAGGGGTGAAGAATCCTCTGGGTTTCTCTACCACTCCTCGTCGCGTGGCACGAAGACCTGGCGAAGTGACCTGAGGAGGCCTGCTCGCATCGCCTTGACCTCACCTCCGCACATAGGACAACCATCCTGTCGTGGGGGTGGGTCAACCCGAAACACCCGCAGGCATCCGCTGCACTGAGAGGGGCGACCTGACCTGGCTTCATACCCACCACCAAGGACGTCCCGCGGTGGTGTGTCGCCACCTCGTGAGGATCGCAAGAGTGCATCTGCTGGGTGCCAGGACAAGGTGGCGAGTGATCGTAATGGGCACGCCGGTTGCTGTCAACAGTGACAAGATCATCTGTGCTAGGTGTCGGGTGGTTTAGGTTCAGGTGTTGGGTGTCGGGTTGTCGAGTACGTTTCTCGTATTCAGAAAGTACGTCACATGTAATCTTCTCATCCATACCCGACACCCGACACCTAGGATCAATCCACCCGACAGATAGCGGCGTACTCACGACCTGATCTCGATGATGGTCTGGGGCCCACCCGCAATCCGCTTCACCTGCACCGTGACGAGGTCGCGTTGCTCCCATTCCGCGACGAGAACACGTGCCTCCTCTGCGTTCTTGACCCCGCCAACGTTGTTCTTCACCAACTCGCGCAAGGTCGCTTGTCCATGCTTCCGCAACCAGGCGATCCCCCGCACCTCTGCTTGGGGCGTATCCGTGCCCGCGAGTGCCTTCCGCCCATGTGGGGCGAAGTAGTCGAGGCAGAGGTCCCAGGCAACCTTGACCCATGCCGACTTGACCTGGGACGCCTTGGGGTTGTCCACCAGCGTGAGGACGAGTGCCAGCGTGGCGGACAGCGCGTCCATCTTCCGGTACAGAGCGGGGGCACCATGCTTCCGCTGGGCGTCGATCCTCCGGTCACGGCCGTCCTGCCACGCTCTGAGCGCGACGGGTGACATCTCCAGGACGCGGGTGGAGTGGTTGAGCAGCAGAGCGATCACGACGCCCTTCCACCGGGAGAGAACGTCCTGGTCGGGCAGGTCGCGAGACGGGTAGGGTTCCTCGAACCCCTGGTGGTAGGTGTAGAGGAACCTCTGTGCCAATCCGTCGGGGTTGGAGTTGAGCGCCTTCAATCCGCTGGGGTGCATTCCGCCGATCAGCGACAAGATGGGCCTCTCCACGATGATGGGGCGTTGCTGCTTGCGGTGGATCGCCTCGGACGTCTGCGTCCACAGAGAGCAGTAACGGTGACGGTCGGGACCCGCTCGTTGGGATGCCCGGTAGGCGTCGAGGCCACCCGCCCACGCCGACAGCTCGTCCGCGTCGAGCAGGATGCCCCGAGGAGCGTCTTGGAGTGCCTCCCAGAGCGCCTCCGTCGTCGTGTCGGTGACCCGAAGCGGTGACGGAATCGCCGGTTTGCCACCCTTCTCCTCTGCCTTAGAGTGTGTCCACCGATCCAGGGCGTCGAAGGCGGCGACCCGGTCACGGTCACGGAGCGTCGCGAACTCCCGGTAAGGGCGCAGAGCGACCTCTAACCCCGGGGATTTGCCCGCCCCCGAGTTAGCGACAATCAACCCCCACAACCGGGATGGGTGCTCTCGGTCGTCGGTGCGAACGGACGCCGACCCCCCGATGGCAGCAGCAGCGGTGACGAGAGCGGGTAGGGCAGTCATGCCCTGGGGGATACGGAGGCGGGTGGATTCCGACGCGACGAGGTCGCGCATGACCGAGGGCAGCAAATGGGTGGGGAAGTCGGGGAGCACCTCGAGGCGGTGAGGGTTAGCGACACCTGCCCGCCACCCTGACTGCACCGTGCCCCGAATCTCCTGGGGTGTCAGACCACTTGTCCCACCTGCCTCGATCAGTCGCTCGCACCACTCGTTCTCGTCCAGGTTCGCGGCGTTCGCCCACCGGGCAATCGCCCATGCTCCCCCGTTGAGGCGGGTGTTGCGGGTGCCCTGCTTCTCACCCTCGACCCCACTGACTATCGCCTCGAAGTAGGCAACACCTGGTGCTTCGTCGTGGGGGCATTCGCGGCACTCAACCGGTGAACCGTTCGCGTACTCACCTACCGCCCGCCACAGGTCCTCGAGACGGGAGGTTGCATCACTCCCGATGCGGATGCGACGATTACCTCGCTGTGGCGGCATCGCGAGTGCCTCCCACAGCGGAACCGCTCTGGCCGGCTACGCCGGGGCGGTTCTTTACTGTCACGACGACTTTCTGCCGACCACCCGCAGGGGTAGAGGTCGGCTCGTCGGCACGACCCGCCTCCGAACTGAGCAGCGAGGCGATGACAGCGAGGGTGGCGGGATCGGTGATCTTCGGTTCCAGGCCTTGGGTGACACGGGCAGCGACAAGGCGCTCTGCCTGCTCCCTCAGCAGTCGGTTGGACTGTGCCTCATCGAACACCGCCCGAGCAATCGTGGGGTCCCGCTGGTGTGAACGCTCTGCTCCAATCCGGGAGCGCAAACTCCGCTCTTCTGCTGAGATGAAGGACACGGCACAACTCCTAGGTTGTGCTGTCCACTCCGGCTACGAGCAGAGCGCCCCCACTCTCACGGCGAGAGGTCCCCCATCAGGGTTGGGCGTCAGCGGTTTTGGTTGCTGGTGTACGTTGTAGCGGGCACGGGCGTCTCGTGTCAAGTAGGCCGTTTCTGGCGCCTAGGAAAGGTGTGGAATGCTGAACCTAGACGGTGTGGTGGAACACCAGTGGATTGGTGATGCACCACACCTTCATGGTCACACCCGCCAGACGATCGAGATGCGGTGGTCCCGCCCCACCTTCGCCCGCCCCACAGGAGCGATGTCCACCCGCTCGACAACCGCTGAGATGATCGCCCGCTGCTTCTCCTGGTCGAGCGATGACCACTCGACTTCACCGCCCACTGGCACCAGAGATACAGGTCGGCGCGTCTGGGTGAGTTCACGCTCCAGATCAGTGATGCGACGCTCGAAGGCTTGCACCGTCGTGAAGTAGGACTCCCGCGAGATGCGCTTCGAGGCGAGGTCATTCGCCGCCTCCGTCACCCCTGCCTTTGCGTCGGTGAGCTCCTGCAACAGCGGTGCATCGTCCGGCGTCTCCTGCTCCAGGGCAAGGGTGGGCAGCGCCTCGACAACTGCGAGCGAAACAACCTGCTCCACCCACGGTGCCGTGATCGAGAGGCCACCACAACCTCCCTCGTCCTTGCGGCAGACGTAACGGAACCCGTGGTTGGCGTAGGAACCCATCCGACCACCGCACTTGCCACAGCGGAGGATGCCCGACAACAGGTGGCGGCGGGGACGCGGTGCTCCGGGGTGAAAGTTGGCGCGCAGACGCAGCGTGTCAGTGGGAGAGAGGATGGGATCCCAGACGCCCTTGGTGAGGACCCCCAGGTGCTCCCGTTGCCCCGAGACACGAGCTGAGCGGAGGAGGTCGCGCAACACCTGGCGCCTCCAGATGCCCCCACCGACTGGCTTGACGCCTCGTGAGTTGAGGTCACGCACCACGGAGACGAGAGACTCCCCGTCGAGGATGCGCCGAGCGCACTCACGGATCACCTGGGCCTCCTCCTCGATCACCTCGAAGGTGGCATGCCCATCATCACGGACCAAGTTGTACCCATACCCCCGCTTGCCGGACCCGGACGCATAGCCTGCCTCCGCGAGTGCCCGGTGCTTGCGTTGGAGACGTTCGGAAGCGCGCGACGACTGGTGCTCTGCTGCTGCGAACTGGACCTGGAGCGCGTGGTACCCGTCCGCCGTCCACGTCCGGTACTCGGTCCCATCTGCCTGGACCACCGCCATCTTCCGCTGGCGCAGGAGTTCGAGAAGCTCGAGGGCGACCGACCCCCACCTGCTCAGACGGTCCAGGTTGTAGACCACCAGGGCGGTGACGTGGTCGTCTCGGATAGCTTCAAGCATGGCGAGGAAGGAGGGACGAGGCTTGGAGTCGCGCCAGGCTGACCGCCCATCATCAACGAAGGGGCCAACGACCTCCCACCCCCGGTCGGAGCAGAGCTCGCGGCAGTCGACCTCCTGAGTTCGGACGTTGTCGCTCTCGTGGCTCATGCGGCAGTAGACCGCCGCCTTCATCTCACCCATTGGGAGGTTCCTCCGTCTGCTCTGTTCATGTGTCGATCATAACGGATCGCCCAAGGCAACCGGCAGGAAGAGACCGAATACCACGCGGTCATCTCTTTCGGACGTCTCGCCGAGGTCTGCGCCCTGTACTGCACGCGCGGCCGGCGCGTCTACGTCGAAGGCAAGCTGCGCACCCGCGATTACACCGGCGCCGACGGTCTGCGCCGATTCAGCACCGAGGTGGTCGCCGAGTTGGTCAAGCTCCTCAGCGCCCACCGCACTGGCGAGGAGCTGGCGACCGAGGAGTCCGACGCGAGCGCCGCGGCGCAACTCCCGGTGGCGAGCTGAGCGGAGCGGTTCTAGCGCGTCCTGAGACCTGGCCGCATCGAGAATCGAAGTCGATGGGCCGGCGCCGCTTTCGATCGGCGCCGGCCCTGAGCGGCCAGCGGCACGGATGCGGTAAACCGTCACCCATGCGCGCAGTGGTGGTGGCCGACGGCCAGATCTCGGTCGAGGACCGTCGCGACCCCGTGCCCGGCCCGGGAGAGCTGCTGGTCCGGGTGCGGGCCGCCGGGCTCAACGGCGCCGACATGATGCAGCTTCGCGGTTTCTACCCCCCTCCGCCCGGCTTCCCCGCCGACATTCCGGGACTGGAGCTCGCCGGCGAGGTGGTGGCACTGGGCGAGGGGGCGACCCGGTTCCGGCTCGGCGACCGTGTGATGTCGCTGGTGGGAGGGGCCGCGCAGGCCGAGCTGGCGGTCGTCGACGAGCGGGTCGCCATGCCGGTGCCGGCCTCCCTCGGATGGGTGGCAGCCGGCGGCTTCCCGGAGGTCTTCATCACCGCCCACGACGCGCTGTTGTCCCAGTGCGATCTCCGGAGCGGTGAGCACCTGCTGGTGACCGGCGCCGCCGGTGGGGTGGGGACGGCAGCGGTGCAGATCGGAGTCGCCCTGGGCGCGCGGGTGGTGGCGAGCGTCCGCGACCCCGCGCTCCGCCCCGCGGTCGCCGAGCTCGGCGCGGAGGCCATCGATCCGGCCGACAGCGAGGAGCATGGTCCGTACGACGTGGTGCTCGAGCTGGTGGGCGGCGACGCCGTCCCCGCCAACGTGAGGGCGCTCGCCGGAGGCGGCCGGATGGCGGTCATCGGGGTCGGCGCCGGGGCTCGCGTCGAGCTGGACCTCCTCGCCCTGATGAGCCGCCGCGCTCGGGTGATGGGGTCGATGCTCCGCAACCGATCCACCGCGGAGAAAGCGCTCGCCGCCAGGAGGGTCGAGGAGCAGCTCCTTCCCCTCGTGGAGGCGGGGCGGCTGCGGGTGCTCGTGGCGAGGGCCATCGACCTCGAGAGCGCCGCGGCCGCCTACGGGCACTTCCAGGCCGGTGGCAAGCTCGGCAAGGTCGTGCTCACGATCGGTGCGGCGCCGACCACAGGATCGTGACAACGTGGCGCGAGATCGTAACTCCGCGCGTCGAGCAGTGGGAAACCGCTGACTACGATAGCTATGATGGATACGCAGCCCCCCGAGAGCGGCGGGGAACCCACGACTGACCAGGCGCGCCCGCCGCGGGCGGGCGCCGCAGACCCGGTCGCCGGGTGGGCCCCCGGCACTCACGACCTCGATCCCCGTCATTCCCCGTGGCACGGCCCTCTTCGAGGGCATCCCGGCGCCGGCCATCGTGGTCGAGGCACTCGCCCCGGTCATCGGTAACGGCTGCCTGATCAGCCGTCGCAGCGGAGCGGTGGGGGCCATTCTGGTCAAGAACGCCGCCCTGTTCGAGATCTACGCCTATGAGAACGGGACGCTGCATGAGGGAGGGGAGGCGCTGGGCGTCATCAGCGCGTGGACCGACGCCACCGTGAGCGCATACCAGCTCGACCCGATGGTGGTCGAGGTCGCCCCCTGGCTCTTCCGCGGGATCCCCTGCTACCAGGACCTGCGTCTGGAGTGGACGGACTGGAAAGGACTCCTCGCCGACCTCTGCGACCGCGAAGGCCTCTTTGTGGTTGAGCTCGACACCCCGATCGGGCGCGGGGTCACCGTGATCGTGAACGGCCGCCAGGTGGCCACCTATACCGAGAAGCACCCGGAGCCGGGGGAGGAGGGACTCCTCGACCCCCTGGCCGCAACCCGGCGCGGAACCGTGTGGGTCCTCCGCGAGCCCCCCAGCAAGGCGGCCGAGCCAGAGACCACGCCCGAGCCGGTCCAGCCGGCCGAGGTCGCGGTGGACGAAGCGGCCCCGGAGCCTGCCCCCCCGGTGGCGCCGCAGCCAGCCCCGGTCGCCAAGCCGGCCCCGGCCATCGGCGGGATCGACTGGTCGACGACGCCACTCTGGCGGGCGCAGCCGGCCACCGCACCGGCCGGGCCGCCCCCGGCGGCCGAACCCTTCAACCCCTTCGCGGTCTTCGAACCTGAGGACGCCCCCGATGCGTCCTGGGCCAGCACTGTCCTGGTGGCCGGGATGGCCTCGGCGCTGAAGGACGTCGCGCAGCTCCATCTCCAGCGCTCCTCGCCGCGTGTGGAGGCCATGGTGGACGAGGCGGCGGCCGAGGGCCAGACGCTGGACCGGCTGCTCCGCGACATCCGCGCCGTGGTGATCCGCGGGGTCATGCAATCCACCATCGACAAGATGGCCGATGAGATGGCGGCGATGGCCGCCGCGCCACCGAGCCGATAATCTCCTAGCAGGATGTGGTGGCGTTTGCGGAGGCGGCGGATCGCCTTCATCGTCGGGTGCCTTCTGGTCCTCTCAGGGATCGGCATCACCGTGCACGGCCTGGTCCAGCAGGCGTCGGTGCAGAAGGCGGTGGCCGCCCGAGGTGCCAACGACGTCAAGGCAGTGAACAGCTGGCTGGCAGGGGCGCCGTCGGGCAGTTCCGCCGCGTCGACTGAGGGGACGGCCTCACCGACCGCCGGCGACGGCACCTGTGGCGGGGGCGGCAGCGACTCCGACGCCTACGCCCTGGTCGAGTTCACCAGCCTGGCGAAATACGGGTACGTGGGGGTCGCCGTCAATGGCAACTGGACCCGGCTCGACGACCGCTCGATGGTGCACTGGTATGGCAGCCCTGACCCGGGGGGCGACGGAAACGTGATCATCGCCTTCCACCGGGAGCCCGACTACCAGAACATCGACCAGCTGGCGGTCGGTGGCACGGTCACCATCGAGAATCGGGACTGTGAGACCTACGTGTACACCGTGACCCAGCGCTGGGACCTGGCGCCCAGCGCGGTGACCCAGCTGGGCCCCACCAGCGGCCAGGTGCTCACCCTGATCACCTGCACCCCCTGGTGGCAGGACTACGACCGGCTGGTGTGGCGCGCGAATCTCACCAGCGTCGACGGAGTGCCGGTCTCGCCCTCGCCCTCCTGACCCGACGTATCGCCAGACACCATAACCTGTCCTTCTTCGACAGCTTGTGCCGATTTCGATCGGCGGACAGGCTATGGTGCGAGGCTGAACTCGGCTGTTGGCACGCGGCACCTGCACTCGGGCGCCACCACATTGTCCACGTGCGCCGGGTTTGGACAGGATATGGTGCCGGCGCGAAGTCCGGGACCCTCTGCCGGTAGGTCGGCGGTTCGTGGTTTCGCCAGCCTTCAATCCCCTTCAAGGCGGCGCTCAACCAGTACTGGCGGATTCTCAAGACCCGAGGATCGTCGGCCCAGCCTCCGCTCGCCGCGGAGCACCACGACGCGCCGAACCCATGAAGCGGGTCTGATGCCCGAGCGGGCGGACGGGCGGAGATCGGTGGGACCGCGCCTGGCCGATGGCCGGCGGTAACCTCCCAGAGCGTGGCCGTTGACCTGCCCGAGCTGATGGTCGAGGACGCCGGCGCCTGGCGTTCCTGGCTCGGCCGCCATCACGCCGGTTCCGCCGGCGTCTGGCTCGTCCTTGCCAAGAAGGGCACGATGGAGCCAACCCGGCTGAGCTATGACGAGGCCCTGGAGGAGGCTCTCTGCCACGGCTGGATCGACGGCCAGCTCGGACGGCGCGACCCGATCACCTACCGCCAGCGTTTCACCCCTCGTGGGGCCCGCAGCCGCTGGTCCAAGCGCAACGTGGCCATCGCCGAGCGGCTCATCGTGGAGGGGCGGATGCACCCCGCGGGCCTGGCTGCGGCTGAGCAGGCCAGGGGCGACGGGCGCTGGGAGGCGGCGTACGGCGGCAGCCGCGAGATCGCCGTCCCCGATGATCTGGCGATGGCGCTGCGGGCGAATCAGGCGGCGCAGGTGATGTTCGAGCGCCTGAGCTCCCGGAACCGCTACGCGGTCGTGTACCGAATCGCCACTGCGCGGCGCGCCGACACGCGCGCCCGTCGGGTCGCGGAGTTCGTGGGGATGCTCGTCCGGGGCGAGACCATCTACCCTCAGGGACGCGATGCGCAGCCGCGTTGACGCTGGCCCTGGCCGGCCCCCTCGGCTCATCGAGGAGCCGCCACCCAGAGCACCATCCCGGTGTGGGAACTCACCCCTGGCTCATCACCACCCAAACGGGGACCTTCCGGCAGGACCAGGTGCAGTCTCGGACGCCAGGGCCTCTTCTCCTCGAACAAGGACCAGCAGAAAGGATGCAGATCCTGGTCGGTCGAGAATGTAGGCGAGCGCCGCTTCAGCGGGACGCCCCGGTGGGGGAAATACCACCCAGAATCCCTCACTCCCCTACGGGCCAGACGCCCCGAGGAACTCTATCTGGTCCGCCAAGGGAAGGCGTTCATCCTCCGGGAGCTGCTCCCCGATCTTGTCCCAGAGCAAGCGCAACCGAGGCTGGGCACTCTCTTCCCTGAATGTCGGGCGAACCCGCTCCCAATCGCTCAGAACCAGTGACTGCAAGGCGCGTGAGCGAACGCGTGATGGTGGCGTCGCGGACCATGAAGCGCCCGGACAGGTCATCCCGTCGATCACATGCCGGTCTCGCCCTCGGCCTCCTGACCCGACGCCCCGGCGGTCAGCGGCCCAGCGGAAACGGCATTGGCATGACCACCGCTCCGGCCGGGACCGAGACGGTCAGTCGCTGCCCGTCGTTGCAGGCCCGCTGCCAGCTCCCCGGTGCCTCGAAGCGCAGCACATCCTCACAGCTGACCGACCGGCCGCCGATGTGCAGAGCACAGCTCTCGGTGATCTCGGTGGCCGCCGGCGGACCCAGGGTGCACACGCCGGTCACCCTCTCCCCTCCCAGGAAGGTCACCGCCGAGGCGACCACCCCACCACCTGGCCGGCTGACCATGAGCAGCGTCGCCGGCCCCGTGTAGAGGCGTCCCTCGGCGAGGCCGTCGTTGTCCGGTGGATGCGACAGCGTGAGGCTGCCTATGTGCACCGTGTCGCCCTCGAGATAGACGGCGAGGGCCGGGCGGGTCACGGTCACCACGGCGGCCGCGACGGCCAGGAGGAGCCCCCAGGTCGCCAGGATCTCGAAGCTGTGCCTTCGCCAGACCCTGAGCGGAGCTGGTACCGAACGGGCCTGCCGCCGGGGCCGGAGGTCCCCGAGGGGGACGGGGAGGAGCTGCGGATCGCGATCGATCAGCCCGGTCCCTCCGCGCCGCTGCGGCACCGGCTCAATCCCGCGGACGCCGGGGCATGACGGCGATGGTCTCTGTGAGCTCCCGATAGGCCTGGCGCAGCGGCGGCGAGATCTGCTCGACCGGGACGCCCTCCATCCCCGCCAGGCGGACCGCGTTGGCGTCGTCGGGGATCTCGACAAGGCTGACGGCGCGACGCCGGATGGCGCGAACGTACTCGAGGGTCGTCGGATTCTCGCGCAGACGGCGCGGGCCGGGGACGATGTACGCGACCACCGTCGGAGGCAGGCCGTCCACCTCCAGATAGTCGAGCGCCCCGTTGAAGTCGGCGCGCGCGGAAGTCGTCGGCAGGACGAGGATGTCGGCCACCTCCAGCCAGAACGCCGCCACCGCCGCCTCAGGCCCGGCGGTCGGATCCGGCAGACGGTTCGACATGTCGATGACGATGACGGTGTACCGCCGCCGGAGGTGATCGGCCAGGCGGCGAATCGCGGTCCGCGAGTACTCGATCGCATCTCGCGCCTCCGGGTAGCAGGCCAGCGCTGGAGTGGCGGCATGGACGGGTGAGGGGATGTCCCGATTGCCGAGCAGAGCCGCGACCGTGTCACGGACCGTGGCCGCCCCGGGGGGGAGGTTCATCTGCCCCCAGGCATCGGGATTGGCAACGTTGGCGTCGACGAGGCACGCCATGTGACCGATCTGATCGAGGACCGTGCCCGCGGCGATGGCGATGCCCGCCGCGAAGCTGGTCTTGCCGACTCCGCCCTTGCGCGAGCCGATGACGGCGATCGTGGCCCCACGCCCGGCCAGCTGATGGGCGAGGTCTGCATCCGCCCGGGGTCTGAATCGCGCCCGTGCATGGAGCACGCCGGCGAGAGGCCCGGTGCTCAGGCGCCGCCCCCCGGCAGGCCGAATGCCGTGATCGTGGACGCCGGCCTCATGATCCGAATGCCCGCGTGCCATGCGGCGATTCGGGGTCAGGGCTTCGGTCGCGATGACCGGCTGGGCTGCCCCCTTCGGCATCGGGATGGCCGGCGACTTGCGCAGGGTCTCCGCGGGGTCGGCAGTGCTCCGTCCCGCCTCGGGTCTGGTGTCAACCTGGTCGTCTTCGCATCGCAAGGGAAGGCGCCCGCTGAGAGCGGCCACGCGCAGTGCGTCCGCCTGGTCGAAGATTGCGGAGTCCGTGCCACGGGCCTGGCTGTGGTCCTGGATGACAGCCACCGCGAGGTCCAGGGGCCCGCTCGCCGGGAACGCCCGAGCCCGTCCGGCGGGCGGGTACGCGGCAAGTCGCCCGGCATCCCGCAGCCCGATGTAGAAGGTGCCGTCCACGCCCTCGAGCCACTCCTCGAGGCCGGCTGCATCCATCATGAGGTAGACGGGGTGAGCCGAGCCCGGCACCTCGGCGGACCACCAGGCGTCGAGCTCGCCCTGACGCTCCGGATCGGCGAAGAAGTCGAGACCGCGCACCGGCGGCACCCGGACCACCGCGGGGAGAGGGCTCGCGGGACGGCGCAGCCGCGTCAACAGCTGAGCAAGAGCCAGCGAATCGCCGCCATCGTCGAGGAGGATCAGGAAGGCGAAGCCGCTCTGACCCGGCTCAGCGCACAAGGGACGAGGCCTCCTGCACTTGACGGGAGCCTCCACCACAGCAGATGGTGCCTCCGCCCTCGACCCGATTGACGACGCTCAGGCCGAGCAGCACCGCGCCGGCGAGGATGACTGCGATCGCCCGGATGGCTCGGCCCGAGCGTATCCCCCCGCTCGTCGCGCGCACACCGCCGATCAACCCCAGCGCCACGACGGCGACGACCGTCGCATAACAGAGCAGGGAGAGGAACGCGACGGCAGCTGGCATCGACGGGTACGAACCGCTCAGGAACTGCCCGGCCAACCCGAAATCCGGTGGTCCGAGGGCGACCAGCGAGGCCACCAGCAACGCCCCGCCCATGAGCAGCCCGATCAGCGAGTCGCCGACCGATCCTCGGCGCTCAGCCAAGGCCGAGCCCATCGCTGATGGTGGCGAAGATGGGCGCCCCGATGAGCAGAAGCAGGGGAATCAGCATCATCGCCACCGGGATGGTGACCAGCGTCTTGGCCCTGGCCGCCCGGAAGCGCGCATCCGCGAGCCGGTTCTGGTACACGGCTCGTGCCACCCGCGTGTAGGTCTCGCGTTCGCTCATGCCCACGTTGGCGTTGGCCGCCGCATCCGCCACCACGCCGAAGAGCGGCGTCCCATATTCGGCAGCTATGAGGCGGTAGAGTTCGATGGTCGTGTGGTGGGGCTGGTGCACCAGCCGCTGCCAGCCTCTGGCGTCGACGATCGCCTGCAACGCAGGGTGATCGACACACCGGGAAAGGATCCGGACCGCATCCTCCAACTGCAGACCGCGGCCGTCGGTCATGATCGCCACCAGCATCATCATGTCGCCGAGGGCCCGCTCCGACTGCTCCTGGCGCGCTCTGGCGCTGCTCCTCAGCCAGGAGACCTGAAGGGCGAACGCCAGGAGTGCGACGACCAGGGCTGTGGCGGGGGGAAGGGGCCAGGTGCCGTTCACCATCAGCCCCACCGCCAGCAGCGTAAGGAAGATGGCCACCGAGAGAAGCGACCGGAAGAATGTCCGGAGCAGGAAGCCCGAAGGAGTTTCCGACCAGCCCGCGATGGCGAGCTGGCGGTTGAGGTCGAGCTCCTCCTGCAGGCGACGCAGCATCGGCACATGGGCCGCCACCCGCTCCACGCGACCCGCGCGCGTCGCATAGCCACGAAGCGCCACCAAGCGGCGCCAAGCTCGCACGTCGTCGGGCGTGAAGACGTCGAGGCGGGTGAGCCCCAGCGCCCAGATGGCCACGGTCAGGAGGGCAAACAGGGCGAAGGGGACCACCTGGACGAGGTCAGCCACCGAGCCGCTCCTGCTCCTCGGCCAGGCGGCGGAGGTTCCAGCGAGTCCAGCTTTGTGGGCGCACGATCATCCCGAGGAAGACGACCAGCGCGGCGAACAGGAGCATGACCACGATCAGCACGACCTGCCCAGCGAACGACTGGTAGTAAGCGCGGAGGGAGTCGATGCTCAGAGCGGTGGCAAGCATCGCCCCGATGAGTCCCGCCATCGCGAAGGTCACGGCACGCTGCTGCGCCAGCGTGACCATGCTCTCCTCCTGGATGGCCAGCTGGGCTTCTCCGACCGGGATGAGGACCGTGTCGATCGTCTGGATCAGGAAGTCCGAACTGCGGCTGCGGGCCCAGATCAACACCGCAGCCACCTGTTCAACGATCGGAGAGCGCGCTCTGAGGCCCATCTCGACCACATTGGCCAGGGTGGACCCGCTCCGGACGAGCGGGGCCAGCACGTAGTCGAGATCGGGACCGGCATTGCGGCCCAGCTCCTGAAGGGCTGTGTCGAGGGACTGGTTGGAGAGAGCCATCCGATCCCGGAGGTTGCGGAGCTGTCCGAGGAAGGAGCGCTCCATGCGCAGCCGGCGGCTCGCGGCGCGCCCCGCCAGGGCGAAGCGGAAGCCCACGGTCCCCGCAATCGGACCGATGACCCAGAGCAGAGCGACTCCCGTCAGCCAGGCCACGAGCAACCCGAGCCCGATGAAGATGAGGCGCAGCGCGACCCAGCGCGGCCACGGCCAGCCCAGGCCGGCGGCGATGTCCTTCTCTCTCTCGAGCAGCGCGACCCGTCGGTCCCGACGCGGCATGAGCCGCCTCAGATCGAGGTCCAGGATCGCTGCGCAGGCGGCACAGGCGGCTGCCAACACCACGATCACGCCCACCACCAGGAGGATCGGAAGGGGGGCGGTGAGTGTTAGGGCGGTCACAGCGGTGGCACCTCGTCGCTCCAGAGCTGAGGCCGCAGGCGCGGGGCCATCCGCGGGAGGTTTCCCACCAGCTCGGTCATCCTCTCCCAACCGCCGAATCCCGCCTGCCGGTAGATCCATTTGTGGTTGCCGCCCCGCTCGACGGCCAGCACCCCGGTGACGCGGCGGCGGCCGTCCTGGTTGGCGAGGTGGATGACGACGTGGATGGCCTGCTCGACGATCCGTCGTGCCATCCTCTCGTTCCCCGCGAAGCGGGCGTTCTCCATGACGTATTGGACGGCCTGGTCGAGGGCCAGCTCGGCGTCCTCCGCGTGAATCGTTGTCATCGACCCATCGTGTCCGGTCATCAGCGCCTTGCACACCGCCGCCATCTCGTCGCCCCTCGACTCGCCCAGAATGAGGCGATCGGGCTGGAACCTGAGGGCGTGGCGCACCAGGCCGAACATGGTCACCTGGCGGGCGTCCGCGTCGGCGCGAATCGAGGGGATGGTGGATACCGCGGTGGTCAGTCCGTGCCACGGTTCGCCGTCACCCCGGTCCTGGTCGAGATGGAGCTCGGCGCCGTCCTCGACGACCACGATGTGATCGGCTGGCGAGACCAGCCCGCAGAGGACGCGCATCAGGGTGGTCTTCCCGGTCCCGGTGCTGCCCGCGATCAGGATGTTGGCCCGGGCGTGCACGAGCGCTTCGATGAAGACTGCCATCGGCTGCGGCATGACCTGATGCTGCACATAGTCGGAGAGGTCGCGGACGCGGGTGCGCGCGGGGATTCGAACCGACGCCTTCACATTGGCCAGGCCCGAGACAGCCGGCCGCTTGGCGACCACCACCCGGACCACCGACCCGATGTTGGCCTCCGCGATCGGCATGGCGTCCGTGATGGTCTGATCCCCGGTGACCCCGCGAAGCCGGAGAACGCGCCGGAAGTACTCGATGACATCATCGTCAGACGGGAACGGCGAGTTGCCTCTGAGCACCGCCTTGCGGCCGACCGTCGAGACCATCCAATGGTCGTGTCCGAGGCAGGCGATGTTCTCGAGGTCCGCCCCGTAGACCAGGATCGAGAGTGGCCAGAGGTGCGAAGCCAGCATCATCGCGTTGCAGACGGTGGTCGCCCGGTACTGCGGGTCACCGGAGAGGCCGGCGACGACGGGCAGGGGCAGGCCACTCGCCTGGGGTGCCTCGACGGCGCGTCTGACCACGCTTTCGACGTCGTCCTGAAGTCGCTCCTCGTGCAGGATCGACGCGGGCTCGGCGCCCCGCATCTGGGTGACCTTGGCGGCGATGATCTGTGCGATCTCGCGGTCCTCCGGGGGGATGCTCGGCCACTCGCGGGTGACGAGGGTGTCGACAGCAGGGTCCGCCAGGTGAGATTGGCGCTCGGGCTGCGCGCTCACAGCCGCAGTTCCTGTGCGACGCCGCTCAGGGTGATGGGGACGCCGCTGTCTCCCATCCGGGTGGCGGTTCCCTCGTCCCAACGCCAGACGTCACGGACCGGAAGCTCCGGAACCTCCCGCTCGAGCGTCTCGACGACGGCGCGAAACTGGGCGCGCGACCGTTGGCGGCAGATCACGATCTCTCCATGGGAGGGCCGAGCGGCCCGGAGCACGTTGATGCTCCGGGAGACCAGCCCGGGCTCGTCACGGATCACCACGAAGACACGCTGGAAGGTCGCGGAGACGGCCTCAGCGCTGGTTCGCGGCGAGCGGAGGCCGGGATGGGCGAGGGGATGGCCGAGGTCAGCGATGACGACCTCCGCGTGCAGTCCCGAGAAGGCGGGTCCGACCCGGCGCAGACAGTCGGAGATCTCGTAGCCGTAGCTGCTGGGAAGTCCGGGCACCACGCGCAGATTGGGACGCTGGGGGACTGCCACCGCCTGCTCCTCGATCTCCGCACACCGGGCTGGCCGGTCGCCCAAGCAGTTGCTGAGACTTCTGTCCGCGATGCTGAGGTAGAGGAGGTCGGCGATCGTCCCCCCCTCCATGTCGCAATCCACCAGGACGACGCTGCGCTGTTCCGCCAGAGTCCACGCGAGTGAGGTTGCCCAGTAGGTCGATGTCTGCCCGGCTCGCGTGGTGCAGACCCCGATCACGAGGCTCATGGCGTTGGCGTGGGGCTCGGGGTCGACGCCGGGGGAACCGAGCCCGCCGCGTCGGACGATCCCGAGGAGGGACCGCCCAACGCGGGGCACTCCTCGGGGGCGAGCTGGCAGATGGCTTGCTCGACGCCGTCGGGAGCGAGGCCGACCGGACTGCTCGTCACGGCCACCACGGCGTGAAGCGAGGTGTTGGAGGCGGCGATCTCCACCCACGCCATCTCATCCTGGCTGCTGACCAGCACCGTGACCTCGCCTCCGCTCACCCCGAGGACCGGGACTGCATGACCGATCAGGAGCTGGCTCTGGCCCACGGAAGCAAAGATGTCGATCGGCTCCCCCGGCTCGATCGGGGGTGGGTTGGAAACCGTCAGGCTGATCTCGATCTGGGCCCCCGCCGGAGCCAGGTCGTCAGGGCGGAGGACGTCACCCGCCCGCAGCGAGACCACGTACCGGGACCCTGCGGGAACCGAGCCCGGCGCCTCGTGATTGAGGTCACCAGGAGAGAGGCGAAGGGGAACCACGTCGACGTCGGACGCCGAGAAGACTGCCCCCCGCTCGACGTCGGCGCGGAGGCGCAGCACGCTGACGGTCTGCCCCCCGCTCGCGATCTCGGCACCGACGATCACGCCGAGCACGGCGAGGATCACCACGCTGAAGAAGGCTGCGGCCAAGATTCGGCGCCGGTTCAACCCTTTCCTTCCCACGACAAATCCACAAAAGAGAATGAGAAACGAGGCGTACGGGATAGTACCGAACGCCGCAGGGGTATCGCATCCCCTATCATCTCGGCCCGCCTCGCCTCGCCTCATCTGGCCCGCGTCGCTCTCGGATCCGAAGGACGGCAGGCCGGAGGACTACGTGATGGAGGCCGGGACCGTGACCCTGGGGGTCCTGGCGCCGGAGACTGATCGTGTAATGGTCGTCATCTCGCCAGACGGGGAGGCGGCGGTCAGTCTCCGCGAGCGCCTGGATCGCAGCCGGGTGGTGCTCAAAGACACTCGGCCGGGGGAGGCAGAGGCCGCGGTGAGGTCATGCCGGCCGTGGCCGTGGATGGTCATCGGGGCGGTCCCTGAGCTGCCTGCTGGGGTCGCCGAGGTGCTGCATGGTCACCCCGTGCTCGTCCTCTGGTTGGGTCCGGCGCCCGGCGGACTGCCAGCCCACGGCCGCCGCTTTCCGCGCTTCTCGGCACTGGCGGCGGCCGCCGCCGAGGCCCTGGATCGGGAGGTGGGCGGGATGAGGCTCGCGGCCGGCGCCGGGGTGCTTCTGCCCGGCGGGCGGGGCTGCTCCCGCAACCCCGAGCTCCAGGCGCTGGTGTCGGCTCACCCGGGTGGATTCGATCTCCAATTGGAGACCTTCCACTCCGCGGCTCGGGCGCTCAGGTCGCGCGGCATGCCACTCCGTCCCCGCCGGGACCCGGCGACCGGGATGGTCGCGCTCCGATGAAGGCCAACGCCGAGGTGCTCCTGCTGGAGGACGACGCCGAGAAGCTGGAGCAGCTCCGCGGCCACTTTGCCGCGAAGGGTTTCCACCCGATGGCGTATCGCAGCGCCGGCCGCGCCATCGGCGCTCTTCGGGGCGGAGCGCCGGCACCGGTCGTTGCAATCGTCGACTGGGACCTGAGCATGGCACCCGATCAATCGTCGAGCAGCACCGACGCGCTCTGCGTCCTCGCACGGGACGTCCCCGAGTGCCTGGTCATCGTCTACACGGCCAACGTGGACTCCTTCCGGGTGCGCAGCGAGATCCAGCGCGCCCACCCGCGGGCGTGGCTCCACGACAAGCGGGAAGGAGACCGCTCGCTCATGGACCGTCTCGACCGGATGCTGGATCATCCCGTCGCGGATCTCCGGGTTCAGGACGGAACCCTCGTTGTGCATCTCCCCAGCCACGACGAGTACCACCACCGCGAGGCGGTGCGGCTGGTGATCCGCCACCCAGAGATCGTCACCTTCCACACCGAGACGGCCACCCGGGCGATCCGCCGCTTCGGTGATTGGCTGGCGCGGCACGGCTCGCCCGCCAGGGTGGTGAGCCACGGCAATCGCCGCTACCGGCTGGCGGTCGGGGATGCTGACCCCGGCGACGCGACCCGCGCGACGCCGCGATGAACCTCACCATCGCCGAGATCAGGGAACTGCCCCTCGCCGCCGCCCTCTTCGATCGTGACGCCGAACTGATCGCCAGCACTCCCGAATGGCGAGGGGCGGGCCCGGGCACCGTGCTCTTCGCCCTGCGCGGGACGAGGTTGGCGGTTGCGTCTGAGGTGTCCGACCCGGCCTCGGCAACTCTCCTTGACCGCCTCCTGGACGCGATGGAGGCGACGGCCGCTGAGTTGGACGGCATTCGACGCCGAAGGATCGCGATGCTCACGACATCGCTCCGGCTCGTCGCCGGACGCCGCGTCAGCAGCTCCGGAACGTCGCACGACGTCATCGACCTGGCCGTGGCCGGGATCACGGCTAGGACAGGCCTGAAGGTCCGGATCGAAGGCCGTCCCGCGTTCCCGGTCCAGGCTCCCGAAGTCGCCGCGCTCGCCCTGGTGCAACTCGCCGTGAATGCCGAGCGCCACACCCGAACCACCTCGGTGACGCTCGTCCAGGAGCAACAGGCCTTCCACGTGGTCTGGCCGGGCGAGGCCGGGCGCACCCCCCTGACCACCGCCCGAAGTCATCGAGATCGTGAGCGCTGGGGGCTCGGATTCTGCCGCATCGCGGCCGACACCCTGGGAGGCGCCGTTTACCCCCCAGCCGATCGCGGTGACGGAAGCGTGGCGGCCACCCTTGAGCTGGGATTGCACGACCTGAACCTTCCGATCGCCGGTATCCGCGGCCATCGGGTGCTGAAGGCGACCCGCACGTGGGACGAGGAGACCGGATGCCTGCCCGGTGCGGCCGTCGAGCCCCGCACGAGGTTGTCGGCATGCCTCGAGGCCGCCGGCGACGCGCCGGGAGCGGTGGTGAGTCGCGAAGGCTGGACGGCGCGGCTCGCCCGGGAGCGAGCCTGGGTCGCCATCCCCCCGGACGGCATCCTCGACCGAGCCCGCGACGTCCTCGACGGCGTGGCCCACGAGCGGGCTCTCTGGGACGGGATCGCCCCTGCACAGGAGGCACGCGTTCTCGCCCTCACGTTGCTGCTCGGCGGGCGGCTGGGCACACCTCTGCCGCGCGTTCCCGCCGGAGTCTGGAATCAGCGGATGGCGGTGCTGGCACCAGCCTTCGCTCTGCGGATGGCGGTCCCGCGACTGACGGCGCTGGGCGCGGTCGACCCCCGGGTGGCCGCCTACCTGGCGGCCGAGCTGGGCTCCGAGATGATCAGCGAAGGTGACGACCTGCTGCTCCGCATCCGTCCCGGGCTGGGGCAGGACGACCGCCTGTCCGGCCTTATCCGGGTGGGCGACGCGATCCGGCTCACCTGACCCTCGAGTGCCGGCGGCTCGCCCGAACTCGAGACGCGAGGGGAAGACACGTGGGCCCGGGACGGGCCTGTTCAAAGCGCCCCCTGAACCCCACCTTGGACCACGCACATCTGTCCGGCTGACCGGCGTCGGACTTCGGCGGCCGGAATCTGCGCCGCGCCTCGATTCGCTTCCTGCTGCGCGTGGAGAGCGAAGCCAGGCGCGGCCTGGCCCGCGGCAGCGACTCACCCGGTATGAGGAAACCAACCCATCGCGGCTCTGAACAACCCGAAGAGGGCGCAGACCCCTAGCGCGACTCCGACGAGCACGATGCTCCGACGCGCCGGGTCAGGTACACCGGCGCTTCTGTAGAGCCAGGCCGCCGGTCCGCGGTCGACCGCGAGGAGCACCGGCAGGGCAAGCAGCGCCAGGGTGACAGCAAGCGGTATCAGCAGGCCGATGGCGCGCACCTCACGGAGCCCCGGACACCTCGCAGCTCCTGCCCGCCGCGACCTCTGACCGTGCTGGCCACTCAGCCCACCGACTGCAGGCGGGACGCGTCAAGGTGGGCGCTGGCGCTGGCGATCAGAGTTTGCCGCCCAGCCCGCAGCCAGAGACGGAGGTCGCCAGCGGTGCGCACGATGGCGGAGATCCCCACGCTCTGGTCACCGACGGGCACGACGATCACGGCGTCGATCTGCGCCCAGTCCACGCTAATCTCGCTGCACCCCTCTTGGCGCCGCCGACGCGCCGGGCTGAAGAGCAATCCCCACTCAGCGACCGTCAGCTGACCCACGGGCTCTGCTTCGGCGAATCGCCGTGCGCGCCGGCCGATCCGGCTGTAGGTGCGTTCCGTGAAAGCTGGTGCGCTGCGCCTCAGGATCAGTCGGCTGTTGGCGCGGACCTGCCCGCTCGAGGCGCCCTCGTCCTCGCGCATGACGGCGGCCGGCAGAAACAGCGGACCGCCACCCAGACCGAGGAGCAGCAGGTCGACGAGCGCCCTGGCCGGCCACCACGCCATCCGGAGCCGACGGGCGCGCGGATACCGCTGCCAGCACCTTCGCTCGGCCTGCGGGTCAAGGCCGGCGTTTGGGCGCATTCCCGCTCACAGCACGCCGACCATGGCACCGTGGCTGCCCGGCCGGCTCGCGTCAACCGCTGGCGGGCACCGCCTCGACGGGCGCCGGAACCGCCCGGGTGATGCTCAGCTCCCCACGCCGGACCTCCACCTCCACGACGTCACCATCTGTGTACTGGCCCTCGAGGATGCCCATCGCGATGGGGTCCTGGAGCCGATGCTGGATCACCCGCTTGAGCGGCCGCGCGCCGTAGGTGGGGTCGTAGCCCTCGGCGGCCAGCAGGTCGACCGCCGCAGGCGAGACCTTCAGCTCGAGCTTGCGCGCCGCCAAACGGTCGGACAGGCTGCGCAGCTGGATCAGCACGATCTGGCGCAGCTGCGCCTGGTCGAGCCGGGAGAAGAGGATAACCTCGTCCACCCGATTGAGGAACTCGGGGCGGAACTGCTGGCGGAGCAGGCTCATCACCTGCTCGCGCACCCTCTCCAACGCGCTCGGCGGAGCGTCGTGGGGCAGCTCGGCGATCAGGTCGGAGCCCAGATTGCTGGTCATGATCACCACCGCGTTCTTGAAGTCCACGGTGCGCCCCTGGCCGTCGGTGAGCCGGCCGTCCTCCAAGAGCTGGAGCAGGATGTTGAAGACGTCGGGGTGCGCCTTCTCGATCTCGTCGAGCAGGAGCACGCAGTACGGCCGGCGCCGCACCGCCTCGGTGAGCTGCCCGCCCTCTTCGTAGCCGACATAGCCCGGGGGTGCGCCGACCAAACGAGAGACGGTGTGCTTCTCCATGTACTCCGACATGTCGAGACGCACCATGGCCTGCTCGTCGTCGAAGAGGAACTGGGCCAGCGCCCGCGCCAGCTCGGTCTTCCCGACCCCAGTGGGGCCCAGGAAGATGAAGGAGCCGATCGGCCGGTTGGGATCGGCGAGACCGGCGCGTCCGCGACGCACCGCGTTGGCGACCGCGCCGATGGCGGCATCCTGGCCGACTACCCGGTCGTGCAGCCGCTCCTCGATGTGGAGCAGCTTCTGGACCTCGCCCTCCATCATCTTGGTGACCGGGACGTGCGTCCAGTTGGCGACAACCTCGGCGATATCCTCGGCGTCGACCTCCTCCTTGAGGAGGGGGTGTTCACCGCGGACCTCGCTGAGCCGCGCCTCCTCGGCGCTCAGGGCCCGCTGCAGGTCGCCGAGCTGGCCGTAGCGGAGCTCGGCCGCCCGGCCGAAGTCGGCGGCCCGCTCCGCCCGCTCGGCGTCGTGCTTGACCGCCTCGATCCGCTCCTTGATGTCGCGGATCGCGTTCATCGCCCCCTTCTCCTGCTCCCAGCGGGCGCGCAGCCCGCCGGCCTGCTCCTGGAGGTTGGCCAGCTCCTTCTCGAGGCTGGCCAACCGCTCCATGGAGGGGGCGTCGCTCTCCTTGCGGAGCGCCTCGCGTTCGATCTCCAGCTGGCGAATCTCCCGCTCGACGATGTCCAGCTCGGTGGGCAGGGAGTTGATCTCGATCCGCAGCCGGGACGACGCCTCGTCGATGAGGTCGATCGCCTTGTCGGGGAGGAAGCGGTCGGTGATGTAGCGCTGGGAGAGGGTCGCGGCGGCGACGATCGCGGCGTCGGTGATGCGCACCCCGTGGTGGACCTCATAGCGCTCCTTGAGCCCACGGAGGATGGAGATGGTGTCGGCGACCGACGGCTGGTCGACCATCACCGGCTGGAAGCGCCGCTCCAGGGCGGCGTCCTTCTCGATGTGCTTGCGGTACTCGTCCAGGGTGGTTGCGCCGATGCAGCGCAGCTCGCCGCGGGCGAGCGCCGGCTTGAGCATGTTGCCGGCGTCGATGGCGCCTTCGGCGGCCCCGGCGCCGACCAGGGTGTGCAGCTCGTCGATGAAGAGGACCACCCGGCCGTCGGAGGAGGTGACCTCCTTGAGCACCGCCTTGAGCCGATCCTCGAACTCGCCACGGTACTTGGACCCCGCCACCATCGCGCCCAGGTCGAGGGCGACCAGGCGGCGATCGCGCAGTCCCTCGGGGACGTCGCCGCTGGCGATCCGCTGGGCCAGGCCCTCGGCGATCGCCGTCTTGCCGACCCCGGGCTCGCCGATCAGGACGGGGTTGTTCTTGGTCCGGCGGGAGAGCACCTGGATGACCCGGCGGATCTCGGCGTCGCGGCCGATCACCGGGTCGAGCTTGCCCCGGCGGGCGGCATCGGTGAGGTCGCGCCCGTACTTTTCGAGCGCGTCGTACTTCGCCTCCGGGTTGGCGTCGGTCACCCGCTGGGAGCCGCGCACCGCCTCCAGGGTCGAGTAGACCTGCTCCGGGGTGACCCCCGCCTGCTGGAGCATCCGCGCCGCCTCGCCCTGGGGCTGGCGGACGATGGCGAGCAGCAGGTGCTCGGTCGAGACGTACTCGTCCTTGAGCCGGGCCATCTCGTCGAAGGCGGCCATCAAGACGGTGCGGAGCGCGGCGCCCGCCGGGGGCTCGGCGCCCCCGACCTGCTTGGGCCGGGACTCCAGTGACGACTGCAGGCGCGCGGCCAGCGGCTCGGGCTGCACCTCGAGGCGGCGCAGCAGGGCGGGGACCAGGCCCTCGTCCTGGTGGAGCAGGGCGAGCAGCAGGTGCTCGGGCTCGACGGTGGGGTGCTGGAGGCTGGTGGCGGCCGTCTGGGCGGCCTGCAGCGCCTCCTGGGAACGTTCGGTGAATCGATCAAGACGCATGTCTTCTGGATACCACGCGGTACCGCGCGCGAACCGCCGTCCCGTGGCGGGCGGCGATGCGTCGTCGCGGAGGTCGAGCGCCGGCATCGAGGTTCGGGATTCCCGTCCCGGGTGGGACTACGATGCGCGACGGTCCCACTGATGGCCGCTCATCCCCTCCGCACCGCCCAGCTCCTGATGGTGGTGGCGGCCGCCACGGCCACGGCGGGGTCCGCGCTCATCCTCGCCCCGCCACGCCCGGCGCCCGCTCCGCGGGCCGCCGCCCCCACCACCACCCCGGCCACCGCCACGCCCAGCCCCTGGTTCGACATGAACGTGGCGACCGGGAGCGTCGGCTTCTGGGCGCCGGCGGCGATGCCGGGCGGGGCCCCGCCCATCAAGGCCGCGGCCGGGATCCTGGTCGACGTGGACTCCGGGGAGATCCTCTGGCAGCGCGACCCCCACTCGGAGTTCCCGCCGGCCAGCCTGACCAAGGTGCTCACCGCCCTGGTCGCCCTGGAGAACTTCAGCCCCGGTCAGGCGGTGACCATCACCACCGACGCCCTCGGCCAGGCCGACGACGACACCGTGATGGGGCTCCAGGCCGGAGAGACGCTCAGCGTTCAGGAGCTGCTGGACGGGATGCTGCTCCCGAGCGGCGATGACGCCGCCTCGGCGATCGCCGTGGACACCGTCGGCGAGTTCCGGTTCGTCTCCGCCATGAATGCCCAGGTCACCGCCCTCGGCCTCCAGGACTCGGCCTTCTCGAACACCTCCGGACTCGACGACCCCGGCCTCTACTCCTCCGCGTACGACCTGGCGGTGATCGCGACCTTCACGTACGACCGGTATCCCCTCTTCGCCCAGATCGTGGACACCCCGAGCATGGAGCTGGCCGCCACCCTGGGGCACCCCGCCTTCCACCTCCACAACCTCGACGCGCTGCTCCAGGACTATCCCGCCGCCGTCGGCATCAAGCCGGGATGGACCGGCAACGCCGGAGCCTGCCTGATCGGGATGGCGGTGCGTGGCGGCCACCGCCTGCTGGCCGTCCTGCTCAATGCCGACTACCCGGCGACGCTGGAGGCGCGACTCCTCGACTGGGGCTTCGCGCAGGAGGGACTGCCGCCGCTGCTGCCGCCGACCCCCACCCCCAGCCCGACGGCGACCCCCCGGCGCTGACCCGGGGCCGGTCGACCGACTTCCGGCGGCGATCAGCCCGCGGCCATGGTCGCCACCGCGGCGGATCGAGCGGCTCCAGGTAGGCTTCGCGCGTGGCGGTTCGTCTCTCCATCCTCGGCAGCGGCAGCGCCTTCAGCGGCTGCGGGGCCAACGCGTCCGCGCTCCTCGACGAGCGGGTGATGGTCGACGCCGGATCACCGGCCCACCTGCTCCTCCCCCGCCTCGGGGTGCGCATCCACGACCTCGAGCTGGTGCTGCTCACCCACTTCCACCTGGACCACTGCGGCATGCTGCCGACCCTGCTCGGCGCGCTCGCCCACAGCGACGAGGCGCCAGAGCCGGGCCGGCTGACCATCGCCGGGCCGGCGGGGACCCGCGAGCTGATCGAGCGGCTCACCGTGGCCGGGTTTGGAGGGCCGACCCAGCGCCGCATCGACGACCGGGTCGCGCCGCGCTACGTGGTGCTCCACGACGGCAGCGACGTGGAGATCGGAGGGAGCCGGGTGCACAGCCACGCGGTGACCCACGCCACCGGCCCGTCGCTCGCCTACGCGGTGAGCCGGAGCGGTCTGCGGGTGGGCTTCAGCGGCGACACCACCCTCTGCCCCGGGCTGCGCCGGCTCGCCGGCGAGGTCGACGCGCTGGTCTGCGAGTGCTCCGGGCCCGACGCCCCGGTGGGTGGGGGGCACCTCTGGCGGGGCGAGGTGGCGGAGCTGGTCGAGGACAACCCGGGGGTGAGATTCGTGCTCAACCACCTCAACGCCCCGGTGTCGATCCCGGGGGCGCTGGTGGCCCACGACATGCTGACCCTGGAGCTGAGCGCGTAGGGGTCAGCGAGGACGGCCGCCCCGGTCGGCTACACCGCGGGCCGGCGGCGGAGCAGGCGGCGTCGCCAGACCCGGGTGATGGCCGGCGCCAGCGACTCCCAGGTGTCACGCCAGAGCCGGCGGTCCGGGTCCTCCAGGCCGTGCGGCGAGAACTCCGCCTTGCCGCTCACCGCGGCGACGGTGCCCAGCTCTGCCTCGAACAGCGGGGGACCACCCCCGCCCAGGGCGAGGGAGAGCCGCCCCGCGAAGGCGCCGCGGGTCTCCGAGACGTCCCGCTCCATGCCGGCCAGCCGGCCGGCCAGGGCCAGCCGGCGCCAGACCCCGGCCAGGCTGTGGGGTCTTCGCCACCATCGGAAGAAGGCCAGCAGCAGCACCGCCACCAGCACCAGACCGGCCGCGAGCCCCATCCCCCAGCGGGGAAGCCCGGTGCCCTTCCCGGCTCCCGAGGTCGGGATCGCCGCGGCGTGCGAGCTGGGCGAAGGTGTCGCCGCGTGGTGGCTCGGGAAGGCCGCCTGGCTCGGGACCGACGAGACGCCGCCCCGCGAGAAGGGGAGGTAGCCGCCGAAGTTGGAGGCTGGCGTGGGCTCGAAGGGGACCCAGCCGTAACCGGGGAAGTACGCCTCCACCCAGTCGTGGGCGTCGGTGGTGGTCACCTGGAAGATCGGCTGGTGGGCGGCCGTGGCCCGGCCGTTGGCCGTGCCCGGCCCGTAGCCGGACATGAGCACGGTCGGGATGCCGAGCGAGCGCAGCATCGCGCCCATCGCGCTGGCGAAGTACTGGCAGTACCCCTCGCGGCTGGAGTTGAGGAAGTAGACGATCGACCACTGGCTCTTCGGCGTCTTGGGCGGGGTGAGGGTGTAGGCAAAGGCGCCGTTGCGCAGGTGGCCCTCGATTGCCGTGGCCTCGTCATACGGATTGGTGTCGCCCACCGTCCATGCCTTGGCGAGGCTCGCGATCGCCGCCGCCTGGGCGGTCGTCGCGGCGGAGGCGCCCTTGCCCACGAGGGGTGCGGCGTCCTGCTTCACCCAGGAGGGGTAGTCGGTGCCCGCGCTCTCCAGCTGGGCCACCGTCGCCGCGCTGAGCGACCCGGCGGTCTGGATGCCGCGGATCGTCTGAGCGGGGAGGTCGACCTCGTCGACGCTCAGGAAGACCGGACCCGCCGTGCTGCCGCTGGAGCAGGTGTCGCCGACGCACTGGTAGCCGGGCGGGGAGGTGGCCGGGGTGGGCGTGGGCGGGATCGACGGCGGCGCCACGTCGCCGATCACGGTGCCCGCGACGCTCATCGAGGACGGATCCCCGGGGAAGAGGTCCAGGCCCCCTCCGCTGGTCAGGGTGGCGGCGCCCGCCGACTGGTCGAAGGAGATGTGCGCCGTGGTCGTCGTGCGCGATCCCCCCAGCGCGGTCGGCTCGCGCGGGATCGCGCCGGCGGGGAAGGTCTGGCCCACCGCGGTGTCGAAGTCGGGGATCCAGTCACCGGCATTGAAGACGGTGTCGACGACCGCCCCCAGGTAGGCGGGCTGGCCCGAGTCGGTGTAGTAGGTGAGCACCGGGGCGGCGTGGTTGGTCAGCTGCGCGCCGGGGGCCACCACCGGGTTGAAGCCGATGTTGGCGAGGGCCGCCGACCCCCGATTGCCGCCGTTGCCCGGCCCCCCGTTGAAGAGGTTGCCCGAGATGTCGGTGTCGCTGATCGGCGGGATCAGCAGGCTGGCGGCCACCACCCCGATCGCGGCCAGGGAGAGGGAGACCGTGTAGCGTTCCCGGACCCCCTCCAGGGTCGGGATCCTCCGCCGGCGCCAGCCCGCGGCGAGCGAGCCGAGCTCGGCCAGGCCGATCACCAGCAGGGCGGCGAAGACGGTCATCGTCTCGGAGAGCCCGATCGACGAGCCGGGGCCGGCACTGCTGGTGACCGAGGGGGCGTTGAGGACGTTGACGGCGACGACGACCAGCGCCGGGAGCACGGCGAGGACGCCGCGCTGCTCGCGGAAGGCGACCCAGCCGAGCCAGTAGCCGCAGGCCCAGATGATGGTGGCCAATCCCACCATGAAGGCCCAGCGCACGAAGTCGCCGGGCCCGGTGGCGAGCAATCCGGTGAACGCCTGGAGGATGTACTCGCCGATCGTGTGCTGGAGTCCTCCGCTGCTCACCGAGCCGGGGACGAGACCGATGGTGGTGGGCACCACCACCGCGGCACAGAGGGGGATGGCTAGCGCGATCGCGGCGAGCCTGCCGATCCCCGAGCGGCCCAGGAGGATGGCCTCGACCAGCGCCACCACCGCCACCAGGAGCGTCGCCTGGGCGCCGCCGATCCAGTTGCCGGCGAGCACCGCCGTGGTGGTCGCGACGATCAGTCCGAGTGCGATGAGGTAGGAGCCGATCCCGGACGGCGCGACCGGGGCGGCCACGGCCGGGTACTGGGCCGGGGTCGGGGTCCGTCTCCGGACCCCGACCCCGACCGAGGACCGGACCACATGGGGCGGGACCCTGGCCGGCTCGGCGACCGCCCGTGCCCAGCCTCCGCCCGAGATCGGTCCAGACCCGGCGCTGCTCATCGGCTCTCAGCTCTGCGCATGGGGCCCGCGGCCGCCGCCGCTCACATCCCCGCGGCGCGGGTGCGGCGGGGCGTGGCGAGGGCGTCGCCGCGGCGCACGATCCACCAGTCGAGGGCCAGCCGCCAGGCGGCACCGACTCGCATCGGCGGGCCCGAGGCCCCGAAGCTGGTGGGCTCGACCAGCACCGCGAGATGGCGCTGCCCGCGCACCCCCACCTCCACCAGTGCCTCGACCCACTCGGGGTCACGATCGCTGGTCACGACGATCAGCCCCCCCCGGCCCTGCCAGCCGCGTCCGTGCTGGGTGATGGCGGCCGAGATGGGACGGCGTCCGGTGTTCTGGGCCACGGCCAGGAACTCCAGGATCCGGAGCCGCTGGGCCTCGCCCCGGCCCGGGCCGATGGCGGTCCCCAGCCGGTCGTTGGTGACCAGCCCGACCGCCTGGCCGCGCGCCAGCGCCGCATGGCAGATGGAGGCGGCGAGCGAGACCGAGTACTCGAGGGTGGATTCGGGTGCCTCCCCGAAATGGGTGTCCCGGGCGAGGTCCAGCATCACCATCACGTCCGAGCTCTGCCGCGACTCGTACAGGCGGCTGATCAAGCGTCCGGCCCGGGCCGTGGACGGCCAGTGGATGCGGCTCAGGCCGTCGTCGGGAGAGTGGTCGCGGACCGAGGAGATGTCAGGCGGCACGTCGAGGCCCCGCCCGTGGCGGACCTCCCCGAAGGAGCCCCCCATCCAAACCGGACCGAGGACGGACTCGACCGGGTGGATCGCCGGGTAGACGAGCACGGAACCGGTCTCGCGCAGCCGCACCGTCTTCGGGAAGAGGCCGAAGGGGTCGCCGAGCCTGACCTCCAGCGGCCCGAAGCTCAGCTTGCCCCGCTGGGTGAAGATCCCCCGCGCCGTCCACGCCACCGACCCCCCGGGGTTGAGCGCGCAGGCCCGTCCCGGCGAGTACCCGGCCAGCCGGGTGCGGTCGTGGACCTCGCAGTAGGGGAGGGTCAGGATGCTGCGGTTGCGGATGGTGAAGCGCTCGGTGAACGCCTCCCCCACCATGTGGGCGCCCTCCGGCGGCTGCCGGCGGACCTCCACCCGGCGGGCCAGGATCATCGACCACACCCAGGCGACGGCGAGCAGCAGGAGCAGCGCGTAGGCCAGGGTGTAGGCGAGCCTGACGCCGGTGAGCCCGGCGAAGAAGCTCAGAACGACAAGGACGGCGAGAAGGGGCGCCCGGCTGCTCATGCCAGCCGGCGTGCGGCTGTCGGTACGGTCTCGGCGGCGAGGATCTCCTCGATGACGCCCGAGGCCAGGACGCCGCGGAGCTCCGCGTTGGGGGTGAGGATCACCCGGTGGGTGAGCACCCCGGCCGCCAAACCCTTGAAGTCGTCGGGAAGGACGAAGTCGCGGCCCGCCGCGGCGGCCCGCGCCTGGGCGGAGTGGAGCAGCCCCAGACTGCCGCGCGGCGAGGCGCCGAGCGCGACGTCCGGATGCTGGCGGGTGCGCTGGACCAGGCGCACGCAGTACTCCTTGAGCGCCGGGTCGCAATAGACCTCGGCACACGCCGACTGGCACTCCCCCAGTTCCTCGGGGGTAGTCACCGGCATCAAGTCGTCGAGCGGGGAGGAGGTCTGGAAGCGGTCCAGCATCGCCACCTCGTCGTCGAGGGGGAGGTAGCCGAGGTCGACCTTGAAGAGGAAGCGGTCCACCTGGGCCTCGGGGAGCGGGAAGGTGCCCCCCAGCTCGATCGGATTCTGGGTCGCCAGGACGATGAAGGGCTCGGGCAGTCGGTGGGTCTGGCCGTCGACGGTGACCTGGTCCTCCTCCATGGCCTCGAGCAGCGCGGACTGGGTCTTGGGGGAGGCCCGGTTGATCTCGTCGGCGAGCAGGACCTGGGCGAATACCGGTCCCCGGCGGAACTCGAAACCGGTGGTGCGGGGGTCGAAGACCGACACCCCGGTGACGTCACCGGGGAGCAGGTCGGGCGTGAACTGAACCCGCTCGAAGGAGCAGCCACTGGCCCGCGCGAGCGCCTTGGCGAGCATGGTCTTGCCGACGCCGGGGACGTCCTCGATGAGCACGTGCCCCCGACAGAGGAGGGCGAGGACGCACAGCTCGATCTCGGCGTCTTTCCCGACGATCACGGTGCCCACGCTCTCGACGAGACGTGTGACGAGGTCGTGCACCCGTGCCGACATCCGCGGTCCTCCCGGCCCGACAAGAGCCAATCGTTGGGTTCAGTCAGTATACGGGGAGCCCTTCCGCTCCTCGGCGGCGATATAGGCGAGAGTGGTTGGGCGGGTCCGGCCGTCGACGGGGCGGACGGACGGCCAGGCAGGGGTGGAGCCGATCGACCCCCAAGAACCACTTCGAACGTCCTCGCAGCTCCTGGGCATGGTCCGAGAGGCCGCAGCCCGAGGGAACGTGACAAGCGCGCCAAAGTCCCTGTACACTGGTAAACGTCCGACGCGGTCAACGCGTCGGAGTCAGCCGACGCTGACGGAAAGGGAGGAACGACGATGGCTCAGAACGAGGACCAGATCCTGACGACCGGGGAGGCGGCGAGCCTCTGCGGCGTCTCGAGGTCGACGCTCCGGCGCGCCGTGGCTCAGGGCCACCTCCAGGCCTGGCACACCCCCGGCAAGCACCTCCGGTTCACCCGGTCGGCCTGCCTGGATTTCGCCAGGTCCCTGGGTCGGGTGGACCTGGTGGGGCAGGCGTACGCGCCGGCAACCCAGGAGCCGAGCATCCGCTGACCTGACCCCGGGGCATAGGGCGGGGAAGGCGCCGCGCGACCCGAGGGCGCGCGGACCGGCGCCAGCAGTGCGCCCGTGAGAGCCTGCATGCACGGGCGTGGCCGGCGCACCAGTTGGGCACGCGGAGAGGCGTGATGTGCGTGCCGGTGGAGTCGCACGCCCACCACGCGGCGCGGCGAGGCATGACCTGCGTAGCGGCGACGCCGCACGCCCACCGCGCGGCGCGACGAGGCATGATCCGGCGGTGCGGATCATCGCCCTGACCGGGGGCATCGCGACCGGCAAGTCGACGGTGGCGCAGATGCTCTCCGGCCACGGTGCCGCCGTCGTCGATGCCGACCGGATCGCCCGGGAGGTCGTAGAACCGGGAACGCCGGGTCTCGAGATGGTGATCGCGGCCTTCGGCCGCCACCTGCTCACCGCCGGCGGAGAGTTGAACCGAGGGGCCCTGGCCGAGATCATCTTCGGCGACGTGGAGAGCCGCCGCCGGCTGGAGGCGATCACCCATCCCCTGATCCTCGCCCGCATGGCCAGCGAGATCGCGGCACTCGTCGGGTCGGATGCTCCGCTGGTGGTCGTCGAACACCCGCTGCTCTTCGAGCGCGGTCACCAGACCCAGTTCCCGGACGGGGTGCTGTTGGTCTATGCCGACGCCGCCACCCAGCTCCGGCGGCTCCGCGAGCGCGGGGGCCTCGGTGACGCGGTGGCCCGGCAGCGGCTGGCCGCGCAGCTTCCCATCGACGGCAAGCGTGACCTCGCCACGTGGGTGATCGACAACCGGGGCAGCCGGAGGGACACCCACCAAGCCGTCGAGGCCTGGTGGCGGAACCACGTCGCACAGCGGGGCTCGGACGACCCAGTGAGAGACCCCCATCTCTGATTCGACCCGACCGCGCGACGGTGGGGTAGGGTGACGGCCATGAACCGCTCGTCGGCGACCGGCCGGACCTCGCGCAGCTCGGTGGTGGAGCGCGCTGAGGACGCCTCCGCGGAGCCGTCGCGGGGCGCTGGCTGGGGAGCCTGGTTCCTGCTCGCCGTCGGGGTGATCGGGCTCGGCATCTCCGCCTACCTCACCACCCTCCACTACGCCGGAGTCGCCCCGCTCTGCAGCAGCGGGGGGTTCGTCAATTGCGAGGGGGTGCTGAAGAGCCAGTACTCGGTCGTGCCCGGCACCGCGATCCCGGTGACCGTCCCCGGGATGGTCTGGTTCATCGTGAGCGGCGCCCTCGCCCTGATCTCCATCCGGTGCGCCCGGGAGGGCAGCCCAGAGCCACGATGGCTCCGCCCCGGGCATCTGATCTGGGCCGTGCTGGGCCTCGTCTCCGTCCTCTACTTCGTCTACGACGAGCTTGTGCAGCTCCACGAGCTCTGCGAGTGGTGCACCAGCGTCCACGTGCTGGTCTTCCTCAGCCTGCTGGTGACGCTCGGGCGTCTCCAGCCCGGCGGCACCGCCGTCTATGAGGGTACGGGGTGAGGCGGCCGCGCGAGGGGTCTCTCGCCGTGCCCCTGTACCATTCGCGACATTGGTTCAATTGATCCGAGGATTGGAATGGCCCGCCCCTCCAAGCGCCGACGTCAGGAATTGACAGCGGAGGCCACCCCCGAGCGCAGGGGGTCGGTGCCGGGCACGCAGCCGACGACGTCATCCACGACGCGGCCGGCCGCTCCCCCGGCGCCGCCGGCGGGCGCCCCCTCGACGGCACGCCCGGGAAGCCAGGGGACGGCCGGCAGGACGAACCCGACGGCGCCCGCGCCGCGCAGGGGCACCGCACCGCCCGCGCGCCGGGGGGCAACCCCAACCGGCTCGGGCGGGTCGCGATACCGCGCCCAGCGTGTCGCCATTCCCCGACCCTGGTGGCAGCAGCCCTGGGCGTGGGGCGGCGCGGCGACCGTGGTGGTGGTCGCGGTGGTCGTCGTCTTCCTCCTGGTGGGGCACTCCTCACCCAGCAAGAGCGGCCTCCCCTCCCCCGATGTCAACCCGCTGGCCCCGGCCTCCGTGCTCAGCGCGGTCACCGGCGTCGACCCGACGGTGTCGAGCACCATCGGGGCAGGCGGGGTGGCGGATCCCCTCCAGCCGATATCGGGCTCTCCCGCACAGCTCACCGGGCCCAACGGCCACCCCGAGCTCTTCTACCTCGGCGCCGAGTACTGCCCCTACTGCGCCGCTGAGCGCTGGAGCGTGGTGATCGCCCTGAGCCGCTTCGGGAGCTTCAGCAATCTGCGCACCACAATGTCCGACTCCAACCCGAGCGACATCCCCAACACCCACAGCTTCACCTTCTACGGCTCCACCTACACGAGCCAGTACCTGGACTTCGCGCCGATCGAGACCTCGGACCGCAACAGCAATCCTCTGCAGACGCCGACGAACGCCCAGCAGGCGCTGGCCACCATGTACGACACCTCTCCCTACTCGAATCAGGCCGGCGGCATCCCCTTCCAGGACCTCGCCAACCGCTACATCCTGAGCGGCAGCGGCGTGAACCCCGAGCTCCTTCAGGGGATGAGCTGGCAGCAGATCGCCGACACCCTGAGCAACCCCCAGAACCAGGTGGCCCAGCAGATCATCGGCAACGCCAACTGGATCACCGCCGGGATCTGCAAGGTCACCGGGAACCAGCCGGGCTCGGTCTGCAACGGCGCGCCGATCTCCACCCTCGAGGCCCAGATCGCCTCCTCGTGACGGCGGCGGGTGACCCGTGAACCGGCGTTGGCGGGAGGGTCGGGCCGGCCGCTGGCCGCGGCGTGAGGGCGTGCCGCCAGCGCGACCGGGAGAGCGTGCCGTCGCCGCAGGCATGAGAGCGGACCGCGTCGGCGGCGACGTGACGACGGCCGGCGGTGCGGACGGGTGGGGGCGGTCCGGCGCACGAGCGTGGCGTGCAGCCCGTCAGCGGATGGGACCGCGTGGAGTCGCGCTTAGCTGGTCGGAGTCGCGCTCGGGCTCGCCGAGGCGGATGCCTTGGCCGAGGCGGAGGCCGAGGCTGATGCCGAGGCGGAGGCCGACGCGGAGGCGGATGCCGAGGCTGATGCCGAGGCGGAGGCCGACGCGGAGGCGGATGCCGATGCCGAGGAGGTCGGGCTCGGGGTGGG
Source organism: uncultured Chloroflexia bacterium (assembly GCA_963793875.1). Lineage (GTDB taxonomy): Bacteria > Chloroflexota > Dormibacteria > Aeolococcales > Aeolococcaceae > Changshengia. Next base: position 111,337 of record CAWCBS010000002.1, on the reverse strand, counting down.
CGTCGGGCTCACGCTCGGCGGCTCGGTGGGCGGAGGCGAGCAGTTGGAGAAGGCCAGGGGGGTCGCCGTCGGGGTTGCGCCTGCCGAGGGGGTCTGCCAGGGCGTGTACGAGGGGCACGGGGGGAGGGAGGGACTGGCCGACCCGTGACCGGCACCGATGGCGAACGACAGGGCCACCACCACCGCGCCTATCAGGACGGTGGCCACGAAGAGGATGGCTCCCCATTCGCGACGGAAGAGCCCCATCATGCGAGCGCCGCCCGCAGTGCCGGTGCCCGGCCCAGCTCGCGCGCCAGGCGCACGTTGGTGGTCAGCCAGCCGTCGAGGGTGCCGACGTCGAGCAGCTCGCCCTCGAACTCGAGCCCCCACACCTCACCGGTCTGAAGCACGCCGGCGATGCCGTCGGTGAGCTGGATCTCACCGCCCGACCCGGGCGGGGTACGCCGCAGGGCGTCGAAGATCCCCGGGGCCAGCACGTAGCGACCCATGATGGCGAGGTCTGATTGAGCCTCATCCGGCTTGGGCTTCTCCACGACCCCGGTGATCCGGTGGAGCCGGCCCCGGCTCTCGGACACCGTGGCGCAGCCGTAGCGGGAGATCTCGTCGCCCGACACGCGCATCAGGGCGAGCACGGTCGCCTGGACCTCGTCCCAGGCGTGACGGAGCTGGGCGAGGATGGGGGGCGTGGCGTGCGAGAGGTCATCAGGAAGCATGCAAAGGAACGGGTTGTTGCCGACCACTTCGGCCGCGCAGAGTACCGCGTGGCCGAGCCCGAGCGGCTTCTCCTGGAGCACGTAGCGGATGTGGGCCATGTCCTGGGAGTGGCGGACGGCGGCCAGCTCGGCCTTCTTGCCGCGCGCCTCGAGGACCTTCTCCAGCTCCGGCTGCCGTTCGAAGTGGGCCTGGATCAGCTCCTTGCCGTTGGCGATGACCAGGACCATCTCGGCCGCCCCGGCGGCCATGGCCTCCTCGATCGCCCACTCGATGACCGGACGGTCGACGACCGGCAGCATCTCCTTGGGGAGAACCTTGGTCGCGGGGAGGAAGCGGGTGCCCAGCCCGGCGGCGGGGACCACGCAGTGGCGGATTGTGCCCATCGGCCGGGCATTGTCCCATTTGGAGCCACCGGCCGCAGCGAGACGTTCTCCCAGCCATTCGCCGAGGGAGCGGGAGCGCGGATTGGAGGAGCCACGGAAACTCCGGCGCGGCGTGCGCCGGGGGGTCCGAACTCGGGGCGGACCGGAGCCCGGCGCGGCGGGAGCCGGGCGGCGGCTCCGACCGGGACCGAGAGGCACGCCCACCCGCTCCGAGTACGATCCGAGCCCATGCTCGACGTTCGCACCGAGCTGAGCCGAGCGGTCCGGGCCGTGCTCGACGCCTCCGGGGTTGGGGACGAGGTCGAGGCGGTGGTCGAGCGCTCGGCGCGGCCCGAGTTCGGCGATTTCTCGACCCCGGCGCCGCTGCGGGCCGCCCGGGTGCTACGCCGCCGCCCCCTCGAGATCGCCGAGGAGCTGCGCGGCCGGCTGGAGGCGCTCCAGCTCGACTTCGTCGCCGGCTGGTCGGTGAGCCCGCCCGGCTACGTCAACTGCCACCTGGAGGACCGGATCTGGGCGGGGGCGGTCGTCGATCAGGCGCTGGGACTGGACCTGGGGACGCCCTTGGTGGTCCCGGGCGAAGCGCCAGCGGCCGGGCGGACCCTGGTCGAGCACACCGCCACCAACCCCAACAAGGCGGCCCACGTCGGCCACCTGCGCAACGCCTGCATCGGCGACAGCGTGGCCAGGATCCTGCGCCGCCTCGGCCACGAGGTCGAGGTCCAGAACTACATCGACGACACCGGGGTGCAGGTCGCCGACGTCGCGGTCGGGCTGCGCCATCTGGGCATCGAGCCCGAGCCCGGCGAGCCCTTCGACCGGTACTGCTCGCGGGTCTACGTCGAGGTCGGCCGCCACTACGAGACCGACCCCGAGCTGGTCGAGCGGCGCCGCCGGACCCTGCGGGAGATCGAGGCCGGGGACGGGGAGACCGCGCGGTTCGTCAAGGACCTGGCCTCCCGGGTCGTCGACCGCCACCTGGCGACCATGCGCCGCTTCGACATCAGCTACGACCTGCTCACCTGGGAGTCGGACATCATCGCCTACGGCTTCTGGAGCCAGGCATTCGCGCTGCTCCGGGAGACCGGGTCGATCGTCCACGTCAGCGAGGGCCGCCACGCGGGCTGCTGGGTGATGCCGTCCGACGAGGACGACGCCGCCGAGGACGACGCCAAGGTGCTGGTCAAGTCGGACGGCGTCGCCACCTACACGGCCAAGGACATCGCCTACCAGCTCTGGAAGTTCGGGCTGCTCGGCCGCGACTTCCGCTACCGGCGGTGGCATCCCGACGACCCGGCCTCCCCGGCCACGACGACCACGGGGGAGGCCGAGCTGCCCGCCGCCGCGTTCGGGCGCGCGTCGCGGGTGATCAACGTCATCGACGCCCGCCAGGCGTACCCCCAGGAGGTGGTCAAGCGGGGGCTGGCGCGCACCGGCCACCCCCGCGAGGCGGAGCAGTCGATCCACCTCGCCTACGAGGTGGTGGCCCTCTCCCCGGCCGCGGCGGAGGCCCTCGGGCTGAGCGTCGAGGACGGCAAGAACGCCTACGCCTTCTCGGGACGGCGGGGGATCGAGGTCCGCGCCGACGATCTGCTCGACAAGGCCCTGGAGCGCGTGGGCGAGAAGGCGGCCAACCCGGAGACCGCCGCCATGCTCGCCGCCGGGGCGGTGCGCTACTACCTGGAGAAGTTCACCCTCAGCCAGATCATCGCCTTCGACTTCGACGAGGCCCTGCGGGTGACCGGCGATACCGGCATCTACCTGATGTACAGCCATGCCCGCGCCGCCGGGATCATGCGCAAGGTGGCGGCCGCGCCGGAGGCCGAGGGGATCCCGGCGCTGGAGGTGGTGGAGCGGGCCCTGCTCCACGCCCTCGACGGCTACCGCCACGCGCTCGCCGAGGCGGGTGCGGGGCTCTCGCCGTCGACGCTCTGCACTTACACCTTCGAGCTGGCCTCGACGCTCACCGACTTCTACGAGCACACCGAGGCGATCGTGCGCGAGCAGGACCCGGTGCGCCGGGCCTTCCGCCGCCGCCTGGTGGCGGCGACCCGGGCCACCCTCGCCGACGCGCTCTGGTGCCTGGGGATGCCGGCCCCGGAGCGGGTGTAAGAGAGTTTCGGGTGGGCGCGGCCCACTGGCGGTCCAAGATCAGGCTCGCGGCCCCCAGCGTGAAGAGATGGGCGGTTCTGACCGCCCCGTAGCTGTCGTGGCTCGTGCGGCTCACTCCATCGGCTTGTTGACGCCGCCGGCGGAGACGGACCGGCCGGTCGGTGGGTGGCCGCTCGGCGGGTGGACTGGCTGCTGCGGTGGGACACCCAGATGATCGAAGGCCCGTTCGCGCAAACTCACCAGATCAACCGATTCATCCGAATCGTCCAGACACGCCATTGAGGCGAGCTTCCTCTATACTCTGCCCCGCACCCGAGCACGCCCGCATCGGGCGAATGGGGAAGCGAGATGCACCATCGCAGCTCTGGCTCGGCACGGATCAACCGCGCACTGGTGGTTGTCACCTCGGCGCTCCTCGCCACCGGCTCTCTGGTTCTCTTCGCGACGCCGGCGCTCGCCTCGACGTTGACCACGACGATCACGACGCCTGGGCAGACCGCATATTCGGTGCCGGCGAACACGATCTCCCTCCAGGTGACCGTGGTCGGAGCCGCCAGCTCGGCGACGTCGAGCGGTGGGGCGCCGCCAGCGTCTCCCGGGGGAGGCGCCGAGGTCCAGGCGACGTTGGTCCCACCCGCTGGCTTCGCCACGTTGTATGCCGAGGTGGGCACCGTGGGCGGTGGGGGGACATCGGACTTCGCAGCCCACGGCGGTGGCGAGTCGGCGCTCCAGACCTGTGCGACTGGAGGAGGGTGCACCTACACCGGCACCCCCTCGACCGATCCGCGCCTGATCGTTGCCGGTGGGGGCGGCGGCGGCGGGGAGGACAGCGAGCCCACCACGGGCGGCACCGGGGGGGCGGGTGGCAACGCCGGGGTGTCTGCGGCCACCGGCCCGGCGGCCGGGGGCAATGGCACCCAGTTGGGTAACGGCGGCAATGGTGGTGATGCCGGACTGGGCACCACGGCCACCGCGGCGCCCGGCGGTGCCGGCAGCTCTGTCTGCGGTGGCAGCGGGGGGACTGGCTCCCCCGGCGTCGGCGGCACCGGTGAGGACAACCAGGGCGGGAGTGCGTCGATCGGAGGCGGAGGTGGCGCAGGGTGGGTCGGAGGATCCGGCGGCGGTGACGGCGACTGCCCCTTCGGCAGCGGCCGGGGATCCGGTGGTGGTGGCGGAGCGGGCGAGTCCTTCTGGGAGGCGTCGGCAACGAGCACGTCGATCACGTCGGTGGCCACCAACACCACCCCCGAGGTGGTCATCGTGGCGACGATCGCCACGGCACCCGCGATCACCAGCGGCAGTTCCACGACCTTCACCGGCGGGACCCACGGAACGTTCACGGTCACCACGACCGGCACTCCAACACCCTCACTTTCCGATGGCGGTGCCACCCTGCCCAGCGGCGTGACCTTCACCGACAACGGCAACGGCACGGCCACGCTCTCTGGGACGCCGGGCGCGGGGACGGGCGGCACCTATGCCTTCACCATCACCGCGGCCAACGGTGTGGCGCCGGACGCGACGCAGAGCTTCACCCTGACCGTGGATCAGTCGCCGGCGATCACCAGCACGTCGGCCACGACCTTCGCCGTGGGAGCAGGCGGGGCGTTCTCGGTGACCACGACCGGCTTTCCGGGTGGGCCGACGCTGACGCTCTCCGATGGTGGTGCGACCCTGCCCAGCGGCGTGACCTTCACCGACAACGGCGACGGCACGGCCACGCTCTCGGGAACCCCCGGCGCGGGGACGGGTGGCACCTATCGCTTCACGATCACCGCGGCCAACGGTGTGCCGCCGGACGCGACCCAGAGCTTCACCCTGACCGTGGATCAGTCGCCGGCCATCACCTCCGGTGCAAGCACCACGTTCACGGTCGGCGGCGGGGGCAGCTTCACCGTGACCAGCACCGGCTATCCGGCAGCGGCGCTCTCCGACGGCGGTGCCACCCTGCCCAGCGGCGTGGCCTTCACCGACAACGGCAACGGCACAGCCACGCTCTCGGGGACGCCGGGCGCGGGGACGGGCGGCACCTATCCCTTCACCATCACGGCGGCCAATGGCGTGTCGCCGAACGCGACGCAGAGCTTCACCCTGACGGTGGATCAGGCGCCAGCGCTCACCTCCGTTGCGAGCACCACCTTCACCGTCGGAAGCGGGGGCAGCTTCACCGTGACCAGCACCGGGTATCCGGCATCGGCGCTCTCCGATGGCGGTGCCACCCTGGCCAGCGGCGTGACCTTCACCGACAACGGCAACGGCACGGCCACGCTCTCGGGGACGCCGGGCGCGGGGACGGGCGGCAGCTATCCCTTGACCATCACGGCGGCCAACGGTGTGGCGCCCGACGCGACGCAGAGCTTCACCCTGACGGTGGATCAGGCACCGACCATCACCTCCGGTGCGAGCGCCACCTTCACCGTCCGAAGCGGGGGCAGCTTCACCGTGACCAGCACCGGCTATCCGGCACCGGCGCTCTCCGACGGCGGTGCCACCCTGCCCAGCGGCGTGACCTTCACCGACAACGGCGACGGCACAGCCACGTTGGCGGGTACGCCGACCGACGGAAGCGCCGGCGCCTATCCCTTCACCATCACCGCCAGCAACGGAGTGGAGCCCGACGCCACCCGGAGCTTCACCCTCACCGTCACGGGTCTGGGGGTGGTGATGACGGTGACGGCGACGCCCACGACGGTCACCCTGGGCAGCTCGGTGACCATCACCGCCACCGTGACCGCGCAGGGGCCGGGAATCCCCACCGGGACGGTGTCCTTCTCGGACGCGCCCATCGGGGGATGCTCGAGCGTTGCCCTGGTCAACGGGGTGGCCCGGTGCACGACCACCACTCTTCCGCTCGGGAGTGATCTGGTGACCGCCACGTACAGCGGCAGCGGCACCTTTGCCGGCGCCGTCCTCGGTGTCACCGTGGTGGTCACCGTGCCGGTGCCGGCCACCGGGGCCGGTGGTGCGGCCGCCGACCCGGTGGCCGTGGCGGCCGTCATCCTCGTGCTCGTGGGCGGATGGATGCTCGGAGTCGGACGGCGACGCCGGAGCGATCCCGCTGGAGACTGACCTCCGAACCTGGGTCGCGAGAGTGGGCGCGCATCGGTAAGTGAGCGCGCCACCCGCCTGAGCTGGCGGGGATGGCTCCCAGCCGGCGGCACGGGCCAGGGCGCGCACGACGAAGCGCCGGCCCGGCGACCGCCAACGGGTCCGAAGACCGATAATTCGGCAGGTCTGGCGCGCCCCGTTCGTCTAGAGGCCCAGGACACCGCCCTCTCAAGGCGGAGATCGGCGGTTCGAATCCGCCACGGGGTACCACGGGTCCCGGGGGCCGCGGCCGGGCCGGCTGCGGCGCGCGACGTTCACCCGCCGGAGCCGCCCTCCGCACCTGAGGCCTCGCCGCCGGGCGGCTGCGCCTCGGGCTGTGCGGGGGGCTCCGCGGCCCGCCAGATGACCTCCGGGAAGCGGCCCCAGGACCCCCTGATCATCCGCCGCCGGGCGAGCTCGTACCCGAGATCGCGGAGCCGGTCCCCGTCGGTGAGGAGCAGGCGGGGGTGCCGGTAGACGCGCTCCACCTCGGCGGGGAACCGTCCCGCGCTCAACCACGCCCGCTCCTCGGCCGCGTAGCTGCGGTCCTCCCTGACCGCCCGGATCGGGCGCACCATGATCAGCGCCACGATGGCGAGCAGCGCCGCCACCAGGAGGAGGGTGACCAGGGCGCTCACCGAGCCGCTCCGGGTCGGGCCGCCACCGCTGGGGCGCTGCTCATGCGACGGCGACTCTATCCCGTGGACGAGCCTGTGACCGGGGCGTGGCGGTCGCGGGCGGCCCGGTGGTTACAATCGTGTCGTTCCCACCCGCTCGCTGGAGCCTGCCCGCATGGCCAACAACCTCAAGGAATCCAAAGGCGTCCTCTCCCAGAAGGAGATCATGACCGGGATCCGGTGTCCCGTCTGCCATCAACTGATGCGCCAGAACGAGATCGGGGTCGAGATCGCCTTCCGCCACGCCCGCAAGCCGGGCGAGCCCAAGCGCGAGCGGATCGTCAAGCACACCAAGAACTGCAAGGCCGCCTGAGCCCCGGCAGGCGGGAGGGCGCCCGCCGGCCATAGCTGAGACGGGACTGCACTCGCCCCCGGGTCGGAGGCGACCGGGCTGGTCAGCCGAGGTCGAGGATGAGGTGCAGCGGGTACGGGTTGCTCGAGTCCTGCGGCGTGTACGAGCCGTTCTTGAGCGCCGCCGCCTTGCTCAGGTCGAAGACCATCGACTCGCCACCGCTGATCGCGCTCGCCGAGGCCTTGGTCACGATCCCGCCCGTCCCCGGCGAGAGCGACGGCGCGCTCGCTCCGGTGAGGGTGACGACGAGCGTCGTCGGGCTCGAGAAGCCGGTGGTCGCTCTCGGCTCACCGGTGCCGCCCGAGAAGTCGATGACGATCCACTGGTCCCCGTCCGGCTGAGTGCCGTAGCGGACGTCCTCGATCGCCCATCCCGAGCCCCCGCTCCCGAAGCTCTGGGAGGAGGCCAGCGGTGCGGGCGTCGCGGTGGCCGCCGGGCTGAGGGTCGGGGCGCTCGATGCCGACGGCGCGAGGTTGGCGGCGGGCTGCTGCGTGGGAGTCAGGGAGGGTTGCAGCGACGCCACCGGCGCCGGGGTGGTGAGCGGGCGGGCCACCGGCGAGGAGGCCCCGGGCCGGATCACCAGCAGGCTGACGATCAGCACCACCGCCACCAGGGCCGCCAGCAGCAGCCAGCGCCGGCGAGGGTGGGCGGCGAGGCGGCGAACCTGATGGGGAAGCTCGCCGAACCTGGCCGCCATCTGGGCGACCGAGCCTCCGGCGCCGCCGGCGCGGTGGCGCGACTCGCCCAGCCGGCGGGTGTGGCGCCCGAGCGCGCGGGGGCCGCGATCCAGGTCGCGCACCCCGGGGGAGGCGGGCATTCGGGGCAGCTCCTCGGCGATGGTGGCCGAGCGGAACGGCATCTCGTGCCATGCGGATGGTTCGGCTCGGTCCGGGCCTGGAGACCCCGAGGCGGGGGGGGCCTCGCTGCCCTGACGGGTGTACGGGGAGGCCTCGGCGGGGGGGTCGAGGCGCGATCGCATCGCGGCCACCAGGGGCCCGATCGACTCCCGCGCGGCCGGACGATCGGCCGCTTCCTGGTCGGCGACCGCGGTGTCCACGGCGGTGTCCCGGGCCGCGGCGCCGCGGCGCAGGGCGAGCCGGAGCGCCACCTGATCGCGGAGCCGCGAGATCAGGGTGGTCGGGACCGGCTGAGGGGGATGCGCCGCTCTGGCGATCACCGAGTTGATGAGCGGGTCGGGCGCGGTGTCCTGCTCGCTCTCGTCCGGTTCGGGCGAGGCGTCGGGCGCACCGGCGTCCCAACTGGGATCGGCGGCGAAGGCGGAGCGCGCGAGGTGATCGGGAGCTCCCGGCGGGGAGGCGGGAGGCGGCGGCGGGACCCGCGACGGTGGAGCGGGAGCGTCGTCGCGTGGCGCCCAGCTCCACGGATCCTCATCGCGGGCTGACGGTCCAGGAGGATCCACCCTCGGCGGGGGGCGCCAGGCGGGGACTGCGGGAAGGGTCGGGGGCGGCGGCGCGCCAGAGGCCGGAGGAGGGGGAGGCGGCGGAGGCGGCGGTTCCGGCTGAGCCGATTGAGGTGCGGGCTCCCGCCATGACGGGGGAGACGGCTCCGGGGTGGGGGCGAGCCACGGCGGGGGCGAGGAGGTCAGTGGGATGGAGTTGGGAAGCGGGGTCCGCGGTGGCGCTCCTCCGAGGCGCTCGCGCGCTCCCGAGGATGGCGGGGAGTAGCTGACCCCATCCCAGATCGCCCCCGGCCTGGCCGGGTCCGGGTTCGGCGGAGGGGACCCTTCGACGGGTGGTGCTCCCCCCCAGGCGCCCGCTCTGCCCTTCGCCGCAGCGGCCGGGACCGCGCTGCCCAGGTGCCAGATCGAGACCCCTTCGAGGTCGACGGACCGGCGTGGCCAGGATTCGCCGACGGGGGCGGGGGGAGCCGGCCCGTGAGGTGCTGCCTGCGCCGGCAGTTCCTGCGCCTCAGATGCTGGCGGCTCCGCCGACGTCAGCGGCGTCGGGGATGTTTCGGGGGACATCGATCCCTCCTCGGGCCCTGAGGACGGTTCCGACGCTGCGGCGGCTGGCGGCGCCTCGAGGGCGCGGCCGCTCAGCTGGATGTCGGAGCTCTCCGAGGCATCGGGATCGGGCCTCTTCAAAACCCTCAGCCCTCGCGCCGCCAGGGAGTCGGTGAAGGGAAGGGACGGCTGGTTGCTGTCGGGCGGTGCGGCCTCCGGGGGCTCGGCCGTCTGACGGGCCGGCGCCCAGGGCAGGGCCTGGCCCGCGGAACCGCGAGCGCGCCAGGGCGCGACACCTCCGCCCGGGGGGCCGGGCGGATCCGGGGGGCGGGGGGGCCGCGGGGGGAGGATGTCGTCGGGCCCGATCAGGCCGAGCTGCTGGAGGAATCCGGGGACGGCGCCGTCGGGGACGTGGACCCGGCCCAGCGCGCCGAATTGCTCGGTCTCCTCGCGGAGGTACTCGAGACCCGCGCGGCAGCGATCACAGCCCACCAGGTGCGCCTCGACCTCGGCCCGCCGCGCCGCATCCAGCTCCCCGTCCAGGTAGCTGCTCAGCGTGAGCAGGCTGCACTTCATATGGCGATCTCGCGGTATACGGAGCTGAACTGGCGCCTCGCGCCGGCCAGGAGACGGGCGGCAGCCTCCGGTGAGCACTCCAGCACCCGGGCGATCTCCGCGTAGCTGAGCTCGCCGAGGTTGCGGAGCAGGAGGGCGGAACGGCGCTCGAAGGGGAGGGTCATCAGGGATCGCTTGACCGTGTTCATCCGGCCGGCGACATCGCCGCCGTGGAACTCCACCTCGAAGGGCGGCCGCGAACGATGCCAGAGACGGGCCGGCCCGCGGGGCCGCGGCGGGAAGCGCTGCCCGGTGCGGCAGGCACGGTTCACCGCCCGATAGAGGGCGGTGGTGCCGTCGACGCGGAGGTGTGCGGGCGGGTACTTGGCAGCGTGGGATATGCCCGCCGCCGCCATCTCCACGGCTGAGTCGGCGTCGCCGACGAGGTGGGCGGCGTACGTGATGAGTTCGTCGAGATGCGTGGAGACAAGCTCCGCGAACTCGCCACTTATAGCTGGGACGTTTGCTGCGGCGTTGGTCATGAGTTCCACCCAAGGGGTGGCTGGTGGCGTCCGCGCCAGCTTACACGGCTGTGTTACTGGGGTCAAGGCGATAACGCCGCCAAATCGCCGCGGTTAATGGCCGGGCGCCACTCCCGCGGCCATCCGGGTCACCCCGTATCGGTCGGTATCGTCAGCAACTCACCGCCTCTGATTCGCGCCGGCGGGCTCAGCCCCGCCTCCCTCCAGGCGGCGGTGGGCATGCCGATGTCGGCGACGGTGATCTCACCGGCGTGGCGCCGGCCCGCGGGGGTCCAGAGGCCGGCCTTCATGGCGGTGAGGGTGCAGGTGCGGATCGCCTGGACGGTCGGCGTCCCGGGCGCGCCGGTGCTGGCGTCGAGGCCGCTCGGGACGTCGATGGCCACGGTCCGGCCGGCCGGGAGTCGTGCGATCGCCGCGGCCTGGGGTGGTCGCGGGTCACCGCGCACACCGGTCCCGAGCAGAGCGTCCACCACGACCTCCGCGGCCTCGACCTCCTCTGCGCCGATCACCCCGTCGGGATGCGCGGTGATCGGAGCACCCAGGCTGCGGACCGCGCCGAGGTGCAGCGTCACCAGCTCGCCGAGCCGGTCAGGATCCGCCACCAGGGCGATCCCCACCGGGAACCCCCAGGTGAGGAGGTGGCGCGCCGCCACCAGCCCGTCCCCCGCGTTGTTGCCATGACCGGCAACAACGAGGATGGGGACGGGGCGTCCGCCGGCGATCCGGAACAGCCAGCGGGCGACCTGCCAGCCGGCGATCTCCATGAGCTGCAGCACGCTGACGCCGCAGGTGGTGGCGGCTCGGTCGAGGGCCGACTGCTGCTCGGAGGTGAGGGCGCCGTAGTCGCGCCGGCTCAGCTCGCCCGAAGCCGTCATCTCAGCTCCACGACCAACGGGGACCCCACCCGCACGCCGGTCCGCGCCGCGGCCGAGGCCTCGCGCCCGGCCAGCTCCAGATGGCCGGCGCTGTTCCAGAGCATCGCCAGGCCGGCAGCGCTGTCGCCATCGGGCTCCCCCTCCCGGGGTGAGTCGATCTCCGCGTAGGTCGTCACCAACCGGTCTGTCTCGCCACCGGGCCAGCGCAGAGCCGCCGGCTCGCGTCCGCCGAGGTCGGCGGGCCGAGCTCCCGTGATGCAGTTGCCGAAGTGGTCGACGGAGACCCCGATCGTGCGCAGCCGGTCGCCCTCCAGGACGGGTCGCAGGTCCTCGCGGAGCTGGGGTGCGGCGATCGGCCGGCCGCAGCCGGAGAGCGGGGTCCCGTTCGCCAGCAGGGCCGCCAGGGGCGCGAAGAAGTCGCGACCGTGGAACGTCGGCGATGCGCCGCCGGGGGTGGGAAGGAGAACCGCATACCGTTGCCGAGCCTCCATCCAGAGATAGGAGACCAGCCCGGTGTCGGGCGCCACGCAGGCCACCCCGTCGCACTCGACCGCGACCGCCTCGCGGTGCCCACCCACCCCGGGGTCGACCACGGCGCAGATGACGCTGCCCGGCCCGAAGGCACGGGCCAGCACCTTGCAGCGGTAGGCGGCGGTGAGCACGTCACCGGGCGGCACCAGATGGGTGCCATCCACGCAGCGCAGGCCGGGGGCGGCGGACCAAGCCGCGGCCCACAGCTGCGCGGCATAGCCGTCCTCCAGGCCGTAGTCGGTCACGAAGACCAGGGTTCCCGACACCGGTCTGGAACGTTACCAGCGCCGGCCGCCCATGCCCAGCCGGCGCTGATGGTATGGGGGTGGCGAGCGCCAGGAAGAAGGGGGGGATGCCGGCTGCCAGGCGATGACAAACGGAAGGGGCGGCCAGGCACCGGGCCCGGCCACCCCTTCACGGGTGGGACTTCTTCAGTCTCTAATAGTCCGGCATGGGCGGCGCGGCCTGGCCCTTGTTCTTCTCCGGGATGTCGGTGATCAGCGCCTCGGTGGTCAGCAGCAACCCCGCGATCGACGCGGCGTTCTGCACCGCCGACCGGGTGACCTTGGTAGGGTCGATGATCCCGGCGGCGACCATGGTCACGTACTCGCCGGTGGCCGCGTCCAGCCCCTGGCCCTTGGGCAGGCCCTTGACCTTCTCGACGACCACCGAGCCCTCGAGACCGGCGTTGACGGCGATCTGGCGGAGCGGCTCCTCCAGCGCGCGGCGCAGGATGTTGACACCGGCCAGCTCGTCACCCTCGGCCTTCACCTTGTCGAGAGCAGCGATGGAGTTGAGCAGGACGACCCCGCCTCCGGGGACGATCCCCTCTTCCACCGCGGCGCGGGTGGCGGACACGGCGTCCTCCATCCGGTGCTTCTTCTCCTTGAGCTCGGTCTCGGTGGCGGCGCCGACCTTGATCACGGCCACTCCACCGGAGAGCTTGGCGAGACGCTCCTGGAGCTTCTCCTTGTCCCAGTCGGAGGTCGACTTCTCGATCTCCGCCTTGATCTGCTCGATGCGTCCCTTGATGGCGTCCTGGCTCCCCGCACCCTCGACGACGGTGGTGTCGTCCTTGGTGATGGTCACCCGCCGGGCGCGGCCGAGCTGGTTGAGGGTCGCGGAGTCCAGCTTGATGCCGATCTCCTCGCTGACCACGGTGCCGTCGGTCAGGATGGCGATGTCCTGAAGCATCGCCTTGCGCCGGTCCCCGAAGCCGGGGGCCTTCACCGCCACGGCGTTGAAGGTGCCGCGCAGCTTGTTGACGATGACCGTCGCCAGCGCCTCGCCCTCGACGTCCTCGGCGATGATCAGCAGCGGCTTGCTCATCTGGACGACCTTCTCGAGGATGGGCAGGAGGTCGGCGACCGCCGAGATCTTGCGGTCGGTGATCAGGATGTAGGGCTCCTCGAGCACCGCCTCCATCCGCTGGGCGTTGGTGACCATGTAGGCCGAGATGTAGCCCTTGTCGAACTGCATACCCTCGACCAGCTCCAGCTCGGTCTCCAAGCCCTTGGACTCCTCGACCGTGATGACCCCGTCCTTGCCCACCTTCTCCATGGCGTTGGCCACGGTTTCACCGACCGCGGGGTCGGCGGCGGAGATCGACGCCACCTGGGCGATCTTCTCCCGCTCGGTGACGGGCAGCGACTGGGCCTTGATGGCCTCGACCACGGCGGCCACGCCCTTGTCGATGCCCCGCTTGAGGAGGATCGGGTTGGCGCCGGTGCCGACCTGGCGGAGGCCGGCCTCGATGAGGGCCTGGGCGAGTACGGTGGCGGTGGTGGTGCCGTCGCCGGCGATGTCGTTGGTCTTGGAGGCGACCTCCTTGACCAGCTGGGCACCCATGTTCTCGAACGGCTGTTCGAGCTCGATCTCCTTGGCGATGGTCACGCCGTCGTTGGTGATCGTCGGGGAGCCGAACTTCTTGTCGAGGACGACGTTGCGGCCCTTGGGGCCGAGGGTGATCCTCACCGCATTGGCGACGGCATCGACGCCGCGCTTGAGTGCGGCACGAGCGTCCACGTCATAGATCAGCTGTTTGGCCATGAACCTCCTCCACCGCCTGCCCGGTGGGCAGGGCTCCTGGAACGGTCGGGATGAAGCGTCGGCGGTATCTTAGCACTCGGGGTGGGCGAGTGCTAGCGGCCCCGGGCTTCGAGTGCCAGCCCCGGCGGCGGAGGTCCGGCCCCGGGCATGGCCCCCGAGGGGGAGCGAATATGATCGCGGCGTGCCGGCCAAACGCCCGCTGATCCGTCGCGCCGCCGCGCTGTCCGCCGCCGGCGGGGCGGTCGCGCTCTCGGTGAGGGTCCTCTCACGCCCCCGACCGGCGACCGAGCACCGGCTGATCGATTGGGGCGCGGTGCGGCGCACCGCCGGCGCCCGCTCCGGGGAGCGGGTCCGGCTGCGGCCGGAGCAGGCCGCGGGTCTCGCCGCCAGCTACGACGCGATCGCCGCTGAGCTGGTACCGCTGCTGGCCGAGGTGTGCGGCGCGCCGCCCTCCGACGTCCCCCGGATCACCGTCCTCGACCGCCACGGCTTCATCGACGCCAACCTGCTGATCGTGCGCCGGCTCCTCGACCCGGTCGAGGGATTGCGCGCCACCGTCCCGGAGACGGCGCTCACCGCTCTCGGCCGGAGACTCACCAGCCGCTACATCGGCGAGGTCTTCGGCTTCATGTCGCAGCGGGTGCTGGGGCAGTACGACCCGGTGCTGATGCTCCCCGGTCCGACCCTCGCGCCCGGGACGGCCGCTGCCGGCGGCGGGAGCGCGCGGCCGGCGGGTGCCCTCTTCCTTGTCGAACCCAACGTCGAGCTGCTCCAGCGCGGCCAGGCTGCTCCGGCCGAGCCTCTCCGGAGGTGGCTGATCCTCCATGAGGCCACCCATGCCTGGCAGTTCGAAGCCCACCCCTGGCTCGGCCCGTACATCGGCGGCCTGATGAACGAGCTGCTGGCGGCCGGGCTCACCGAGCCGCCTGCGGGAGCCCGCCCACCCACCGGGGCCCGGTCCGCGAAGCTCACCCCCGACCTGCTCCGCCGCCTCGGCGTGAGCGTCGCCGGACAGCTCCGCGGGGTGGGCAGGCTCCAAGCCGTGATGAGCGTGCTCGAGGGGTACAGCAACCTGGTGATGCACCGAGTTGGGAGGGACCACATCGAGGGGTTCGACGAGCTGGAGGCCGCCTTCCATCGGCGCCAGGCCCAGCGGACCCTCGTCGAACGGCTCGTCCTCGGCCTCACCGGCATCTCCCTCAAGCTGCGTCAGTACGACCTCGGCGAGCGCTTCGCGGAGGCGCTCATCGCCGAGGGCGGCTATCCCCTGCTCAACCGCGTCTGGGAGGGACCCGCGCTGATGCCGACGCTGGCCGAGCTGCGAGCCCCGGCGCGGTGGATCGCCCGAGTCGGTCGGGACGCCTGAGGCCGCGGCCGTGCCCGGATTGACACCCACCGCAGCCGACTGAGAGTCTCCCGGCGTGGTCCCCGCTCCGCGCAACACCGCTCCCTCCCTCGACGCCGCGGGGTACGACCTGGTCTATGTCCGGGCGCGGCCTTGGGACGCCACCCGTCCCCGGACCGCCTCGCTGCTGCAGCTCGACTTCGAGTTCGAGGGGTCCTCCCTCTCCCTGGAGGCGGCGCGGGCTCGCCGCCGTGCGGTCGACCGGCATGGGACCACCGCGCTGATCGTGCCCGAGCGATACCGCACCGCCGGGACCGCCCTGGGCGAAGCCGCCCGCTTGGCGGCCGCCGCCGCCCGGCGGATGGAGCCCGGGCTGCGCCCCGAGCCGCCCCGCTTCCACGCCGACCACCCCATGTTCTTCACCTTCGTCGTCCCCGTGGCGGGACCGGAGCGGGTGCCGGCCGGACCGGACGCGGGGCTGCTGGTGAGCGTGGACAAGTGCGACGGCCACATCTGGACCGAGCCGGAGATGAGCGAGTACTTCGACCTGATCGGCCCGCGGTGAGCGGGGATCGCCGCACCCTGGAGGAGGCGCCCGGGCCGGTCGCGCGCCCGCTGCGTGTCCTCTGTGCCCCCAACGCGTTCAAGGGGACGCTGAGCGCGCCCGCGGCGGCCGCGGCGCTGGCGGCCGGGGTGCGCGACGGCAGAGCGGAGGCGACCTTGGTGCCGATGGCCGACGGGGGCGACGGCACGCTCGACACGCTGCTCGCCGGGTCGGGCTCGGCGCGCTGCGACCGCCGGCCGGTGCACGGACCTCTGGGCGGACGCCTGCTGGCCCGGCTGGGCTGGCTGGACTCCACCACCGCCGTCGTCGAGCTTGCCGAGGCCGCCGGTCTCCGGCGCCTTCAGGGCCGGCGCGACCCGCTGCGCGCCTCCTCGCGCGGAGCCGGTGACCTGATCCGCCACGCTCTCGATGGCGGCGCTTCACGGAT
This sequence comes from uncultured Chloroflexia bacterium, assembly GCA_963793875.1. Classification (GTDB taxonomy): domain Bacteria; phylum Chloroflexota; class Dormibacteria; order Aeolococcales; family Aeolococcaceae; genus Changshengia. The sequence continues at coordinate 95,163 of CAWCBS010000002.1, read as the reverse complement.
CCTGGTGGGTATCGGGGGATCGGCCTGCAGCGACGGCGGGGCCGGGTTGCTGGCCGCTCTCGGAGCTCGACTGCTCGACGCGCTGGGCCGCCGGATCGCGGACGGCGGGGGCGCGCTGGTGAATCTGGGACGGGCCGACCTCGGGGGCCTCGACCCCCGGCTGCGCGGGTGCAGTGTGGAGGTCGCCACCGACGTCAACAGCCCGCTGCTCGGCGAGCGCGGGGCGGCCGCCGTCTTCGGGCCGCAGAAGGGGGCGAGCGCACTCCAGGTCGCGCGCCTGGAGGCGGGTTTGCGCCGTCTCGCCGAGGTGCTCGAGCGCGATGCCGGGGTCGCGCCCGGGCTGCGCAACCTGCCCGGCGCGGGTGCCGCGGGCGGCAGCGGATATGGGCTGGCGGCGGCCGGCGCGCGCCTGGTCCCGGGAGCCGCCCTGGTGGCTGAGGCAGTCGGGATCGACCGGGCGATCGCGGCCGTCGACCTGGTGCTCACCGGCGAGGGCCGCCTGGACGCTCAGACCGGCGCCGGCAAAGCCCCGATCGAGGTGGCCCGGCGCGCCGGCCGGCTGGGCGTCCCCTGCATCGCGGTGGCGGGCGTCGTGGAGTCGGTGCCCGCAGGGTTCCACCACGCCGTCGCCCTGAGCGATATCGCGAGGCCGGGGGAGGATCCGGAGAGGGTTCCACGGCGGCTGCTGCGCCGCGCGGGCGCGCTCATCGTCCGCGCTGCCGTCAGGGGCGGCTGACCGGGCTCACCAGATCGGACGCAGCCACTCCGCGTACTTCGGGTTGGCCCCGGTGACGATGTGCTGGTACAGGTCCTGGATCCGCAGGGTCAGCGGTCCCGGCTCGCCGTCGCCGACGGTCCGGCGATCGATCTCGGTCACCGGGGCCACTTGCGCTCCGGTCCCGCACATGAAGACCTCGTCGGCCATGTAGAGCTCGCTGCGGCCGATGGAGCGCTCGATCACGTCCAGCCCCAGCTCCTCGCGGAAGAGGTGGATGATCCCCTTGCGGGTGATCCCCTCGAGGATGTTGTCCGACGCGGCCGGGGTCGAGATCACCCCCTCCCGGATGACGAAGATGTTCTCCCCGGTGCCCTCGCAGACGGTGCCGGAGGCGGTGAGCATCACCGCCTCGTCGAAGCCCGCCTGGAGCGCCTCGGACTTGGCGAGCGCGCTGTTGATGTAGATGCCGGTGCACTTGGTCCGCGGCGGAGCCATGTTGTCGTCGATGCGGCGCCATGACGAGACCATGCAGCGCATGCCGCCGGTGGGCACGTAGTCGCCCATCGGCGCGGTGACGATTCCGAAGCTGTCCGGCATGTCATGGAGTCGGAAGCCGATTGCCTCCGCCGACTTGAAGACCAGCGGCCGGATGTAGGTGGTCTCCCGGGAGCCGTTGCGCCGGAGCAGCTCGTGGGTGATGTCGCAAAGCTCCTGGACGGTGTGCGGGACCTTCATCTGCAGCGTCCGGGCGTTCTTGTGCAGCCGACGGTAGTGCTCGGGAAACCAGAGTCCGTAGAGCTGTTCCCGCTGCTCGCTCCAGTAGGCGCGAATGCCCTCGAAACACCCGGTGCCGTAGTTGAGGCCCTGGGTGAGGAGGCCGATCTTCGCGTCCCGGTAGCGGCGGAACTCGCCGTCGAAGTAGACCCACGAGTCCTCGCGTCGGGTGGCTTCGTCGGTGGCGGTGGGGATGGCGGTCTGGGTCATGGGCGCAGCGTACACCCGGCGCGGCGGGGCCGGCCTGGGGCCGGCTCACCGTGCGCGGCTCGGCTCCTGCGGTTCAGCGCGCCAGGCGGGGCAGCAGGCTCGCTGACGCGGCGATGCCCACCGCGACCGCGAGCACCAGGACCCCCAGGTCGAGGAGCATGGATGAAGGGGTGCCCAGGAGCAGGCCGCGCAGGGCGTCGACCTCGTAGCTCATGGGATTGGCCGCGCTGAGCCCCTGGAGCCAGCCGGGCATGACCCGCACCGGGTAGAGCGCGTTGGAGGCGAAGAAGAGGGGCATGGTGATCGCCTGGCCGACGCCCATCAGGCGCTCCCGGTGGAGCACGATCCCGGCGATGGTCATGGAGAGACAGGAGAAGAAGGCGGCTCCCAGCACCACGAACAGGGCCACCCCGAGGAGGTTCAGCGGGTTCCAGTCGAAGCGGACCTGGAGCAGGACCGAGAGCACCAGGATGACCACCACCTGGGCGAGCGATCGGACCCCGGCGGCGAACGCCTTGCCGCTGATCAGGGCGAGCCGCGGGGTGGGCGTCGCCATCAGCTTGGTGAGGATCCCGGAGTCGCGCTCCCAGATGATCTGGATGCCGAAGAAGATGGCGATGAAGAGGGCCGACTGGGCCATGATCCCCGGCGAGAGGTAGGCGAGGTAGCCGATCCCCTTGGGGGTGGGGATGGCGTGCAGGTGGCTGAACGTCTCCCCGAAGATCAGCAGCCACAGCACCGGCTGGACCGCGCGGAGGTAGAGCTCGGAGCGGTCGTGGCGGATCTTGCGGAGTTCGACCAGCCAGAAGGTGACCACTCGGCTGGGGTAGAGCCGCCACCAGGCCGTCAGCACCGCGGACTCGACCCGGGCCTCAGCCGAGACGCTGCGCGGTGCGACGCGTGCTGCGGACATCGCGACCCCCTCCTGACAGCTCCTCGTCCTCGATGGCAGCGCCGACGTGGTGACGAAAGACGTCGTCGAGGGTGGCTCCCGGTCCCAGCGCCGACTTGAGATTGGCGGGCGTCCCCTCGGCCCGAAAGCGGCCGTGGTGCATCAGCGCGACCCGGTCGCTGAGCACGTCGGCCTCCTCCATGTAGTGGGTGGTGAGCAGTACGGCCATGCCGGTCTCCTGGCGGAGCGCCCGCACCCGCTCCCAGACGTCGGCGCGGGCCAGCGGGTCGAGCCCGATGGTGGGCTCGTCGAGCACCAACAGCGCCGGCCGGTTGACCAGCGCCTGGGCGAGCTCGAGGCGGCGGATCATCCCCCCGGAGTAGGTGCGCACCAGGCGGTCCCGCACGTCGTCCAGCCCCATCACCGCAAGCACCTCGCGCACGCGCGCCTCCCGGTCGCGGCGGGGCAGGTCGAAGAGGCGGGCGAAGAGCCAGACGTTCTCGTACCCGCTCAGCTGGAAGTCGGCGGAGAGCTGCTGGGGCAGATAGCCGATCAGATGCCGGACCAGCATCGCCGCCCGGCGGACGTCATGGCCGAAGACGCTCGCCCGGCCCGAGTCGGGGGCGATCAGGGTGGTGAGCACCCGGATGGTGGTGGTCTTGCCGGCTCCGTTGGGTCCGAGCAGCGCGAACACCTCCCCCGGCTCGATGTGGAAGGAGATGCCGTCGACCGCCCTCACCGCGCCGAAGCTGACCTGCAGATCCGCGCAGTCGACGGGAAGCGCCATCCGCGTGGCTCCCCCGCCGGTGCGGGCCGTCTCAATTGCCATGCCGGGCCTCCGCCGGGGACGCGCCGTCCGCCGGGGATCCCGACTGGCTCGCGGACGGGACGGCGGCCCGCCCCGGGCCATCGACCCTCCTCGAGCCAGACGGCGACCCGCTCCAGCACCGGAACGGCGCGCTCCACCACCAACCGATCGGCGCTGTCCAGGTCCGCCAGCCGGGCGGCGAGGAGCTCCTGGCGGCGGTCCCGCCAGCGCCGGAGGCGCTGCTCCGCGGCCGCGCTCAGCCGAAGGTGGGCGACCCGGCCGTCGGCGGGGTCGGCCACCCGAAGCACCAGCCCGGCATCGACCAGCCGGTGCACCAGGGTGCTCACGGTGTTGGGAGCGAGTCGCAGCTCGGCGGCGGCGTCCTGGACGCGCAGCCCGGGGCGGCGGTCGACCAGCCGGAGGATCTCCAGCTGGGCCTCCGGCAGGGGTGGGAGTCCCGACCCGGCGCGGACCTCGCGGTTGAGCGAACGGCGGAGCCGGCCGACCGACCGGGCCAGGTCCGCGGCCAGGGAGTCGGTGCCGGTCGGAGGTGCGGGCACGAAAGAATCATACCAATTCTGTCGCAGACAGATATGACTGGCCAGCTCCGGCGCCGCCGGGCGTCCGGTGCGCGCCCATTCGATCGGTCAGCTCGTGGCCCCAGGGTGTCGCCACGGTGACGAACTTGTGACTCCTCGTGTGCCCCGGGGCGATCGGAGCCCACTAGGCTGAATGGAAGCCATGGCGTCCAGCCCACGTCGACGAGCACCGGCCACTGCGCCTGGGTTTGGGCCGGGGCAGGCACCCGCCGCCTCGGTCCAGCAGAGCTTGCCGCTCGCCTCCCCCCGCCGGTCCGTCGAGGACCTCTACGCCGCCGAGCGGGAGCTGAGCGCGCTCGATGCCGAGCTGAGCGTCATCGCCCTCCGCGCCGCGGAGCGGGGTTTCGCGCTCAGCACCGCGGGCATGTCGGTCCGTGATCTGGACTCGTACCGGATGGAGGCGGTCCACCTGCAAGCCGACCAGGACGAGGTGCTGGACCGGGTGGCACGGCGGGCGCGCCGGCTGAGCGGCGCGGACGGGGTCCTGATCGAGGTGACCGACAGCGACGGCTCTCTGCGCCGGGCGACCTCCGGGACGGGCGCCATACCCGACCAGCCGTGGCGGACCAGGGCGGCGAGCAGCCTCCGGGTCTGCGCCGACACCCAGGCCGACCCCCGGGCGGATGGGGAGACCTGCGGCCGCCTCGGGATCAGGTCACTGGTGAGCGTCCCGCTGCGGCGGCGGAACGTGCTGCTCGGAACGGTGGCGGTGGTCTCCTCGCGGGCCGGCGCCTTCGACGAGCGGCACATCGGCCTGCTCAAGCTGTTGGGCCGCCGGGTCGCCGCATCGCTGATGCGGCTGCGCCTCATCGAAGCCATGCGCCGCTCGGATCTGGAGCACGTGACCGCGCTGGTCAACCGCGAATCGCTCTTCCGCCGGCTCTTCTACGAGAACCCCCAGCCGATGTGGGTGCTGGACGCGGAGAGCCGGCGCTTCCTCGCCGTCAACGATGCGGCCATCGCCAAGTACGGGTACTCCGCGGAGGAGTTCGCGGCGCAGAGCGCGGACGCGCTCCGTCCCGACACCGAGAAGTTCCACGCCGACTTCGACAGGGCGCTGCGGGCGACCGCGACCATCAGCGCCAAGCACCGTCTGCGCGACGGCCGGATCATCGACGTGGAGATCACCGCCGGGCCCCAGGAGTTCAACGGCCGGCCCGCGATGCTCTCGATCGTCAACGACGTGACCGAGCGGAACCGCCTCTACCAGCAGCTGCGCGAAGGGGCCTTCCACGACTCGCTGACCGGCGGGGCCAACCGGACCCTCTTCACCGAGCGGGTGGCCCATGCGCTGACCAGGATGCGCCGCCACAGCGCCACCATCGCGGTGCTGGTCGCCGATATCGACCACTTCAAGCACGTCAACGACAGCATGGGCCACGCTGCCGGCGACGCCCTCCTCCAGGCGGCCGCGGCCCGGATCCAGCTCACCCTGCGCCCCGGCGACACCGTCGCGCGGCTGAGCGCCGACGAGTTCGCCATCCTGCTCGAGGAGGTTGGCCACCGCGAGGGTGCCGTCGAGGCCGCGGAGCGCCTCGCCGAGGCTTTCGGCGACCCGCTCGACTTCGCGGACGGCAGCCTGGTCATGACCCTGAGCATCGGGGTCGCAGCCTCCGCGAACAGCCAGACCAGCGCCGAGGAGCTGCTCGGAGACGCCGAGCTGGCCATGTACGCCGCCAAGTCGGAGGGCCGGGGCCGGGTGACGGTCTTCGAGCCGAGCATGCAGGCCACGGCCGCCGAGCGGCTGAGCCTGGAGCAGGACCTCCGCCGCGCCGTGGATCGCGGCGAGCTCCGGCTCTACTACCAGCCCCTGGTCACCGCCCAGAGCGGCGAGGTCGTGGGGTGCGAGGCGCTGGTCCGCTGGCAGCACCCGGTCCGGGGCCTGGTCGCCCCCGACAGCTTCATCCCGCTCGCCGAGGAGACCGGGATGATCACCGCCATCGACACCTGGGTGCTCCGCACCGCCTGCACCCAGGCTGCCGCCTGGCACCGAGCCGGTTACCCGGATCTCTTCGTTGCCATCAACGTCTCCGGCCGGGAGCTGGGACGCGCCGACCTGGTGGATCGGGTCGAGGCGGCCGTGTTCGAGAGTGGGCTCTCCCCGGCCTACCTCGAGGTCGAGATCACCGAGAGCACCGCGGCCGTGCAGTCCGCCGAGGCCCTCGAGGAGCTGCGCCAGCTTCGCCGCGCGGGGATCACCGTCGCCATCGACGACTTCGGGACCGGCTACTCCAGCCTCAGCAAGCTGTCGACCTTCCCGGTCGACCGGCTCAAGATCGACCGCTCCTTCCTCACCATGATCAAGCAGGACTCCGACGACGAGCCGCTGGTCGCCGCGATGATCGGCATGGCTCACCGTCTGGGCCTGGAGGTCACCGCCGAGGGGGTGGAGACGCCGGCCCAGCTCGCCTTCCTCCGCCGCAACGGCTGCGATCTACTTCAGGGTTTCCTGTTCAGCCGGCCGGTTCCCGCCGAGGCCTTCGACGAGTTGCTCCGGAGTACTCCGCAGCAGGCCGGGACGGCTTGATACAGTAGCCGGCCACCATCTCTGGCCGCCCCGACCGGAACAGCCCGCCGGGCCGCGGTGGTTCTGATCGGTTCGGAGTGAACAGGAGACCGGTCATGACCCTCGACACCCCCACCGGAAGGCTAGCCGAGGCACGCAGCGTCCGCTGGAATCCCAGCCCCGAGGAGCTCCGGGAGCTGACCTCCAGGATGCCCAACGCTCGGCGAACCGTCTTCGACAACTACAACGTGCAGACCAGGGTGACCTCGCGCAGCAAGGCGAGCACCTACGTGGTCACTGACACCCCGGAGCGGCACAGCGACCAGACCATCACCCGGGCGGAGGGCGCCCGCCTGGCCCGGCTCCAGGACGATTACATCCGTGATCAGGAGATGCTGGTCGTCGACGGCTACATCGGCAACGACCCCACCGACCGGGTCCCCGCCCGCCTCTACATCGAGGCCGCCAACGCCAACATCGCCGGGATGCAACGCTGGCTCTACTTCGACGCCGACGATGCCGGCCCGGGCTTCGAGCCGCGCCTCACCGTCATCGACACCCCGAACCTGGCCGCTCCGGGATACCCCGGAGACCGCGTCATCGCCGTCGACCTCGAGGCAAGGGTCACTCGGGTGCTGAACTCCGATTACTTCGGAGAGTCCAAGAAGGGCGGCCTGCGGATGTGGAACACCCTGGTGTACGACCGCGGCGGGCTGGCCCTGCACGCCGGCTGCAAGGTGATCCCCACGCCGCGGGGCGAGCAGACCATGCTCATCGTCGGGCTCTCGGGGACTGGCAAGACCACCACCACCTTCACCCGCCAGAACGACTCCAAGCCGGTGCAGGACGACTTCGTGGCCCTCTACCCCGGCGGCCGGGTGGTGGCCACCGAGAACGGCTGCTTCGCCAAGACCTTCAGCCTCGACCCCAGGTTCGAGCCCTCCATCCACGGCGCGGTCTGCAAGCGCGAGGCCTACCTGGAGAACGTCTCCCAGAACGACGCCGGTGAGGTGGACTTCTTCGACACCACCTATACCCAGAATGGCCGGTCGGTCTTCCGCATGGAGGCGCTGGGCTGGCACCGCGACGCGCGCGAGCTGAGCCGGGTGGACCAGCTGCTGATCCTCAACCGCAACGAGAACATCATCCCCGGGGTGGCCCGTCTCAACCACGCCCAGGCGGCCGCGTACTTCATGCTGGGCGAGACCAAGGGCACCAGCGCCGGAGGCAAGGACGAGGAGGGGAAGTTCCTGCGCGTGCCGGGGACCAACCCGTTCTTCCCGCTCCGTCACGAGCAGCAGGGCAACCGCTTCCTGGAGCTGCTCGGAAGCTGCGACTTCGAGGTCTTCCTGATGAACACCGGCTGGGTGGGCGGACCCGACGGCGACGATCGCAGCAAGAAGGTGACCATCCCCCACTCCAGTGCCATCGTCAAGGCAATCGCCGAGGGCACGATCTCGTGGGAGGACGATCCGGACTTCGGCTACGAGGTGGCCGCGGTGGTGCCCGGAGTCGACGACCTCGAGATCCTCCAGCCGCGCCGCCTCTACGCGCGCCAGGGACGCGATGACGAGTACCGCCGCCTGGTGGAGCAGCTCGGCGAGGACCGGCGAGCGTTCCTGCTGAGGTGGGAGGGCCTGGACCCCCGCATCGTCGCGGCCGCCGCCGGCTGAGCGGCACCGGGCCGGCTCAGCGGCGAAAGCGCTCGATGGCTCCGATGATGTCGTCGGGGGCCGCGCCCTTGACCACGTAGCCGGAGGCACCGGCCCGGCGCATCCGGCGCATGGTCTCGCCGTCGTCCCAGGCCGACAGGGCCACGATGTGGGTCCCGGGTGATGCGGCCCGGATGCCCTCGGCGGCGCGCACGCCGCCGCCGCCGGGCATCTTCACGTCGAGGATGGCGACGTCGGGGCGATGGGTGCCGGCCAGCTCGATGGCGCTCTCGGGGTCGGACGCCAGGCCCACGATCTCGTAGCCGGGCTCGCCGCTCAGCAGGTCGCTGAGGGCGCCGCGCATGGTGGCGTCGTCGTCGGCGATAAGCACCCGGATGGTGATCACACCACCGCTCCCGCCCGCGCCGCGCCGCAGCCGTCGCCGGCTCCGGGGGGAGAGGTCGTGCCGCCGCTCAGCACCGGGCTGCCCACGCAGTAACGGACGGTGGTCCCGACCTCGGGCTCGCTCTGGACCGTGAACCACCCACCGCTCTGCTCCGCCCGCTCCCTCATCACGAGCAGGCCGAGATGGCCGGGCGCCTGCTGCGGCACGCCTGTGTCGAAGCCGACTCCGTCGTCCCTGATCTCCACCACCACCCCGCCGTCGCCGGCGCTCAGCGTGATGTCGACGCGGCCGGCCCGAGCGTGCTTGCAGATGTTTCCCACCGCCTCCTGGGCGATGCGGTAGACCACTGTCCGGGCCTGCGGCTCCGGCTCCACCGGCAGCCTGTCGTCCAGCGAGAAGGCGAGCCCCGCATCCTCGGCGACCTGGGCCAGGAAGGCGTGGAGAGCCGCGGCGATGCCGTGGGCCTCGAGGGCCGGGGGCCGCAGCACGAACATCAGATGGCGGAGGCGGGTGATCGACTGCCGGACGTCATGCTCGAGGTTGACGAGGAGCGGATCGAGCGCCCCACCGCCGAGCCGGCGGCGGAGGGTGGCCAGGCGCAGAGCAACCGCGGTCATCACCTGGACCGAGTTGTCGTGGATGTCGTCGGCGATCCGCTGACGCTCCTCCTCCTGGGCCTGGACGATGTGGCCGAGCAGCCGGCTCCGGTCCTGGGCGCTCTTGCGCAGCTCCTCGACCGAGAGCCGGAGCTGGGCCTGGACCCGGGCCCGCTCGGTGGCCAGCGCGACCACGCTAGCCAGGCTGCGGACGAAGGCGACGTCGTCGTCCGATGGCGCCCGGCAACGACGGCACCTCACCAGCAGCACACCCGCGACGCGGAGGGCGGTGCGGATCGGCACGATCAGCACACTGCCCGAGTCACCCGACCCGCCCTCCGGGTCCCTGACCACCAGCGGCTCCCCATCGCGCATGGCCCGGGCGCACGACGGCTCCCAGAGGAGCAGCTCCACGGCGAGCGTCTCCGCGGGGGAGCCGGCTCGGGCGACGAGGACGAGTCCGTCGTGGCCGCGCTCGAGCACGGCCACCAGGTCCGCCTCCAGGTTGGCGGCGGCCGCCTCGCAGGTGGCCTGGGCGAGCCCCGCCAGGTCCTCGCCACCGCCGAGCGCCCCCTGCCCGAGGGCGGCGACCGCGGCCTGCTGATGCAGGCGGCGGGCGGCGAGGTCGGTCACCCGCTGGCGGCGCTCCACCGCGGCCAGGACTGCCGCCACCCCGACCAGCGCGGCCCGGGCCGCGGCATCGAAGGCGCCGTGAGCCCGCGCGATCACCAAGACCTGATCGACCCCGTGGCACTCCAGGCCGGCAGCGACGGCGGTGCGCTGGCCGTCCCGGTGGAGGAGGGCGGCGATCGCACCCGCCCCCGGGGCGGCGCTTGGGCGCAGGCTCGACTGCTCCGACGAGCGCAGCTTCCGATCGGCCTCGGCCGCCATCAGGGCGTCCGGGGCGTGGCGCAGCCCGACGTGGGCGAGCACCGGAATCAGAGGGTCGGAGGGCCCGACCTCGAACAGGGCGACGGCATCGGCTCCGACGCGCTCCGCGAGGACGGCGAGCATCTGGCCCTGCACGCCTTCGAGGCTCTCACCGGCGAGCGCGAGGAGGGCGACCTCGGCCGCGACCGGATCGCGCGCCGCGAGCATGAACCCGCCCGCCGCGGCGGCGCCGCCGGCATCGCCACCCGCCGGTCCCCTGACCGCTTCAGGCGGTGACATGGAGATTCCAGGCCACCGCAGCGAACCCGACCAGGAAGGCGACCAGCCCGAGCAACCGGGCGCTGCGGCCGCGCAGCCTGGCCATGTTGAAGACGACGGTGGTGGCGATGACGACTTTCTCGGCGAGCAGCCCGCCCATGCCCCAGCGGGCGATGACCGCGGCGCTGATCGGGTTCTGCTCGGGCCAGTTGTTCGCAAGTGCGACCACGGTGGTGGCCAGGTCGGCGAGCTGGGACACCGCGACCGCGACGGCCAGCCAGGCGGCCAGCGAGTTGGCCGCCAGGACCTGAAGATCGCGGATCACGCCGTCCCGATAGCTGGTCAGGTCGCCGCAGCAGCTGGTCAGCAGCCGGCTCATGAAGCCGGGTCTCTGGGGATGGAGGCTGACTGTGCTGATCACGTCTGGTCCTCGGGTGTGAGGTTGATCCGCCACCATCGTGGCCTCGCCGGATCGCCGTGCCCAGACACGGACTGCCGGAATTCTGGTGGTGCGACTGCACTACCCCCGGGCTCGGGCCGGCCGCTCGGGCGGGTGGGCGAACTCAGGCCACCCGGCGCCAGGGCGGTCAGCTCACCCGGGGCGAGGGGGCCGGGTCAGCGCGGCGGCGCCACCCCGAGAGCGAGCCGCCGGCCGCGGGCCTGTGCGCTGCGGGTCACGGCCCTGCAACGGCGGCCCGACCCGGACACGCGGCCGTGACAGTCCGAAGAAAACCGCCCCCCAGATCGGGCATGCCCCGAACAATACCGGCGAGAGGCTGGCATTAGACCTCGAAGGAGACCCCTTGCCGGGAGCGACATCTCGAACCATTCGGGTGTTCATCATCGATGACCACCGCATGTTCACCCAGGCGGTGGCTGCGGCCCTCACCGAAGAGCCCGACATGGAGGTGGTGGACACCGTCGAGAACCTGGCCTCCGCGCGCCAGCGCCTGGAGGAGCTGGACGTCGACGTGATCCTCCTCGACCAGCGCCTCCCCGACGGTCAGGGCACCCATGCGGCCGCCGAGCTGCGCGCCCTCCGCCCCGGTGCCAAGGTGGTGCTGGTCACCGCGGCCATGGAGCCCAGCGTCCTCAACGAGGCGCTGGCGGCCGGCTGCGCCGGCTTCGTCACCAAGGGGGACAGCATCGACGCGCTGGCGGCCGCGGTCCGCGCGGCGGCCTCGGGAGCCACCCCGGTCTCACCGGCCATGCTGACCCGCATCACGGGCGGTGGCAGCCACACCTCCAGTCTGACGGAGCCACTCACCCCGCGCGAGACGGCGGTGCTCCTCTTCCTGGCCGACGGCATGAGCAATGAGGAGATCGCCAAGCGCCTCTTCATCAGCATCCACACCCTGCGCAACCACATCCAGAGCATCATCAGCAAGCTCGGCGCCCATTCCAAGCTGGAGGCGGTCTCGATCGCCATCCGCGAGGGACTGATCACCGCGCCGGGCAACGACTACTGAGGCTCCCCGAGCCAGCTGAGCGCTCCCCCGGCTCGCCGGGGTGACCGGGCAGATGGGAGAGGCCAGGTTCTCCGCGCCGCTCCCCTCCAGTCCGCCGGAGCCGAGCACCGAAGCCTAATCCCGGCGCGGCAGCCTCATCACCACGCTGGTTCCGCGCCCGGGGGCCGAGCTGACCTCCAGCACCCCGCCGGCGTCCTGGACCCGCTGCTCGACGAGCAGGAGCCCCATGTGACCACGGTGCTGACGCTCGTGGATGGAGGAGGCGTCGAACCCCTGCCCGTCGTCCATCAGGCAGAGGCGAATCTCCCCGCGCTCCTGGTTCAGGGTCAGCTCCACCTGGTGGGCGCCGGCGTGCTTGGCGACGTTGCGCACCAGCTCCTGGGCGACCCGGTGGATCAGGCTCCGCACCCGCCCCTCGCAGTCCAGCTCCCCCACCGAGATGCTGACCTGGACCCCGCTCTCGGCGAGCGGCACCAGCAGGGTGCTGAGCGCTCCGGTGAGGCCTCCGCTCTCGATCTCGTCCCCGGCCAGGGTGCCCATGAGGCCGCGCAGATCGGTGGTCACGGCCTGGAGGTCGAGGGTGATCCGCTCGAGGCCCTCGATCGCGGCGCCGACCCGCTCCGGGGTCTGGCCGCCCTCTCGCCGCAGGCCGCGAGAGAGGGTGGCGGTGCGGAGGGTGACGGCGCTGACCAGCTGGATGACCCCGTCGTGCAGGTCCGCGGCAAGCTGCCGTCGTTCGCGATCCGCGGCGATCAGGGCCTCATGGAGGAGCTCCTCGCGCTCATCGGAGAGCTCGGCCTCCCGCTCCGCGGAACGCTCCGCCTCCTGCCACCAGTGGCCGGTCTCGCGCCTGGCCAGCCTGGCGATCCGGATCTGAACCGGGACCATCACCAGGAGCGTGGTGAGCAGAGCGGCGCCCAAGCCCAGGCCCACCAGGTCCGCCCAGCTGGTGGCGTGGAGCGCGGTCACGGCGGCCGCCACCAGCGGGACAGCCACCAGGCTGACTCCGAAGGCGACCGCCGGGACCACCCATCTGGCGGTCTTCGAGACGGCGCCCGCGGGCTGCGGGGGGACCATGGTCCCCGCGGCGCGCGCCGGGGCCTGCCCCGACGGGGACGAGGGCGCACCTGCCCCCCGCTCCACCGTCAAATCCATCGGCGCCCCCAGGCTACGGCGCCGTGGTAACGAAACGGCACGGGAGCCGGTCGCAAAGCTGGCTGCATGCGGCGACGGAGAGGGCTGCGGCGATGGCCGCGTTGGCTCAGCCGGCTACCGGGAAGGTGAGGGCGGCTCCGCCGCGGTCGCCACCCGCCCGCCCCGGCTGCCGGTCAGCGGCGCGGCGGCCACCGGCATCCCGAGGTCGGCGAGCATGGCCAGGTCCAGCTCGGCGCTCCGGCCCAGGGTGGTGAGGTAGTTGCCGACGATCAGACCGTTGGCCCCGGCCAGCATGCCGTACGCCTGGAGGTCGCGCAGCACCAGCTCCCGGCCGCCGGCGTAGCGGATCACCGCCCGGGGATTGACCAGCCTCATCAGGGCGGTGCAGCGGAGGGCGTCGAGAGGGCGGAGGGGCGCCTCACCGGCGAGCGGCGTTCCCGGCCGGGGGTCGAGGAAGTTGCAGGGGATCTCGCGGGCGCCGAGCTCCTGGAGGGCGAAGGCGAGATCGAGGCGGTCACTCCAGCTCTCCCCCATCCCGAAGATGCCGCCACTGCAGAGCTCCAGGCCGGCGGCGATCACCCTTCGGCAGGTGGCCTGGCGATCCGCGAAGGTGTGGGTGGAGCAGATGGTCGGGAAGAAGCGCGGGCCGGCCTCGAGGTTGTGGTTGTAGCGGTGGATGCCGGCGGCTGCGAGCAGCTCGGCCTGACCGTCGGAGAGCAGTCCGAGGGAAGCGTCGACCTCGATGTCGACCGCGGCGCGAATGGCACGCGCGGCGGCGCAGACCTGGTCCAGCAGGTGGCGGTTGGGGCCGCGCACTGCGACGACGATGCAGAACTCCGTGCCCCCGATCTCGCGGGTGTGGCGGGCGAGCTCGACCAATCGGTCGGTGCTGAGCAGCGCCTGGCGGGTGACGTCGGTCTGGTAGCGGGCCGATTGGGAGCAGAAGGTGCAGTCCTCGGGACAGCCGCCGGTCTTGGCCGAGACGATCGATTCGACCTCCACCGCAGGCCCCATCCAGTGGAGGCGCACCCGGTGGGCCAGCCCGATGAGGTCGGGCAGGTCGTCGTCACCGAGCCGGACGAGGCGCTCGGCGAGGTCGCGGTCGATCGGCTCACCCCGGTCGATGAGCCGGGTGGCGGCCGCCTCCAGGGGGGCGGAGAGTGCGGGCATGGCCGCGAGGATACGAGAGCGCGCGCCGGGAACGTCGGAATGGTGACGACGGGAACGGCGGGAAGTCACAAAACGATTAAGTATCGGAGCGCTCACCGCAAACGAGCCTAAGCTCTCGATGAGAGAGGAGCCCCGAACGGCGGGGCGCGGTGGCGCGAGGTTGAGTGGATGGTGGTGCTGGACCCGACGACGGTGTCGATCGTCGAGGCGCAGGAGCCCGCGCGCGTCGAGGCGCAGGAGCCCGAGCCGGCGGGCGCGGTGGTGACGGCGTTCTGCCGGGAGGGGGGCTGCGAGGCCCCCGGGTTCATCGCCTGCGCCTACGTCGACGGCCGCGGCCGCTCCTGCGGGACCCGGTGGTGCGCTCATCACGCGCACAAGATCGGGGCCCAGAGCTACTGCCGGCGCCACGCCAGCACGGTCGCCGCCCTCGGGGGCAGGGCCAACGACCCCAGAGCGCTCCCCTTCGTCGACTATCGCGGTGCGTCGCTCGTGAACTGGGTCTGCACCGAGGGGCACGCCGCCCTCCGCGGGGCGGTGGCGGCCGGGCTGCGGCCGGGAGAGGTGATCTTCGACGACCGCACCGTCAACGTCGTTCGCCGGGCCACCGGTGACCGGCGGTGGGAGCAGGGCTGGCGGATCGGGGATCGCAGCGGTCTGACCGGCCGGGTGATGATCTGCGTCGACGAGTTCGGACGACGCCCTGATCTCGGTCGAGGTCGGGACCAGCGTGGTGGCGGTCGCCGTGCCACCTTGGATCACCCGGCGGCGGGCCAAGCAGGAGGTGGGGCCGCACCTCGACGCCTCCGACCGCGCCCAGTTCTACGGCTTCCTGATCCGCCAGATCCGTCACGCGATGGCCGCCCGCCGCTGAGCTGGGACCGGGCCGGGGGAGACCGCTAGGCGCTCGAGGATGTCGCCGGCGCGGGAGCCGCGCACGCGGCCGCCACCAGGGCCACCGCCTCCGCAGGGGTCAGGGTCGCCAGCTCGAGGCGGCGGCCACTGCTCAGCCATCCCCTCTCCGCCACGCTCAGACCGTCGTCGAGCCCGGCGGGCAGCCGGGCCGGGGCGCCCTCGATGACCTGCAGGCCGGTGTCGGAGGCCGGGGGTCGGAGCCCCGCGTCGACGACGTTGAGCGCGCCCGCCCGGTGCAGCGCCGAGGTCAGGGCGCACCCGGCGGGACCGGCGTCATGGACGGCGACCAGCAGCCGGCTGCGCAGCTCGGGGGTCAGCTCGCCACCGCCACCACCCAGGAGCACGCCCAGCTCCGTCACCTCGGCCCCCTCCGGGAGCCGGCCAGCGTTGGCGGCGAAGAGGTCGGCCGTCTCCGCGCGGTCGCAGACCACGACAGGCCCGGGGGTGGGGTCCGGGGTGAGCGCTGGGCCTGAGCCCGGCAGGGCGGCGGGAGGGGCCGCCGGGGCGGGCGCGGCGGCGGGTCGCGGACCGGCGACCAGCAGGGCGCCGAAGGCATCGGGCCGGCTCTGCAGCGCGCCGGCCAGCGCGCCGGTCAGGAACTCGTCGTAGCCGGCGGCGAGCGGCCGGCTCGCGAGGGCCCGCCGACGCTCCCGGCCGCGCTCCATCCGGCTGTTGATCGGGACCGCGAGCAGAATCACGACGCCGAGCGCGGCGAGGAACGGGGAGATCGGGACCGAGCGGATGAAGAGCAGCGCCCCGGCGAGCAGCACCAGGATCGACCCGAGCCCGATCAGGCCGCCGGTGATCGACGGCGCCGGCCGCTCCACGGCCCGGCAGACCGCGTAGTAGAGCTGGCGGGAGGTGTAGCGGTGGCCGGCCTCGCCGAGCCGCTCCGCCTCCTCGACCAGGACCTCGGTCGTGATCGGGAGGAGCACCGGCCGAGTGTGCCATGAGTTGGCCCGAGTCGATGCCTGACCCGTCCCCCCGGGCCTACCCCGGCGGCGACGCCACCGGGGCGCGGACCTGCTCGGCGAAGAAGCCGAGGACGCGTTCCCACGCATCGGCAGACGCGGCCGGGTGGTAGGCGCCACCCCGGTCGTTGAAGAAGGAATGCCGGGCCTCTGGGTAGATCTTGATGTCGTGGACGATCCCGTACTCGTCCAGGCGGGCGTCGAGCCTGCGCCCGGATCGAGCGGTGAAATCGAGGCCCGGGTAGCTGCCCACCACCGGGCAGAGCCGGCGCGCCGCGCTGTGCGGCCGAGGGTTGGTGGCGTAGAAGGGCGCTATCGCCCGCAGCCGCCGGTCCCGGCAACCCCAGGCGACGGCGAGGCTGCCGCCCATGCAGAAGCCGATCACCCCGATGCGGCTGCCGTCGACCTCGGGTTGCGCACCGAGAAACTCCGCGCTCGACCCGAGGTCGGGGAGAGCGAAACCGGCCCGGCCTGACAGCACCGCGCCCATCAGGCGGGCCATGCAGAGCGCCCGGTTGCGGCCGGCGAAGAGGTCCACCGCCAGCGATGCGTAGCCCTCGGCCGCGAGCCGCCCGGTGATGTCGCGGATGTTGTCGTTGAGGCCGTAGACCTCGTGGAGCACGACCACCCCCGGATGGGGTCCGGGAGCCTCCGGCAGCGCCAGGTGGCCACGCAGCTCAAGCCGGCGGGACGGGATGACGACGTCGTGGGCGCTCATGGCGGGACGGCGGAAGTATGCGCCGGCATCGAGGAGAGATCGGCCCCACGGCGCCCGGCGATCTGAGCTGCGCGGGCGAGTCCGGTCCGCCCTCGCCACCCAACGGTTTGTGGTCTGATGCAGGCGACTGATGAGCAGAGCGCACCACGGCGACGTCGAGCGCTTCGACCGGTGGGCGACCACCTATGACCGCACGCCGGGGCAGTCCTTCTTCCGGAGGATCCACCGCCACGTCGGCGACGCGGTGGTTGCGGGCGGCAGCCTGCCGCGCCGCGTCCTCGACCTCGGCTGCGGCACCGGCCGGCTGCTGGAGGATCTTCGCCGCCGTCTCCCGGAGGCGGAGCTGGTTGGCGTCGACCCCTCGGAGGGGATGCTGGCGGTGGCCCGCCGGCGCCTCGCCGGCGAGCCGGGCGTCCGCCTGGAGGTGGCCACCGCGGCGCGGCTCCCGCTCCCGGACGCGAGCGTCGACGTGGTCACCACGACCATGTCCTTTCACCACTGGGAGCAGCAGGACGTCTCGCTCCGCGAGGTGGCCCGGGTGCTCGCTCCCGGCGGACGCCTGCTGATCGCCGACGTGCTCGGAATCGGGCTCATCGGGCGGCTGCTCCGGCCGCGGGGACGCCGCCACGGAGCCGGTTACCGCGACGCCGCCGAGCTGACCGCGCTGCTCCGGGAGGCCGGCTTCAAGGCCTGGCGCCTGCGGGCGCTCTTCGCACCCGGGGTCCCGATCTTCCTGGTCGAGGCGCGCCGCCCGTCCGATCGCTGATCCGCACCGGGAAACGGGCTCATCGCGGGGCGCGCCGCGCGGCTCATCGCGGAGACCCATGGATCGCTGATCGCCGAGCGGGGCGAGGGGCTCCCCGCGCCGTGTGGACGCGGGGAGCGCCGATGCCCGTCCCTTCCGAGTGGTCGAGGCCGAGGAGGGCTGAGGAGGACGGGGAAGGTCGGGCGAACCCAGCATCCACCCGCCCACGCGGCCGGCGCCAACGGGCGACCGCTTCGTTACCGGCTCCGCCGCCCGCGGCGTACCCTGCAACGATGGGATCGCGGCACGGCGAGACCGGGGAGAAGGTCTTCGGCAGCTTCGAGGAGTTCTTCCCCCACCACGTGAGCCAGCACAGCCGGCCGGCCACCCGCTGGCTCCACTTCGCGGGTGCCCACCTGGGAGCCCTGGTGGCGGTGGCCGCGGTGGTCAGACGCCGGCCCGCCGGCATCCTCGCCCTCCCCCTGATCGGCTACTGGGTGGGGCGCGGCAGCCATCTCGCGGTCGAGAAGAACCGCCCGCCCACCTTCGCGCACCCGCTCTGGAGCCTGCGTGGCGATCTCCGCATGATCGCGATGATGTGGCAGGGCCGGGACGACGAGCTGACCCGGATCGCGCGCGATCAGGGCACGATCGTGCTGGACGAAGGCCGACCGAACACCGCCTGAGGCCCGCCCGGGCCGGCGGCTCAGCGCTGGGCGGCGGGCTGCAGGTGCGAGAGCAGCCGGTCGGTGGCGGCGGAGATCTCCTCCACGGCCGCCTCGAAAGCCTCCCGGTTGCGCTGCGCGGGGTGGCGATAGCCGCTGATCTTGCGCACGTACTGGAGCGCCGCCGCCTGGACGTCCTCGGAGCTGGGCTCGGGCACGGCACCGCGCAGGGTCTTGATGCTGCGACACATGGGACCAGCGTAGCGCGCGGCCCCGGTTGCCCCGCGGGGCACGGCGCGCTGGGGAACCGCCCCGCCAGCGGGACCGCTCAGCGGCCGAGGATCTGGTCGATGCGCGCCATCTGGGCTTCGGCGAGCGGGCCGAAGTTCATTGCCGCGGCATTCTCCTCGACCTGCGCCACGGTCCGGAAGCCGGTGATGGGAACAGTGACTCGGCTGCGCGCCCAGAGCCAGCCGAGCGCCCCCTGAACGAGGCTGCGCCCCCCGTCGGTGAGCACCTCGCGGAGGGCCTCCAGCTTGGCGAGCCAGCGGGCGTTGCCGCTCCCGTCGGGGTTGAAGAGGTCGCCCCACCCCCGCGCCACCGCCTGGGCTCGCCAGTCGTCGCCGGGCAGCCGCGCGTCAGCCCCGTACTTGCCGCTCAGGAAGCCGGAGGCGAGCGGGCTGCGGATGACCGCGGTCATCCGGCTCTGCTCACAGAGCTCGATCATCCCGGGGGTCTCCTGGAGCACGTTGCAGATGAACTGCAGAGCCGAGCAGGTGACTCGATCGGCCCAGCGCCGGGCCTGCTCGACAACGTCGCAGCTCCAGCCGAAGTGGCGGATCAGACCCTCGGCCTGGAGACCCTCCAGCGTCTCCACCACCTCATCCGCCTGGGCGTCGGGGAGGCTGCCGACATGGAGCTGGTAGAGATCGATGTCGTCACGCTGGAGCCGGCGCAGGGAGGCCTGGCAGGCGGAGCGGATGTAGGCGGGGCTCACGTCCATGCCGTGGCTTCTCCGGCTGCCGTCGTCGTCGAAGGTCCAGCCGAACTTGGTGGCGATCACCACCTCCTCGTTGTGGAGGCCGAGCGCGCGCGCCAGGAGTCGCTCACTGTGGCCGGCCCCGTAGGTGTCGGCGGTGTCGAAGAAGGTGACCCCGAGGTCGAAGCCGCGCTGGATGGCCCGGATCGACTCGTCGTCGTCGACGTCGCCCCAGCCGGTCACCCGGCCGTCGTCCCCGACCGTCGGACCTCCGATCGCCCAGCAACCGAGGCCCAGCGGGCTCAGCCTGATGCTGGAGAGGCCAAGGCGACGCGGCCCGAGCTCATCCGACATCTCCATGGCAATCTTCGCCTCCGTAGCGGCGTCGCGCGACCGGTTCGGCGCGGCCAGTCTACCCACCCAGGGTGAGGCGAGGCCATGCCCGACGCGCCCCTCGACACTCTGCCAGAATTGCGCAACCGCGCCATGCAGGTGGATACGGGCCAACCGATCGCGGGCCTCCAACCGGGCTGCAGCGTTGTCATGCGGAACTGGAGAAGCCTGCTGGGCGGGAGCTGCTTCTGTGCCTGCGTCGCTGCCTTGTTTGGCTGGTTCGCCATTGCCGGCCATCCTCCCGGCGGACCCTCCGACTACGGCTACCAGATGTTTAGCATGCGTTCCTTACACGGGAACCGTCGCCGCGCTCTTCGCGGGATGGGGCTGCGCTGCCCTTGGGTGCGGGTCACGGTTCAGGGCCGACGGCCTACGCGTCCACAATCTTCTGGACCAATCGCTGGGTGCGCTGGCCTGACATCGCCGCGTTCGCGATCGTCGCCAGCGCGGCCCGGCGCGGGGTCGTGGCGACGGCCGCGGCGTTGTGCAGGGGCCCGCGGAGGCCGCGTTCGCAACTCGCGCCCTGGTGCCATGAGACCACGCCAAGGTCTCCGGCTATCGTCGACACCCTCGTCTCTCCGACCCCGGGCCGCCGCCACACCGGGTCTCCGACGATCCCCAGGCGTGACCGGATCGTCGGCCGCTGCCGCGAGGAGAACGGAGCGGCTGTCTCGCCCGGACCTGCACCGACGCATCGGCCAGAGTGGACGCGATCATCGCATCGCCATTGCCGGCCAACCAACGAGCTCCCCCTGTCAGTGGGTCTCGCCTGGCGCCCTGCTTCCCGGAAACCGCTGCCCCCATAGAACCGAGCTGAACCCGAGCCTCGCAACCCCGCTCCCACCGGGCCGGCCAGACCGCCCCACGCCGCCGCCGGGCCTGCTGGCGCCGACAGCTCCCAGCCGCTGCCCTCGCCCTGACGGCCGTCGCGCACCTCGATCCCGCAGCCGGTGAGCAGGTCGCGGAGGCGGTCGGCGTCGTCGAAGCGGCGCTCCTCGCGGAACCTGCGGCGCAGCTCCAGGATCGCCTCCACCATCGGCGCCACCCGCTCCCGGGGATCGGCGGCGCCCTCGGTGGCGAGATCGCCCAGCCGGGTCACCATCCGCCGCAGCAGCGATCGGCCCCGCTCGCGCTCGTCACTCGAGAAGGTCTCGGTCGACCATTCGGCCAGGGTGCTCTCGACGGCCAGGATGGCGGCGACCATCCCCTCCACGTCCCTGCGGTCGCGGGCGTTGTCGAATTCATCCTCACGTTCCCCGAGGAGCGCCATGAAGGGCTCTTCACGTCCGCTGGGCGCCGCGGGTTGCCCCTCGGCCGGAACGGCGGGGAGGACCGGGGCGACGCCGGTCGCGCTGGAGCCGGCGAGCATCGCCCGCAGCTCGGCGAGGGAGACCTCCATGCCGGCGGGCAGGCTGGTCTCGATCCCGTGGCGTCTCACCACCGCCCGGCCCCGGCCGCGCACCTCGACCCGCCCAGCCCCCAGGTCGATGATGAGCGCGGTGTGCTCGTCGACACCGAGGACCGCTGCCCCCTCCGGGAGGAGGGATTCGAGCTGGGTGAGGCGGCCCTCGCCCATGTAGCAGAACCGCGTGTCGTGGGTCCCGCCCTCGGCGTTGTCCCAGTGGGTGATCAGCGCGGCCCGGATGCCGGCGCTGCTCAGCAGGTCGAGCCCGTCCAGCCAGTGGACCGCCTCGCCCACCTTGTAGATCTCGTAGACCGGGAGCGAGACCACCCCGAGGGTGATCGCGGCGGCCGACGCGAGGGTCACGCAGCCACCCCGCTCCAGCTTCTCGCGGAGCAGGCCCGGGATCTCGGTCTCGCGCCACTGGCGGAGCGTGTAGCTGGGGCTGCCCGGGCCGGAGAACACGTAGTCGGCGTCGTGGACCCGGCTGTAAGCCGCCTCGCGCTCCACCTCGGAGGAGGTCTCGACGCGGCGCAGGCTGGCCAGCTCGAGGGGGTGCCCGATGCTGCGCTGAAAGTGCTCCTGGGCCTTGGCGACCAGCTCGTCGGCGTTCTCCTGGAAGCCGAAGGGGGTGTCCAGGAGCACCGCCCGGGCAGCGTCACCGCCGACCCGTTCGATGAGCTCGCGGTGGACCGGCGCCATCGTCGGCGCGGTCTCTCCAGAGCCCATGACACAGAGGATGCGGATGTCCGTCACCGCATTCATCCTACGCAACGCTGACGGTTCGTCGCGGACGGGTCAGCGAGGCGCGCCGCCGGGTGAGGGTCAGACCTCCGCGCGCCGCCGCTCACCTCCGGGTCCGGCGTAGCGGCGTTCCATCGCCGCGACGCGCTCCACGTTGGCCGCCTCCTCGGGCTCCACCCCCGCGGATCCCAGGAAGGCGTCGACGACGGCCTGAGCGGCGTCCGGGGTGGCGCCGTCGAGACCCATGGCGAGCACGTTGGCGCCATTCCACCGGCGGGCGGCGCGGGCCGTCTCGGCGTCCTTGCAGAGCGCCGCCCGGATGCCGGGCACCTTGTTGGCGGCGATGCTGACCCCGGTCCCGGTCCAGCAGAAGACGATTCCGGCGCCGGCCGCGCCCTGGGCCACGAGCCGCGCCACCTGCTCGGCAACCTCCGGCCAGGGGGTGGCGGTCGCCTCCACCGCGCCACAGCGGATCACCGCGAAACCCGCCTCCTCGAGGTTGGCGGCCACCGCGTCGGGGACCTGGTGGCGCATGTCGCTGCCGACGGCAACCCGGCTGGAAGTCGACATGGCAGGGATGGTACGCGGAGAGGTGGGCTCTCCCCTGCTACATTTCGCCGATCGTGGGAGAGCGGCAGTACCACCTCCAGGTGGAGGCCGGCGAGATCGGAGCCTACGTGCTGCTCCCCGGCGACCCCGGCCGGTGCGAGGTCATCGCGGCGCGGCTGGACGGCGCGCGGCGGATCGCCGCCCACCGCGAGTTCACCACCTACACGGGCAGCGTGGACGGGGTGCCGGTCAGCGTCACCTCCACCGGGATCGGTGGGCCCTCGGCGGCGATCGCGGTCGAGGAGCTGGTCAGGGCCGGAGCCCGCACCCTGGTCCGGGTGGGCAGCTGCGGCACCCTCGTCCCCGGCCTCGGTTTCGGGGACGTGGTGGTGGTGCAGGCGGCGGCGCGCGGGGACGGAACCCCCGACCACTACGCCCCCGCCGGCTTTCCCGCAGTCGCCGACCTCGACGTGGTGCTGGCGCTGCGCGAGGCGGCCCGCGTCACCGGCCACCGCCATCGGGTGGGCGTCGTGCTCAGCAACGACGCCTTCTACGCCGAGATGGAGCCGGAGAGCTTCCCGGAGGAGGGGGTGATCAGGGCGCGTTGGGAGGCGTGGGCACGCGCCGGCTGCATCGCCGCGGAGATGGAGGCGGCCACGGTGCTCACCGTGGCGGCGGTGCGCCGGGTGCGCGGCGGAGCCGTGCTGGTGGTCATCGACAGCGCCTCCCAGGGGGTCGGCGGGCTGCCCGACGCGCGTGGCCTGCCCGTCGACGCGGCCATCGACGTCGCCGTGAACGGGCTGCGCCGCCTCATCGCCCTGGACCGTGCCGGGGCGGACTAGGCCGGACTTCGGCGGGCTGCCGCGAGCTGCGGGGCCGCCTCGTGGCCCACCACCGCGGCCAGCACCAGGAGCGCGCCGATGGCCTGGACGAGGTTGAGGTGCTGGCCGGCGAGGAGCACCGCGAAGAAGAGGGCCCAGGCGGGCTCCATGGCCATGATCAGGGCCGCCCGGGTCGCGCTCATCTTGGCCTGGACCCACGCCTGGATCCAGAAGGCGAGTGCGCTCGCGAAGACCCCGGTGATCAGGACCCCGATCCAGACCCCCCCCGTGGGGGCGGAGAACGAGGTGGAGCCGGCTGCCGAGAAGACGACGAAGCTCACCGCCATCTGGAGCAGGGCGAGATCGGTGGCGCGGAGGCCGGAGCTGTGGCGGGCCAGCAGCACCACCTGAAAGGCGAACGCGATCGCCGAGCCGAACACCAGCAGGTCGCCGATCCCCACCTGGGCGGTCGGATCGCCGCCGGCGAGGAGGCCGGTGCCGAGCAGGGCGACGCCCACGGCGATCGCGGTCCGGGGGTGGATCCGCACCCCGAAGGCGCGGTCGATGACCGGGGTGAAGACGACGAAGAGGCCGGTGATCAGCCCGGCCGTCCCTGGCGCCGTGCTCTGCAGCCCGTACGTCTGGAGCGCGTAGCCGGCGGCCACCGTGGCGCCGATCAGGCCCCCGATCAGCAGCGAGCGGCGCTGCGGGAGGCGGCGGGTGATGAGCAGCAGGACCAGCACCGCCAGCCCGAAGCGGAGGCCCAGGAAGGGGGCCACCGGGTAGTGGGCGATGGAGTCCTTGATCACCACGAAGGTCCAGCCCCAGACCGCGGTGACGGCGGTGAGCACGAGCACGTAGGCCACGGGCCAGGGATGGTCGCCGATCGACCCTCCGGCGTGCTCCGGCAGCTGGGGGCAAGAACCCCGGCGGCCTGCCCCTACGGCCGGGGGACGGCCCCGTCCCGGAGCGGAGAGGTGCGGTCCGGCTGCGCCGACGCGCTCCCGGGCCCTGGACGCCCGCCCTCCGGCTGGCCGGCCGCGGCATCGGGCGGCGGAGGCGCGTCTTCCACCGGGGGAGCCGATCCATTCGGCGGTGTGGTGGCCTCGGCCGGCAGCTCGACCGCAGTTCCCAGCGGAACTGCCGCGCCCTCCGGCGGCGAGATCACGGCGGCGGCGCCTGGACCTGGGTCCGTGGCGGGCAGAACCGGCCGGCTCAGCTCGTCCAGCCGGTATCCGACCCCACGCAGGGTGGTGATCCGGACCCGAGCCGCGGCGGGGAGCTTCTGACGGAGCCAGGAGATGTGGACGTCGACGGTGTTGACCCCGCCGACGAAACGGGGTCCCCAGACCAGGTCCAGGAGCTCGTGGCGCCGGAAGGCGCGCCCCGCGGAGCGCGCCAGCGCCACCAGCAGGTCGAACTCGCGGGGCCGCAGCTCGAGATCGGCGCCGCCGACCTGGGCACGCCGGGCCGGCGGGTCGAGGGCGAGCTCACCGACCTGCACGGTCTCGATCTGATGGCGGACCCGTGGCTGCCAGCGGCGCAGCAGCGCCGTGAGATGGGCCTCCACCACGGATTCGGGCTCTGTCTCCGCGAGGCAGACGTCGGCGCCGCAGGTCAGCGCGGCCACCCGGGCCGGTGCCTCCGCACCGCTCACCAGGACTAGCGGAGCCCGGCTCAAGCGGCGTACCGCCAGGGCGAGGGCGGCGGGGTCGGCGGTGTGGGCGAGGACCACGTCCACCTCGCCGGCCTCGGGTCGGTCGGTGGGCCAGCCGGTCGCCCGGCGAACCAGGCATCCATCGACGGCGAGGCGTTCCTCGAGGCTGAGCGCACGGGACTCGGGGACGTCGATCAGGAGAACGGTGGGCACCGCGGCCCCCTCAGTAGGACGAGATGTTGAGGTCTTCGATCCGGCCGGTACCGAGGTAGACGGTGCGCTCGCAGAGGTTGGTCACCCGGTCGGCGATCCGCTCCAGGTTGTGGGTGGCCCACAGCTGGTAGGTGCAGGGGACGACGGTGTCCGGCTGCGCGGTCATGGTGGCGATCAGCTCGCCGTAGATGTCGTCGTAGAGGCGGTCGACGGCGTCGTCCTCCTCGACCAGGCGGCGGGCGGCGTCCACGTCGCGGTCGCGCAGGACGTTCACCCCCGAGGCGAGCATCTCGCGAACCTGTGATCCCAGGTGCGGGATGCTGGCCGGCAGGGCGCGCATCGGCGGGCGCCCGAGCATCAGGGCGACCCTGGCGATCCCCTCGGCGTGGTCGCCGATGCGCTCCAGGTCGCTGATCACGTAGAGCACGGCGATGAGCAGGCGCAGCCGTCCCTCGCCAACCCCCGGGGCCAGCTCGGCGGTCACCCGCTCCTCGATCGCGTAGCGGAGCCGGTTGACCTCGAGGTCGGTGTGGACGACCGCGTCAGCGCCCTCCAGGTCGGCGTCCGCCAGAACGCGGAGCGCCTCGGCGACCTGGGCCTCGACGGTGTCGGCGAGACGCCAGACGTCCACCAGGACCTGGTCGGTCTCGGGCGCGGAGGTGCCCCCCGTCGTTAAAGACGATCTTAATGCCGAGTTCTCCATCCTTTAACCGGAGCCCTGATCCCGAGAGTATGGAGCACCACGTGGACGGCAGCACCGCCAGCTCGACGACCGCCCCCTCAGATCGCACCCTCGGTGAGGCGCTCGACGAGGCTCCGCTCAGCCTCTTCCATCTCAAGGCGTCCTTCACCGCCGCGATGGGCTTCTTCACCGATGCCTACGACCTCTTCATCATCGGCGTCGCCCTGGTCCTCATCAAGGGCGACTGGCACCTCTCCGCGGTCCAGACCAGCTTCCTGGGCAGCGCCACCCTGCTCGCCACCCTGGTCGGAGCCCTGGTGTTCGGCCGGGTCGCGGACATCCTCGGCCGGACCCGGGTGTACGGGCTGGTGGCCGGGATCATGGCCCTCGGCGCCGTGGCCACCGCGCTCGCCCCGGGATACGTCTGGCTGGTGGCCTGCCGCTTCGTCCTCGGCATCGGCATCGGCGGCGACTACCCGGTCAGCGCGGTCATGGCCAGCGAGTACGCCAACCGAGAGCACCGTGGGCTGCTCGTCTCGCTCGTCTTCTCGTCCCAGGCGGCGGGCCTGATCATCGGTCCGGTGGTGGCGCTCGCCCTGCTCGCCTCCGGGGTCAACCACGAGCTGGCCTGGCGGCTGATGCTCGGTCTCGGGGCCCTCCCCGCTCTCAGCGTCCTCTACCTGCGCATGAAGACCCCGGAGTCGCCGCGGTTCGCCGCCCAGATCCAGGGTCGCGAGACCGAGGCGCGGGCCGCGATGGAGAAGTACAGCCAGGGCGTGGTGCGTGCCGCCGCTCAGGGCGGCGGGTCGGAGCGCACCAGCCTCCGCTCCTTCCTGACCAACCGCAAGTCGCTGATGCTCATCCTCGGGACGGCGGGCTCGTGGTTCCTGCTCGACTACGTCTACTACGGGAACACCATCTCCGCCCCGGTGATCCTGCGCGGGGTGGCGCCGGGGGCCAACCTGCTCCAGTCGACCGCCTGGACGCTGATCATCTTTGCCCTCTTCGCGGTCCCCGGTTACGTCTTCGCCTTCCTCAACGTGGACCGGATCGGCCATCGCCGGCTGCAGTGGATAGGTTTCACCGCGATGGCGATCTGCTTCGGGCTGATCGGGTTCATCCCGGGGCTGACCCACGTCATCGTCCCCTTCCTCCTCATCTACGGGATCAGCTACTTCTTCACCGAGTTCGGCCCCAACGTCACCACCTTCCTGATCCCGACCGAGGTGTTCGGGGTCGGGGAGCGGACCACCGGGCACGGCATCGCCGCCGGGGTTGGCAAGCTGGGGGCGTTCCTCGGCGTCTTCCTCTTCCCCCTGCTCAGCTCGGCGCTGGGTCTCGGAGGGGTGCTGATCTTCTGCTCCGTGCTGGGGGTGGCCGGGGCGCTTTTGACCCGGGTGCTCCCGGAGAAGAGCGGTCACAGCCTCGACGCCGTCGCCGTCAGCCCGTTGACAAGCACCGCGGAGACGGCCGCCGAACTGGCCGTGGAGGCGCCGATGAAGATCCCGGTGGAGTCGGCCGCGTAGATCGGCGGTCCACCGGCGTGGCGCCGCCGGCCCCGGCCGGCGCGTCTCGCCAGTTGCGAAGATTCGACCCGTGACCGGCGGGCAGGATCGCAGACCAGGGTGACCGGACTCGAGGCCGGGTTCGTGGCCGGCGCCGGCGTGCTCGCGGGGATCGCCAACACCATCGGCGGAGGCGGCTCGCTGCTCAGCTACCCGGCCCTGCTCGGGGCCGGCCTCAACCCCCTCGCCGCCAACGTGACCAACACGGTGGGGCTGGTCCCCGGCCTGCTCACCGGGAGCCACGGCTACCGCGCCGAGCTGGCCGGGCAGGGCCGGCGAGTGGCCCGCCTGCTGGTGCCGATGTCGATCGGGGGCCTGGCCGGGACCGTCCTCCTGCTCCGGACCTCGCCCGGCGTCTTCACCCGGGTGATCCCCTGGCTGATCATCCTGGGCTGCCTCGCCCTCCTCTTCCAGCCGGTCCTCGCCCGCCTGGTCGGGAGCCACGCGGGCGAGGCCTCCCCGGTGTTCCGGGGCGGGCTGGTGCTCGGCGGGATGTACGGCGCCTACTTCGGAGCGGCCCTGGGCGTGATGCTGCTCGCCCTCCTCGGCCTCTTCGTCCGGGACACGCTGCAGCGGCTCAACGCGGCCAAGGTCGTCTGCACCACGACCGTCAACGCCATCGCGGCCGTGGGCTTCGCGATCTTCGGGCCGGTCCACTGGCTGGAGGCCCTGGTGCTCGCCGCCGGCACGGTGGTGGGGGGCGCGGTCGGCGCGGCGGCGGGCCGCCGCATCCCGCCGGTCGCCCTCCGCTACGGGGTCTCCGCGGTCGGCATCGGGCTGGCGATCAAGTTGCTGGTCGCCCCCTGAGGTCCGCCTCCTCCCTTGGCAGAATCGTCCCCATGCTGATCGGGGCTCACGTGGCGGCGCGCGGCGGCCTCCACAACGCCGTCGACAACGCCCTCGCCATCGGGGCAGAGGTCATCCAGACCCACCCGACCTCGGCGCAGATGTGGAGGCGGCTGCGGCTGGAGGAGGCCGATCGCCAGCTCTACCTCCAGAAGTACGCGGCCGCCGGGCTCCGCGGCCACTACCTGCACGCGGTCTACCTCGTCAACCTGGCGTCCCCCAAGCCGGAGCTGCTGCGCTCGTCGGTGGCCTCGCTGGTCCACTACATGGAGGTCGCGGCCGCGCTCGGCGCCGAGGGTGTCGTCTTCCACCCCGGGTCCCACCTGGGGGCGGGCTTCGAGTCGGTGCTCGCCCAGGTGGGCGCGGCCATCCGCGAGGTCGTCGAGTGCAGCCCACCGGGCAGGGCACGGCTGCTGGTGGAGAACAGCGCGGGCTCGGGCGGCTGCGTCGGGAGGAGCTTCGAGGAGGTCGCCCGGGTGGTCGAGGCCGCCGGGTCCGAGCGGGTCGGGGTCTGTCTCGACACCCAGCACGCGTTCGCCAGCGGGTACGAGCTGCGCGATCCGGAGGGGGTGGCCCGGACCCTGGCGGAGTTCGACCGGCTGGTCGGCTTCCCGCGCCTGGGCCTGGTCCACGCCAACGACTCGGCGCGAGCCCTGGGCAGCAACGCCGACCGCCACGCCAACCTCGGGGAGGGGGAGATCGGCACGGCCGCCTTCCAGCTCCTGCTGGGCGATCCGCGGCTGCGCCGCGTCCCCTGGGTGCTCGAGGTCCCGGGGCACGAGAGGCAGGGCCCGGACCGCCAGCAGGTGGAGCTGCTGCGCAGGCTCGCCGGGCGCGGCCTGCGGCGGCCGGCAGCCCGCGGCGGCGGCGGAGGGCCGGCGGTCGCGAGGCGCCTCCGCGTTCAGGGCCCGGGCGACGAGCTCGAGCCGGCGTAGGGGGACGGGGGACCCGCTCCGGCGTGGCGGGTGAGCTCCGCCGCCAGGCTGTAGAGGGCGAGAACCCCCAGCGCCACCATGGCGAGGATGAAGCCGAGACCGGCGGTGACCGTGAAGGAGCTGGAGATCTCCACTTGGAGCAGGTTGGCGACGCCCGGGGTGCCGTGGACGGGAACGGATGCCGTGACCGCGCCAAACGCACTCTGGGTGATCCTGCCGAGGATCTGGGAGCCGACCTGCGCCTGCTCGACCCCGAGCAGGATCATCGCCGCGACCGCGGTGGCGGCCACCGCCATGCGGCGCAGCGCGAACCGGGTGAAGCCGAGCAGCAGGCCGAGCAGCATCACGGCGAGAGCCACCACCAGGAGTGGCTGAACCCCGACGCCGATCCGGCTTCCGTCGAGCCGCGCGGTGGTCGAGCCGCCGTTGGCCGCGCTGAGCGCCGCGCAGCTGGCCGGCTCCCGGGAGGTCACGCTTGGGCCGCCACCGGTGGCCAGCTCGAGCCCCGAGTAGGTCGCGACGTCCTCGCCGTTGAGAGCGTCCAGACATGGGCCGACCACTGTGTCGGAGACGAGGCCCCCCTCGCCCGCGAGCAGCGACCGCACCTCGGTCCTGACCGGAGCGGTGTTGCAGGAGACCCCCGCGAAGGGGCAGGAAGCAGAGGCCGGCGAGAACGAGAAGCACCGGCGAGACCAGCCGTGGGGCCGGATCCCTGACGACGGCGGCCATCTCACCACTCCCCGGAGGTCGCGCGGACCTGTGCCGGGCATCGTAGTGCAGCGCTCCGAAGGCTGCTCCCGGGTCGCCGGCCGGGTGGCCGCGGAGCCGGGAAGGGGTCCTCGCCCTGACCCGTCCTCAGGGGCGTGCCCGCGGCCCCCGGTTCTCGATGGGGGCCAGTGCCAGCCTGGCCCAGCCCACCCCCGCGGCGCTGAGCTGGACGAGCGGCACCAGCACCAGCAGCCCCAGCGCCACCCAGAGGGCGGGATCGGCTCCGCTCGCGATCGCCGACGCCCCACGGCCGAAATGGCCGGCGAAGACCTGGCCCAGGTGCAGCGCGTTCAGCACCAGCAGGGTGCCGGCGACGAGCGAGAGCGTGCCGCTCACCAGCCGGTGACCGCGCGGAGCCCAGACGATCAGCGCCATCGCACCCAGGATGGCGAGACCGGCGAGCAGGGCCAGGGGCTGGACGCCGAGGTTCGCCTGGCCAGCGTCCTGGATGTGGCTGAGGCACGCTGCGTTGACGGTTGGGTCCCCGCCGATCGCCAGCGACAGCCCGCTGTAGGCGGCGATCCCACCGTTCACGCAGGCGGCGGGCAGCGGCCCCAGGCCCGGCAGCTGCTGGAGCTCGGTGATGAAGGCGGGCGAGAAGGAGATCCTCACCATGCTGGCGCCGAAGCAGCCGGCGGCTCCGAGCAGGAGGAGCAGGGTGACCAGGCGGAGGATGGGATGGCGGGCGCGGTCGGAGGCGGGCATGGCCTGCCACGATAGCTCCGCCGTCGGTCATACTCGGCGGCCGATGGGGTCCTGATCGACAGGAGGGCGCGATCATCAACCGCCGACATCTCGCCGCCCTGGCGGGGCTGGCCGCGGTCATCGCGGCCTGCGGCTACTCCGGACCCTCGGCGGCCACCCTGCTCCAGCGGGCCAAGGCGACGTTCGACCAGACCTCGGCCTTCCACATCCAGCTGACCAGCCAGAACGTGGCCGGAAGCGGGACCCTGCTCACCGCCGCCGAGGGAGACGCGCTCCGTCCCGATGGCTTCTCGGGGACCCTCTCGATCGAGGAGGCCGGTTTCCCCCTCCAGGTCAAGGTGGTCTCGACGGGTGGCCAGTTCTACATCCAGCTCCCCTTCACCGACGACTACCAGAAGGCGAGCCCTTCGCAGTACGGCTTCGGCGATCCCGGCAAGCTGCTGGATCCCAACAGCGGGATCTCGACCCTGCTCACCTCGGCCCACGCCCCGAGCCTCGGCTCGGCGGTGCGGCTCAACGGCGAATCGCTCCAGCAGGTGGACGCCACCCTGCCGGGCAGCCTGCTGGCCTCACTGCTCGTGGACGCGGAGCCCAGCAAGCCGGTCTCGGCGGTGTTCTCGATCGACACCGGGAGCTACCAGGTCAGGGAGGTCGATCTGACCGGACCCATCTTCTCGGCCGGTGAGCAGAGCACCTTCCACCTCGTTCTCGACCATTACGGCGAGAGCGTGAGCGTCAGTCCACCCCCCACCCCCTGACCGGTGGACGGTCCCGATCCCGAAGGCGCGAGCGGCGGCGGCACCGGGGTGACCGCGCGCGCCGGGCGCCGGGCAGAAGTGGCGGCGCGGGGCTCGGGCTGGAGGCTGGGGTTCGCGGCGGCGGGCGTGATGCTGGCCGCGGCCGACACCTACGTGGTGGTGCTCGCCCTGCCGGCGATCATGAGCGACATCGGGTTGAGCCTCGACCATTTGGAGGCGGCGACCCCCATCATCAGCGGCTTTCTGCTCGGCTACGTGGCCCTGCTGCCGCTGCTCGGACGGCTCTCCGACATCGTGGGCCGCGGCCGGGTGTTCACCGGGTGTCTGCTGGTCTTCGCCTTCGGGTCGCTGATCACCTCCTCGGCCCAGGACCTCACCGGGGCGGTGGTGGGGCGGGCCCTCCAGGGGGCGGGCGGCGGGGGGCTGGTCCCGGTCACCCTCGCGATCGTCGCCGACCTCTGGCCCGCCGGCCGGCGCGGGATACCACTGGGAGTGGTCGGTGGGGTGCAGGAACTGGGCGCGGTGCTCGGCCCCCTCTACGGGGCCGCGATCCTCAGCTTCTCGACCTGGCGGCTGATCTTCTGGCTAAACCTGCCCCTGGCCGCGCTACTCGGCGCCGGATTCCTGCTCTCGCGGCCGGCCGGGACCGCGCCGGTCCTCGAGACGGCCGACCCAGGTGCCGGATCGGCCCCGGGGAGCCGCCCTCGGCGCGGGCCGGCAGGGTCGATCGATCTGCCCGGGACGCTTCTCCTGATGGGCACCGTCGGGCTGGGCGGGCTGGCGGTGGCCGCGCCCGGGCCGCTCGCCGCCAGCCCGCTCTGGGGGGTGCTCTGGGGCCCGATCGCCGGGGATTCAGCGTGGACCACGCCACTCGCCCTGGCCGCGCTGCTGGGGGTGGCGCTCTCCCTCGCCCGGGGTCTCACCGGGGATGGGAGTGAGCCCCGCCTCTTCCGGCTTCGCCGGCTCCCCGAGATCTGGGGTCGCGTCGACGGGCTGGGCGGAGCCCTGCTCGCCGTGGTGCTCGGCTTCGTGGTGATCAGCTTCGCCGCGGCCGACCCGAGCCGGGGACTTTTGGCCCCCGCCGCGGTGGTGCTGCTCCCGCTGGCCCTGGTGGCGGCTGCCGCCTTCGCCGTTCGTGAGACCCGCGCTCCGGCCCCGCTGCTCCCCCTCGGTGAGCTGCGCGATCCCGCTGCGGTCGGAGCCCTGCTCGCCAACCTGGCCATCGGGGCGGGGCTGATGGCGGCGCTGGTGGACGTCCCCATCTTCGCCCGGGCGACCTCGTCCGGCTCGCAGTTGGGCGCCGCCCTGGTGCTGCTCCGTCTGCTGGCGGCGGTCCCGGTGGGGGCCGTGCTCGGAGGCCTGCTCTGCGAGCGGATCGGATACCGGCTGACCACGCTGCTCGGGATGGGGCTGACCACGGCCATGTTCGTGCTCATGGCGGGCTGGAACGCAAGCTCGCTGGGCCCGGGGCTCCGCCTCAGCGACCCGGTCCTCGCCGGCTGCGGCCTCGGCTTCGGGCTCGCCATCGCGCCCATCAATGCCGCGATCCTCGGTGCCGTCTCCGCCGCCAGGCATGGGCTCGCCGCCGCGCTCGTGGTGGTGGCGCGGATGGTGGGGATGCTGGTCGGGATCTCCCTGCTCACCGCCATCGGGCTCCACCGCTACTACCAGGAGGCGGCGACCATCCCCTCACCGGCGGTCCTCTGTCCGGGTCACCCGCTCAGCTGTGCCGCCTACAACGCGCTGGCGCAGACGGCCCTGCTCGACGAACTGCGCACCATCTTCCTGGCCGCCGCGGTGTGCACCGGAGCGGCGGGGGCGATCGGGGTCACCATGCTGCGGCGGCGGGGCGGGAGGGACCCCGGAGCCATGGTGGCCGCCCTCGGCGCGTAGCCGAGGCGGCGAGGCCGGCAGCGCCGATGCGCCCCGCCCCGGGTCTCCAGCCGCGGCATCCCGCCCCGTACCATGCGGGCATGCCCGCCACCGCGATCGCGCTGGCCGACTTCGATCGGGTCATCGACGCCTGCAGCCTGCTGGTCAGGGGCGTGCGCCCCGATCAGTGGGGCCTGCCCACGCCGTGCGCGGAGTGGGACGTGAGGCGACTGGTGGACCATCTGACCTCCGGCAACCGGATGTTCGCGGCCATCGCGGACGGGGAGCGGCCCGAGGGAGCGGAGGCGTTCCAGCAGCTCCGCGCGCGGGTGGCTCCGGCGGCGGGGGACGACCCGGTGGAGGCGTTCCTGGCCTCGGCGGGGGAGCTCCGTGAAGCCTTCGGGGAGGCTGACTTCCCCGAGGGGACCTACCCCACGCCCGCGGGCGAGCAGCCCGGTGAGTTCCTCATCCACATGCGGACCACTGAGGGGCTGATCCACGGCTGGGACCTCGCCCACGCGACCGGCCAGACCCCGGAGTTCCCCGAGGCGATCGCCGAGCAGACCCTGGCCACCGTGCGCCTGACCCTGGCCGGCCGTCCCCGTGACCCCCGAGGGTTCGGCCCCGAGCAGCCGGCGGGCGAGGACGCGCCCGCCCTCGACCGCCTGGCGGCCTTCCTCGGCCGCTCCCTGTAGCCGGGACCGCAGGCCGGCGCCAGGGGAAGCGGCTCGGCGCCTTCCGGCAGCGTGTGATAGCCTCGGCTAACACCGGAGCGGGCTGCGTGCAGGGGGGACGGGGCGTGTCGGATCGCTGGCTGGCTCGAGTGTCAGGTTGGCGCCCGCCGATCGCGATGCTGGGGGTGGTGATCGCGCTCGGGCTCAGCCTCGCCGCCGGCGAGGTCACCCCGGCCGGAGCGGCGAGGCAGGGCAACTGCAGTTCGGCCCCAGGTGTCAAGCCGCTGATCCGCGGTCTGGTCGACCGCGGCGCATCCCCTCCCGCGGCGGACCTCGACGCCACCTCGGTGAACGTGCCGTGGAGCGCTCTCGAGCCAACCCCCGCGGGACTGGCCCCGGACAACCCGATCGATCAGGCCATCGCGGCCAGCGGCGGCTGCACCCCGCTCCGGATCCGGGTGCTGGCCGGGGTCAACACGCCGGCCTGGGTGCTCGCACAGACGGGAAGCATCGCCGTGACCAACCCCTACGACAGCACGCCCGGGATCGCGGGACCCTTCTGGACAGAGGAGTACGGGGAGCTCTACGACAGCCTTGAGGCCGCGCTGGCCGAGAAGTACGACGGGGACCCCGACATCGCCGAGTTCGTCGTCTCCCGCTGCGCACTCTTCTATCCCGAGCCCTTCCTGCTCGGCACCTCCGTCCCATCCAACAGGACCACTCTGCTGGCGGCCCAGTACACGACGGCGGCGGACCAGGCGTGCCAGCAGGAGGAGATCGACACCGCGAGCAAGGATTGGACGTACACCCGCATAGGGGTGTCCTTCAACCCCTACCAGGTGCTGCCGGCCACCGGCCCCCCCAGTGTGGACGAGGCCTACACCGAGCAGATGATGGCGTACTGCCGCTACACGCTCGGCCCGCGCTGCGTGCTGGAGAACGACTCCATCCGCGACCCCATCAGCGGCCTGCCGTCGACGTACGCCCAGATGTACAGCGCGATGACCGGCGCCTCCGGGCCGATCTACCTCACCGTGAACAAGCTGGACGTGAACGTCACCCTGGGTGCCCCCATCGCCTTCCAGACGGCGGTCGACGGCAACGTCGGTGACTTCTGGGGAACCCTGGAGTGGGCCAAGCAGAATCACGCCACGTCGGTGGAGCTGCCGGTCGACGGGACGTACCCCACCAGTGGAGCTCCCGGGACGTGGCAGACGCTCGCCGAGGTCGCGCAGTGGTTCGAGGACATCCCCACCATCACCGCTGACCCGGTCACCGCGGTTCAGGGAACGTCGACGGCCGGGGTTCCGGTCGCCCAGATCACCCTCGACGAGCTGGCCGCGGTGGACACCGTCGCCGGGTACGGCGATGTCGGCTCGGTGCCGTTCGACAGCGTGAGCGCGCTGATCACCTGGCCGACAGGAGCGTCCCAGGCGGGCCTGGTCTCGATCGCCGCCGGCCCTCCCGCGGCGTCGGCGACCTGCGGTGACGAGCGATGGTGCGACGTCGTCGTGTACAGCGGCGGATACACCTTCCCCGAGGAGCAGGTCACGGGTACTGCCTCGGTGGCGATCGCGGTGGCCGCCAGCGGGACCGCCTACACGCCGGACGACGGGGCCGACATCGCCGCCTCGGTCCCGGTCACCGTGAACTGGGAACCACTCACCATCGAGTCACTCTCCGTGGTGCCGGCCAAGGCGTCGCCGACAGTGAGGCTCTCGGCCCGCTTCGAGGACGCGGACCCGCTCGGCGCGGCGGCCGATTACACCATCCTGATCACCTGGGGCGATGGGAGCTCGAGCTCAGCGCACGCCACGGCGTCGGGCTCCGGCTTCGCGGTCGCCGCCAGCCACCGCTACAAGCGCGCGGGCAGGGAGCTGGTCACCATCACCATCATCGACACCGGCGGTGCGACCGCCAACCAGAGCGAGCCGATCACCGTCCACTGAGAGGCGCCGCGCAGCCCAGATGCGGCGGCGGGTGGGCAGGGGCCGGAGGGCGTCGCCGAAGCGGAGCGGTTGGCTCGCTACACTCCAGCCTCATGCCGGTCCGGGTTCGCGCGATCCGTCCTCGGCTCGACCTCGCCGAGGTGCTGGAGGCGCTCAGCGCCTCGGCCGCGGAGCTGCACCTCGACGCTTTCCTGGTGGGGGGATTCGTCCGTGACCGGCTGCTCGGCCGGGAGAGCAAGGACATCGACGTGGTGGTGGTGGGCAGCAATGGTGTCTCACTGCTGGAGCGGGTGGCGGGGCGGCTGGGCTGGGCCCGGCCGGCCGTCTTCGAGCGCTTCGCGACGGCGCAGGTCAGGGGTGGGGGCTTCATCGTGGAGGTGGTCCAGGCCAGGGCCGAGCGGTACGACCCGGGATCGCGCAAGCCGGACGTCCGCCCGGGCAGCCTGGAGGACGACATCTCCCGCCGCGACTTCACGGTCAACGCCCTGGCCCAGCGCTTCGATGGACGCATCCTGGACGTCACCGGGCGAGGGCTGGACGACCTCCGCGCGGGCATCCTGCGCACCCCCCTCGACCCGGTCGACACCTTCTCCGAGGACCCCCTCCGGATGTTCCGGGCCGCCCGGTTCGTCGCCCAGCTCGGCTTCCGCCTCGCCGAGGGGGTCGAGGAGGCGATGCGCGCGATGGCCCACCGGACCTCGATCCTCTCTGCGGAGCGCGTGCGCGAGGAGCTGAGCCGGCTGCTGGTCTCGGATCACCCCCGGGAGGGGATGGAGGTGCTGCGGCGCACCGGGCTCCTGGAGGTCTGGATCCCCGAGCTCCTCCCCATGGTGGGCGTGGAGCAGGGCGGCTGGCATCTGTACGACGTCTGGGAGCACAGCCTGCGCGCCGTGGAGCTGGCCCCGCTCGAGCTGGTGACCCGGCTCGGCTGCCTCTTCCACAACTCCGGCAAGCCCCAGACCCACGTCATCGCCGCCGACGGCCGGCACACCTTCCACGACCACCCGCGGGCGGGAGCCGAGATCTCCGCGGCGGTGATGAGCCGTCTGCGCTTCGGCAACGAGGAGATCGAGCAGGTGAGGGCCCTGGTCCTCCACCACATGTGGCCGATCCAGTACCGGCCCGGTGAGGTGGGCGACAGCGCGGTGCGGCGATTCATCCGCACCATGGGAGAGCTGCGGCCGCGGATCCTCGAGGTGGCGCGCGCCGACACCCGCGCCTCCGCCTATGAGGATGTGGAGGCGATCGATGAGCTGGAGCGGCGTGCGGCCGAGCTGGATGCGGGCAGCCAGGTCTCGCGGCTGCGCCCGCCCCTCGACGGCCACGAGCTGATGGAGCGTGCCGGGCGGGGGCCCGGGCCGTGGGTGGGCAGGGTGCAGAGGGCGCTGCTCGACGCCATCCTCGATGGCGAGATCCCGGCCGACGACCACGGGGCGGCCCGGCGCTGGCTGGACGGCCGTCCCGACCTGCTCGGAGACGAGTGAGCAGGGTCGCGGAAGGCGCCCGGATCAGAAGAAGGCGCCCGACCAGGGCAGCGGCGACCAGCTGAACATGGCGGTCGCCCGGGTGACGGCACCGGCGGTGCCCTCCTCGACCTGGCCTGCGCGGTGGAGTCGCTCCACCGCGGCGTCGCCCAGGAGGATCGACCCCAGCGCCGCCGTGCCCAGGCTGAGGTCGGGCGAGGCGGTCGTCGGCACGCAGGTCGACCCCTGGAGGCCACCCTCGAGGCGAAAGCGCCGCGGCGACGAGCCGTCGGGCTCGTGGACCTCGAGCACCAGGCCATCCTCGCGGCCGTAGCGACGGGCGGCGAGCACGGCCGGTGGATCGAGGGGACGCAGCCACAGCCCGTCGTCCAGGGCCTGCCCCCAGACGCGGGGATTGGCCAGCCGAAGCGAGTACGCCTCGTCCGCGGGACGCCACTGCGCGGTGACGCGGGTCATCAGGTCGTGCTCCAGGCAGAAGCGCCAGAGCGAGCTCCCGCTCTCCTCCGTGACCGCCCACAACTCCTCCACGCGGAGATCGCCGCGCGGGGGGTTGCTCCACATCCAGTCCAGCCTGGTTCGATAGGCGAGCAGACCGTCCACGGAGCCGCCGGCATCGCGGTGGAGGGTGAAGCACATCGCCCCGAAGCCGCCGGCCTCACGGTCGGCGTCCCGGTACCGGCGGCGGAGCCGGAGGGCGGGAAGGCTCACCATCCCGTTGCGCGCGGCGCAGAGCCTCTCGTGGAGACCGGGCAGCTCCGCCCGGGCCGACGCCACGTCGGCGAACTCCAACCGGCCGGGGTCGACGAGCGGCTCGCGGAGAGAGACCTCACCGGTCGCCACCTCCACCCGCGCCACCCGATCCGCGGCTCCGAAACCGAAACGGCCGTAGATCGGCGCCTCGCTGGCCATGAGACCGGCACAGGGGGCACCGGCCTCGCGGGCATCGTCGAGGAGGGCCGCCATCAGCCGTCGAAGCACTCCCCGGCGGCGATGGGTCGGGAGCACCCCGACCTCGGTGACCCCGGCGATGGGGAGCCGCAGCCCCCCGGGCAGGGTGAGCCGCACGTCGATGAGCCCGCCGACCCCGACCGGCCGACCCTCCGCCAGCGCCAGCCAGCCGCGGATGCCGGCCACGTCCTCGACGTCCTCGGCCAGGTGCTCCGGGGTCGGGCGGTGCCCGAAGGCGGCCGCCAGCACCCCGACGAAGGCCTCCGCGTCGGCCGGCTCGGGCCGGCGCATCTCGATCTCCACGGCCACCCATCATCTCCCAACCGACCGCCCCCCCTGGAGGGCGGGGCGCAGACCCGGCGGCGAAGGGGCGGCGCGTAGAATCGGTCGGCCATGTTCGACAGGCTGCGCTGGTTCAAGAACCTCTTTCACGACCTCCCCCGGCAGCTCCGGCTCGCCTACTGCCTGATTCGCGACCCGCGCGTGCCGATCGCTCCCAAGGCGGGGGTCCTGGCCGCGCTCGGACTCGCCGTCACCCCGGTGGTCGACCTGCCCGAGGGGATTCCGTTCCTCGGCGAGGTCGACCTGGTGGCCGTGACGATGGTGGCGCTCCGGGTCTTCATCGCCCTCTGTCCTCCCGAGGTGGTGGCGGAGCAGGAGCGGCTCATCGCCGTGCGCCAGAGCCGCTTCGACGACGACGTCCGCGCCGGCGAACGGGTGGCGCTCTTCATCTGGCACCGGATGCGGCCGGTGCCCGACGGCGATCACGCAGAAGGTTGGATCGACCTCGACACCGGGGCGGAGCAGAATGGCGCCAAGCTGGCGCACGAGCAGAGGGGCGCTGTCGCATGAAGGTCATGTTTCTCAAGGAGGTTCCCGGCACCGCGCGTGCCGGAGAGGTCAAGGAGGTCGCCCCCGGCTACGCTCGCAACCACCTGCTCCCCCATCACCTGGCGGTCGCCGCCGATGACCGGATGGTGGAGCAGATCCGGCAGCGCGAGGAGGCAGCTCGCCGGCGCGCCGAGAAGGCGCTCCGTGACGCCCGCGAGGTCAGCGCGCGGCTGCGCAAGCTCACCGTCACCATTTACGCCAAGACCGGTGAGGCCGGGCGGCTGTTCGGCTCGGTGACCAACGCCGACATCGCTCAGCAGCTCAAGCGCGAGGCCGGACTCGAGATCGACAAGCGAAAGATCTCCGTGGAGCCGCCGATCAAGTCTCTCGGTCCCCACGAGGTCGAGATCGAGCTCCACCCCGAGGTCACCGAGACTCTCCGGGTCGTCGTCGCCGCGAAGTGAGCACGCCTCCGCAGGAGTTGCGGGGGTCGGCTGCAGGGGGGCCGGCGGCGACCTCAGGACGCGTCCTGCCCCACGACCTCGACGCCGAGCAGGCGGTGCTCGGCTGCCTGCTCATCGATGCCGACTCCATCCTTGCGGTGCGCGACATCCTCTCGCCCGGAGACTTCTACGCCGAGCGCAACGGGCACATCTTCCGGTCCGCGCTGGCGCTCTCCGATCGGGGAGAGCCAGTCGACATCCTCA
This sequence comes from uncultured Chloroflexia bacterium, assembly GCA_963793875.1. GTDB lineage: Bacteria > Chloroflexota > Dormibacteria > Aeolococcales > Aeolococcaceae > Changshengia. The sequence goes on along the minus strand of CAWCBS010000002.1, from coordinate 55,566 downwards.
CCCTCAAGGTGCAGCTGGAGCGTGACAGCACCCTCGGACGGAGCGGGGGCATCGAGTACCTCGCCGAGCTGAGCCAGAAGATGCCGACGGCCGCTTCGGTGCGGCACTACGCCCAGATCGTCGTCGACAACTCCCTGCGGCGCCGCCTCATCGCCGCCGCCGGGGACATGGCCCAGCTCGGATTCGACGCCGGGCAGCGCACCGATGACATCCTCGACACCGCCGAGCGGCGGATCTTCTCGATCGCCGACTCCCAGCGAAGCCTGGAGATCAGCCACATCGCCCAGATGCTGACGGAGACGTGGGAGCTGATGGAGCGGCGGGCCCAGAGTTCGCCAGATCGTCCACGGGGTCCCGACCAACTTCAGCCGGCTGGACGCGGTGACCCAGGGGCTCCAACCCGGCGAGCTGATCATTCTGGCGGCCCGGCCCGCGGTGGGAAAGACCTCGTTTGCCCTCAACATCGCCCGCAACGCCGCGGTGCTGGCGGAGCGCCGGGTGGTCATCTTCTCCCTGGAGATGAGCAAGCAGGCACTGGTGCAGCGGCTCATCTGCAGCGAGGCCAAGGTGGACGCCTACCTGATCAGCACCGGCCAGGCCGACGCCCACGCCTTCGAGCGCATCGCGGGAGCCATGGACCGGCTCTCGCAGGCCAACATCTGGATCGACGACACGCCGGCGCTCCCGATCAGCGAGCTGCGCGCCCGGGCCCGCCGGATGAAGGCCCAGCAGAGTGTGGACCTGGTGGTGGTGGACTACCTCCAGCTGATGCGCGGCGGCCGCCAGGACTCCCGGGTTCAAGAGGTCTCGGAGATCTCCAGCGGGCTCAAGACGATCGCCAAGGAGCTCTCTGTCCCGGTGCTCGCCCTATCCCAGCTCTCGCGTGAGTCGGAGCGCCGCGAGAATCGCAAACCCCAGCTCAGCGACCTGCGGGACTCGGGATGCCTCACCGGGGAGAGCCTGGTCTGGCTCGCCGCAGAGAGCCGCCCCGTGCCGATCCGCGATCTGGTCGGCCGCGGTGCGTTCGAGATCCTCGCCCTGAATCCGGAGACCTGGAAGCTCGAGTCTCGGCGGGCGCTGCGTGCCTTCCACTCCGGGATCAAGCCGGTGTTCCGCCTCCAGCTGCGCTCCGGCCGCTCCATTCGGGCCTCGGCCAACCACCGTTTCCTCACCGTGGAGGGGTGGCGGCGCCTCGACGAGCTGGCTGCGGGCGACCACCTCGCGACACCCCGATGGCTGCCCAGCGGGGATCACGCCACGATGACCGACGACGAGCTCGCCCTCCTCGGCCACCTCATCGGCGACGGCTGCACCCTCCCCCGCCACACCATCCAGTACACGACCAAGGATGGCGAGCTGGCTGAGCTGGTGGCCGGCCTCGCCACCCGGGTGTTCGGAGATGGCGTGCGTCCGCGCGTCCATGCCGAGCGCAGCTGGTATCAGGTCTACCTCGCGTCCGCCGGCCGGCTGACCCACGGCCGCCGCAACCCGGTCGCCGCCTGGCTGGACCGGCTCGGGGTCTTCGGCCTGCGCTCATACGAGAAGCGGGTTCCGGACGCGGTCTTCGGCCAGACCATGAGCGGTATCGGGGTCTTCCTGCGCCACCTCTGGGCGACCGACGGCTGCATCCAGATGTCGGGCATCCCGGGCCGCGTACCTGGCGTCTACTACGCGTCCAGCAGCGCTGCACTCGGCCACGGGGTCCGCTCGTTGCTGCTGCAGCTCAACATCGCCTCCCATATCCGAAGGGTTAGCCAGGGTGGCAAAGGGCGGGACCAGTACCACGTTGGGATCTCGGGCGGAGACGATCTGCTGCGTTTCATCGCCCTCGTCGGCGGCCTCCGTCCCGGTGCGGACGACCACATCGCGGGGATCGCCGACCGGCTTGACCGCACCGAGAGGAACCCCAACCGCGATGTCGTCCCATCCGCCGCCTGGAGGACGATGGTCCAGCCGGCGATGAGCTCCGCCGGCATCACTGGCCGTGATCTTCAAGCATCCTTGGGGCCCGCATACAACGGGTCGGCTCTCTACGCCCACGGGATGACCCGTGCCCGGGCAGCTCAAGTCGCCACGGCGGTGCGCAGCGACGACCTGATCCGGCTGGCCGAGAGTGACGTCTACTGGGACCCGGTCTCGGCGATCGAGGCGGACGGCACCGAGGCGGTGTTTGACATCACCGTCGATCACATCCACAATCTCATAGTAAACGACATAGTAGTCCATAACTCAATTGAGCAAGATGCGGACGTGGTGCTCTTCCTCTACCGTCCGGGGATGCACAAGGAGGACATCGATCGGTCGGTGACCGAGCTGCTGGTGGAGAAGAACCGCAACGGCCCGACCACCAAGATCGACCTCCACTTCCAGGCCAACCAGATGGTCTTCTACGAGCCGGCTCGGGAGTAGCCGATCCGAGATCGCTGGTGACGCCGGTGACTGATCGGCGAGCTCCGTCACCAAGCCTGGAACGGTACCGGCAGGTTAGGGTCTTAAGGACCGGCGGCGGGGCGTGGCCCGCCCGGTGAGAAGGGAGCCGCGGCTGGCATGCTCATCGAGATCCTCACCTTCTTCGCATGCGCGTCGGTGCTGTCGACCCTCGCCTGCCTGGTGAAAGGCGCGCCGAGCTCACCGTGGCCGATCGCGACGCCGACCGCGATGGGCGTGCTCGCAGCGAGCGGCCTGATCACTGCGCTGACCAGCGGCGACCCCTATGCCGGCAAGGTGCTCGGGGTGACGGGGCTGGTGGTCTGGGCGCTGACGTGGGTGCTCCTGCGGCGCTGGCACGGGCTTTCCGCCCTGATGCTCGGGATGCTCACCATGGCGGCGCTCGGCTACGTCGCGTATGCCGCGGCACTCACCGTGCTGGAGAGCACGGGGGCGCTCTTCCTGGTGGCGTCGAGCCTGCTCTTGGGACTCGAGGTGATCGCACTCGCGCTCAGCCTCTCCTACGCGTTCGAGATACTTGACGTGCTCGGCCGCAGGGGGCCACCGCCACCCCCGGCCCGGGCCGGGCGACTGCCGGTGGTCGCGCTGCAGGTCCCCGCGTACGACGAACCGGTGGACGTCGTCCGCAAGACCCTCGAGGCGCTGGCCCGGCTGGACTATCCCAGCTTCATGGTGCAGGTGGTCGACAACAACACCCCTGATCCCGCCATCTGGATGGGGCTGCAACGGGTCTGCGAGGAGTTGGGGCCCCGCTTCCGGTTCATCCACCTGGAGAACTGGCCGGGATTCAAGGCGGGCGCGCTCAACGAGGCAACGCGGCGCCTGCCTCCCGAGGTCGAGGTGATCGGAGTTGTGGACGCCGACTACATCGCTCATCCCGGTTGGTTGAGGGCCACCGCGCCGCACTTCGCGGACCCCGACGTCGCCTTCGTGCAGGCGGCGCAGCACTACCGCGATTGGGAGGACGAACCCTACCTGCGCGGCCTCTTCTACAGCTACCGTTACTTCTTCGACGTCAGCATGCCGGCGCGAGCCCACCGCAACGCCATCATCTTCTGCGGCACCATGGGCCTGGTGCGGCGTCGCCTCCTCGAGGCGGTGGGAGGCTGGGATCCGGACTGCATCACCGAGGACGCCGAGTGCAGTCTGCGCATCCTGGGGTGCGGCGGGGGCGTGATCGGCCTCTACGACCCCCGCCCGTGGGGCGCGGGGATGATGCCGCTCAGCTTCGACGGGCTCAAGAAGCAGCGCTTCCGCTCGGCCCTGGGGGGTATTCAGATCCTCCGCAAGCACTGGCGCGAGATGGTGCCGTTCGCACAGCACCGCCTCCGCCTCACGGCGGCTCAGCGCGTCCACTACCTGCTGGGCTCGGTGCAGTGGTTCGGCGACCTGCTCACCGCCCTCTTCACCCTGATACTGGTCGTGACCGCGATCGCCGCGGCCGCCCATCGCCAGCTCCCCCTGCGGCAGATGACGGGCACGGTGCTGGTGATCCCCGTCGTCTTCCTGGTCACGGGGTTGCTGCGCGGGCTGTGGGCCCTGCGTCGCACCACCGGCTGCGGGTGGGGGGATGCGGTGCGGGCCCTCCGCATCTGGTTCGCGCTGTCCTGGGTTGTGTCGCTGGCCTGCGTCCGCGGACTTGTGCGTCGAGGAGCCGCGTTCCTGCGCACGCCGAAGGCGAAGGAGGGGACCAGCACGCTGCGCCGAGCGCTTCGCTACAGCCTGGCGGAGACCATGATCGCAGCAACCACCGCGCTCGCCGTCACCGCCATGCTGCTGCGCGCGCCCAGCCTCTCCACGGCGCTGCTGGGGCTTCTGCTGCTCTTCGAGGCCTTCATCTACATCAGCGCTCCCTGGGCCAGCGCGGCTGCCGAGAGGATCACGATGACCCCGGCACGGCGCGTCTTCCTGCGATCCGCGCAGAACACCGGGGAGCGGCCGTCGGCGGCCCCAGTGCTCACCGCGATGGGAGCCGGGGGTGTGGCCGCGGTCGCCATCGCCCTGCTGGTGGCCGCTCTCGGGGCCGCGCCCTCTACCGCTCCGCCACGCAACGTGACCCCGAGCCTGCCCCAGCTGGGCGCCATCGCGGGGGCGCAAACGCCGAGTCCGGCGGCAACTCCGTCCGGCTCTCCCTCGCCCTCGACGACCCCATCGACGACGCCCACCGCCACGCCGTCCGCGACCCCGACGGGGACCGCCTCCCCCACGCCGACGCCCCGGCCTTCCCCCACCCCCACGCCGACACCGACGCCGGCGCCCACTCCGACGGCGACGTCGACGCCCGCCCCTTCGCCCGGTCCCGGCCAGCCGCCCCGGTGACCTCGGGGAAGCCCGCGAGCAACGCATCGCCGCCATCGGCGCGGCTCGCGGCGGGCGCGAGTACACTCGGCGGGGCATGACAGGGCAGTTCGCCGACTTCCTCGCGGCCCATGCCGAACGTGTCGCGGAGATCTGGGCTCAACTCCAGGGCAGCGCCCCCGAGACGCGACCGGGCGCAGCCACCCGGGGCCCCCGCCAGTTCCTCAGCGCAACCCTGGTGGCGCTCTCCGCCGACGACCTCGGCCCGCTGCTGGCCTTCCACGAGATCGACTTCGAGAAGGCCTTCGAGATGGACCAGCGCCTGGAAAGGGGGCTGCTCCATCTCGCCGCGCTGCGTCCCGCAACCGCCAGGGCGGCGGAGGAGGCGGGGCTGGACACCGAGTCTCAGCTCTCGCTCGCCCTCGACGCGGCGGAGGATCTCACCACCGTCGCCACCCGCCTGAGCGTGACGGTGACCCGGCGCCTGGCTCAGCAGATCTCGGCCATGAACACCACCAGCAGCGCTCGGGGGACCTCCCTCTCCATCACCATGCACGAGCTGCGCCGGCCGCTCACGATCCTCAACAGCTACGGCCAGCTGCTGTCGACCGGCATGCTCGGCCAGATGCCGGACACGGCCTCGGTGGCCATCGACGGGATAACCGCGAGCACCGAGATGATGGTCCGGATGGTCAACGCCCTCGCCGAGCTCTCCCGGCTCGAGGACCCCGACGACAAGCTGACCTACGAGCAGATCGGACTTGCGGAGCTGGTCAGCGGCGGCGTCGAGGCGGTGGCCATGGAGGCGAAGCTCCGCGATTGCAAGGTGACCCAGGATGTCTCCTCGGAGCTCACCTTCCGCGGCGACCGGCGCCGCCTGACCCTCGCCCTGACCAACATCCTCGGCAACGCCGTCAAGCACTCGCCGGACAGCTCCATCATCTCAGTGCGGGGCTGGGAGGAGGACCATCACGTGCACATCGCGGTCCGCGACCAGGGGCCGGGCTTCGCCCCCGAGGACGCCGACAAGCTCTTCGAGAAGTACTACCGCTCGATCGCGGAGCGCCATCGCAAGGTGCCCGGCAGCGGGCTCGGCCTCTACATCGTCAAGACGGTGGCGGAGCGCCATGGGGGGAGCGCGAGCGCGCACTCGGAGCCGGGGAAGGGCGCCGAGTTCGAGATCGTCGTGCCCTCGAGCGAGCGGCGCTGATGGCCGGCGCACCTCCTCCGCCCACCCGCCGCGAGCGCGACTCCATGGGCGAGCTCGAGGTCCCCGCGGACGCCTATTACGGGGCCAGCACCATGCGGGCGAGGCTCAACTTCCCGATCAGCCCGCTGCGCCTTCCGCGCGACTTCATCAGAGCGCTGGGCTTGATCAAGCGTCAGGCCGCGATCGTCAACGTGGAGCTCGGGCTGCTCGAATCCCGGCTCGGCGAGGCGATCGCGCAGGCCGCCCGGGAGGTGGCCGACGGCCAGCTCGACGCTCAGTTCGTGGTCGACGTCTTCCAGACCGGGAGCGGCACCTCGACCAACATGAACGCCAACGAGGTGATCGGCAACCGGGCGATCGAGCTGCTCGGCGGGGTGCTGGGTTCACGCACCCCGGTCCATCCCAACGACCACGTCAACCTCTGCCAGTCGTCGAACGACGTCATCCCCACCGCGATCCACGTCGCCGGGGCGGTGGCCCTCTCCAGGGACCTCCTGCCGGCGCTCGCCGGTCTCGAAGCGTCACTGCGGGCCAAGGCCGAGGAGCTCTGGCCGGTGGTCAAGACCGGGCGCACCCATCTCCAGGACGCCACGCCCATCCGGCTCGGTCAGGAGTTCCTGGGCTGGGCCGGCCAGGTGGAGCGGGCCCAGCGGCGGTGCCGTCAGGCTCTCGGCGAGCTCTGCGAGCTGGCCCTGGGGGGGACCGCGGTGGGCACCGGGGTGAACACCCACCCCGCGTTCGCCGGGCGGGTGATCGCCGGGCTGGCGGCGACCTGCGAGCTCCCCTTCATCGAGACCGACAACCACTTCCAGGCCCAGGCCACCCTTGACGGGGTGGTGGCCGCCCACGGTGCGCTGCGCGCCACCGCCGTCTCCCTCTACGAGGTCGCGGCCAACATCCGGTTGCTGGCCTGCGGCCCGCGGGCGGGGATCGCCGAGATCGCCCTGCCCGAGGTCCAGCCGGGGTCCTCGATCATGCCCGGGAAGATCAACCCGGTCATCGCCGAGTCGCTCACCATGGTGGCCGCCCAGGTGGTCGGCAACGACGCCACCATCGCCTTCGCGGGCGCCGCCGGTTCGCTTCTCGAGCTCAACGTGATGATGCCGGTCGCCGCCCACGCCCTTCTCGAGTTCGATCGGCATCCTCGCCACCGCCGCCACCAACTTCGCCGGCCAGGCGGTGGACGGCATCACCGCGACCGCCAACGGCCCGCGGCTGATCGAGCGGGGGCTGATGACCTGCACCGGGCTCGCCCCCCGGATCGGGTACGACCGCGCGGCTCAGATCGCCAAGGAGGCGTTCGCAAGCGGGCGCACGGTGCGCGAGGTGGCCCGCGAGCGGACCGAGCTCAGCGACGCCGAGCTGGACGAGCTGCTCGACCCGGTGGCGATGACCGAGCCGTCTCCGGGCCGGATCGGCGCCGGAGGTTAGTCAGCCGGCCTCGATCGGCGTCCCCGGCCGACCGGTCCGCCGCCTCGACGGGTCAGGCGCGCCCGCCCGGCCGGGCCAGATCGGCGGCCAGCTGGGCCTCGAGCTCCTCGCGGTCCCAGAGCAGGACTCCGCTCTCGGCGGCGAGCTGACGCGCGTCATCGCGGAAGGGGGCGGTGCCGATCACCATGCCCCCCATCTGAGAGCAGCCGAGCCGGGCCAGGGTTCCGGAATGATGCTGGAGTGCGGCCAGCACGGCCCGAACGACCTCCGGACCGAGGGGGGCGTTCCACCGCTTGACCTGGACCGCCACCCCCTGGTCGCCGCGGCAGATCAGCAGCGCCGACCCGACCTCGCCGCGGCTCGGCACCGGCCAGACGGTGTACCCACGACGGCCGAAGAGCCCGGTGAGGTGCCGTTCGAGGTCCTCACCGCTCATCACGGTCAGGTTGATCCGCGGAGGAGTTGACGCCGCCGCCATCTCGGCGGGCGGACGGGTGGGCCCTACAGCTGCCGCCCGGATGGGCGACGGCTCGTCGCCCTGGACGCGACGCCAGAGCTTGGCCACGCCGAAAGGCGATGCCCCCTGACCGATCTGCACCCGACACCCCCGGAATCACTCCAGCGAGGGGCTGGAGGCACGGCGACGAGCTTCAACATACGGCGCCAGCCGTTCCGGGACCGACGTCACGATGTCACAGAACGCCCTCGCGCCTGCAACGTGCCTGCTCAGTCCCCGGATGAGCTGCAGGCGGCGCAGATCCCGGGCAGCAGCAGGGGGTGGTGGGCGAGCGAGAACCCGGTGTCGCGGCGGAGCCGCGAGGCCAGGGCGTGCACGGCCTCGACGCTCACGTCCTCGGTGGCGCCGCAGCGCGTGCAGACCGCGTGGTGGTGCGCGATCTCCTGGATCTCGAAGCGGGCCACCCCGTCACCCAGCCTCACCTGCTCCAGGAGTCCCGCCTCGGTGAGATCGGCGAGCACCCGGTAGACGGTGGAGCGGTCCATCTCCCCGTTGCGCTGGAGGCGCTGCCAGACGTCCTCGGCGCTGAGGTGGGCTCCCCCGGCACGGGCGGCAACCGCCAGGACGGCGATGCGCTGCGGCGTGGCCCGGAGGCCGGCGGCGCGGATGGTCTCCCGGGTCGCCGCCTCGCCGCTCCGCGAAGGCCTGGCTGCAGGCGAACTCATCGGGGTCAGTTTACCCGCCGTGCGGAAGCCCAACCGGTGGGACGCGGCCGGTCTCGCCCCACCCGGTCCGGGGGGGGGCGAGCTCAGCCGCCGACGTCTTCGAACCGGGGAGTCGCGGCGCGGCCGCGACCCGGCAAACTAGGGACCAAGCCCACACCCCAGGAGATCCGACGTGGCCGAGCCCGTTCGCGCCAGTCTCCCCGTCAGGACCGAGCACCCCACCCTCGACCTGCCCACCCGGGAGAAGCTCATCGTCATGGGGGCGGTCCTGCTCGGCCTCTTCCTGAGCGCGCTGGACCAGACCATCGTCGGGGTGGCCCTGCCCCGGATCGTCAGCGACCTCAAGGGCAGCGACCTCTACACCTGGGTGGTCACCGCCTACCTGCTCACCAGCACGATCACCGTGCCGATCTACGGAAAGCTCGGCGACGTCTTCGGACGGCAGCGGATGCTGATCGTCGGGATCGTCGTCTTCCTGGCCGGGTCGGCGCTCTCGGGACTCTCCCAGAGCATGGGCGAGCTGATCGTCTTCCGGGCCATCCAGGGGTGCGGGGCGGGGGCGCTCTTCCCCATCTCCCTGGCGGTGATCGGCGACCTGTTCACACCCCGGGAGCGCGGCCGCTACCAGGGGCTCTTCGGCGCCGTCTTCGGGCTCAGCTTCATCGTCGGCCCCTTCCTGGGCGGGATCATCACCGACGACATCAGCTGGCACTGGATCTTCTACGTCAACGTCCCGGTCGGGATCGTCGCCCTCTACGCGATCTCCACCCGCCTTCCCAACCTCAAGACCACCGCCGCCCGGCTGCGTGACCTGGACTTCTCCGGGATCGCGATCTTCACGGTGGGGGTCGTGCCCATCCTGATCGGCCTCACCTTCAAGGGGCTGACCGGCTCCGGGGGCAACCTCTACGGGTGGACCTCGTGGCAGGTCGGCGGCCTGATCCTGGCCGGGCTCGTGATCATGGCCGGCTTCATCGTCAACGAAGCGCGAGTGCGGCAGCCGATCATCCCGCTCGACCTCTTCTCGACGCGAACTTTGGCGGCCACCAACGTCGCCGTCTTCCTGATCGCGTCGTGCATGTTCGCGGCGGTCATCTTCATCCCCCTCTACTACCAGGTGGTGAAGGGGGTGAGCGCCACCGCGTCCGGCTACTCGATGTGGCCGCTCCTGGTGGGCCTGATCGGCACCAGCATCGGCGCGGGCTTCTTGCTCAGCAAGACCGGCCGCTACAAGGCCCTGCTCCTGATCGGCCTCGCCGTGCTCATCGTCGGGAGCTTCCTGCTCACCCACCTCAGCCCGGCGACCTCGACCCCCACCCTCTGGCTCTGGCTGGCCCTGACCGGTTTGGGGATCGGTCCCTCGATGTCGGTCTTCACCGTCGTGATCCAGAACGCGGCACCGCGGGAGCGGCTCGGCACCGCCACCAGCACCCTCACCTTCCTCCGTCAGGTGGGTGGCGTGGTGGGGCTGGCGGTGGCGGGCACCGTCTTCACCCAGAACCTCTCCAACCAGCTGCCCAAGCAGCTGAGCGCCGCCCACTTGCCCAGCCAGCTCACCGCCCACATCACCGGCAGCGGCGCCTTCTCCGAGAACAACATCGCATCGGTGGGCAACCTCGGCCAGACCATCCTGCAGGCGGTGCCGGCGGCCGCCCGCCCGGCCATCCAGCCGTATCTCGGCCAGATCGTCCGCGCCCTGCATGACGCGATGTCCCTCGCCCTGGGCGGCGTGTTCTGGGTGGCGCTGGTAGGAGCGGTGCTCGGCTTCCTCGCCACCCTGGTGATCCACGAGCTCCCGCTGCGGGGCAGCAGCCGGGCGGCCGAGGGGCCGACCACCGAGGCCGCGGATGAAGAACGGGAGATGATCACCGTCGGGTGATCGGCTTGCGGTGGCGGCGTGGCCGGCCGACCTCGTCGGCCGGGTGGAGGGAAGGCCTCAGCCGGGCAGCAGGCTGAGGGCTTCCTCCAGATCCTCCGCGGTGGCGAAGGGACGCCATCTCGTTTCCATCCAGGTGCGCCCGCGGCGGAGCCAGATCCCAGGAATGCGCATTTCCACCGCGGCGGCGATGTCGGCCTCGGGATTGTCGCCGACGAGCCATCCCTCCTCGATCTCGGAGCCGGCGAGGCGAGCCGCCGCCTCGAAGATGCGGCGATCCGGTTTGCTCACCCCGAGCTCCTCGGAGACGACGACCACATCCACCACCGGGAGCAGCCCGCACCTCTCCACCTTGGTCCGCTGGGATGTTGGGCCGTTGGTGACGATGGCGATGGCCCAGCCGCTTCGTCGCAACTGGCCGAGGCGCTCCACTACCGCTGAACCAACCGGCCGCAGGAACGCCGGGTACTCGCGGCGGTACCGGTCGACAAGATCCGCGACCGAGTCCGCGATCCCCCACCGGGAACGGACCTCCGCGAAGAGAGGCTCGCGTGCTCGCATCCCGTCGTGGTCGATGCTCACCAGCCACTCGACCTCCAGAGGGTCGCGCCCCATGCGAGCGGCGTAGTCCTCGGCCCAGCCCCGATATGCTGCGGCCCGATCGATCAGGGTGTTGTCCAGGTCGCAGAAGAGGATCGGCATGCGCGGGAACGGAGTATGGCGCCGCCGGCCGGCTGAGGGGCGGGCGGCGGCGCTGCTACCCTCGTCCCTGGCGATGAGCAGCGCTGCCTCCACCCCAGCTCCGCAGTGGGACCCCGAGCAGTACAACCGCTTCGCCGCCGAGCGCGAGCAGCCCTTCTGGGATCTCCGGGCGCTGCTCGAGCCGGTGGCATCGCCCCGGGTCGCCGACCTGGGCTGCGGCGACGGCCGGCTCACCGCCGCCCTGCATCGCGACCTCGGGGCGGCGAGCACCGTTGGAGTGGACCTCTCCCCGGCGATGCTGGACAAGGCCGGGCGGCACGCCGGCGAGGGGGTGGGCTTCGTCTCCGGTGATCTCGCCGGCTGGCGGGGCTCGGGATTCGACATCGTCTTCAGCAACGCCGCCCTGCAGTGGGTGCCCGACCATGCCGCGGCGCTCGAGCGCTGGCGCGGTTCGCTCGCCGGCGGTGGCCAGCTCGCGGTCCAGGTGCCGGCCAACGCCGACCACCCGTCCCACGGCGTGCTGCGGGAGCTGGCCGCGGAGCGGCTTGGCCCCGTCGCCCCGGCCGACCCGGTCGCCACCAACGTGCTCGCCCCCGAGGCCTACGCGGGGCTGCTCGACGGGCTCGGCTTCACGCGCCAGCACGTCCGGCTGCAGGTCTACCCCCACCACCTCGCCTCGGCCGCCGAGGTGGTGGAGTGGGTGAAGGGCACCTCGCTGACCCGCTTCCGGCGTGTCCTGGAACCGGCGGCCTACGAGGCCTTCGTCGAGGAGTACCGCAGCCGCCTGGTTCAGGCCCTCCCCGCCGGGGGCCCCTACCTCTATGCCTTCAAGCGGATCCTGCTCTGGGGGCGGCTGCCGGGATAGCCGGCGGCACGGGTCGGCTCCGACTCCGCACCGTCCGGCTCTTGGGGGATCCGCCGAGCAGCCTCCGATGCGGCCCCCGACGGGCCCTGATTCGTGCTTGACGAATAGTTCGCTCTAAGCGTAGGGTTGGAGGGGTGACCATGAGGGAGAGCCCACCCTCGCACGCCGATGGCGGCACGGCCGAGAGAGCGCTGAACGCGCTGGTGCAGCTGCTGGCGAGCGTCGAGGCCATCGAGTTCCGCCGCTGGGGAGACCTGGGGCTGACCATCAGCCAGCTCCGGGTGCTGCACCTCCTCCGCGAGCGCCCGGCCAGCTGCGGCCAGGTCGCCGAGCACCTCGGCATCACGGCCTCGACCGCCACCGCGCTGATCGAGCGGATCGTGCGCCGCGGGCTGGTGGAGCGCGCCGCCCGCGAGGGCGATCGCCGGATCACCGACCTCCACCTCACCGAGAGCGGCCGGCTGCTGCTGGAGGAGAAGGACCGGGGCAAGCGCGGGGCCATCACCGAGTCGATCGGCGAGCTCACCCCGGAGGACCGGGAGCGGCTCGCGGGGCTTCTCGACCGGCTGGCCGCGGCGGTCCAGGCTCGCGAGGCGATGGCCACCGAGCCGGCCGGCGGGACAGGGGCGCCGCGGCGCGCGCCGGATCGAGAGCCGGACCTCTCGGAGCGAGAGCCGGACCGCGAGCAGCCTCGACGGCCCAGCGCGCGGGCCGGCGCGCCCACCTCGGTGGTGAGCGGATGAGCACCCGGACCTCGCGGATCGGCATCGGGCGCGACCACCCCCGCTACAAGTGGGTGGCGCTCTCCAACACCACCCTGGGGTCGCTGCTCGCGACCATCAACCTCTCCATCGTCCTGATCTCGCTGCCCGCGATCTTCCGGGGGATCAAGGTCAACCCCCTCGCCCCCGGCGAGATCGACTACCTGCTCTGGGTGCTGCTCAGCTACATGGTGGTCACCGCGGTGCTGGTGGTGACCGCCGGTCGCATCTCCGACATGCTCGGCCGGGTCCGGATGTACAACCTGGGCTTCGCCATCTTCACCGTCGGGTCGATCCTCCTCTTCCTCACCCCCGGGTCCGGCAACCAGGCGGCGCTGGAGATGATCGTGTTCCGGGTCGTCCAGGCGGTGGGCGGCGCCTTCCTCTTCGCCAACGCGCCGGCGATCCTGACCGACGCCTTCCCGGTCGAGCAGCGCGGTCTCGCCCTCGGGCTCAACATGATCGCGGGGACGGCGGGTCAGCTCCTCGGCCTGGTGCTCGGAGGGATCCTGGCCGCGATCAACTGGCACCTGGTCTTCCTGGTCAGCGTCCCGGTCGGCGTCCTGGGAACGATCTGGGCCTTCATCGCCCTGCACGAGACGACCGTGACCCGCCGGGGGCAGCGCGTCGACGTGATCGGCAACCTCCTCTTCGCGAGCGGGCTGGTGGTCTTCCTGGTGGGGATCACCTACGGACTGCTGCCCTATGGGAGCTCGTCGATGGGCTGGCTCAACCCCTGGGTCGATGCCGGCCTGCTGGGCGGACCGGTGCTCATCGCCGTCTTCGTCATGTACGAGCAGCGCGTCAAGGACCCGATGCTGGACATGTCGCTCTTCCGGATCCGCGCCTTCGCGGCCGGCAACGCCGCCACCCTCTTCGGGGCCATCGCCCGAGGCGGCCTCCAATTCATGCTGATCATCTGGCTGCAGGGGATCTGGCTGCCGACCCACGGTTACAGCTACCAGGACACCCCGCTCTGGAGCGGCATCTACATGATCCCGCTGCTGGCCGGGTTCATCCTCCTCGGGCCCCTCTTCGGGCTGCTCTCCGACCGCTTCGGGCAGCGCCCCTTCGCCGCCGGGGCCATGCTGATCACGGCGCTCGGATTCGTGCTGCTCGCCCTGCTGCCGGCGGACTTCTCCTATCCGGAGTTCGCGGCGGTGCTGGTGGTGATGGGCCTGGGGATGGGCGGCTTCCTCTCCCCCAACACCGCCTGGATCATGAACGCCGTTCCCGCCGGAGCCCGGGGCGTCGCCTCGGGAACGCGAGCGACATTCCAGAACTCGGGGATGCTGCTCTCCATGGGCATCTTCTTCACCATGGTCATCCTGGGGCTGGCGGGGAACCTGCCGGCCGCCCTCGGCCATGGCCTCACCGCGGCGGGGCTGCCCGCCGCCCAGGCGTCCCAGATCGCCCACGTGCCACCCACGTCGGCGCTCTTCGCCGCCTTCCTCGGCTACAACCCGATCCAGACGCTGGTGCCGGCCGCGGCGCTGCACAGCCTCTCCGCCGGTGCTCAGGCAACCCTCCTCGGTCACAGCTTCTTCCCCAGCCTGGTGAGCCCCGCCTTCATCACCGGCTTGCGGATCGCGTTTGCGATCGGCGTGGTGCTCAGCCTGCTGGCCGCGGCGGCGTCGCTGGTGCCGTCGGAGTCGAGGGCGGCGCATCGGGCCGCCGCGGCTGCGCGCGAGGCCGAGGAGCCAGCCGAGCCCGTGGAGGTCCCGGCCGGGGCAGGACGAGGCGCGGCCCGGTAACTGGGAGGCAGGCGGGCCGGCGCAGCCGCCGGGGCGCGGCGGTCCCCCTCGCACTCCGAGGACGGCCGGCGCCTCAGCGGGTAGGTGCGGCCCCGAAGAGCGCGGCCCGGCGCGAGGCCGGGAGGGCCAGCAGCACCAGGGTGGCGACCGGCAGGACGAAGAGGAGCAGGAGGGGGAGCAGGGCTGTGGACCAGCCGGGGGCGGCGCTCGCGCTCTGCGCCGCCGTGGCCAGCGCCCCGTCGGGCCCCCAGACTGCCTCGTACGTCACCGCCGCCGCCACCATGATCAATCCCGCCTGGAGCGCCAGGGCCACCCAGTACGCCCACGCCCGGCGTCCGACCCACACGCTCACCACCACCCAGATGGCGATCCCGGCGCCGACCAGGAGGGCCCAGAGGAGCAAGGGTCCCCCGGAGATGTGCCAGTCCGCGAGAGGGGAGCTCCCAACCCCAGAGACCAGCGCGCCGGCCAGGAGTCCCAGGCCGATCGGGACCACGTAGGCCTCGAGACGGAGCAGGCCGCGGGCTGCGGCGAGGGCACCAGGAACGGACCTCCGAGGCTGCACCCAGGCCGGGCCCGTCGGTCGGGGGGGCGGTCGCACGGCGGGCGGTGGGAGTGGCGGGAGGGAGGTCACCTGTCACATTGGACCGCGATCGCCGGGGTTTCCGCATCGGGTCTGCCCTGTCGTGTGGGCTGACGGCGCGTCGAGGCTATCTGAAATGCGGACGACATCAGTCCTATTTACGGCCGGTGGCTCTCCCAGGCCGCCGAGGCCAGCCGATGGCAGCCAGGCCACCGCCCCTTCCCAATCTCCCCGTGGGCGGTGGACCGCAGTCGCCCATCGAGCCGCCAGATGGTCTCAGAGAGCGGCCAGGCCGAGGGCGATGAGGACGTCCGCGACCCCGCCCTCCTGGGGGGGCGGGCAGGTGCAGGCGGCGCCGCGCAGGACCTCCTCCAGCGCGCCCTCGACGGCCACTCCGAAGCCCACCGTCTCCAGCATGTCCACGTCGTTGGGGGCGTCGCCGATGGCGACCGCTCGGGAGAGCTCGACCCCGAGATCGGCGG
Source organism: uncultured Chloroflexia bacterium (assembly GCA_963793875.1). GTDB lineage: Bacteria > Chloroflexota > Dormibacteria > Aeolococcales > Aeolococcaceae > Changshengia. The sequence goes on along the minus strand of CAWCBS010000002.1, from coordinate 39,974 downwards.
CCAGCCGCCTCACCGCGGGGCCCTTGCCGGCCCTGGGGCTGGCGATCTCGATGAACTGGGGGTAGGAGGGCGTCACCCGGGCCCGCGGGCCGAGGGTCGCGGTCATGAGGTCGCGGCACAGCCGCGCCTCCTCGGCGTCGAGGACGACGCAGACCACCTTGACCGTCCCCCCGTCGATGGCGGCGCCGAGGTCGTCCACGAAGCGGACGGCGACCGCGGCGACCTGGGCGTAGGCGCGGCCCTCGGGGCGGTCCTCCTCGCAGACCAGGTTGTCGTCGATGTAGGCCTGGCGATGCCAGCCGTGCTCACGGGCGGTGGCGATCGCCAGCCGGGCGGTGGCGGCGTCGAGGAGCTCGGTGGAGACCAGCCGGCCGTAGACGACACCCTCGCCGGGATCGGGATCGGGCATCGCCTGGACCAGCGCGCCCTGGTAGCAGATGAGGGGAGCCCTGACCCCGAGACGGCGTGCCCAGGGGAGCACCGACCGGTACATGCGCCCGCTGGCGATGGCCACCGGGACGCGCTCCCCCGCCTGGCGCACCGCCGCCTCGATGCGGGGGTGGAGCTGCTGGTGGAAGTCGAGGCAGGTCCCGTCCAGGTCGAGCACCACCATCTCGACCCTCTCGGGCAGGGCCGCGAGGGCGAGCGGAGGCGGGGCGACGTCGGTCATCGGGGCACCTCGGCGAACTCGGGTGGGGCACCCTCGAAGATCTGGCCAGGATCGGCGAGAACATGTGAGGGTCGACTCCCCTGACGCCGCCGGTATCCAGGGCGCATCCCGATGCCCGGGGCGCGGCGGGCCGGCGGGCCGCCGCCCGGCACGCCAAGGATCCCGCCATCGCTGGCGAGGCGGTTCAGGACGTGGAGCGTGGCCGCTGCGGCGATCCGCTGGACGAGTGGAGCGGGGGTCGAAAGCGTGCAGAGAGCCGTCATCCCGGCCATCGTAAGGGTCGCCCCGGGGCCGCCGCCGCGACGCGGGACCCTCGTCGGAAGTCGGAAAGGCCTTGCCGAGATCCGCCCGCGAAGCCGTGCCAAGGTCGACGACCGGGTGGGGCGAGATCGACCGGGGCAGCCGTGCGACAGCCTCCGCGGGGCCGTGCCGAGATCAGTCAAGGGACCTGCGCTGAGATCGAATGTTCCGATTCCACCTTGAGGAGTCGCAGAAAGGCGGCTCTCGGGTAGACTGATCCTCAAGTTTGCGTTCCTCCACCATGATGCGGTCGCGTCGACCGCCGGTCCTCAGGCCCCGACCCACTCCCGTCGCAGCGGATGAGGATCGAGATGTCTACTCCCCACAGAGCTTCGAAAGTCTTGGCCTGAGCCCTGCGATGCTGCGCACGGTGGCCGAGCTGGGCTTCGAGCAGACGACGCCGATCCAGACCGGCGCCATCCCGCCCGCGCTGCTCGGCAGTGACGTGATCGGCCAGGCGCACACCGGGAGCGGCAAGACCGCCGCCTTCGGGATCCCGATGGTGGAGCGCCTCGACCCTGCATCGGACACCCTGCAGGCACTGGTGCTCTGCCCCACCCGCGAGCTCGCCGTGCAGGTCCATGACGATCTGGCCCGCCTGTCAAAGGGCCGGCTGCGCGCACTGGCCATCTACGGCGGCGACTCGATGTCGCGCCAGCTCGACGGGATGCGTCATCACCCGCACATCGTGGTGGCGACCCCTGGCCGGCTCCGCGACCACCTGCAGCGCCGATCGATCTCGCTGAGCGGGATCCGGATCGCCGTGCTCGACGAGGCCGACCGGATGCTGGACATGGGCTTCGCCCCCGACGTCGAGGCGATCCTCCGCGAATGCCCCAGGCAGCGCCAGACACTCCTCTTCAGCGCCACCATGCCGGACTGGGTGCGACGCATCGCCGGCCGCCACATGCACGAGCCGGTCACCGTCGAGGTGAGCACGAGGCCGGAGATCCCCGGGGAGGTCCGGCAGCTCTTCGTGCGGTCCAATTGGGCCGACAAGGTGGACACCCTCGCCCGCATCCTCGACCAGCCCGACGTGACCATGGCGCTCATCTTCGTGGAGACCAAGCGCACCGCCGACCTGCTCCAGGTGCAGATCGAGCGGCGCGGCTACACGGTCGGCGTCCTCCACGGCGACCTCACCCAGAAGGAGCGCGACGAGGCCATGCGGCGGTTCGTCGCCACCCACGTGCGCTCGCTGATCGCCACCAACGTCGCGGCGCGCGGCCTCGACATCGACGACATCAGCCACGTGATCAACTACGACGTGCCGGGCACGCCCGACGACTACCTCCACCGGGTTGGTCGCACCGGTCGTGCGGGACGCAGCGGGGTGGCGATCACCCTGATCACACCGGCTGAGATCCTCAAGCTCCGCGACGTCGAGCGGCATGCCCGCACGCACATCGAGGAGGCGACGCTGGACGTGGACTTCCCGCTCCAGCCCATCTCCAACAGCGCCTGAACCGATGAGGGAGGGCGGCGGCCGCTCGTCCCCGGGGTCGGAGCCCGACCGGGGCGTGAAGCCTGCGCAGGTACCCGGACGCGCCACGAGCGGCGACGCGCAATTGCCGCCCCCGCCCGCCCTGCACGACACCGGCGAGGGGCCGGCCCTCCTCTTTCTCCACGCCTTCCCGCTCGACGCCTCGCAGTGGGACCACCAGGTCGCAGCCCTGTCCGGCGACTTCCGCTGCCTCCGCCCGGAGATGTGGGGCTGCGGCGACTCGCCGGAGCTGACCGACCCACGAAGCGCCACCCTCGACGGCTACGCCGGAGCGGTGCTGCGCGGCCTCGACGCGGCCGGCGCCGGGCCGGTGGTCGTGATCGGCCTCTCCATGGGCGGCTACACCGCGCTGGCGCTGCTCCGCGTCGCCCCCGAGCGGGTGCGCGCCCTGGTGCTCGCCTCCTCGCGCGCCTCTGCAGACACCCCGGAGCAGGCGGAGAACCGGCGCACCATGGCTGGGCTGGCCCTCCGGGACGGGGTCGAGACCGCCGTCCCCATGGTCAAGCGACTGCTCGGCCCCCGGGCCCGCGGCGAGCCGCACATCGCAGACCCGGTGGTGGGGCGGATCCGACGCTGCCGGCCGGCGGGGATCGCCGCCTGCCAGTGGGCCATGGCCGCCCGCCCCGACAGCACCTCCCTGCTCGGATCGGTGGCGGTCCCGGCCTTGGTGATCCACGGCGATCAGGACGCGATCGTCAGCCTCGACGAGGCACGCGCGGTCGCCGCAGCCCTGCCGCGGGGCGAGCTGGCGGTGATCCCCGGGGCGGGACACCTCACCAACCTCGAGGACCCGCCCGCCTTCACCGCGGCGCTCCGGGGGTTCCTGGGGCGGATCGACTGAGCCGGCGGCGCACAGGGGCCGGCTCGCCGCCGCCGTCCTCGGCCGGGGCTGGCCACACCCCGCGGGACTAGGAGTTGGGGGGTGCACCCGCCGCCCCGGGCGAAGGGCTCAGCCGGCGGCGGCGAGCACCGGGGGAGCCGCCGCGGGCCGGTTGAGGGGCACCGCGCAGAAGCCCTCGTAGTCGATCGGCTCGGTGATCGTCGGGTTCTCGCCGCAGACCGGGCACTCGGGATCGCGGGGCACCCGGAACTCGCGGAAGCGCATGTCGAGGGCGTCGATGTGGAGGAGGCGCCCGGTGAGCGGCTCGCCGGTGCCCAGGATCAGCTTGATCACCTCGGTGGCCTGGAGCACGCCGACGATCCCAGGCAGCACCCCGAGCACGCCCGCCTCGGCGCAGGACGGAGCCTCCTCGGGAGGCGGCGGCGCGGGGTAGCGGCAGCGGTAGCAGGGCGAGAGGAAGGGCACGATCGTGGACACCTGGCCCTCGAAGCGGAAGATGCCGCCGTCAACGAGCGGCTTGCGCTCGAAGATGGCGACGTCGTTGGCCAGGTAGCGGGTCGGGAAGTTGTCGCAGCCGTTGACGATCACGTCGTACTGGCGGAAGAGGCGAGGAGCGCTCTCGCTGTTGAGGACCTCGGCGTGCTCCACCACCCGGACGTCCGGGTTCAGCGCGTTGAGGGCGATCCGCGCGGACTGGGTCTTGGGCATCCCGATCCGATCCTGGGTGTGGAGGATCTGGCGCTGGAGATTGCTGACGTCCACGGTGTCGAAGTCGACCAGCCCGATGGTCCCGACCCCGGCCGCGGCAAGGTAGAGCGCCGCCGGTGAACCCAGGCCGCCGGTGCCGATGAGCAGCACCCGGGCCTCGAGGAGCTTGGCCTGGCCCTCCTCGCCAACCTCGGGCATGAGCAGGTGGCGGCTGTAGCGGAGCTTCTGCTCGGCGGTCAGGGTGCGCGGCATCACGAACTCGTAGCCCGCCTGCTTCCAGGCTCCGTAGCCACCCGACATCGAGGCGACGTCGTGATAGCCCATCGATTCCAGGACCTGGGCCGCGAGCAGGGAGCGGATGCCGGCCGCGCAGTAGAGGGTGATCGGGGTGGATCGCTCCGGCACCATCTCCTCGATCCGCATCTCGATGTAGCCCTTGCTCAGGTGGATCGCGCCGGGGATGTGCCCCTGGTCCCATTCGTCCTGCTCGCGGACGTCGATGAGGGTGCGGCCACCCATCTCCCGCACCTCGTGAGGGGCGAATTCACGGACGGTGCGGCGGGCGGCGGCAAGAAGGTCTCGGGAGGTCTGCGGCATGTGCGAAGTCTACCCGGTGAAGTGGGAATCTCGACTTCGGGGGTCGGGATTACCCGCCTTGCAAGAGCGTCGGTGGGGAGGACGAGTAACTCGCCGCCGTCAACTCGACTGGATGCGGGCGCTGTGCTATGACTACTGCGAGTTGAGGGGAGTGGGTCGATGACGGTCGAGCCCAGCCCGAGCCTCGCGGAGAAGCTCGAGCGTCTTTTCCAGACGGTCCACGCCGCCGGCCGGCCGCCGCACAGCAACGCCGAGGTGGCGGCGGCGCTGCAGCGCGACGGGGGGCCGACGGTGTCCGCTACCTACCTCTGGCAGCTCCGCCGGGGCCTCCGCGCCAACCCGACCAAGGCACACCTGGAGGCGCTCGCCCGCTTCTTCGGCGTCAACCCGAGCTACTTCTTCGACGAGACGTCCGGAGCGGAGATCGGCGTGCAGCTCGCCCTCCTCGCGGCGGTCCGCGACCCCGGGGTGAAGGAGATCGCGCTCGCCTCCACCGGCCTCTCGCCGGCCAGCCTCCAGGCCATCCGGGGGCTGGTGGAGAATGCCCGGCGCCTGGAGAAGCTGCCCGAGGTCCGACCCGCGGGGTAGTCGCCAGACCCTGGCGGGCCGGCGGCTAACGCCCGATTCAGGTCACCGCCTCGGCGACGGCGGCGGCGACCGCGCGGTGCAGCTCCGCGTTGCGGCCGCGCGCGGTGCGGACCTCGACCACCCGCACGCCACCCGCCGCCCGGGCCTGGTCGATCGCGGTCACCAGCTCCCCGGCGTGCTCCACAAGGAGATGCCCGGCGCCGGCGGCGGCGGCGAGCGCGCCCGGCTCGACGCCGTGCGGGGTGGCGAAGAGCGCCTCGTGCTCGACCAGCCGGGCCTGGTCAAGGATGTCGAAGATCCCGCCGCCGTCGTTGTTGATGACAACAATGACCAGATCGTGCCCGCGACGCGCGCCCCAGATCAGTCCTCCGGCATCGTGGAGGAGGGCCAAGTCGCCGATCAGGGCAAAGGTGCGGGTGCCGCCGGCGCCGGCGTGCCCGCGGCTGGCGGCCGCGGCGGGGGAAGAACCGCCCGCGGCCAGCCCCAGCGCGGTGGAGACCGACCCGTCAATGCCGCTCGCCCCCCGGTTGCCCACCACCCGCAGCCCGCTCCGCGGCAGCATGAAGCCGTCGAGGTCGCGGATCGGCATGCTCGACCCGGCGAAGAGGAGGGCACCGTCGGGGAGGCTGGCGGCGACGTCGCGGGCCACCCTGCCCTCGAACAGCTCGTCGCCGAGCCCGTCCATCCAGGCGGCGACCGCGCCCCCGGCACAGCGGTCGGCCTCCGCCCATGACCGGCTCCAGGCTGTGGGGCTTCGCGGTGACAGACGGTCGGCGAGGGCGGCGGCGAGCAGAACCGGGTCGCAGCGCAGGGTCATCCAGGCGGCCCGTGCGGGGTCCGCCTCCGTGCCTGGCGGGGCGACGACCACCAGGCGCCGGGAGCCGGCGGCGGTCGTCAGAGCGGACCGGGTCGTCGGGGTCGAGCCAACCTGGATGGTCAGGTCGGGAACGTGGGCGGCGGCGAAGGGGGCGGCGCCGAGCAGGAGCACCCCCGCCTCCAGGGCCGGGGGGCCGGTGCGCAGGCCCGAGGTGGGCTCGGCGATCAGCGGCCATGCGGCCAGCGCGGCCAGCTGCGCGATGGCGCCGCCCCGGGCATCGGGGGTGCCCGGGAGCCCGCCGGCCAGCAGCAGACCGCGTTCGGTGGCCCGGATCAGGGCGACCAGCTCCTCGACCACGGCCGGGTCCGGGGCGATCGGAGATCTGGCGGCGGCAACCTCGGGAGCGCCACCCCGGGTGAGGTCGCAATCCACGTCGAGGTCGAGTGCCAGCGCCGCCTCCGACGGCACCAGGGGCTCGCCGAACGGGAGGTTGAGGTGCACCGGCCCCGGATGTCCGGCCACCGCGTGGGCCACCGCCTCGGCCGCCAGGGAGCGCCAGGCACGCATCGCGCCGGGCGCCGACGTGGGCAGGGGGGCGTCCACCGACCACCGGACGAAGCCGCCGAAGATGCCCACCTGGTCGATGGTCTGGTTGGCCCCGGTGCCGCGTAGCCCGGGAGGCCGGTCGGCGGAGAGGAGCAGCAGGGGGACCGCCGCCATCGAGGCCTCGACCACCGCCGGCAGCCAGTTGGCGACCGCGGTCCCCGAGGTGCACACCAGCGCGACCGGACGGCCGGCGGCGCGGGCCAGGCCCACGGCGTAGTAGCCGGCGGAGCGCTCGTCGAGGTGGACGTGAACCCGGAAGCCACCATGCCGGGCGAAGGCCAGGGCCAGCGGGGTGGAGCGCGAACCCGGTGAGATGCAGGCGTCACGGAGGCCCTGGCGGTGGAGCTCGCCGGCGAATCGAGTCATGCAGGCGAGGGCGATGTCGCCGTCCGTCGGGGGCTCGGGGGTGGTCATGAGCGGCGGACGAGCAGCAGGTCGGGCTCGACGCGCCGGGGCACGAGCCTCCCCCCGACAGGGCGCAGCGGGTTGGCGGTGACGTCCTCCTCGAGCAGGGGGGCGGTCCCGATGCCGTGGGCGTACCGCGAGGCCGGGAGAGCCGCAGCCACGGCCAGGCAGGCGGCCAGGCCGACCGACGTCTCCAGGGCGCTGGAGACGACCACCGGGAGCCCGGCCGCCAGCTCGGCGGCGTGGAGGGCGGCGGTGATGCCCCCGATGCGCTGAGGTTTGACGACCAGGACGTCGGCGGCGTCCAGGCGGCGCATCTCGACCACGTCCTCCATGCAGCGGATCGCCATCTCGGCGGCAACCGGCACCGGGCTGCGGCGGCGGAGCGCGGCCAGGTCGCGCAGCCCGCGGACCGGGTCCTCGACCAGCTCGATCTCCCAGGCGGCGAGCCGGGCCAGCGCGCCGACCGCCTCGTCGACGGTCCATGCGCCGTTGGCGTCGACCCGGATCCGGACACCGGGGCCCACCGCCTCGCGCACCGCGCGCACCCGGGCCTCGCCCTCCGGGTCGCCGACCTTGACCTTCACGGTGGCGCACCCCGAGAGCACTGCCATCCGGGCGGCGAGGCGCGGAGCTACGCGCGGGATCATGGTGTTGATCTCCACGGAGTTGCGCACGGGCTCCGGGAAGGGCTGCGCGGCGGCCTCCAGCGCCCCCCGGTAGGCGGCCGCGTTCTCCTCGCGGCTCCAGCTCGGGAGGGGGGACCACTCCGCCCATCCGGCGTCGCCTTCGATCAGCCAGCCGGCGCGGGAGGTCACCCCGAGCACCGGCTCGCGAAGCGCCACCGTGAAGGGGATCCGGCGGGCGGCCATGGCTGGTCCTATACCACGCTCGCGCAGGGGGGAGTGGGCTCAGCCAGGGTCGCCCGCCCTGGTCAGCCTGAGCACCGGGATCTCCCGATCGGTCTTGCTCTGGTAACCGGCGTAGCGGGGCGCGCTGGCGTAGATCCGGCGGAGGGCCTCCTCCCGTGCCGCACCGAGCAGCGATTCGCCGGTCACCCTGAGGGTGCGGTTGCCGACCTGCACCCAGACCTGGTCGGGGTGCCGCGCCAGGTTGTGGAGCCACGCCGGGAAGCCGAAGGTCCGTCGCTGCTCAGGGCTGGTCGCCCGGCGGTATCGCGAGATCTGGATCCGCGCCATGGGAGCGAAGACGTAGCGGAGGAGACGAGCGGTGCTGCGCGCGCCGCGTGGGGGAACCTCGATGGTCATGATCCGTCCTCCTCAGGCCCGGCCGGGCAGGTCTCGATGGTCAGCTTCTACCAGAGGTGCGCCATCCCGACCGCGTGGGGGAGGAGCGCGGCGGCGAGCAGGGCGGCCGCCAGCAGGACGCCGAGGGCCAGGTGGAGGCGAACGGTGAGAGGGAGGAGGGGCACCAGCCCACGGCTCTGGAGATCGCGGCTCCCGGCCACGCGGAGCGGGCTCACCAGGGAGGGGATCGCCAGCAGCGAGACCAGGACCAGCAGGGGAAGCTGGCCGAGCAGCACGCCGAGGGTGGGCACGATCACACCGGCCACGATCAGAGCCTCGTAGAGGCGGCGCGCCGGACCATCGCCAAGCCGGACGACCAGAGTGTGGCGGCCGGCGTCCCGGTCGGTGGCGAGGTCGCGGAGGTTGTTGGCGACCAGCACAGCCACCGCGAGCAGCCCCATCGCCACCGCCGCCCACCAGGCCCGGGCCGGGACGCCCGCGCCCTGAACGGCGGCGCTGCCGACGGTCGCCATCAGGCCGAAGAAGGCGAACACGGCGAGGTCGGCGAGCACCCCGGTGGCGGCGTAGGGGCGCGGACCGCCGGTGTAGAGGAGGGCTGCGGCGAGGGCGGCGGCTCCGGCCACGACCAGCCATCCCAAGCCGCTCGCCAGGGCCAGCCAGAGGCCGATGGCGGCGGCGACCATGAGGCAGGCGAGGGCCGCGACCAGGACCGCGCCGGGCCGCACCAGCCCGCTGGCGGTGAGCCGGCGGGGCCCAACTCGGGCGGCGGTGTCCACCCCGCGCCGGCCGTCGAAGTAATCGTTGGCGAGATTGGCGCCCACCTGGAGCCCGACAGCCACCACCAGCGCGCCGGCCGTCGGCAGCGCCTTGGGGTGCCCGCTCGCGGCGGCGCCGACCAGCACCGGGATGGCCCCCACCCCGAGCGTGCGCGGGCGCGCCCCCGCCCACCAGAGCCGGGCGACCTCACCGGGGCCTCGCCGGCCGGCGAGGGGTGCGGCCGTCACCGAAAGCGACGCGCGCGCCGGCCTGCGGTCACGGCGGCCACCGGGCTCATGGGCGGCGCGGGAAACGCGAGAAGTCGGGGCTCCGCTTCTCGAGGAAGGCGTTCCTTCCCTCCTGTGCCTCCTCGCCCATGTAGTAGAGGAGGGTCGCGTCGCCGGCGAGCTCCTGGATTCCCGCCAGGCCGTCCTGGTCGGCGTTGAACCCGGCCTTGAGCAGGCGCAGAGAGAGCGGGCTCATCTGCAGGATCCGCCGGCAGACCGCCACGGTGCGGGCCTCCAGCTCGGCGACCGGAACCACCCAGTTGACCAGCCCCCACCGCTCGGCGGTGGCGGCGTCGTACTGCTCGCAGAGGAACCACACCTGCTTGGCCCGCTTGAGGCCCACGGTCCTGGCCAGGAGCCCGGCACCGTAGCCGGCGTCGAACGACCCCACCTTCGGCCCGGTCTGGCCGAAGACGGCGTTGTCGGCAGCCACGGTCAGGTCGCAGACCAGGTGCAGGACGTGGCCACCTCCGATCGCATAGCCGGCGACCATGGCGATGACCGGCTTGGGAAGGCGCCGGATCTGGACCTGGAGGTCGAGGACATTGAGGCGGCCGACCCCGTGGGCGTCGCGATAGCCGTCGTCGCCGCGAACCCGCTGGTCCCCGCCTGAGCAGAAGGCCCTGTCGCCCGCGCCGGTGAGCACCACGACCCCCACCTCGGGGTCGTCACGGGCCAACTCGAAGGCCCGGGACAGCTCGAAGAGGGTGGTCGGGCGGAAGGCGTTGCGCACCTCCGGCCGGTTGATGGTCAGCTTGGCGATGCCCTCGGCGGTCTCGTAACGGATGTCGCTGAACTCGCCGTGGGAGGTCCACTGGGGAGGCGGCGGAACACCTGCATCTGGGCTCATCGTGCTGTGGGCTAGCGTACTCAACGTGAAGCAAGCTACGAAAGGGGGCGGGCTGCGGCGTGGGGACGTGATCGCGGTGGCGCTGCCGCCGGGGGAGGCGTGGGTGGAGGTCGTCGCCGCGGCCTGGGCCTCCGAGGCGGCGCTGCTGCCCGTGGATCACCGGCTGCCGGAGCCGGCGGTGCGAGAGCTGCTGGCGCGCGGGGAGCCGACGGTGCTCCTCTCCGACGACGGCCTCCGGCGGCTGCCCGGGGGTCGACCCGCCGACCCGGCGACGGCGCTGGTCATCCCCACCTCCGGCTCCTCCGGCCAGCCCCGCCTGGTGGAGCTGAGCCGGGCCGCGGTGGAGGCCGCCGTATCGGCCTCCCTGCTGGCTCTGGACGCAGGGGCGGGCGAGGGCTGGGTGAGCTGCCTGCCCCTCGCCCACATCGGCGGCCTGCTGGTGGTGCTGCGCGCGCTCTTGGGTGGTGCCCCGCTGCTCTTCCGTCCCACCGGGGAGCTCGAGCCGGTGGGCGGGTACCCGTTCATCTCGATCGTCCCCACCCAGCTGGCGCGGGCGCTGGATGCCGGCGTCGAGCTGGGCGGCTACCGGGCCATGGTGGTCGGGGGTGGCGGGATGGAGAGGACGCTCGAGGAGCGTGCTGCCGCTCGAGGGGTGCGTTGCGTCGTCACCTACGGCCTCACCCAAAGCTGCGGGGGGGTCGTCTACGACGGGCTCCCGCTTCCCGGGATGGCGATCCGGATCAGCGCGGCGGGCGAGGTCCAGCTGGGTGGACCGACGCTCCTGACCGGCTATCGCGACGGTGCCGGCGCCGGCCTCACCGCGGACGGCTGGCTCCCCACCGGGGATGCCGGATGGCTCGACGATGGCGAACGGCTGCATCTCCACGGGCGGCTCGACGATCTGATCGTCACCGGCGGGGAGAACGTCTGGCCGAGGGAGGTCGAGACGGTGCTGAGATCCCATCCGGACGTTGCCGACTGCGCCGTCTTCGGCCGTCCCGACCCCACCTGGGGGCAGCGCGTGGTGGCGGCGGTCGTCCCGGTGGACCGCGGGATGCCGCCGACCCTGGAGGCGATCCGCGACCACGTGGGTGCCGTGCTGGGCCGACACCCGGCTCCCCGCGAGATGATCATCGTGGAGGAGCTGCCGCACACCGCGCTGGGGAAGCTGCGCCGCGGGGGACTGGAGGACCGTGGCGAGAGGCCTCGGGGGGGGATCCCCACCGCCTCATGACACGGTGAATGAAACCGAAGCCATCGCGGCCTCCTGCTGCTGGTAGACCCAGGTGGTCCCCGATGGCACGCACAGCCCCTCGGTGAGATGCACGTAGCTCACCAGGTGGGCCGGGACCAGCGGCACGGAGAACGTCAGAGAGGCACTCCAGGAGGCACTGGCGTCCAGAATTGGAAGGGTACAGTCGGCATACCGTGGGTCGCTCGGGTCGGCCGCGCAGCCTCCCGTGGCGGAGACGAGGGTGGCGAACTCGTCCAAGTCCGACCCATTCATCCATACCTCAGTGGGTGAGCTGGCCATGGGTGCGAGGAGGTCCGCTCCCTGGTTGGCGAGGGTTAACGAGACGACCACCACCGCCTGTCCCGTCTCGACCGAGGCAACGGCGGTGCACCCAACCGCATATGTGGGGTCGGGGGACGTGGTCGAGCAGGACGCGCTGGCGGTGCTCGCCTGGCGGGTCGGCGGAGAGGTGAGTGCGGACGCCGGTACCGTCGTGGACGTCGCGGGAAGCACCAACGTCGGTGACAGCGCCGGAGAGAAGCTCGGCGTGGGTGCAGGGGTCGCCGTGGACGCAAGGGTGGGCGTCGGGCTGGGCAGGCCGAGCGTGACGCCATCCGAAGGTCGTGCGCTCGTGCCAGCTACCGAGGTGGCTGGCTGAAGCGAGTGGTTGGCGACGAATCCGATCACCACGGCCGCCACCAGGACAACGGACAGAAGCCCTGAACCCACCGCGGCGAGGCGGCGTGATCGCGCTGATGCCCCGCGCGGTTCTAGAGTGGCGGGCCAGGTTGCGCCGAGGCACCTGCTGGATCCGCGGGCCGAGGCTCGGGGGAATCGAAACCGTCGCTGCCCACTGGCGCGCCATGGTATCGGTGCCCCGAAGGGTTCCGGGGCGCAGCCGAGTAGGTCGTCGTAACCGCGTGTCCGGTTGCCCTGCAGGCCCCGGCCGGATGGCGGATGATGCCGGGCGATGGCGCGGCCGCCGGAAGACTCCGGGTTGCAGGGCCACCTCGAACCCGGCCTCGAGCCCGAAGATGCGATCCCCGGGGTCGACGGCGAGGCATTCCTGGTGAGCTCCAGCCACCGCTGGCACCTCCCGACCGACCTCGACGCCTGGGTGAGCTGGACGGGAGTCGTGATGGTGACGGTTGCCGCGTGCGAGACCCTGGCCTTCCTGATCGTCGCGGCGCTGAACGGATGGGTGCCCGGCCTCGCCAGCGTGACGCCGCTCCGGCCTGACGGCTACTACGCCCTCCTCCTCCTCGGCGGCGTCCTGGTGCTGGTCCTCGGGCGCGGCCCCGAACAGCGCTGGGCGGGCGCTGCCGCGTGCCTCGCCGCTGGCACCGGCGGGGCGCTGGTCGTCGCCGGGCTGGTGAGCAACATCGCCGTCCTCGTCGACCCCTCCGGCTCGGTCGCCGGGACCGTGGGCGACCCGTTCGCGCCGCCCGAGGTCGCTGGAGTGTTGATCGGCGGGGTTGCGGGCTGTGTCGCAGCTCTCCTGGCCGCGTTCGCGGCGGCGCTCGCCGTCCTGCTCCACCGGCGGTTGCAGCTCGCTCGGGCGGAAGTCGGAGCCGAAGAGGGGGCGCGCCTCGGACGGCTGGTTCCCACGGGTCCGGTGATGGCCTCGCTAATCGTCGGCGCGGCCGTGGCAGCGGGCTGCATGGCCGCCTTCCAAGCCGGGGTCGCCAGCCGGCCGAACGGTCTGCTCTCGAACCCGCCCGTGGCCTCCGCAGCCCCGGTCACGAGCGTGCCCGCGCCGACCCCGGTCCTGGTCCCCGGGCCGGGCCAGACGATCCCCTCGGACTGCTCCGTGGAGGAGTCGGGTGTCGGCCTCATCGTTGTCTGCCCGGTCTCGAGCTCCGTCCCCTCCGCCACGGCCACACCCGGCCCGCTCACCTGAGCGGGGGCAGTCCAGGCGGCCGCTCGGCGATGATGGGATGACCATGACCCTCCCCGCCCCTCTCCCCCAGACCAGCGAGAAGGCGCGGGTCGTCGAGGAGATGTTCGACCGGATCGCCCCCCGGTACGACCTCATGAACCACCTGATGACCGGCGGCCTTGACCTCGTCTGGCGGCGCCGGGCGGTCGCCGAGCTCCGACTTCCACGGGGCGCCACGGTTGCCGACCTCGCCTGCGGACCGGGCGAGTTCTGCCGTGAGCTGCACCGGCAGGGCTATCGCAGCATCGGCGTGGACAGCTCGGCGGGGATGCTCGCCCGAGCCCGTGGAGCCGACCGGCTGGTCCGTGCCGACATCCTCGACCTCCCCTTCGAGCCGGCGAGCGTCGACGGAGTCACCTCCGGATTCGCCCTGCGCAACGTCGTCGACATCGCGCGCTGCGCTGCGGAGATGGCCAGGGTGGTGCGGCCGGGAGGCCGGCTCGCGGTGCTCGACCTGGCCGAGCCGCGGCCGGCGACCCGCTGGATCCGGGCCACCTGGGTCGACCGCGTGGTTCCCCGGCTCGGCGCCCTCCTCTCCGACGGCGAGGCCTACCGCTACCTCCCCGCCTCCACCGCCTACCTCCCCGACGGCCCCACCCTGGTCGGGATCTTCCGTGAGGCGGGCTTCGACGACACCCGCCGGAGCCTGCTCGGCTTCGGCACCGTGCAGCTGCTGGTCGGGACCCGGCGGTGACCGCGGCGTCGCCGGGCGCGATCCTCCCCCGCCGTGCCGGTGATCCCGGACCGCACGTCGACCTGCTGGCATCCTGGCGATCCGGAGGCTTCCTGATGGAGCGCGAGGGCGCCGGGATCGTCACCAGCGGAGAGCTGCGGAGGATCGAGGTGCCCGCGGGGCCGGGGCAGGCGGCGCGGGCGGCGAACCTGGCAGACGCGGCGCTCACCGCTCTCGGTGTCGACGGGGCGGTGATCGCGGCCGCCCTCCCCTTCGCGGGGGACGCGCCGGCCCACCTGCTGCTGCCGGAGCGGGTGCGGATCACCTCCATCGCCCCGCGGGAGCTGGACCTGGCGGCGGGCGACCGCGGCTGGTCGGCAGCACCGGCGCCGCCACAGCCGGCGGCCCTCGCGCCGGCGGAGCGCGGCGCCCACCGGTCCTCCAACTCCTCCCCGGCCCGGATCGGACCGATGCGCTGGCGGGCCCACCCGCCGCTCACCAGCTACGCCGGGGCGGTCGCCGAGGCCATCTCGCGGATCCGCGCCGGCGGGCTGGAGAAGGTGGTGCTGGCCCGGAGCCTGGTGGCGTCCAACCCCGGCATCGAGATGGGCGCCCTGCTCGCCGAGCTGCGCCGGCGGGACCCTGGCTGCCATCTCTTCGCCGCTCCCGGTTTCGCCGCCGCGGAGGGCGACTTCGTCGGCGCCACCCCCGAGACGCTGATCCGTCGCGAGGGCGACCGCGTGCTGTCGCTCCCCCACGCCGGCACCGCGGCACGCTCGCCCGACCCGGCGCGCGACCGTCAGGCGGCCGAGGCCCTGCTCCGCTCGGCGAAGAACCGGCACGAGCACGCCGCGGTGGTGGAGGCGGTGGCCGATGCGCTCCAACCCCACTGCGCGGAGCTGTGGGTCGACCCCGAACCTCACCTCGCGGCGACGGCCACCGTCTGGCACCTGGCCACCGCGGTGCGGGGGCGGCTGCGGCCGTCCGCGCCGGGCGCGCTCTCGCTGGCGGCGGCCCTCCACCCCACCCCCGCCGTCTGCGGCACCCCGACCGCGGCGGCCGCCGAGCTGATCGCGGAGCTCGAGCCCGGTTCGCGAGGGCTGTACGCCGGCCTGGTCGGCTGGGTGGACAGCCGCGGGGACGGGGAGTGGGCGGTCAGCCTGCGCTGCGCCCTGGTGACCCGGGCGGCGGTGCGCATCCATGCCGGGGCCGGCATCGTCGCCGAATCGCAGCCCGAGCTGGAGGTGGCCGAGACCGACGTCAAGTTCCGGACCCTGATCGACGCGCTGGAGGCCTGCTCGCCGGCCGCGGGCGGGACCTCGGCGTAGCCGCCGGGCGAGCGGACGATGCTTCTCTCCGAGCTGCTCCGGCGATCGGGTCTCGACCCGGCCGTCGGCGACGGCGACCCCGAGATCACCTCGGTCGGGGACGACTCCCGCCGCTGCGGTCGGGGGGCCCTCTTCGTCGCCGTCCCCGGGCTCCACGTCCAGGGTCGGGACTTCGCCGCCGAGGCGGTCCGCGCCGGCGCGGTGGCCGTGGTCGCCGAGGAGCCGCTGGAGCCTCCGCTCCCGGGCACGCCGCTGGCTATCGTGGCGAACAGCCGCCGGGCCCTGAGCGCGCTGGCCGCCACCCTCACCGGGCATCCGTCACGGCGGATGACGGTGGCCGGGATCACCGGCACCGACGGCAAGACCACCACCACCACCATGCTCTGGGCGGCCTGGTCCGCCGCCGGGCTCAGGGCCGCCAGCGTCACCACCGTCGATGTCCGGATCGGGGAGGGGGTCCGGCCGAGCTCCGGCAGGCTCACCACCCTCGAGGCTCCCGAGCTGCACCGCCTGCTGGCCGAGGTAGCGGACGCGGGCTGCACCCACGTGGCCCTGGAGACGTCCTCGCACGGGCTCCACCTCCATCGCGTCGACGACGTCGACTACGACCTGGCCGTCTACACGCGGATCACCTCCGAGCACCTCGACATCCACGGCACCCGGGAGGAGTACCTGCGCACCAAGCGGCGCCTGCTGGAGCTGGTGGGAGCGCGGCCGCGAGGCCTGGCAGTCCTCGACCGGGACGATGACTTCGGCTTCCCCAGTCTCGCCGCCACCCCGGTGGCGCGTCGCCTCACCTACAGCGCCGGCGGCCGCTCCGACGCCGACCTGGTCGCCGAGAACCTCCAGGTTGATGGCAGAGGTGTCCATTTCATGGCGGCCACGCCGTGGGGCCGGCTCCCGATCGCGCTGCGCCTGGCGGGCTCCTTCAACGCCGCCAACGCGCTGGCGGCGCTGGCCGCCGCGTGCGGAGGCGGCGTGGATCTGGAGACGGCGGTCCGGGGCATCGCCAGCCTGGAGCGGGTGACCGGGCGGATGGAGCGGATCCAGCTCGGCCAGGACTTCGGCGTGGTGGTCGACTACGCGCACACGGCCGCCGCCCTCGAGACCGTGCTCGGCGAGCTGCGCCCCGCCACCAGTGGCCGGCTCTGGGTGGTGTTCGGCTCGGCGGGGGAGCGTGACCGCGAGAAGCGGGGTGCGATGGGCGGTGTCGCAGCCCGGCTCGCCGACGTGATCGTGGTCACCGACGAGGACCCGCGCGGCGAGGACCGGGTCGCCATCCTGGAGGAGATAGGCCGGGCGGCGGAGATCGGGGGGGCGACCCGGGGGGATCGCCTGCACCTCATCCCCGATCGGACCGAGGCCATCGGCTTCGCTATCGAGCGCGCCCGACCGGGTGACACCGTCCTGCTGGCCGGGAAGGGTCACGAGCGCACCATCGAGACGGCGAGCGGACCGGTGCCCTGGGACGAGCGCGGGAACGCCGAGGCGGCGGTGCGCCGGCGGCTGGCCTCCGGGGCCGGTCCCGGATGAGCCGCTGACCCCGGCGACGGGCGCGCCCCCGGCCGGTCACCTCCCCCCGAGAGGGCGTCGGGCCGGCACCCCCGGGCGCCGGGGGAAGGCGTCGGGGGTGGGCTGGACCTTGGTGATCGCCAGGATCCCGGGGGCGACCGCCAGCGGCTGACCTCCCCCGCAGGCGGCCGCGGCCGCGGCTGCGATCCGCGCGTCGGCCTCGGCGTCGGACACCAGCGCGAGCAGCCGGCCGCCGGTGCGGAGCAGTGGCAGCGCCAGCTCGCAGAGCGCCGGAGCGGCCGCGGTGGCGCGTGACACCGCGAGGTCGTAGCGGCCGCGGTGAGCCGGATCGTGGCCCACCTCCTCGGCCCGGCGAGAGATGACCGTGACCCCGGGGCAGGCGCAGAGGGCGGCGGCGTGGAGCAGGAATCCGGCCCGCCTCCGGTCGGCCTCGACCAGGGTCAGACGGAGGTCCGGGCGAAGGATCGCCATCACCAGTCCCGGCACCCCACCGCCGGCGCCGATGTCGACCACCCGTGCCCCCTGCGCGGCCTCCGACGCGGCGAGCAGCCGCCGCGCCTCCCCGGTGTGCCGGCTCTCCGCCTCGGCTCGGGGCACCGCGGTCAGATTGATGCGCCGGTTCCAGAGATACAGCTCGTCCAGGTAGCGACCCAGCCGCGCGTCGGTCTCGGTGCCGACCTCGGGACCGGTCACGGCTCGCCCACCCCCGGCCGGCGCCGTTCGGCCCTGCCGCGGCGAGGCACCGTGGCCCCGGTTCGAGAGTTCCTCGCCCCGGTACGAGACGTCCGCCCCGCGGGGCGGGAGCACCACGCCCCGGTGCGGGACGGCCCCGTCGGAGCCAGCCGTGCCATCATCTGCTCACCAGAGAGGACGACTTCGGAGGAGCCGATGGCTACGCCCGACCCGTGCCCCCGATGCAGCGCTCCGCGTCTCACCATCATCTACTACGACGCTGACGGTAACCCGATCGGCGGGCGGCTCGAGTGCACCGACTGCGGACCCCGGCAGGCGGTCGAGCTGTTCCCGGTCAGCGGCGACGTCCGCGACCAGCTTCTCAAGCGCAAGGCGTCCTGATCCGGGCACGACCGGCCCGGTCGTGCGCCCGCCCGCCGGTCGCGCTCACGGTCGGGCCGTGCCGTCCCTGTCACCGCGGGTCGGCACCATCGCACAGCTCCGCGACCACTCGATGACGGAGCCGTGACATCGGCCGGCTCGCTCGGGGACGCCTCGACATACTGGCTGAGAGATGGGCCCACAGCGATCTGGGCGCGCCAGGCGCCCGACCCGGCTCGGAGCCGCCCTGGTGGCCGCGCTAACCGCCGCCATCTGCCTGGGCAGCGGGCATGTGCTTGCCGGTGACGGCTCGGGGGGCGACCTGACCGCCGCTCAGCAGGCCCTCGCCCAGGCCCAGCTCCACGCTCTCCAGACCAAGGAACAGGTGGCCCAGGCCAGCAGTCAGCTCGCCGATGCGCGCTCCGAGCTCGCCGAGGCCCAGGCCCAACTGGCCGCGATGCAGGCCAAGATCGCCTCCCTCGACGCCGAGGTCAGCTCCGACCAGGCCGAGGTCACCGAGCTGCAGGCCCAGATCGCCCAGGACAAGCAGCGGTTGGAAGCCTTCGTGCGCGCCAGCTACGAGAGCGGCGGCAGCCAGACCACCATCGAGTACCTGGTCGACGCTCAGAGCGTCAGCGACCTGGTGGCCAGGATGAGTGAGGTCGATCACGTGGCGAGCGCCGGCAACCTGCTGGTCAACCAGATCGACGCGGCGCAGACCCGGGAGCAGCATCTGCTGAGCGCCGCGCTCGCGGCCCGCAGCCAGGAGCAGGCGGCCGAGCAGCAGGCGGCGACCCAGGAGGTGGTGATCGCCAACGACGAGGCCAGCGACGCCGTGCTGCTGGCCAACGACAAGGTGGCGGCCAGCCAGGCGGAGCTGGCGGCCAGCTCGGCGCAGACCGAGTACGACCTGATCTCCGAGTACGACACCGAGTACGCCGACGCCGCCGCGGCCCTGGCCCTGGCCCGAGCCGACGACACCATCTTCTCCCCCGTCCCCGGCCCCGTCTTCACCGAGGACACCGACCTCACCCTCCCCTCCGGCGAGAACGCCCAGACCATCGACGCCTTCCTGTCGGGCACCGACCTGGCCGGCCTCGGCAGCGCCTACATGCAGGCCGAGGCGACCTCTGGGGTGAGCGCGCGCTACCTGGTCGCCCACTCCATCGAGGAGTCGGGCTGGGGGACGAGCGCCATCGCCCAGCAGAAGCACAACCTCTTCGGCTACGGCGCCGACGACAGCAACCCCTTCGGCGACGCCATGAGCTTCCCGAGCTTCACCGCCTGCATCCTCTTCGTGGCCCAGGTGGTGAAGCAGAGCTACCTCACGCCCAGCGGCGCCTACTACCACGGGCCGACGCTCCGCGGGATGAACGTCGACTACGCCTCCGACCCGTTCTGGGCGTCCCAGATCGCGGCCATCGCGCGGACGGTGCCCCTCCCCAGCTGAGGCCCGGGGCGTGAGATCTCCCGCCTCGGCCGGCGGGGAGGACGAGGCGGATACCTGCCCGGGTTGTCATCGACCTGACAGGAAGAGGCTGGTAACTCTTGGGGAGCAATCCCCCACGCGCTCTCTGAGAGCAACCGAACACGGTCCACGGACGTATAGACAGACATGATCTCCCCTCTGCGCATCACCAACGACGAGATCACCGAGCAGCTCCGCCATCGGATTCGCCGCGACTCCGAGAGGCGAAGGATGGAACGGCCGATCGAGGAGGTCGACCAGATCATCGCCGAGTGCGAGGAGCTGCTCCTGCTGGGCCGCAAGCGCGTCCCCCTGCAGATGGAGGGGCGCCTGCAGCGGCTGGCCGCGAACCTGCCGTGCTGCGCCCCCGAGCTGCGCGCCGGGGTGACCATCGTGCGCCTCATGGACCAGCTCTTCGACCTGCAGGCCGAGCTGCTGGGCCGGCGGGTCGATCGCGCCGCCTACCCGGACGAGCTCGACTAGCGCCCGCCGCACCCCGCGGTTCAGCCGGCGGGCGGCGGGGGATGGGCGGCGCAGTACCCGGGGCTCGGGTTCGCCGACGGTTCGTGAAAGCCGAGCTCGAGCCCGCGATGAGGAACCACGAGGACGCACTCCAGGCCGTACTGGCTGAGCTCTGAACCGCTCAGCAGCGGGGTCAGCGAGAAGGCGGCGCTGCCGCGCGGGTCCACGGCCGATTGCAGGAAGCCGGGAATCGCCTGCTCCCCGACGTCGATCTCCTCGATGTCGGTCGTGATCGGCCGGCCCGGCGCGAAGCCGAGCTCGAGCTTGGCGGTCGCCACCACGGCGAGGGGTCCCAGGCGGCTGGAGGCGGTGACCCAGAGCTGACCGGCGCGAGCCCGGACCTGAAGATCCGTGAAGCTGCCCGGATCGGGGTTGACCGCGGTGGCGAGGATCGAGAGGTCCTGCTCGCTCACCACGACCACCGCGCCGGTCGCGCCCGGCTGTGCCAGCTGGAGGCCGGCGCTGCCGGCCAGGGTCGCGGCGATCTCCAGCGGGCTCTGGCCGTCGCCGGGGCCGGCCGGCGCCCCCCCGAGGTCGGGGCTGGCGGTCAGCCGCACCAGGACGACGGCGAGCGCGGCCAGGAGCACGACCAGGACCGCCAGCCCGGCGCAGCAACCCCGGAGAAGGCCGCGCTCACCGGCGCGGCGGGCGCGGAGGCCCCGGGTCACCTGATCCGGAAGAAGAGGAAGAAGCTCGTCCCCGCGATCACCGCGAACACGACGATCCCGAGCAGGGCCAGCTCCAGGAGCGGTGAGCCGCTGCCGTTGGGATGCGGGGTGACGGTGGTGTTCGAGGTGGTCGGCGGGATGCTGGGCGCCGTCTGATCGGGGTCGATCTGCTCCAGGTAGGGGGTCGGCACCGCGGTGGGGGCGGCGGTAGGGGTCGGGGGCGGGGGCGGGGTGGGGGTGGGAGTGGGAACGGGGGTGGCGGTCGGGGGTGGCGTGTTGCAGCGCGGGTCGAAGGGGTTCACGCACGGGGTGGGGGTGGAGGTGGAGGTGGGCGGGTCGCCGGGGGCGGCGGACACGGTTGGCACCACCGCGGGGAGAGCCGAGCCCAGCAGCCCCGCGCCCACCAGCCAGCCGGCAACCAGGCAGAGTGAGAGCCCGAGGGCCCGGCGCAGGCCGAGCCTGCCCTCTGTCGCGAGGCTGCGCCTCTCTGGTCTGCGAGCGTCGCGTCGCACCGCTCTGCGCTCCCGATCGGGGGTGGCGGTCGGTACTCCCGGCGCCCACCGAGGGGTTCGGCGGGCGGTGCGGGATCCGGATGGCCCCAGTTCGGGAGGATACCGCGCCCCGGGGGCGCCGCGGGCCTCGCCTCACCGGTTGCGACGCCCCGATCCGATCCCGCGCGAGCGCGTACCATCGCTCTGGTCAATGGCCGCGAGGACCCCGCTCCACTCCCGACACCTCGCCGCTCACGCGGTGATGGTCGAGTTCGCGGGTTATGAGATGCCCCTCCGCTACAGCTCGATGCGCGACGAGCACGTCGCGGTGCGAACCCGGGCCGGGCTCTTCGACCTCTCGCACATGGGGGAGGTGCGGCTCACCGGGAGCTCCGCCGAGGCCACGGTGCAGCGGCTGGTGGCCAACGACGTCTCCAGCCTGACCCCGGGCCGCGCCCTCTACTCGGTGGTCTGCAACGACCATGCCGGCATCGTCGACGACGTGCTGGTGTACCGCGTGGACGACGGGTTCCTGGTGGTCGTCAACGCCTCCCGCCGCCAGGTCGACGTGGCCTGGATGGCCGCCCACCTGCTCCCGGGCACCGAGCTCCGCGATGAGAGCGACGAGACCGCGCTGCTCGCCGTCCAGGGTCCGGAGGCGGTGGCGATCGTCCAGACCCTCACCGACCAGGACGTCTCCGCGCTGCGGTCGTTCGGCTCGGTCATCGGCGAGGTGGCCGGGGTGCCGTGCCGGATCTCCCGGACGGGATACACCGGCGAGGACGGGCTGGAGCTGTACTGCGCGCCCGCCCCCGCCGCTGCCCTCTGGGACGCGCTGCTCGAGTCGGGCCGTGGCCACGGGCTGATCCCGGCCGGGCTGGGGGCCCGCGACACGCTGCGCCTGGAGGCCGGCCTCCGGCTCTACGGCCAGGACATGGACGAGACCGTCGACCCCTTCAGCTGCGGCCTGGCCTGGACCGTGAAGCTGGGCAAGGGCGACTTCATCGGCGCGTCCCGGCTCCGCCAGCTCGATCCGGACAATCCCCCCCGGCGGTTCGTGGGGCTGGCCCTGGGCCCCCGCCAGATCCCCCGGCACGGGATGGCGGTGCTCGCCGGTGACACCCCCGCCGGGGAGGTGACCAGCGGAGGCTTCAGCTTCAGCCTGGGCCACGGCATCGCGACCGCGTACGTCGAGCCCGCGCTCGCCGGGGCGGGGCTCAGCGTCGACATCCGCGGCGAGGCGGTGCCGGCGCGCCGCGTTCCCCTCCCGTTCCACGGTGGGCACCACCACCGCCAGTGACCTGCTTGGAGGAGCCGACCATGCCCGACCTCTCCGGTTACCGCTTCACCCCCACCCATGAGTGGGTGCGCCGTGACGGCGACGCGGCCACCGTCGGGATCTCCGACCACGCCCAGGCACAGCTCGGCGACGTGATCTTCCTGGACCTGCCCCCGGTCGGCGCGAAGCTGACCGCGGGCGCGCGCTTCGGGGCCATCGAGTCGGTGAAGGCGGCCAGCGACCTCTATGCGCCGGTGACCGGCACGGTCACCGAGGTCAACGAGAGCCTGTCCGAGACCCCGGAGAGGGTCAACGCATCGCCCTACGAGGACGGCTGGCTGCTCCGCCTCGGCGACGTGGTGGAGGGGGGGATCGTCCTGCTCGACGAGGCCGCGTACCTCGCCCAGGCCGAGGAGTAGCGATAGACTTCGGAATCCTCCGGGTCAGCTAGCTCAGTTGGTTAGAGCGCGCGGTTCACATCCGCGAGGTCGAGGGTTCAAGTCCCCCGCTGACCACCAGCCGCTCTCACGCTGCGGAATCCGCGCCGGGGGCGGGGAGGGGGGTGCCCGGCCCGGGAACGCGAGGCCACGATGACCCTCAGCCTGGTCGACACCGACCACGGCATCGCGGAGCACCGCTTCGAGGTGGCCGTGGCCGGCGAGACGGTGCCCGGCCTGCTCTGGTGCCCGGCCTCGACGACGAGGCCCGAGGCCACGGTGCTGATCGGTCATGGCCGCACCGGTGACAAGCGCGGTCCGTTCATCGCCGCCCTGGCCCGGCGCCTGGCCGGCCGTGGATGGAATGTCGTCGCCATCGACGCCCCCGGCCACGGCGAGCGCCGCGCCGCCGGCGCGGCGGACTGGCCCCGATGCGATCCGGACGAGGTCAGCCGGGACTGGCACGCCGCGCTCGACTTCCTGCGCGACGCGGCCTCGCTCCAGACCGGCCGGCTCGGGTACTGGGGGCTCTCGATGGGGGCCTCGCTCGGCATCTCACTGGTGGCCGGCGACGACAGGGTGAGGGCGGCCGTGCTGGGGCTGATGCACCCCAACTGGCCGGCGCCGCCGGGAACCCGCATCCGCGCCGACGCCGCGCGCCTGACCTGCCCGGTTCTCTTCATCGCCAACTGGGACGATCAGCGGGCTCCGCGCGCCCAGGCGCTCGAGCTCTTCGACCTGATCGGCAGTGCGGACAAGCGGCTCCACGCCTACCCCGGTGATCACTTCCAGCTCCCCGACGAGGCCATCTTCAGCTCCGAGGAGTTCCTGGCTCGCCACCTCGGATGACCTCTTGTCGGGGCTCGCCTCCCCAGTCCGAGGTGGCAATCCCCGCTCGCGACCCCGGACGCGGTCAGGCGGATCCTCCCCCCCGACCCGGAGGCCACCGGGCGGTCCCGGCGGCGGGACGCCGACGCCGCCAGCCAGAGACCACGGCGGCGAGCCGGCCCACCCGCGCGTCGACCTCCCGCCGCTCGGCATCGGTGAGGATCGCTGGGCCTGGAACAGCGCGTAGGTGCAGTAGGGGCTCATCTCGGACTTCCTCCTCCCAGCACCGGGGCGCCGGGCGGGCGCCCCGGTGTTCACGCCGCCGAGGGACCTTCGTCGCGGTACCGGCCGGTCGCAGCGCCGGACCGGGCGCTCGCCGCCCCGCGCGCGGGCCGCCCGGGCAGCTCGAGGACCGGGGCACCACCGGGGAGGCGGGTGTCCCACTCCGGAACCGCGGACGGGAGGCGGGCGGCGGAGGTCGAGGAGGCGGGTTGGGCCGCGTCGCGCCTCAGCCGAGAAAGCTCGGCAGCGCGGACGAGGTCACGGTGACGTTCACGGGCGATCAGCAGGCTGGCGTATGGGCTCATCATGTCCACTACCCTACAACCCAATCCGGACAGGATCAGTCCTATATAATGGGGGATCAATGGATCTCTCCAAAGAACGCCTGCTCACCCTGCTGGAGCTGCTCCAGGCCCGCCGCCGGATGAGCGGCGACGAGATCGCCGAGCGGCTCGAGGTGACCCCGCGCACCGTCCGCCGCTACATCCTCGGCCTCCAGGAGATGGGCATCCCGGTCGAGGCGGAGCGTGGCCGGACGGGGGGCTACCGGATGCGCCCCGGGTTCAAGCTGCCACCCCTGATGTTCACCAACGAGGAGGCCCTGGTCCTGGTGCTGGGGCTGCTCGCGGTGGAGCGGGTGGGACTGATGGGCTCGGGTCTGGCGGTCGGAGGGGCGCTGGCGAAACTCGACCGGGTCCTACCTGACGCCCTGCGAGACCGGCTGAGCGCCGCGCAGGATACCCTCCAGCTCGGTCTGCGCCACGGCGACGGCGATGACCACGGGCACGCGGACGGCGAGACGGTGCTCACCCTCAGCACCGCCGCCCGTGACGGGATCCGGGTCCGGATCCGCTATCGCTCCGCCCGCGGCGACGAGACGGAGCGCCTGGTCGACCCCTACGGGATCGCCTTCCACGGCGGTCGGTGGTACCTCGCCGCCTGGGACCACCTTCGCGAGGACCTGCGGACCTTCCGGCTGGACCGTCTGCTCGGCATCGAGCAGACCCGGGAGAGCTTCGCGCGTCCGGAGGGCTTCGACCTCTGGGAGCAGATCCACCGCAGCATGGCGAACATCCCCTACCCGTGGATGGCCGAGGTGCGGCTGGACGTATCCCTGGACGAGGCCCGGCGGCTGGTCAACCCCAGCCTGGGCACGGTCGCGCCGCTCGATGACGGGGTGCTGCTGCGGCTCGGGGCCGACGACCTGGAGTGGATCGTCCACCGGATCGCGGCGCTGGGCGTCCCCTTCACCGTGCTGAGCCCGCCCGAGCTGAGAGATGCGGTGCTGCGGGAGGCGGGGCGGCTCGCGATCTGCGGCCGGGGCTGAGGGGCACCACTGCTCAGCCGGGTACCGGGGGCGGCCTGCCCGCGCGCACGCCGCCGGGCACGGCGACGCCTCCGGAGAGGTGACGCGACGCCGAGCCCCTCAGCCCTCGCGCGGTGCGAAGAGGCGCAGGCCCACCAGGCAGGCGACCGCCGCCAGGATCAGCCCGCCGGCCAGGTCGGCCAGGTAGTGCTGGTGGATGAGCACGGTGGAGGCGACGATGAGCAGCGTCCAGGCCCCGGCCGCCAGCCCGGCAGGGCGGTCGACCCGCCACCAGTGCACCGCCACGATGGTGGAGAGCGAGGTGTGCAGGCTCGGGAAGTCGTTGTAGGGCTGGTCCCCGGCGTACACGGTGCGGATCAGCGCCGTCAGCAGGTCGCCGCCAGTGAGCTCCGGCCGGGCGACGTAGGACTGGAGAAAGACGTAGAAGGCATAGCTGACCAGCCAGGCGATGATCATCGCGGCCGCGGCGGAGCGGAGGAGCCGGACCCGCAGGAGCAGGAGCAGGGCCATGGTGGCGGCGATGTACGGGGTCAGGGAGACGTAGGGGATGACGAAGACGGGGACCACCGGGATCGCCTGGTCCAGAGGGGTGCGGAGGAAGATCCGGTTCGGTCCGTGGTTGAGGGGTGCGTAGAGGAGGCTCATCCCGTACCACGCCGCGAGCAGGAGGAGGGTGGCGAGCGCCACGCTCCACCTCTCCCCGAACACCCCCCGCCGCAGCTGGCCGCGCAACCACTGCACCATGGCGCCCGCCATCATGCGGCAGGCCTGGCCCAGATGGGCAACGACGGCCCGACTCAGCGAGAGGCGGACGCGGACCGGCGTCGAGCCGGGGTCAGCGGTCGGCCGCAGATCGTCGGACGGCCCAGCGGTCATTCGCGGGTCGCCGGGAGCTGGTCAGCGAGGCGGGTGCGACTCCTGGTCCGGCTTGGCGGCGGCCGGCCCCGGGCGGCTCTGGGCCCGGTTGAGATACCAGACCTGGAGCCCCACATAGGCGACCGCGAGCACCAGCAGGACGATGGCGAGGACGGTCAGCACCGCCTGACCGGTTCCTTTGACGACGCCGCCGATCAGCAGCAGCGCCATCGCGACCACCCAGGCGAGCGCCGCGAAGACGAATCTCAGCGGCGAGGGAGACGGGGCGGCGTACATCGCCGCCGAAGCATAGCGCCGGCCGGCACCCTCCGCTCGGAGTTCAGACGGGATCGGAGACCGGCAGCGCCCAGGTGACCGGGAAGACGGCGATGGGCGCGGCCGCGGGGGTCCGGAGCAGCCTCCTCAGGGCCATCGAGTTGAGCGCGAGGGCGACGGGCGTGACCGCCACCGAGGGGAGCCCCCACCAGCCCAGCAGGGCGGTGTCGAGGGTCATCCGCCGCCAGGCCACCAGCCCGCACTCCCGGCAGAGCGGCCCGCGCAGGACCATGTGGCTGGGCTTCAGCCCGCGTCCGCGGTGCTGGTGGATGGTGGCCATCACGGCCGGGCCGCGATGACAGAGTCGGCAGGCGGTGGCGTCGCTGTGTGGGCTCATTGGCGCGGTGAAGTTTGACCCTGACAACTCTGGTGGGATAGCAGCATCAGCCGCTTGTGGCTCAAATGCACTGCTTCCGTTACCGGTGGCAGCCGCCCATCCTCCCCCGGGCTGCGGGTACGCTTCGGGGATGGACAACTCGCAGCCCGACCAGCGAGGCGACGAGGCCGCCGCCGCACCCCCGAGATCAGAGCCACCAGCGACCACCGCGCACGAGGAGGCGTCCGGAGCTCTCGCCCCGGCCGGCGAGGCCGGCTCCCGGACCCACGACCCGCGCACCCCCGCGGCGCTGATCGAGCTGATGTCGCGCGACTGGGCGCCCACCAGCACCTTCCCGGAGCGCCCCCATCCGGCGACCGCCCGCTACCAGGAGCGGCGCGCCGCCCTCGCCGCCCTCTTTCCCGGCGTCCATCTGGTCATCCCGAGCGGCGTTCCGAAGGTCAGGTCCAATGACGACGACTACCGCTTCCGGCCCGGCAGCGACCACTACTGGCTGACCGGCCACGCCGAGCCGCACGGCGTTCTCCTCCTCCGCGCCGACGGAGATGGCCACGACGCCACCCTCTACCTGGAGCCCCGTTCCGACCGCTCCACGCCCGCCTTCTTCACCAACGCCATGAGTGGGGAGCTCTGGGTCGGCCCCCGCCGGGGGGTCGAGGAGACCGCGTATCTGCTCGGCGTCGGGTGCGCTCCGCTGGACGGCCTGGGCGAGCAGCTGCGCGGGCTCGACGGGTCGGTGCTGGTGCTGCGCGGGCTGGACCCGGCGGTGGACGCGCTGGTCGCCGCTCCCGCGGACCCCGGGGAGGAGACGCGGCTGGCCCGGGAGCTGAGCGAGCTGCGCCTGATCAAGGACGACCACGAGGTCCGGATGCTGGAGCGGGCGGTGGCGGCGACGATCCACGGCTTCGAGGACGTGGTCCGGGCCCTCCCCGAGGCGATGGAGCAGGGAGAGCGGGTGGTGGAGGGCGTCTTCAACCTCCGCGCCCGCGTCGAGGGCAACGACGTCGGCTACGGGACGATCGCCGCCAGCGGGGCCCACGCGACGTTCCTGCATTGGAGCAAGAACGACGGGGCGGTGAGGAGCGGCGACCTCCTCCTGCTCGACGCCGGGGTGGAGAGCGAGGAGCTGTACACCGCCGACGTCACCCGCACCCTGCCGGTGTCGGGGCGCTTCACCGCCGATCAGCGCCGGCTCTACGAGCTGGTCCTCCGGGCCCAGCGGGCGGGGATCGCCGCCGTCCGGCCCGGAGCCGCCTTCCTCGACCCCCACCGGGCCGCGATGCGGGTGCTGGCGGAGGGCCTGGAGGCGCTGGGCCTCCTGAGTGGCGGCGCCGAGGCGGCGCTGGCGGAAGACCGGCAGCTCCACCGCCGCTACACCCTCCACGGCACCTCCCACATGCTCGGCCTCGACGTCCACGACTGCGCTCACGCCCGCGAGCAGGAGTACCGGGGGGGCACGCTCCAGCCGGGCCACGTGCTCACCGTCGAGCCCGGCCTCTACTTCCAGCCCGACGACCTCACCGTCCCCGAGGCGCTCCGGGGGATCGGGATCCGGATCGAGGACGACGTCCTGGTGACCGAGGACGGCTGCCGGGTGCTGAGCGAGGCGCTGCCCAGGGATCCCGACGCCATCGAGCGCTGGATGGCCGGGCTGCGCGACCAGGACACCCAGCTCCGCCGCCCCCTCGGCTGATCGCCCGATCTCGGGCCGGCTGCTACACTCACGCTTCCGCAGCTTTCCTGCGTCCGGCGTCACCGCCTTGGCCACCTCGGCGGCGAACCGAACCATCGCCGGGCGCCGTTCAGCCCATAGGAAAGGAGGTGCGCGCGTGGTGCGCGACTACGAGCTCATGTACATCGTCCGGCCCGATCTCGACGACGAGGCGCTCCGGACCACCACCGAGTCGGTGGACACCCTGATCCGCGGTCTGGGGGGGACGGTCGGCAAGACCACCATGTGGGGCAAGCGACGGCTCGCCTACGAGGTCGACCGGCTCCGCGACGGCCACTACGTGATCACCCTGATCCAGCTCGACGGCGCTCGCGTCGCCGATCTGGAGCGGGCGCTGCAGATCCACGACACCGTCTTCCGCCACCTCCTGGTCCGCCGCGACGAGACCCTGCCGCTCATCGAGGATGGTGAGAGCGGGGAGGTCGCGGCCGAGGCCGGGGCGTCGGGCGTGGCCGAGAGTGGCCCGGCCGGTGACGAGGAGGCGCCCGACGAGGACGAGGACATACCCGAGGCCGAGATCGCCGAGGAGGAGGAGTAGCCATGGCCGGTTCCCTCAACAGGGTCATGCTGATCGGACGGCTCACCCGCGACCCAGAGCTGCGCTACACACCGAGTGGCACCGCGGTCTGCAACCTGGCCCTCGCCACCAACCGCTACGGGACCGACCCGAGCGGCGAGCGGCGGGAGTTCACCGACTACCACGACGTCGTGGTCTGGAACCAGGGCAACCGCAAGCTCGCCGAGCTCTGCAGCCAGTACCTCCAGAAGGGCCGCCTGGTCTACGTGGAGGGGCGGATGCAGACCCGCTCCTGGGACGACGCGCAGTCCGGACAGAAGCGCTACCGCACCGAGGTCAATGCCAACGACGTCCAGTTCCTCGACAGCCGCCAGGACGGGGGTGCCCCGACTGAGAGCGCGCCGGCCCACGCGGCAACCGGCGCCGCCCCCGAGGCGGGCGGCGACATCGACCCCGACGACATTCCCTTCTGAGGTTCGAGCGACCCATGCCTGACTTCGATCGCCGCCGCCGCAAGGTGTGCAGCTTCTGCCTGGAGCACCAGGACGTCATCGACTACAAGGAGGTGGCGCGGCTGCGCCGCTACCTCTCCGATCGGGGCAAGATCCTGCCGCGCCGGATGACCGGGGTCTGCTCGCGCCACCAGCGGCGGCTGACCGTCGCCCTCAAGCGCGCCCGCCACATCGCCCTGCTGCCGTACAGCGCCGACCTGCGCTGAGCGTCACAGCAGCGCCCTGACGCCGGCCGGCCTGCTGCCGGCTGGCGCCGGGGCACGGCACGCGGTGCGGGGCGGGCGTGCCCGGATTCCCCTGGTGGAGCCACGGACCCGCCCGCGCACGCTTCCGTCGTCCGGTGCGGCGGGGGTGCCCTATACTCCGGCCAAGGTTTCGCACCGATGCGCCGGGCACGTCTTCTCCACGTCCTTGCCAGCGCCCCGGCCGCCGTCCTGCTGACGGTCGCTCCAGCGCTGTCGACGTCTGCCGTCGGCGCGGCGACGATTCCTCCGCCCTACGTCGTTTGCATCGACCCAGGACACGGCGGGGTCGACCCGGGTGCGATCGGCCTGGACGGGCTGGTCGAGAAGAACCTCACGCTTGACATCTCCGGCCGGCTGGCCGCGCTGCTGCGCGCCGACGGGGTGACCGTGGTGCTGACCAGGACCACCGACGCCAGCGTCAGCATCGCCCAGCGTGCGGCGATCGCCAATGCCTCCCACGCCGACGTCTTCCTGCCCATCTACTTCAACGCCTGGACCACCCCCATCCCCGACGGCTCGGTGGTTCTCTACCCGTACGCGCGCGACATCCCCTTTGCCAACGCGATCAGCCAGGCGGTGACCAAATACATCAACCCGTACGGTGACGACGACGGGGGAATCGTGCTCCGCCCCGACTGGTGGCTCACGCCCACCATGCCGGTGGCGACCATCGAGAGCCTCTTCATCACCAACCCCCACGACGCCGCGCTGCTCAGGCAGAGCAGCTTCCGGCAGGGGCTGGCGGTGGCGCTGAAGAACGGGATCGAGGCCTACCTCCCCGGGATCCAGCAGCGGCTGGGTTCGGTGCCGGCCGCGACGCCGGCCAAGCTGCGCCCGGCAAGCGGGCCACTGGGGCTCCCCCCCACGAGCCGTCCGTCCACCGAGACCGGCGGACGGGCGCGCCCGGCGGCGCCCGCGGCAGCCGCGGCGACCGGCGGCGGCCCCCCCGCGGCGGTCCAGATCCTCGGCTGGCTGCTGCTCCTCGCGGCGCTGCTGCTGGCCATCCGCCATCGCCGGAGGCTCCTCCACCTGGCCGGGAGCGGACTGACCCGCGCCGGCGTCTCCTTCCGAGGTTCCGGAATTCACCACTGGATGCTTCGCCGTCGGCGCCGCCTGACCAGGCGGCGCGCCACCGGCGTCCGGCCCGGGGACGGCGGCCTGGCACCCCCGGCTTACGAGCTCTTCTCGAAGGGCCTGGGGCCCTGGGAGCGCCCGGACCCGACCGCCCGCGGCACCCCGTTCGACGCTCCGCTGCCGCCCGGCGTCGAGGTGCGCGGCCGTCCCGTCCGCCCGGCGCGGACCGCCGCGCAACCCGCCCGCGGCGCGCCCCTGGACGACCTGCCGCTCTGACGGGGACCCGCTCTCGACCCCCGCCCCCGGCTTCCGGCACCCTCCAGTTACCCGGCCGCGCCCGTGGCTTACGGCTCTTCAGGGGACCAAACCCCGGTTGTTACACTTCCGCGCAACGCCCGCCCTTCCCGTGCGAGGAGTGTCATGGCTCTCGAGCAGCAGCTTCGCGTACCCGGTCCGACGCCTCTCCCAGAGCGCGTGGTGCGCTCCCAGTCGCGGCCGATGATCAACCATCGGGGTCCCGAGTTCGCGGCGCTGATGTCCGACGTCTGTTCGGGACTCCAGGAGGTGCTGCGCACGCGCAACGACGTGCTCCTCTACCCGTCGAGCGGGACGGGGGGGCTCGAGGCCGCGGTCGCCAACCTGCTGAGCCCGGGCGAAAAGGCGCTGTTCTGCTCGGTGGGCTCGTTCGGTGACCGCTGGACCGACATCGCGGTCGCCTACGGCGTCGATGCGGTACGGCTCAAGATGCCCGAGGGCGAGGCCATCGACCCCGAGGATGTCGAGCGGCTCCTGGCCGAGAACCCGGCCATCGAGAAGGTCTTCGTCACTCACAACGAGACCTCCACCGGGGTGACCAACGACATGCCGGCGATCGCGGCCGTGGTCAAGGGCCGCGGCAAGCTGATCGCGGTGGACTCGGTGAGCGGCGCCAGTTGCCTGCCCCTGGAGACGGACGCCCTCGGCCTGGACGTGGTCGTCTGCGGCTCGCAGAAGGGATGGATGGCGCCTCCCGGTCTGGCCATGATCGCCGTCTCCAAGGACGCCTACGCCGCCGCCGAGACGGCCAAGCTGCCGCGCTGGTACTTCGACTTCGCACGCGAGAAGAAGTTCCAGGAGCGCAACCAGACCTACACGACCCCGCCGGTCAGCGTGATGTACGCGATGCAGGAGGGGCTGCGGATCATCCTCGAGGAGGGCGTCGAGAACGTCTGGGCGCGCCACGCCCAGGTGGGGGCGATGATCCGGGCCGGGGTCGAGGCCGCCGGGCTCCGGCTCTTCGCCGCCAAGCCGTACCGCAGCAACGCCGTGACCCCGATCCACAACCCGGCCGCGTCCCCCGAGGAGCTCTCCAAGCTGCTCACCCTGCTGCGCACCAAGCACGGGCTGGTGCTGGCGGGTGGCCAGGGCGACCTCAAGGGCAAGATCTTCCGGATCGGCCACCTCGGCGCCATCGAGGTCAGCGACGTCTACACGATCCTCGCCTGCCTGGAGCTGGCTCTCAGCGAGCTCGGCCTGCTCAGCCGGGTGGGCCTGATGGTGCCCGCCGCCCAGGCGGTGGCCCGCGAGACGGCGGTCAGCGCCGAGCCCGCGGGAGTCCGCTGATGTCGGTGGCGGCCACACCCGGCGCGGCCGGCAGCCGGACCGTCATCTCTCCAACCGTGCGCATCCTGGTCTCCGACCCGATCGCGGCGGATGGGGTGGAGCGCCTCCGCGCCGCCGGCGAGGTCGAGGTCGCGACCGGTCTCTCCCCTGAGGAGCTGAAGCGGCGGATCGCCGACGTCGACGCCCTGGTGGTGCGCAGCGAGACCAAGGTCACCGCCGAGGTGCTCGACGCGGCACGGCGCCTCCGGGTCGTCGGACGAGCCGGGGTTGGCGTCGACAACATCGACCTGGAAGCCGCCACCCGGCATGGGGTGCTGGTGCTCAACGCGCCGACGGGCAACACCATCGCCGCCGCCGAGCACACCGTGGGGATGATGCTGGCGCTCGCCCGCAACATCTCCCGCGCCGACGCCTCGATGCACGCCGGCCGGTGGGACCGCAAAGCGTTCATGGGGACCGAGCTCAGGGAGAAGACGCTGGGCCTGCTCGGGCTCGGCAAGATCGGGTTCGAGGTGGCCAGGATCGCCTCCCAGGGCCTCAAGATGCGGGTGATCGCCGACGATCCTCTGGTGACCCCCGAGCGCGCGGAGCAGGCCGGGGCCGAGCTGGTTGACTTCGAGACCCTGCTGGCGCAGTCGGATTTCCTGAGCGTCCACGTCCCCCTCAACGACAAGACGCGCGGCGTGGTCGGAGCCACCGAGCTGGCTCGGATGAAGAAGGGCGCCCGGCTGATCAACGTCGCCCGCGGCGGCATCATCGACGAGCAGGCGCTTGCCGACGCCGTGCGTGAGGGACACATCGGCGGCGCCGCCATCGATGTGTTCACCAAGGAGCCGGCGCTCGCCGAGAACCCGCTGCTCGCCGTTCCGGAGCTGCTGCTCACCCCCCACCTGGGGGCCAGCACCACCGAGGCCCAGGTCAACGTGGCCACCGACGTCGCCGATCAGATCGTTCAGTACCTGGGCGGCGGGGGCCCGCGCTACGCCGTCAACCTGCCCGTCGTGCAACCCGAGGAGATGGCCCGGCTCCGGCCGTACCTGACCCTCGCCGAGAAGATGGGGTCGCTGGCGGCCCAGCTCGCGGGCGAGAAGGTGAGCCGGGTGGTCTGCAGCTATGCGGGGGAGCTGAGCCAGGTCGATCCGAGCCTGCTCACCGCGGAGGTGCTCCGCGGGCTCTTCGGCCACTTCACCGACACCCGGGTCAACGCCATCAACGCCAAGCTGGTGGCCAAGGACCACGGCGTGGCCGTCGAGGAGCGGACCACCACCCGCGACCTGGACCACGCCGACGCGCTGCTCGTCGAGGTGATCGGCAAGGACCGGCTGATCCTGGTCGGCACCCAGTTCGAGGGTCAGCCGCGGATCACCCGGATCAACGACTTCCGGGTGGACATGGAGCCCAAGGGCGTCTTCCTGGTGGTCCAGCACAACGACCGCCCCGGGGTCATCGCCAAGGTCTCCGGTCTTCTGGCCAGCAATGACATCAACATCGCCGGCATCGAGCTGGGCCGCGACCATCCGCGGGGCCAGGCGGTGATGCTGATGCAGGTCGACGACCCGGTCGGATCCGAGCTTCAGGTGGCCCTTCGGGAGATCGCCGACCTGGAGTCGCTCCGGGTCGTCACCCTCTAATGGACCGCTGATTGGCAGGACTGCGTCCCCTCCGGGGGGTCCGGTTCAACCCCGAGCACGTCCGGCTCGGCGGTGTTCTGGCGCCTCCGTACGACGTCATCAGCCCGGCCCGGCGGGACGAGCTGTACGGGCGCGACCTGCGCAACGTGGTGCGCATCGACTTCGGCCAGGGGTACCCGGACGACGTCAGCGGCGAGAACGACGTCTACACCCGTGCGGCGGCCCACCTCCGCAGCTGGCTCGACCTCGGCATCCTGGTCCGGGACGAGCGCCCGGGGCTCTACCTCGTGGCCCACGAGTTCGTGGCCCCCGACGGTGCCCCGCGCCGCCGGCTCGGGCTGCTGGGTCGGGTCCCGGCCCTGCCGTGGGATCGCTCCGAGGTCCGCCCCCACGAGCTGACCCTGCTCGGGCCCAAGCAGGACCGGCTGGCGCTCATGCGGGCGACCCGGGCTCAGACCTCTCCGTCGTGGGTGCTGTGGGATGGCGCGCCCGGGCTCGTCACGCGGCTCGAGGAGCTCGCCGAGGGGCGGGCGCTCCTGGGCGGGCGCGTCGAGGGTGAGATGGGCTCGGAGAAGCTGCTGGTGTGGCTGGTCGCCGCCGCGGCGGACCTCGCCGCGATCAACTCCCTGCTCGCCCCGGCGACCCTCTACATCGCCGACGGCCATCACCGCTTCGAGACCATGGCTGCCTACGCGGCGGAGCGGCGCGCCGCCGGGGACGCCGACGGTGCGGACAGCCAGTTCGCCCTGGTCTACGCCAGCGCCGCCGACGACCCCGCCCTGGTGGTGCTCCCGATCCACCGCATGGTCCGCCCCCGCCCCGGGCTGCCCGGCGGCCGCGCCGAGTTGCTGGCCCGCATCGGCGAGGGATGGGAGCTGGAGCCCGTCGAGGACGCCCTGGCCGCTCACGCGTGTCTCGGTGATCGCCGGAGCGCCGACCACGCCTACGTCCTGGTGGCACCCGACGGGGCCGGGATCCTCTGGCGCCGGCGCGGGGAGGTCGGCGCCCGCCGTGACGCCCTGGACGTCGCCGTCCTCCAGTCCGAGGTGATCGGGGCGTGCGGGATCGGCGAGGCCGATCTGCGCGAGGGCGCGCTCAGCTACACCCGTGACCCCGCCGAGGCGGTCGAGGCGGTGGGCGACGGCAGAGCGGCGCTGGCCTTCCTGGTCTCCCCCTGCACCAGCCAGGAGGTGATCGCGGTCGCCGACGCCGGCGAGACGATGCCCCAGAAGTCGACCTACTTCTATCCGAAGGTCCCCACCGGGCTGGTCATCTCCCCGGTCTGAGCCCGCGAGGGCTCACGACCGCGAGCAGCAACGGGATGCTCGCCCCTTTTGCCCGTCATCGCGATCAGCGGCGGGGTGGCGACGACACCTCATTGGGCCGCCAGCCGACCCGGTTCATCCGCCAGAGACGGAAGACCCCGGTCTCGGCGGGCGCGACCGCCGCCCTCGGGTACTCCTCGACCAGGGTGAAGCCGAGCTTGCGGGGCACGCCCTCGCTGGCGAGGTTGGCCCGGTCGTGGTGGATCTCCACCACGGCGATGCCCGGAAGGGTGAAGGCCGCGGTGGTGAGCGCCGCGGCGGCCAGGGTCGCGTAACCCCGGCGGGTGTGCGCGGCATGCACCCAGTACCCGATCTCCAGTCCGGCGGGTCCGATGCGGCGGTGGAGCCCGGAGCCGCCGACGACGAGCGACCCGAGGAAGAGTCCGTACACCAGGTCTCCGCCCATCCCCCACTCCCGCTCCCAGCGGGCCAGGTTGGCGCGGCGCTCCTCGACGGCAACCCGGCCCGCCCAGGGCATCCATGGCAGCAGGTGCTCGCGGCTCTCGGAGATCGCCAGTGACTGCGCCTCGGCATCGGCGGGGCGCCACCGCCGGAGGACCAGCCCGCCGCCGAGGTCGATGCGCTCGGGCACGGTCATCAACTCCCTCCCACGAACTCCACCACTGCGTCCACGAAGCGCTGCCGCTCCCGGATCAGGAAGAAGAGGTGGCCACCGCGGAAGGTGATCAGCCCTGAGCCCGGGATCTCGCGGTGCATCTCCTCGGCCATGGCGAGTGGCGCGGCGCGGTCGCGGCGGCCATGCATGACCACCGTGGGCATCGCCAGCTGGTGAAGCCGGGATCCGGCGTCGTACCCGTCCGAGGCCTCGAGCTGGCGGACGAACGCGTAGCGCGGCTGGGGGTGCCGGCTCCGGAAGAGCGGCATCCCGGAGAGGATCGGGTAGAGGCGCCGCCGCCGCCAGCTCCGGATCACCCGGGGGGCGGTGGAGACGAGGATCAGCCTCTCGACCCGATCGGCATTCCGCAGCGCCATCTCCATGGCGATGCGGCCACCGAGAGAGATCCCCAGCACGCAGGCGCGGGCCACCCCCATGCTGTCCAGGACGCCCAGCGCGTCGGCGGCCATGATCTCGATCGAGTACGGCCGGTCCGGCTTGTCGGTGCGCCCCGCCCCGCGGTTGTCGAAGGCGATGACCTGACAGCCGGCGGCCAGCTGGTCGATGAGCGACGTGTACTCGGAGACGTCGGCGCCAAGCCCGAGGATGAGCAGCAGGGGGCGGCCCCGGCCGCGGACCTCGCAGTGGATGCGGATGCGCTCGGCGTCGGCGGTATCGGTCATGCCGCCTGCGCACCCTACGCCGGGGGCTGGTCCACCCGCAGCAGGTCGCGTACCGCCCGGCGGAGGCTGGCGGCCAGCTCGGCCGGAGCCGGGGCTGTCGCACCCGGCTGCATCGCCAGGGCGGCGCCGGAGACGACCACGGCCAGCGAGCCGGCCATCCGAACCCTCTCGTCGAGGCTGAGCGACGGGTCGCCGAGCCTCTGGAAGAAGAGCTGCTCCGGCTCCACCTCAGGCCCCCCGTGGTCCTTGTGGTGCAGCTCCCCCATGACGTTGGCGTTGCGCTGGTACATGAGGAAGAGGCGGCTGTGGGCCGCCAGCTGATCGATGAGCCAGTCGAGGAAGTCGATCCACGACGCCGGCCCGGCGGTGCCGTCCAGCCGTTCCATCGCGCTGTGCATCAGCTCGTGGACCGGCAGGTGCAGGGTCATCACGATCTCTTCCTTGGACTGGAAGTGGTAATAGAGGGCGGCCTTGGTGACCCCGACGCGCTCGGCGATCTCCCGGAGCGAGGTCTTCTCGTAGCCCTGCTCCACGAAGAGGTCCAGGGCAACATCGAGGATGCGCTGACGGGTCTCGCCGGAGATCGCCCCCGCCCCACGGGGTCGGATGAGCACCCGGCGTCCCTGCCGCCCCATCGGTCCGCCCCGGGGCCGCGTCGCCGTGCCGTCCGGCGCTGAACCCGGGCCGGTGCCCACGGGGGGGACCGGCGCTGGGGGCGGCGGAGCGGGAGGAGGTGGGGGCGCCGGAGGCGGGGCGACGGCAGCAGGCCCTGGAGGCGCGGAGGGGGGTTGGGCCGCGGAGACCGGTCGAGCAAGAGACGGGGGCGCGGGGGGTGGGAACCGAAGCGGGGCGTCCGCGGGGTCGCTCCCCATCCGCTCGCCGGCCATCATGAGCTCTTTACTTGACGGCCGGTAAGCCGCTCACTTACCATACGGTCAGTAAGTATACGTCCGGCCGGCGCCTGAGCAGCGTTCCGCCACCGGGACGCGCCGGCGCGGTTGAGTTGCATCTGCGCGCTATCGCGATATATCGTTATAATACGCCCAAGCCACCATGAAGGTGTCCGACATGAACCTCATCACAATCGGGATCCGGCCGGCCGGGTTCGCCACGCACAGGGAGGCCTGAGATGGCCACCACGGCCATGATCGAGGCCGAGGGACTGGTCAAGCGCTACGGGAGCACCGTCGCCCTGGCCGGCGTCGACCTCTCCGTCCCCCCGGGGGCCATCCTCGGACTCCTGGGCCCCAACGGCGCCGGCAAGACCACGGCGATTCGGATCCTCACCACCCTGAGCCACCCCGACGAGGGGCGGGCGCGGGTCGCCGGCTTCGACGTCGCGTCTCATCCCGCCGACGTGCGGCGCCGGATCGGGGTGGCGGCCCAGGACACCACCCTCGACGAGCTGCTCACCGGCAGGCAGAACCTGGTGATGATCGGCCAGCTGAGCGGGCTCCGGCGGGCCGAGGCCCGGCGGCGCGCGACCGACCTGCTGGAGCGACTGGAGCTGAGCGACGCAGCGGACCGCCTCACCAAGGGCTACTCGGGGGGCATGCGCCGCCGCCTCGACCTCGCCGCCAGCATGATCATGGCGCCCCCCGTCCTCTTCCTCGACGAGCCCACCACCGGGCTCGACCCGGCCAGCCGGCTCGGGGTGTGGGAGGTGATCCGGGGGATGGTGGGCGACGGCTGCACCGTCCTGCTCACCACCCAGTACCTCGACGAGGCCGACCATCTCGCCGACACCATCGCCGTCTTCGACCACGGCCGGGTGATCGCCAGCGGGAACTCCGCAGCAGCTCAAGTCGGAGACCGGCTCGGCGCGGCTGGAGGTGACCCTCAGCGCGCCCCGCCCGGAGGCGGTGCTCGCCCTGCAGCCGCTGCTCGAGGGCGAGGTCCATGTGAGCCACGACGGGCGGCGGCTCCGCGCCGCGGTCCGCAACCAGGACGGCCTGGCCACCGCGGCGGTTCGAGCCCTCGACCGTGCCGGCATCCTGGTCGACGACGTCCAGGTGCACCAGCCCTCGCTCGACGACGTCTTCCTCGCTCTCACCGGGCGCGAGGCCGCCGACGACGAGACGGCCGCAGAGCTGGTGGAGGCGACCGCATGAGCGTCCGCACCACCGCCATCGAGACGGTCGAGCCCAACTGGTTCACCCAGAAGGTCCGGGAGATCCTGGTCCTGGTCCGCCGGAATCTGCTCCACATCCTGCGCGAGCCGATGCAGCTCTCCGACGTGACCCTTCAGCCCATCCTCTTCACCTTCCTCTTCATCTACGTCTTCGGGTCGGGGATCCCGATCCCGGGGGGCAGCTACACCGAGTTCGCCCTGGCCGGGCTGCTGGCGATGAACCTGATCACCTCGTCCAACGGGACCGCGGTGGGCCTGAGCACGGATCTCAACACCGGGCTCATCGACCGCCTCCGGGCACTGCCCATGTGGCGGCCCTCGATCCTCATCGCGCGGTCGATCACCGACCTGCTGTCGGCGATGATCTGCACCGCCATCGTGGTGGCGGCGGGACTGGTGGTGGGTTGGCGCCCCACCACGGGGGTGCTCTCGGTGGCCGCGGGGCTCGGCCTCGCGCTCCTCTTCACCTATTCGATCTGCTGGACCTTCGGCTGTGTCGGGCTGGTGGCCCGCAACATCGAGGCGGCGATGTCGATCGGCTTCATCGTCCTCTTCCCGATGGCGTTCGTCTCCAACGCGATGGTGCCAACTCAGGGCATGCCCGCCTGGCTGCGCGTCATCGCCGACTGGAACCCGGTGAGCGCGGTGACGGCGGCCTGCCGCCAGCTCTTCGGCAACCCCAATCCCTCGGCGCTGATCCAGGACTGGCCGATGCAGCACCCGGTGGCCGCCGCCCTGCTCTGGTCGGCGGCCCTGCTCGCCATCTGCGTCCCCCTGGCCGTCTACCTCTTCCGGCGGCGCACCGCCGACTGAGGGTTGGGTCGCAGCGGCCGCGATCTCCGCAGCCGCCCGTGAACAGCAGACAGCGGATCCCGGCCCGGGGTGAGCGGCGGTGCCGGCGAGCGCCGTCCCCAGTGCCGGGTCAGTCTGAATCGGTAGGACGGCGGGGATGGCGGCGGGCTGCCGGGGCCGCGGCCATCGAGAGGAGCACCCCCAGCACCGCCCAGAAGAGCAGAGCGGCCCCCCAGGGGACCGCGGAGGGTGCGGGTGGCGGTCCCCACACCGGACGGTCCGATGCCGAGAAGCAAGAGCACCATCCCGGCGGCGAGGACCCACCAC
>CAWCBS010000001.1:0-289541 GCA_963793875.1 uncultured Chloroflexia bacterium | reverse complement strand
GGGAGATGCTGGTAGTGTTTGCCGCCGATGGTCGCGTCGCCGCCGTCGGGGCGGTCCAAGCCCAGCAGCACGCGCATGGTGGTCGACTTGCCGGCGCTATTTGGGCCCAGGAATCCGGTGACGATGCCGGGTTCTACCGTGAAGGACAGGCCGTCCACGGCCGTCTTGTGCCCGTAGCGCTTGGTGAGCTCCTTAATTTCAATCATCACAGTCCCTTGAGGGCGAGCACGCCGCCCGGGGCGGGAGCCAGGGGTCGACACGTATCGGTCTTGAAGCAGCCCGAGGGCGGTGGCCCGGTCGCCTTGGTGCTCACTCTGGTCTTCCCTCGCCGCGGAGCACGCCCGCGCCGTCCGCCCCGACTGACGCCTCCACGCGAACCCGTCCGGATCGGTGAACGGCCCTACATCGGCGCTAACCGTCAGGCGATGTGATCCCGACCCGTCGGGAGAGACGCCGGCGTGCTTGGCGAGGGCGCCGCGCCCGTAGAGCGCCAGCTGAACAGGACTGGACGGTGTCGCGAACTCGACGTACTTCAGAAAGCTCTTCCCCACTGGGAGGCCGTGGCTGACGTAAAACCGCTTGCTCGCGCCCACGTCAGCCACGCCGAGCAGAAGCACGATCTTGTCGATTTGGCGGGTGGCCGGACCGGAATCCTTCTTGGCCGACGTGACGATCTGCCAGATGGTGCCGTCTGGGGCTTGGACGACACCGCCGTAACCCCATAGCGACTTCTTCGCCGGCTTCACCGGCGTGGCACCGGCGTCCAATGCCGCGTCGATGAAGGCCTTGGCCGTTGCTGGCTGTGACACCGCGAGCGAGAGTGTGAACCCTCGGAAGCCGGAGGTCGCAGCCTCCGAGGGCCTGATGCGGACCTGAGGGCCCAACCCCAATGCGGTGTAGAAACGCTCGGCAGCCGGAGCGTCGGGAACCTCAAGCGTTACGGATCCGATAGAAGCCATGTGCTCATCTCCTCTTCAACTGACTTGCCTGATTTGTCGCCATCGAGGGCGGGCGATGCATTCCGGGATTCGCGCAGCGGAGCCAATCGGCAACGCCGCCCGTCATCGATCATGGTGACTTCTGGCTGACGACGGGCGCTTCTCGATTCCTGACCGGTTCGCAGGCATCGGCAGGTCCGGCTTCGGCGGCGGCGCTCAGCCAACCGCCCTCTTCACGAGAGCAGCGATGCTCTTCTCATCAGCAGCGGTCAGCTTCGTCAGCGCGAAATCCGTGGCCCACAAGCTGCCGTCGTCCAGCTTGGCTTTGTCACTGAACCCGAGCGTCGCGTACCTGGTCTTGAACTTCTGGGCTGGCCGGAAGAAACAGACGACGACGCCGTCCTGGGCATAGGCGGGCATCCCGTACCAGGTTCTCGGCGAGAGAGATGGGAAGCTGGCTCGTATGATCGCGTGAAGCCGGTGGGCCATGACGCGATCCGAGGGCTGCATCTCGGCGATCTTCGCGAGCACCTCGGTCTCCCCGTCCGGCCCGCCCGCGCGACCGGGGCGGGCGGCTGCCTGCAGCTCCTTGGCGCGCTCCTTCATCGCGTCTCGCTCGTCGGGCGTGAAGCCCCGGGACACCGTGCCCGCCATCTTGGCCCCGGCGGCGGACGCCTGCGACGGTTTGATCAGCCGCTTGATGTCAGCCATAGTGAAGTACCTCCCTGATCGAAGAGTTGTGGCAGGCCCCGACCTCTGTGTCGAGGGTCCGTCCTTCAGGATGCCTACCATCCGCCGTCACCACTCTCGAGCTCGCCAATTCAGCGGCCGTTGCCTGGCGCGCGGTGTGGCGTGGGAAGAGGGGTGGCTTCGCCACGCCACCGCCGCGAGCGTGGTCACGACGGCGATCACGGCGAACCCCGCGGCGTATCCGGTCCATTCGGCCATCAGGCCAAAGCCCAAAGAGCCCACGCCCAAGCCCGCGTCGTAAGCGAGGTTCCACATGGCGCTCACCGCGCCGTATCCAGATGGCGACGTGCCTGCGAGCATTACGCTGAGACTCGCGCTCTGGCTGACGCCGAAGCCCGCCCCGAAGAGCAGGGCACCGCCCAGCAGCCCGACCGAACTCGGGGTAAGCGCCACTGCGGAGAGGCCGAGAGCCGTCATCAGCGCACCGGGACGGAGAAGGCCGCTGGAGCCGTGCCGGTCGCTGAAGCGGCCACCCCACCAGCGGGTGACCAGCGCCGCCGCCGCCTGGGCGAAGAGTGCCGGCGCGGCGAGCTCATGCTGCGAGGTCGGCACGCTCAGCGGGAGGAAACTGATGATCGCACCGGCGCCGAGCGCGGTCACGGCGAAGAGGCCGGCGGGACGGGCGAGAGCGGGCGCGCGCAGTGAGCGGCGCATGGCGCGTTGGCTGGAGGACGCTGGTTCGACCAGGCGCCAGCGGCGCAGGGCGAACAACGGAAGCAGCGACGCCGCACCGGCGGCGATGAAGAGGGCCGTGCAGCCGAAGCGCGCGCTCACCCAAACCGACAAGGGGAGCGCGAAGAGGCCGGGGATTGCAAAGGCGGCGCCCCCGATGCCCAGCCCCTCGCCCCGACGCGCACGCGGGCTCACATGGGCCAGCAGCGCGCCAACGGCCACCTCGGTCACGCCGAAGGCGAGGCCTCGCACAGCGCAGAGGAGAAGGAGCGTGGCGAGCGTCGGCGACGCCGCCAATGCGAGCGATGAGAGGCCCAGGAAGACCAGGCCGCCGGCGAGGGTACTCCGGTACGCCAGTCTCGTCATGAGCCACGGGCTGCCAAGCTCGGCGAGCATGGTCGCGCCCATCAGGATGCCAACCGCCAACCCGACGCCGACAGGACCTGCTCCACCTGCCGAGACGTAGAGGGGGACAGTTGTCGCGAGGAGGTAGAAGCAGGTTGCGGCGCCGAGCTCCGCGGCGAGGACCCGAGCCAGATGCGAGGACAGCAAGGGCTCCTCGGCTGCAGATGATGTCTCAGGTTTAGCCACGGGGGGCAGGACGGATCTTCGCGGATCTCCACAATCGAGCTCGACCAGTTCGCTCACGAGCCAAGCCTCGCCCCGAAGGCCGATCTCCAATAGATGTCAATGTGGACGGCCACCTGTGACAAACGTCATCACCGGGGCCGACGGCTGCCTGTGTGTTTCCACCCGCTCGGCATTCGCGTGGCCTGGCATGGCCATCGGCCACTATCGACCATCGGCGGGGGTCGGATCGGCAGCCTGCCAGGTCTCGTCGGCTACGACCGGAGCAGCCCGCCCCGCCGAGGTTCGAGGAGGCGTTAGCCTAGGGCAGGACTACCCTGCCGGATTGGTGATCTCAGAGCCATCCAGCGTCGCGGGCGATGCGAATGGCATCCGTGCGGTTGCGGCCTCCCACCTTATCGATCGCGGATGAGAGGTAATTGCGCACGGTGGTGGGAGCCAAGGAGAGCTGCTCAGCGATCTCGGTCGTCGAGATGCCCCGCTGCGCGGCGCGAAGTACCGCGGCCTCGCGAGCGGTGAGCGGGCTCTCGCCGGTCTCCAGGGCAGCCGCCACCAAGCCTGGGTCGACGACTCGCTCACCGGCGAAGACCCGACGGATCCCGTCCGTGAGCGTGTCCGCCGGCGCGTCCTTGGGAATGAAGCCGCGCACGTGGGCCTTGAGCGCACGGAGCAGATGGCCGGGCTGGCTCAGGCCGGTGAGCATCAGGGTCCGGCAACTGGGGATCTCCTCGTGAAGGTGCTCGGCGGCCGTCAGCCCGTCGATTCCCGGCATGTCGATGTCGAGAACCGCCACATCAGGCAGCGTCTTCCGGACGGCCTCGAGGATGGCGTCGCCGGTCTCCAGCTCAGCAACCACTTCCATGTCGCCTTCGAGCGAGATCAAGGCCACCAGAGCTCGCCGGATGATGTGCTGGTCCTCGGCGATGAGCACCCGGATCACTGCGCATCTCCTGGCAGCCGCACTACCAGCTGGAACCGATCGGCTTCGTTGGAAGCCGCAACGCTCCCTGCAAGTGCCTGGGCTCGCTCAGTTAGTCCATTCAGACCAGCGCCTCTCGGGCCTGGCGGCGAGGCGCCATCGTTGGTGATCTCCAGCACGATCGAGCCATCAATGCGGCAGGCGGTGATCGTCGCATCGCGGGCGGCGCTGTGCCGGATGATGTTGGCCACCCCCTCCCGAACCGCCCACGCCAACATGCGGTCTGTGCGAGCGCCAACACCATCGACGTCGATCCTCGCCTTGGTGACAATCCCCGCCGCCGCAAGCAGGAGCAGGGCCCCGTCCAGCTCAGCCCGGAGGGAGGAGTCCCTCTCGTCATGGCTGATCCCGAGCACTCCACCCAGAGCATCGCGGGCAACCGCGGCGACGCTCAACATTTCGCTTCGGGCTGCCTCCGGGTCGCTGCGGAGAAGCCGGATGGCCAGTTCACCCTTGAGCGAGACCGCCGACAGGCTGTGTCCGAGGAGGTCATGGAGATCCCGCGAGACACGCAACCTCTCACCCCACAGGGCTGCCGCCGCCAGCTCGCCCCTCGTCTCCCGGAGCTGATGGGTGAGGCGAACCAGCCGTGCCGCCCCGTATGCCCCGGCCGCGACGGCGCAGTTCCACAGGACGAAGTAGACGATGTCGTACACCTCGTGGCCCACCCCTGGTGAGCCCAGAAGGCCCGGGCTCGCAAGG
Source organism: uncultured Chloroflexia bacterium (assembly GCA_963793875.1). Lineage (GTDB taxonomy): Bacteria > Chloroflexota > Dormibacteria > Aeolococcales > Aeolococcaceae > Changshengia. The sequence goes on along the minus strand of CAWCBS010000001.1, from coordinate 284,912 downwards.
CCAACCAGGACAATGGCGACGGCCGTCCCCACCAGGGGAGCGAAAGCCGCAACTGCGGCTGGCTTTCCGTTCAGCGCCACCGGCATGGATGCCATGACGAACCCTTGGAGGACGAGCCAGTTCCACCCGAACCAGCGGAGCGGGAGATAGGTGACGAGGATCAGCGCCAGCACGGTCCAGAGCGCAGCCCGGGGGCGCTCTCCCCGAGCGAGGGCAACGCTGTGGCGGAGCTGCACACCGAGTGCGAACAACGCTAAGGGGAGGACGGCTACCAGGCTGAACGTGGCCGGCTCCGACAGGCCAACGCCGATGGTCACCACCACCGTGCCGACGGTGAGCAGTGGAGGAATCGCGACGAGCGCGGCGCTGCCCCAGTCCAGGGGAACACCGAACCCACGGCTCAGAGCGGTGGTCATCGAAATGGCGCCGGGGTGGGTGATCGCCCCGGCATGGCGTGCATGGTTATCGCGACCCGGGCATCCCCTGACGCCAAGGAGATGGTTGCCTCCCGGGTTCCATCAGTCGCGAGGAGCTCGGCCACCGCGCGCCGAAGCTCGCCCCGGAGCCGTGCGTCGAGGTCCTCGGAGCGGAAATCCGTGGGGAATGCGAGATGAGCTGTGATACCTGCCGCCGCCAACAAGGTGACGGTGGTCTCTAGTTCGTCGCGGAACGAGCGGTTTCGCAAGCTCGTCGCCAGCCGTCGGGCCTCTGACAGCGTCTCCCGGGCGCCCTCGACCGCTGTGCGCATCCCCGAGGCCGCCTGCTCGCGCTCCGCCATCGCCAGCTGGGCTGCCCGGTCCGCCAGCTGAGCGATGGTGGCGAGACGGTCTTCCAGGGTATGGCGAAGCTCCGCGTCGAGGCGTTTCCTCTCCTTCTCCACGGCCTCGTCGGCCAGCTCGCCACGCACCGATTCCAGCTCCCGCGCGGTGCGGATGGCCACCACCCCCAGCGCGAGCGGCACCCCGAAGGCGAGGGTGCCGACCACGAAGTAGCTGCCGTAGTTGAGAAGTCCCAGCGCTTGGGTCAGAAGCGGTTGAACGGCCACGAGACCAAGGAAGACCGCGCCGGACCACGGGATGGGCAGAACCACCAGGGCCAGAGCGCTGGGAACATAGAGCATCCCCACCCAGCCGCCCCCGACGACCGGCGCCAACCCGAAGTCGATCCCTAGCAGAGCGAGCAGCACCCAGCTCTCCGCCCGCCGGCGCCGGCTCCGCGTGAGGGAGATGGTGAGCCAGAGCTGCAGGGGAACCAGTGGTACCAGCCCGAGGGCTGCATAGCGGACGTCGCCCTGCGGTCGAAGGCTCTCATCCACCATGCCGTAGATGCGCCACAGGGGGAGGGCGACGCTCCACGTCCCAGCGACGGCTGTCGCCAGGCGGAGGATCCGGGCGGAGGGCTGGCCCGCCCGTTCGACGTCGCCCGAGGCGAGGTAACGCACGGGACTGAGGATAACGACCGGCCCCCACTGAGGCTTAGGTGCCCTCGCCTCGGATCGGACGGCCCTATCGCCCCCGGCCGGGGTTCCACCGGCTGCACCTGCCTCTCCGGGGGCGGGCCTGATCGAGACCGCGCTCATGCTGGACGCCTCCCCCAGCCGCCGGAGTTGGTGCGAGCCTCAGGAGTTCGGATGCCTGAGAGTGATCGAGCATCGTGATGCGGCTGGACCGAACCGTGTAACCGCCGGTTACTCACAAGGGTCGTCCACGCGCCCAACTACGTCTTTCCGCCCCCATCTTCGCGCCGCCCGGGAAGCCGTCGCCGCTCAAGCGTGGGTAGGATGGCTGGCGCGTGCCAGGTGTCGATGTGGACTCCCGGCAGTGACATTTGTCACGGCTCGGAGGGCGCGGGGCATTGGCCGGCGGCTGGCAGATGGAGGCGTCGGCGCCGGGCACCCCGCCGGGAGGCACCAGCAGCTGGATTGGTGCTGATGCCAGTTGGAAGCGAAGGCCCCTGCACGTCACGGGTTGTCGTGAGGGCTGCGTGCAGTCCAGGGCCGTGCAGTAGGGTCCTCCGTACCGAGGAGGCTGATCGCTCGAGGTGGCATCCAAGCAGTGCGTGGCCCCGCTGCAACCCCCAAGCCAAGTCGCCTGGCGGCGGGGGGTTTCCGCTCGGCCTGGGGCACGCCGGCGGTAAGTCTCGACTCGCTCTGGCCCTTCCGGGGTGGCAGTCACCCGGTCTGCTAGAGCGTGAAACGGCTTGTGGCCACTCATCTCAGCTCTCCCGCCCGCCGCAGCTCGGCGAGGCGAGGGATGTCCATCCCCCGACAGCGACGCGAGTTGGGTCAGGTTTACATCTATAGCTGGAAACTGGTATTCTGGTCGCATGAATCACACCGAGGTCGTGTGGCGGGAGTTGCTCGCCCAACAGGAGTCGTCCGGCCACCGCCGCTACGCCAATCTCGCCTCCGTCGCCGCCGAGCTCGGTCTCCCCGTGTCCACTGTGCACCGCGCCCTGCTGCGGCCGATGGCGATCGGCGCCGTTACCCGTCGGTCGGGCGGTGGTTTCAGCCTGGTCGATCCTCTACGCCTGCTCCTGCTCTGGGCTGGCCATCGCAACACGAGTGGTGACCTGGCGCTTCGCCGCGAGATCGGTGCCCCAGCCACCGAGGTGGAGCGTCAGCTTCCGGAGGGCTTCCTCCTGAGCGGGTTCGGGGCCGTCGTGGCGCGACGTGGGGGTAATCGGGTTTCGGACTACGACCGGGTCGTCTGCTACGGCGAGCCGGACGCCCTACCGGATGCGTGGCCGGTCGCAGAGGAAGGGGGCAGCACCGTCCTCGAGGTGCACACGCCCGATCGCTGGCTGGGCCGGTACGGGCCGGTGGTGCCGCTCTGTCAGGCGTTCGTCGATCTCTTCAACACCCCGGGCTGGCCAGCGGCTCGCTTCATCGAGAGCCTCATCGGGGAGCTCGCGCATGCCGCCTGAGTTCTACCCTCCCGAGCTGACGCGACTAAGCGAGCGGACTCTTGGCGAGGTCCTGGCCGTCGTCCCGGAGGCCATTCTCATCGGCGGGTGGGCCAGCCACTTCCGGGCGGGGGCAGCCCGTAGCCACGACATCGACCTCGTCCTGCAGCCTCATGAGCTGGACATCCTGGGCGCCCGCTGGCCGGTGACCAAGTCGACCCACCTCGGGACGAAGTGGCGCTCGGAAGTCAACGGGATCCACGTCGACCTCTACGTCCCTCACCAGTCGACCCTGGGCACGCGGCTGCAGCTGCCGGTTAGCGCTCTCCCTTCCCACGCGGTCACCCTCGACGGACGGCGCGTGCTCGACGCGCCGGCTCACCTGGCTACGAAGCTGGCCGCCCTCCTCGACCGCCCCGACACCCAGCCGGGGGAGAAGGATCGCGAGGAGGTATGGCTGCTTCTGCGGAGCGAGGCGCCGGATCCCGGTCAGCTCGCTTCTGTCCTTGGCGCCTCAGCGCTTTATGGATCAGCTCTCACCGCGGCGGTCGATGACGCGCTTGGCTACCTCCGCGATCTCCCCCTCTCGAGGTCCGAGCGCGCGTGGCTCCGGAACACTTCCGCGCACCTTGGCGCCGCATTGAGTGAGCTGGGGGGTGCCGAACAGACGACCACCTTTGTGGAACCCCTAGCGGATGATCGAGCCAGCGGGTCCCCGGCGGCCCAGAGCAAGCGGAACAGGGAGCACCGCGCACGGCACGAGCCCCCGCAGCACCGGGGTCCGAGCGCCAGGCCGTAGCGGGAGCCGCAGTCGCCCTATTGCTTCCGGAGCTGCTCCTGACCCTCGAAGCAAGTGCTGGCCACCTGCACGGATGGCGAAGCAAGTGGACCAAGCGAATTTGAGAATGCCTATGCGAGTGACGAAAGTCGAAAGCACTTGCTTTGGGAGCAAGAGGTCCCCAGTTCGAGTCTGGGCGCCCCGGCCAGCGTCCCCCATCGTGGCCGCTATGACCTGGTGTCGAGGGCTGCGTGGCACGGACCCTCACAGCAGGCTCCTGACCTGAGAGGGGCCATGCACCACGGCCGCTCCGATGGCTGCGGGGGCGGGTTCGCCAAGGTTCGCAGAGGCGGCCGGGGAGGGCCTTGACAACTCGGAGGGAGCCGGTATAGATTTCCGCTCACTGTGAATCAGTTGCAGACTGAGAGGAAATCGAGGGTACGGGCTTCCGAACCTCAGCGGCGCCCTCCGGACACCTCTGACGCGCGGCGTTTGAATCGCTCGACCGTTCTTTCCCGGGTGCTCGGCTCCGGCACGGGGACGCGCGGAGAGCTCGCCCGCGGCACGGGCTTGAGCCTCGCGACCGTGTCGCGGGTGGTCGACGGCCTGCTCGCCGAGGGTCTGGTGGTGGAGGGGCCGGCGGTGCTCTCAGGCCGGCGCGGGCGGGCAGCGGCGTCCCTCGGGATGCGGGCCGACCAGGATCTGATCTGCGGGATCGACCTGGGAGGCACCAACTGCCGCTTCCTGCTCGCCGACCTGCTGGGCCGGCCGGTCGCTCTGGACTCCCAGCTCACCCCCACCAGCCTGGGCGCCGACGCGCTGGCCGAGTGGATCGCCTCGCGCATCCGGGCGCTGACCACCCAGCGGCGGGGGACGCTCAGGGCGATGGCCGCGGGGTTGCCGGGAGTCGTCGCTCCGACAGGGATGATCATCAGCGGCGCACCCAACGTGCCCCAAATCGAGGGCGAGGGCTTCGCGCAGTCCCTGGCCGACCAGGTGCCGGCGAGGGTGACCCTCGACAACGACTCGAACCTCGCCCTGCTCGCCGAGCTGCGGTTCGGAGCGGGGCGCGGACTCACCAACGCCGTCATGTTCACTATCGGCACCGGGGTCGGGGCTGGGGTGGTTCTGGATGGGCACCTCCGCCGCGGGCGGCACGGCATTGTCGGCGAGTTCGGTTACCTGCCCGCCGGTCCCTCCGGTGAGCTGATCGAGGCGCTCCTGTCGGGCTCGGGCCTGGTCAGCCGGGCCCGCGCTCTCGGCGTCCGCGTCGAGTCCGCCGCCGCCGTGTTCGCCCCCGATGCCCCGGCACTGCTGGCCCCCCTGCGCGAGCAGTTCGATCACGCGCTGCTTCTTGCCCTGGCGGCGGCGACCGTCGCTTACGAACCCGAAGCCGTGATCATCGGCGGGCGGCTCTCCGCCGCCATCGCCCCGCGGCTCCAGACTGCACGGCGCCGCCTCCGCGAACTGGTACCGGCGGCGCCTGAGCTGCTGATCGCCGAGCTCGGCGACCTGTCCGGCGCGCTCGGCGCCCTGGCCGCAGCCTGTCAGGAGGCCTATCTCGCCCTCGGGGTCACCGCGGCCGACGCCGCCGGGCTTCCCGGGTCGGCGGCGGTCGCCGCCATCCACCACCAACTCGTCGAGGCCATGACCGATGTTCATCACGCGTCTGCTGTCTGACAACCCCGAGCTCGCCCTCGCGGCGATGCGCGCCCACCACGGGGGCCATCTCCTGGCCAACACCTACCTCATCGACCTCGACACCCTCGCAGGGAACGCCGCCATCCTCCGTGACGCGGCGGCGGCGACGGGGTTGCACACCTACTTCATGGCCAAGCAGTTCGGCCGGAATCCCGACGCCTGCCGGGCCGCGGTGGAGGCGGGACTGCCCTCGGCGGTGGCCGTTGACACCCAGTGCCTGGAGGCAGAGGTGCGCCACGGCATCCCCGTCGGCCATGTCGGGCACCTCGTCCAGGCCCACCGGGGGGCCGAGCGGGCGATCATCGACGCCCACCCCGAGGTGGTCACCGTCTTCTCCCTCGAGGTCGCCGAGCGCATCGGCGGCGCCGCTCGGGCCGCTGACCGCGTTCAGGACGTCCTGCTCCGCATCCATGCCCCCGGAGATCACTTCTACTTCGGGCACGGCGGTGGCTTCCCGCTCTCGGCCGTTGAGGACGCGGCCAGGGCGGTGAACGCCATCGGCGGGGTCCGCGTCGTCGGGGTCACCACCTTCCCGTGCCTGCTCGCCGACCCGGTCGCCCGGACGGTGGCCCCCACCCATAACCTGGGTTCGCTGACGGAGGCGGCTCGCCGCCTGCGGGCCGCCGGAGTCGACGTTCGCCAGGTCAACGCTCCCGGCACGACCTCCGCGCGCACCCTGGAGACGCTGGCCGCTGCCGGCGCCACCCATGTCGAACCAGGCAACGCCCTCCATGGGACGACACCGCTCCATGTCTTCGACCCGGGCGCACCGGAGGCGCCAGCGATCGTCTACGTCTCCGAGGTGGGCCACTTCGAGGGTGACGACGCCTACGTCTTCGCCGCCGGCTACTACATCGACAAGGTGCTCGGCGACTACCCGCTCACCGCGCTGTGCGGACACGACGAGTTGATCGTCGATCGCCGTCTGCGCGTCGAGATCGCTCCGGAGGGTGCGATTCACTACTACGCGATCATCCGCGACGCCCGCCGGCAGGGCGTGCAGCCCGGCGACGCGGTGGTGTTCTGCTTCCGGCCGCAGACCTTCGTCACCCGAGCCCGCACTCAGTCGGTCGCCGGCCTGCACGGCGGTGGCCACACCGAGTTTCGTGCCCGTTACGACCAGGATGCCCGCGCCGTCGAGGGCATCTCTTAACCGACAAAACGCGCGCAGTGAGGAGGAGACCCTCGTGACCACCCAGACCGTATCGGGCATCCATCCGTCCACCCGGCAGCCGGGGAGCCTGCGACGCGACGCCCTGAGCGTCCTGGGCGCGGTGGCGATGGCAATGGCCTTCATGGGTCCGGCGACAAGCGTCGCCTTCAATACCCAACCCGCCGCCGGCGGAGCGGGGTACGCGCTCCCGTTCGCCATCATCCTGGCTCTCATCGCCTGTCTCTTGGTCGCCAACACCATCGCCGTGTTTGCTCGCAAGCTGCCCACCGCGGGCTTCGTGTACACGTTCAACACCCACGGTCTGGGCGCGGACGGCGGATTCATGTCGGGCTGGCTGCTGCTGCTGGGCTACGGCATGGTCGGCCCGATGCTCTTCGCCGCCTTCGGGTACTTCACCTCCAACTTCCTGCAGACCCAATTCAACGTCAACGTGCCGTGGGGATTGATCACCGTCCTCATCGTTGCCATCGTCTGGGGCATCAACGGCCTCGGCATCTCGCGGTCAGCGAAGGTCGCCCTGGTCTTCCTGAGCCTCGAGGTCGGCGTGATGCTCAGTCTGTTCACAACCATCATCGCGAAGGGCGGCGCCCAGGGCCTCTCGCTCGCCCCCCTCAACCCGATGCACTCGCTGGGAGGCATCTCCGGCCTGGGTATCGGCATGCTCTGGGGCGTGCTGATGTTCATCGGCTTCGAGTTGGCCGGGACGCTGGGGGAGGAGGCCAGAGAGCCTCGGCGCACCGTCCCGATTGCCCTTTTCGCGGCCGTGGGCGTGATCGGGGTCTTCTATGTGCTCGGCAGCTACGCTGCGGCGATCGGCTACGGTCAGGGGCACGTCAGCACGTTCACCGCAGATGGCAACCCCCTGCTCACCCTCTCCTCTCGATACTGGGGCGTGACCTGGATCGTGGTGATCACGGTCCTCAACAGCCAGTTCGCGAACCTGATCAGCGGCTGCAACGCCTTCGTGCGGGTGCTCTTCTCGATGGGTCGAGAGGGGATCCTGCCGCGGACCCTCGGCACCACCGCCCGCGGCCACGTCCCTCAGTTCGCGCTCGCCGCCTACATGATCTTCTCGCTTGCCTTTGCCCTCATCGTCGGGCTTCTGATCGGGCCGCTCGGGGTCTACGGTTTCGCCGGCACCATCCTGGGCCTGGCCATGGTGCTCTGCTACATCGCCATGTGCATCGCGGTGATCCGCTTCTACCGACGCGACTACCCTGAGGAGTTCTCGATGCTGCGCCATGGGGTGTTCCCCGTTCTCGGCGCGCTGCTGATGCTGCTCCCGGTGTGGGGCCTCGTCTGGCCGGTCCCTGCCTACCCCATCAACCTGGTGCCCTGGATCACGCTGGGCTGGCTGGTCGTGGGCGGTGCGTACCTGTGGGTCATCCATCGCTACCGGCACGATCTCCTGGGAGCCATGGGCCGCGTGTTCGAGGGCACCGCCGTCGAGACCACCAGCACCACGGAGCGCATTGCGGCCACGGCGTCCGTCAAGACGGCCTGATGGGCGTCGACGCACCCCAAGACGCCGTCCTGGCCGTCGACGTCGGCGGGACCAAGGTCGCGGTCGGCTGCGCCGCACTCGATGGCCGGTTGGTGGCCGAGCGACGGCTGCGCACGCCGACGGAGCGTGGGGCCGCGCGGGTGGTGGAGCAGGCGCTCGCGGCCGGTCGCGCGCTCTCTGAGCGGCTGCTGGAGGGCACCGGCGGGCGTCTGGTCGGTGTCGGCGTGGTCAGCCCCGGGGTGGTGCTCAGCGACCGGATCCTCCTCGCACCCAACATCCCCGGCTGGGAGCATCTCTCACTGGCCAGGGAGGTCGCGTCGGCACTGCCCGGAGTCCCGCTGGCCTTCAGCAACGACGCTCAGGCGGCCGCTCTGGCCGAACTGCGCTGGGGACGGCTGCGCGGCGTGCGCACTGGCCTGTACGTCAACGTCGGCACCGGCCTGAGCGCCGCGGTGGTCGTCGATGGCCGGGTCGCCGTGGGAGGGCATGAGGCAGCCGGGGAGATCGGCTACGCTCGACCGCTGCCCGGATTGGACGGCCCTCCCCACCTGGAGGCCCTCATCGGGGGGCGCGGCCTGGGGCGGCGGGCCAGCCTGATGGCGGGGCGCGAGCTCACCGCAGCCGAGGCCTTCGGCGCTGACGATCCGATGATTCAGCAGCTGGTGGATGAGGCGATCGAGGAGCTCGGACGGTACCTGGCCAACTTCGCCACCCTGCTGGATCCCCAGCGAGTGGTGGTCGGTGGTGGTCTCATGAACGCAGCTGACCGCATCCTGCCCCGTCTTCGCACCTGGCTGGACGAGGTGGTGCCCTTCCCGCCCGAGTTGATGCCCGGAGCGTTCGTCACCGACGCGGCCCTCCGGGGGGCTGCGGCGATCGCCATCGACGCCGCCGCGCGTGGGTTGTGCCCGGCCTCCGTGAGGCCGGCTGAGGCTGACACTGGATGAGGGAGCGGCAGATGGCCGCGGAGCGAGCAGGCTAGCTGGATACCCCTGCCCCGTACTGGTATGATGGCGGAGATGGCGATCCCCCTGCGCACTCTGGCCGCCTCGGTTCAGATCGAGCTGGAGATCGAGGGCATGACCTGCGCCTCCTGTGTCGGCCGGGTTGAGAGGGCGGTGTCCGCTCTCCCTGAGGTGGCGGGCGCCAGCGTCAACCTGGCCACCGAGAGGGCCGTGCTGACCCTGGCCACGGGCGCCTCGGCGACCGCGGTCCGGGGGGCCGCGGCCAGGGCGGTCACGGCCGCCGGGTATGCCGTGCGCGAGGTCACCGAGCCGGCCGGGGGCTCTCGCCGCCTTCAGCTGACGATCAGTGGCATGACCTGCGCGTCGTGCGTGCGCCGCGTGGAGCGTGCCCTCAGCAGCGTCGAAGGGGTCGACTCAGCGAGCGTCAACCTGACGACGGAGTTGGCCGAGGTGAGCGTGGCCGCACCGATCGACGCGGCGCAGCTGATCGCCGCGGTGGGCCGGGCCGGCTACGGGGCCGAGCTGACGTCGGAGGGCCGCAGCGCGAGCGCGGAGGTGGAGGAGCGCCGCTCCCGCTGGCGGGCGACGATCCGCGCCCGGCTGCGCCAGTTCGTCATCGGTGCCGTGCTCAGCTCCGGCGTCGTGACCCTCACCTATGGTTTCGGAGCGGCGCGCTGGTCGCCCTTCGCGCAGCTCGCCCTGACGCTGCCCGTGTGGCTCTGGGTCGGCGCCGCCTTCCACCGCGGCGCGCTGAGGGCCGCGCGGCACGGCAGCGCCAACATGGACACCCTGGTCTCCCTGGGGTCGAGCGTCGCCTTCGTGTACTCGGCGGTGGCGGTGTTCGCGATGCCGCACGAGCCCGTGTACTTCGACGTCGCCGCGCTCATCGTCACGCTGATCACGATGGGCAAGCTCCTGGAGCTGATCGCCCGCCGCCGGGCGGGGGAGGCCATCGAGGCTCTGGCCGGGTTGCAGCCCCGGACCGCTCACCTGCTGGCCCGGGAGGCATCCGCCGACCGCTGGCCCGAGGCGTCGGCAGTGGACGTTCCGGTGGGCACACTCCGGGTCGGCGATGTGATCCAGGTGCGCCCCGGCGAGCGGATCCCGACGGACGGGGTCGTGGTCCAGGGCCGTGGAGCCGTCGACGAGTCGATGCTGACCGGCGAGAGCCTTCCGGTGCCCAAGCACCCCGGCGACGACGCGGTCGGCGCCACTGTGAACACCACGGTTCCGCTGGTGATCCGTGTCGCCAAGGTCGGTTCGGAGACCGTCCTCTCCCAGATCCTGGCCCTGGTCGAGCGGGCGCAGGCGGAGAAGGCGCCGGCCCAGCGGCTGGCGGACCGGGTCTCTGCCGTCTTTGTGCCCACCATCCTGCTGATCGCCCTCGCCACCTTCGCCGGTTGGGCCCTGACAGGCCACAGCCTGGTCGCGGCCATGGTCCCAGCGGTCGCGGTGCTGGTCGTCGCCTGTCCCTGCGCCATGGGTCTGGCCACTCCGATCGCGATCATGGTGGGCACCGGGCGCGGTGCGGAGATGGGCCTGCTGATCAGGGGTGGCGAGGCGCTGGAGCGGATCCGCGCCCTCCGGGTGGTCGTCTTCGACAAGACCGGAACCCTCACGCTGGGGGCTCCCCAGGTGGTCGAGGTCACCGGGGTGGGCGCCGCTGACCCGCGACGGGCCCTCCTGCTGGCCGCCGCCGTGGAGCAGGCTTCGGAGCACCCCCTGGCCCGCGCCGTCGTGGAGGCGGCCGGGGCCGAGGCGCCACTGGCGGGGGCGCGGGAGGTCCAGGCGGTCCCGGGCAGCGGTGTCCGGGGCAGCGTGGACGGGGCGGAGGTCGCGGTCGGCTCGCTGCGATGGCTCGCCGAGACCGGCGTCGACGTGGCCGACGCGCAGGGTGCCATCGCCACCGCCGCTCGGCGCGCCTGGAGCCTCTTCGGCGTCTCGATCGACGGTCGCCTACATGCGCTGCTCGCCGTGGCCGACCTGCTCCGTCCCGACAGCGCCCGGGGCATCGAACGCCTCCGCTCCCTCGGCCTCCATGTCGTCCTGGCGACGGGCGACCTCCCGGAGACGGCCGGGGCGATCGCCGCCGAGCTGGGCATCAGCGACGTCCGGGCTCAGCTTCGCCCCGCCGACAAGGTGGCGCTGATCGGCGAACTGCGCGCCGCCTTCGGGCCGGTGGGCATGGTCGGCGACGGCATCAACGACGCTCCGGCGCTGGCCGCCGCCGATGTCGGCATCGCCATGGCGAGCGGCACCGGGGTTGCCATGGCCGCCGCCGACATCACCCTCGTTCACGGCGACATCGCGGCCGTCAGCCTCGCGATCGCCCTCTCGCGCGCCACGCTCCGGAACATCCGCCAGAACCTCGCCTGGGCCTTCGGGTACAACCTCATCCTGGTTCCGCTGGCTGTGCTCGCCATCGTGCCCCCGGTCGGCGCCGCCCTGGCCATGGCCTTCAGCTCGGTCAGCGTCGTGCTCAACGCCCTGCGTCTGCGGCGGTTCGCGGCTCGCACCGCCGCTCCAGCCCCGATCGACCCCCTCCCGGCAGCCGCCGCCACGCCCTGACCGTCACATGTCACCCGTCAACCTCGCCCAAGGAACAGTCCCGATGCCAGAAATCACCCTTGTCGCGGCGGACATCAGCTGCGACCACTGCAAGCACACCATCGAAACCGAGCTCGCCACCCTCGCGGGGGTGGTACAGGTACAGGTCGAGCCGCCGGCCAAGAGCGTCCACGTCGTCTACGACGAGGCCGTCGTGAGCGAACTCGCCATCCGATCCCGCCTTGACGAGATCGGTTACCCGGTCACCGTCTGAGGGCCCATGGCGATTCCCGGATATAGCCACGACAAGGTCTCCCTCCAGGCGCGCCTGGCGCGAATCGAGGGACAGGTCCGCGGCATCCAGCGCATGGTCGACGAGGACCGGTACTGCATCGACGTCCTCACCCAGGTCACGGCGGTCAAGGCCGCTCTCGACAAGGTGGCGCTGGCTCTGCTCGGCGACCACGTCAGCCACTGCGTGGTCGACGCGGTCCGCGAGGGCACCGGTGAGCAGAAGGTGAAGGAGTTGACGGCGGCGATCGGCCGCTACCTCGGTTGACCGCGGGATTTGGCGCGGTGAGACGGAGCCGGGGCCTCGGGGTGCGGGTGGTCCCCTCTGAGGGGCTCCGGCGGCGGTGCAGGTCCGCCCCGAGTGGCCCGGCAGCCTGATCGCCGCCGCTGGCGGCGGGTTGACCCAGATACCCCCGTGGGTATAGGATAGGGATGTTCTCGACATACCCCCAGGGGTTACCACGGAGGTGGTCATGCCGACCATCGCGCTCAACGACAAGAGTTTCGCCGAGACGGTGAACCAGGACGGCATCGTCCTGGTCGACTTCTGGGCGGCCTGGTGCGGCCCCTGCCGCGCCTTCGCGCCGGTGTTCGGGGCAGCGGCGGATCAGCACCCGGACATCGTGTTCGGCAAGGTGGACACTGAGGCTGAGCCGGCCCTGTCGAGATCCCTCGAGATCATGTCCATCCCCACTCTCATGGCATTTCGCGACGGCATACTGGTGTTCTCCCAGCCGGGGGCTCTGCCCGCGCCGGCGTTGGCCAAGGTCATCGACGCCGTGCGGGGGCTGGACATGGATGCGGTGCGCAGCCAGGTGGCTGCCGCCGAGGCAACGGCGGGGACGGCATGACCGGCGACCCTGAGCGGAGCCGCCAGGTGCGGGTCTACTACGAGACCGGGGACCGGTTCCGCATCGCGGTCCGTCACCACACCCTCACGGTCGACCAGCCGGTATCCGACGGTGGTGAGGACACCGCCCCGAACTCCGACCGAGCTCTTCGTCGCCAGTCTGGCCTCGTGCGTGGCCTTCTACGCCCGCCGCTTCGCCACCCGGCACGGCATTCCGACCGAGGGGCTCGCCGTTACCGCCGAGTTCGGCATGGCCTCGCATCCGGCTCGGGTGGGCGACATCACCCTGCAGCTGCATGTGCCGGCAGAGCTCTCGCCCGAGCTGCAGGTCTCTCTCCTCGCCGTCGCCTCGCACTGCACCGTGCACGGCACCCTGGTGCAGCCTCCCGAGGTCCGTATCGAGCTGGCCGCGCTGACGGCTGGGGCGGTGTGAGCGGCCCCGGACGCCCCGCCGAGTCGCTCCTCGCGGTGGGTGGGCATCATGCCGCTTGACGAGGCTGCCGTCACCGATGTGCTCAAGCGCCTGCGGCGAGCTGAAGGCCAGATCCGCGGGGTCATCGGCATGCTCGAGAATGGCCGCGACTGCGCCGACGTGGTCACCCAATTGGCGGCGGTCTCCCGCGCCCTCGACCGAGCGGGATTCAAGCTGATCGCCAGCGGGCTCCAGCAGTGCGTGACGGAACGCGAGGGCGGGGCAGTTCCCGCCGTGGACGAGGTGCAGCTGGAGAGGCTGTTCCTCTCTCTCGCCTGAGCCCGAGGCAGTGCGGGGTCGTGACGAGCTGTGGTGCCAAGGCAACCGGCATCGAACCGCGGACGGTCCGTTCCGCGCCTACCGGAGGGGCCGCCACCGCGCCGGCCTGCTGGACGGGCCTGATCCACCCGAGCCTCGCATCTGACAGCGTGGAACGGGGACCCGCGCCATGGTGATCTGCCTGGCTGTGGCCGATGACGGTCGCATCGACCCTCGCTGGGGGCGCGCCCGGCGGGTGGCGATCGCAACCGTTGAGGCTGGCACGATCGTCGGCTGGGCCGAGTTCGAGGTTGCGTGGGACACTCTCCACGATGCCGGCCCCGAAGGCGCTCACCACGCGAGGGTGGCCCGTTTCCTGCGCGAGCATCAGGCCGACGCCGTCCTGGCCGACCACATGGGGGACGGGATGGCGCGCATGCTGCAGCGGATGGGCGTCAGCGTGCGTCTCGGAGTTGTCGGCGATGCGCGCCGGGCCGCCGTCGCCGCCGCTCACTGAGGGCCCCGAATCACGTCGACCATCCCCGAGACCGGTGCACGGGTGAGCCGTCCCGCCGTCAACCGGGCCAGGGTGGCGCTGTTCGCGACCACCCACGCCGTCGACGACATGTACCAGGGAGCGGTGCCCGCGCTGCTGCCGTTCTTCGTCGCCGACCGCCACTACAGCTACGCGGCAGCGGCTGGGCTCATGTTCGCGCTGACGGCCATGTCGTCGGTGATCCAACCGGTCTTCGGCGCCCTCACCGACCGGCTCCACCTCTTCTGGCTGGTGCCGGCCGGCCTCACCGTCGCAGGGGTTGGTGTCGGGCTGTCAGGGCTGACCCAGAGCTACCTCCTCACCTTCCTGGCGATCGCGGTCGCCGGGGTGGGGGTGGCCGCGTTCCACCCCGAGGCGGCGCGCGCCGCTCGCGCGGCGAGTGTCGACAGTCAGCAGGCGATGAGCGTCTTCTCGGTGGGCGGCAACGTGGGCTATGCGATCGGGCCGATGTTGGTCTTCGCGGTGCTCCTGGTCGTGCCCGGCACCGGGGGCACGGTGTTCCTGGCCGCGCCCGCGCTGATCACGGGTGCTGTCGTCTTCGTCGTGCTGCGTCGCCATCCGGAAACCCAGGTGGAGCGCCATCCGGGTGGGCAGCGCTCCCCACGGTCGGACGATTGGCGAGGCTTCATCGGGCTCACCTCGGTTGTCATGCTGCGGTCCGTCGTCTACTTCGGACTGACGTCACTGGTGGCGCTGTACGTCGCCACCGGCCTGCACGGAGGCAAGGGACTCGGTGAGGCTGCGCTCACGACCATGGTCGGCTTCGGCGCGGTCGGCACCATTGCCGGCGGGCGCCTCGCCGACCGGTTCGGCCGGCTCCCGGTGACACGGGCCTCGTTCGCAGCGAGCATTCTCAGCCTGCTGGCCGTCGCGCTCACGCCCTTGCCGTGGGTCTTCCTGCCGATCGCGGTCACGGGCTTCGTGCTCTTCCAGTCGTTCAGCCTGACGGTGACCCTCGGCCAGGATTACCTGCCAACGCGCATCGGCACGTCGTCGGGCGTGACCCTCGGGCTGGCGATCAGCGTTGGCGGGCTGGTCGCGCCCGGCCTGGGGGCGTTGGCGGACGCGACCAGCCTGCGGGTCAGCCTCCTCGTGCTGCTCGCATTCCTGCCCGCCGGGCTGGCCATCGCCCTGCGCCTGCGCGACCCCCGCCCCCTCCGGAGCCAGAGCGCCGAGCGAGCGGGCGTCCCCGCTCCCGGCGCTCCCTCGGCGCCCGTACTCCACGTCCCGTGATGTTGGGGTTCCTTCGCCGCGCGGTCATCCCGCGTTCCACCCCCGACGAGGCGTACGCGGCGCAGCGTCGCGGCGCCGTTCTCATCGACGTTCGCGAGAACAGCGAGTGGCGCTCCGGCCACGCTCGCGGGGCGCGACATCTCCCGCTCAGCCGTCTGTATCGCCAACCCCCGCGCATCTCCAGCGCCACGGAGATCCACGTCATCTGCGCGAGTGGGCATCGCAGCCAGGTCGCGGCACGACTGCTCCGGGGCGCCGGATTCGAGACGGTCGCCAGCGTCCGCGGTGGAATCGCCGGTTGGCGACGCGCGGGGCTGCCGATCGACGGGTGACGCCGAGCTGAGGACGGCGTGGCCGCGGGCCCGACGCTGCTCTGGGTTGGGACCGGACCTGGGTTGCGGGCCGGTTCCGAGGCCAGCCGCCGCGCCGGGCGGGGTCGCGGGACGCTACCGCCTTCTGTCGCCCACCGCCGCGGCCGGCGCGCCCCTCTCGGTGGCGGCCTCGAGGAGACGGTCGGAGATGTCGCGCAGGCGCAGGGTGCCATTGGCCGCCTTGCGCAGGTTCACCAGGCAGATCGGGCACATGGTGACGCAGTCCGGGGCGACCGCACGCAGCTGCGCGACCCGCTTGCCGGCGACGGTGGCCGCCGTGCTCGGGAAGAGGGATTCGGCGGGCCCGCCGCAGCACCACGTCCACCGCCCCGCGTTCTCCGGCTCGGCCACGGTGAGGCCGGCCGCCGCGAGCAGCCGGCGCGGCTCGTCACTGATCCCCTCATAGCGGGCGTAGACGCAGGAGTCGTGGATCGCCACCGTGCCGGAGAGGGGGATGGTCACCGGGAGCCCGCGCTCGGCCAGCACCTCGAGGTAGCTGCGCACACGCACGTCGTACCCCTCCACGAGCTTCGGGTAGACGGTGCGCAGCATGGTCGTGGTGTGGGGGTCGAGGGTGATCACCTCGCGGACACCGTGCTTGCGGAGGATGCCGGCGACCCGACGAGCGTGGGCCGCGACCGCCTCGTCCGCACCCAGGTCATGGGCCAGGGCGCCGCTGTAGAGGTCGTCCTCGTAGAGGTAGCCGAAGGCGACCCCGGAGCGCTGCAGGAGGCGCGCCACGTTGGTGGGCACCCGGTCGTACTCCGCCCTCTCCGACGCCCCCGGCCGGGCCACCAGGGCGACGCCGTTGACCAGCCGGTTGGCGCGGCGCGCCAGGCCGCTGAAGCGGGCGAGCGGTGAGTCGCCGAGCCGCTGCTCGAGGCGGACCAGTCTCTCGATGTAGGGGATCAGCTGGTACATCTGCCCGGTGTAGAGGACCGTCTCGCCACCGCGGGGGATGCCGAGGTCGCGCGCCCAGGCGGTGGCCCGCCGGGTGGGTATGGGCAGCACCGAGCCCCGCAGCCGCAGGTTGTCGGCGAGGATCCCCACCACGTCGCGGACCGGGAGCGGCATCAGAACCCCTCCCGGAGGAGCCAGTGACGGAGGACGCGCATGTTCTCGGTGATGTGCACCCCGGCCGGACAGTTCGCCTCGCAGGCCCGGCAGAGCAGGCAGGAGAAGATGGATCCGCTCGCGTCCTGGATCCGATCCTCGAGACCGAGCAGCGCGTAGCGGAAGAGGCGGCGGGGGAGCAGATCGATGCCGAGCGGGCAGGCCGCGGTGCAGACCCCGCAGTTCATACAGGCCTCGGCGTCGAAGGGGCCGATCGCCTCGAGCTGGCGGATCAAGCCGGCGCTAGCCAGCGCGCTCATGGTCGCTTCACCGCCGCGTAGCGGTAGTGGCCGTCCTCGCTCACGCCCTTCTCCTCGGCGACGTAGCCGTACTTGCGCAGGCCCATCGTCCAGACCATGACCTCGTCCTCGGGGAAGCCGCTCCGCTCCGCCAGCTCGGGCACCGTGAGCGGCCCGGCCTCGAAGAGCAGCTCCACCAGGCGGCCGCGGACGAGCGGCTCCTCGCGGATCACCTCGCGGAGGTCGCGGCTCATCCCGCCACCCCCACCATCAGGCCGTCGATCATCGCTCGCACCTGCGCGTCGGTGTACCCGCGCAGGTCGATGGCGTCGACGCTGCAGACCGGCGTGCAGCCGCCGCATCCCTTGCACCCGGTGACGTCGATGACCGCGGTCCGGGTGGCGGTCGCCGGGGCGATCCCGGCCTCCACCGCCGCGCCCTCCGCCGCCACCAGGCTGATGGCGCCGAAGGGGCAGGAGTTGACGCACACCCCGCAGCCGGTGCAGGCCGACGGGTTGACGACCGCGACCTGCGGGTCCAGCTCGGCGACGCCGCGCTTGAGCACGGCCGTGGCCTGGGTGACCGCCGCCAGCCCTGATGCGACACTCTCCGCGACCGTCTTCGGGGCCTGGCAGGCGCCCGCGATCAGCACCCCGTCGACCACGGTCTCGACCGGGCGCAGCTTGGGATGGATCTCGTTGAAGAACCCGTCGCTGCCGATCGGCAGCTTGAGGGTGCCGATCAGCTCCGGATTCTGGCGCGCCACCATGCCGGTGACGAGGACGACCAGGTCGGCGGCGACGGTGACCTCCTCGCCGGCGGTGAGCAGGTCGCGGACGGTCACCCGCAGCCCGTCGCCGTCGCGGCTGACCGAGGGGGGCTGGTCGTCGGCGAACTTCAGGTAGAGGGAGCCGCGCCGGCGCGACTCGGTCAGCATCGCCTCGTTTCTGCCGTACGTGCGCAGGTCGCGATAGAGGTGGTACTGGCGGATCCCGGCGCCCCGGTCGGCGGCGAGCAGGGCCGTGTGGACCGCGGCGCTGCAGCAGAAGCGGGAGCAGTAGGGGTGCTGCTCACCCCGGCTGCCGACGCAGTAGATGTACGCGATGGTGCGGACCGGATGCCCCTCGTGCGTGATCGGTCCGTCGCTCTCCTTGAGCAGCGTGGTGAACTCCGGGAGGGTGAGCACCCCGGGGATGCCGTAGCCGAACTCCCCAGCGGCGGGTTCGTAGCTGTCGAAGCCCGTCGTCACCATGATCTGTCCCACCGAGAAGGTGAGCGGCTCGGCCTCGGTGCGGATCGTGACCTGGTAGTCACCATAGGTGCCCGACTTGCCGACCAGCTCCGCGCCGGTGAGCACGGTGATCGCGTCGCGGCTCCGGATCTCCCGGTCCAGCCGGAGCACCAGGTCGCGGCCCTGCGTTCCGTGGGGGAAGGTGCCACCCAGACGCGCCACCCAGCCCCCGAGACGCGGTGCCCTTTCGACCAGCACGACCTGGAGGCCGACGTCCGCGAGGGCGACCGCCGCCCGCATGCCGGCGACGCCACCGCCGACCACCAGCACCCGCGGCACGGTCTTCACCGCGGTCGGTTCCAGCGGCTCGGAGAGCCGGGTGCGGGCTATGCCGGCGCGCACCAGCCGGAGCGCCTTCCGGGTGGCGCCGTCGTGGTCGTCGGTGTGCGTCCACGAGCACTGCTCGCGGAGATTCACCTGGGTGTACTCATAGGGGTTGAGCCCGGCTCGCCGGGCCACGCCGCGGAAGGTGACGGTGTGCAGCTTGGGTGAGCAGGAGGCGACCACCATGCCGTCGAGCCGGTGCTCGGCGATGTCCTGGGCGATCTCCTGCTGGGTGGCGTCCGAGCAGGTGAACATCGCGTCCCGCGCCACCACCACGTCGGCGTCACCCTTGACGGCGTCGACGACCCGCTCGACGTCGACGTAGTCGGAGATGTTGCCCCCGCAGTGACAGACGTAGACGCCGATCCGGCGTCGGCCGGGGCTGGCGCCGGGGTCGGGAGTGCCCTCCTGAGTGGGAAGCGGGTCGGTGGTCATGCCGGTGCCCCTCTGCGCTCGAGCTGAGCCGCGGCCTGGGCCACCGCGGCCCCGGAGTGGAGGATCGATTCCGGGATGTCACGCGCCCCCGAGGCAGCCCCGGCCACGAACACACCGGGGATGCTGGTGGCGCCCGGGTTGAGGTCCTCGTCGACCTCCGCCACGTAGCCGTGCTCGTCCAGCTTCAGGGCCCCGTCGGCGAAGGGGTGGGCCGCCTCGGGATTGGGCTGGACGCCGACGGCGAGGACCACCAGGTCGTACTCGGCCTCCGCGATCACCCCACCGCCGTCGATGTCCTCGTAACGGAGGACCAGGTTGCCGTCCTCCTTCTCGCTGATGCCCGCCACCCGGCCCTTGACGAAGCTGGTTCCCATCGCCCTGGCCTGCTCGAAGAACTCGTCGTAGCCCTTGCCGGCGGCGCGGACGTCGATGTAGTGGACGGTGACGTCGGCAAGCGGGAGCGCGCCCATGATCAGCTGGTTCTGCTTGAGCGAGTACATGCAGCAGAACTTGGAGCAGAGGGGGTTGCCCACCGTCTCGTCGCGCGACCCGGTGCACATCACGTAGGCGATTCGCTCCGGCAGCTTGCCGTCGCCCGGGCGCAGCACGGTGTTGTAGGGGCGGGTGGGGGCCAGCAGTCGCTCCATCTGGGTGCCGGTGATCACATTCTTGAAGCGCCCGAAGCCATACTGCGGCTTGAGGTCGGCGGGGAACAGCCGGTAACCGGTCGACACCACCACGGTACCGACCTCGACCTCCAGCTTCTGCGGCCGCATGCCCAGGTCGATGGCGTCGGCCGGGCAGGCGGCCAGGCACTGGTGGCATTCCGAGCAGACCCCGCAGTCCAGGCAGCGGCCGGTCGCCTGACGTGCCTCGCTCTCGGTGAGCGCCGGCTCGAGCTCGGCGAAATCGGTGGGGCTCGCCACCAGCCGGGGGGCGCCGTCCAGGGCTTCACGGAGGCTGTGGCTGCGCTGCCGGGCGAGCACCTCTGCCTTGTCGACGACCGGGAGCGGCGCGTCGAATCCGGCGAGAGGAAGGTCGCGCAGCCAGCGGTCGATCATGTGGGCGGCGCGCCGGCCGTGCCCGGCCGCCTCGGCGATGGTCTTGGGTCCGGTCACCGCGTCGCCGGCGGCGAAGACCCACGGGAGGGCGGTCTGCAGGGTGACCGGGTCCGCCTGGAGCCCCCGCGCCCCGGCCGGGGAGAGGAGCGGGAAGGCGGCGGTGTCGGCACCCATCCCGATGGCGACAAGGGCTACGTCGCAGCGCAGATCGTCGCGGGTCGCCTCGTCGTAGGCGGGTGCGAAGCGTCCCGCCTCGTCGAAGACCGCGGTACAGCGCTTGAGCTCGACGGCCTCGACGGTCAGGTCGCCGCGGAACCCGGCGATGCCCCAGCCGTCGTGGAGTTCCACGCCCTCGTGCAGGGCCTCGCCGACCTCCCAGGCGTAGGCGGGCATCTCGCCGCTCCGCTCCAGGCAGACCATGTGCACCGCAGCCGCCCCGAGGCGGCGGGCGCTCCGCGCCGTGTCGATGGCGACGTTGCCGCCGCCGATCACCGCCACCACCTTGCCGCTCAGGTCCGGCGGCTCACCGAGCCGGATGTCACGGAGGAAGTCGAGGGCCGCGCGAACGCCGCCGAGCTCCTCCTCGCCGGGGACGCGGAGCCGGGCCGCCCGGGGTGTCCCGGTCGCCACGAGGACCGCGTCGAACCCCTGCCGGCGCAGCTCCTCGAGGTCGTCGACCCGCTTCCCGGTGACGATCTCGACGCCCAGGCCGATGACGTTGGCCACGTCGCGCTCGACGACCTCCGCGGGCAGCCGGTAGGCGGGTATGAAGAGGCGGGGCGCGCCACCGGCCGCGGGAGCCGCCTCGAAGATCCGGACACCGTATCCCTGGCGCGCCAGCTGCCAGGCGGCGGTGAGCCCTGCCGGGCCCGATCCGACCACCCCCACCCGCTTCCCGTTCGGAGCCGGCGCCGCCTCGTGCGGGGGCTCGGGGAGCGCGTAGTGGGTGTCGGCGACGAAGCGCTTGAGCCGCCGGATCGCCACCGGGCCCTCGAGCAGGCCGCGAGTGCATTCCGCCTCGCAGGGGGCGTAGCAGGCGCGCCCCAATGTCCCCACCAACGGTGTGGTCTCGGCCACCAGCGAGAAGGCCTCCTCATACCTGCCGCTGCGCACCAGCGAGACGTAGCCGTGGGCCTTGATCCCGGCTGGGCAGGTGTGGGTGCAGGGGGAGGTGCCTGGTCTCTCCACCAGGGCCTTCTGGGGGATGGCCTGGGGGAAGGGGATGTAGGCGGCGCGTCGCGAGACCATCTCGCCGTTGAACTGGTCCGGGACGGCGACCGTGCAGGCCGTCTCGCAGAGCCGGCAGCCGGTGCAGAGCGCGTCGTCGACGAAGCGCGCCGAGCGGTCCACCGTCACCTGGAAGCCGCGTTCCGCGTCGCCCCGGACCGCCGTCACCACCGACTGGGTGAGCACGGTCACGTTGGGATGGTGAGCGGTCGCCGCCATCTTCGGGGTCGAGATGCAGCTGGCGCAATCGAGGGTCGGGAAGACCTTGCTGAGCAGGATCATCTTGCCCCCGATCGACGGCTCCTTCTCGACCACCAGCACGCGGTGGCCCATGTCGCCGAGCTTGATCGCGGCCTCCATCCCGCCGATCCCGCTGCCGATGACCAGCGCGTCGTAGGCCCTCGAGAGCTCCATTCCCGGTTACCCCGCCAGCTCGGCGAGCGACTCGGTGAAGCCGCGTACCTGGCGGGTGAACGGCTCGGCGCAGACCGAGCAGATCGCCGCCATCTTCACCCTGCGGCCGTCGATCCCCCGCTCCGCCATCAGCGCCTGGGCGGCCTGCACGATGCGCGAGGAGCGTGCCGTGCAGTCGGTGAGGTAGCCGCACTCCTCGCCGTCGGCGGCGATGAAGACCCCGTCGAACCCCCGCTCGAGGGCGTGGACGATCCAGCCCGGCCTCACCCCGCTGGTGCAGGGCAGGCTGATCACGACCACCTCCGGCGAGTAGTGCATGTGGGAGCTCCCCGCCAGGTCGATGCCGGGGTCGGAGATGCCGTTGGTGGAGAAGACCAGGACACGCGGCGCGTGCGCCGGAGTGACCTCGATCGCCGCGGTCGCCGTCTGGACCATCGCGCCCGGTCTCAGCTCACTTGGCCCGGCGGATGAGGACGCGCTCGTAGCCCTGGGCGGGGACGGCACCGAGGAAGCCGTGGCCGACCTTGCCCGACCAGGCCTCCACGTCCGCCTTGGTCTGGGGATCGCTGGACCAGAGTTCGATGACCTGGCCGACGGCGACCCCGCCCATCGCCTTCTTGGCTTCCAGCAGGGGACCGGGGCATCCGGTGCCCCGGGCGTCGACGACCTTGGCGACGTTCAATCCGGCGACGTCCGCCTCGTTCAGCACAGTCGGCATCTGCAACTCCTCTCAGTAAGTGAGGCTATTGGTGGCGCAGGTGATCTCGGCGACGAACCTGCCCGCCGCGACGATCTCCGCGCCGTCCACCAGGTCAGCCTCGGTGAGGCCGCGGCTCTTGCAGCAGGGCGAGCAGACGAGGAGCTTCCCGCCCAGCTCCTGGATCACCGGGAGCAGCTCGGCGAGCGGGGTGAAGCCGGGCGCCGCCACGCTGTCGGCGACCCCCTTCTTCATCAGCAGGCAGCCGTCTGCCTGGAAGCCCATGACGACCTCGACATCCGAAGCCAGCGCTCCGCCGGCCATCGAGAACGGGATGGTGGCCAGCTCGGGCTCCGCGGGACCGTGGGTGACCATGATCACCAGCTTCTGGGTTTCGGCCATGAGATCAGTTCTCCTCGCCCTTGCGCAGCAGGAAGACGAACGCGTCGCCCTCCTCGTGCCATTCGAGCAGCTCGTTGCCGGTGCTCCCCGCCCAGGCGGGGACATCCGCGATCGCGCCCCGGTCGGTGGCGATCACCTTGAGCGTCTCTCCGGGCGCGAGCCCCCTCATCGCCTTGGCGGTCTTGACGATCGGCATCGGGCAGAGAAGCCCGCGGGCATCGACGACCACAGTTGCCTCGATTTGAGTCTCAGCCATCGTTTCCTTCCTGAAAGCGTTCGTTGTCGGCGGCTGCGTCGGGCTACACGAAGAGGGTGAGGTGGGCGTTGCGCGCCTCGGCGAGGAAGGCCGCCGCACCGGCGAACTCGACCCCCTCGATGAAGTCCTCCGGCTTGTAGCCGAAGACGTCCATGGTCATCTGGCAGGCGATGAGGCGGACATCGAGCTCACGCGCCGTCGCGAGAAGCTCGCTGATGCTGGCGACGTGCTTGCCCTTGAACTTCGCCTTCATCATCTTGGTGGCCATGGGGCCCATCCCAGGCAGACCCAGGACCATGTTGGGCATGGTCACCGGCATCGGCATGGCGGGGTTGCCGAGCGGCGACACCTTCAGCAAGCGCTCGTAGTCGCGGTGGATGATGCTCAGGCCGTAGAAGGTGAAGAAGACCGACGTCTTCATGCCCGACGCGGCGGCGGTGGTGGCGAGGATCAGCGGGGGGTAGGCCCAGTCCAGGGTCCCCTTGGACGCGATGATCGTCGCCGTCTTGGTCCCGGGATCCCGGGCGCCGGCGCGCGCGATCTCGAGACGGACGATCTCCCGGATCTCAGCCTCGCTGAGCGCCGCCGGGTGGGGCGCCTCCGCGACCGTCACAGGGCTTCCGTTCGTGTCCACCATCTGCCCGGTCACCTCCAGCCGGCACCCCTGGGATCGCCATGGGCCGGGTGCCTGGTCCATGCGCGGGCAGGTGCTTCGGAGCTGGTTGCGTCCTTGCGCCTGTATGCAAGCAAAGTCTCCACCGTGGACGGTCCGCCGGCCAGAGCACAAGGTCCTCGCCGTCCCGCGCATTTTCCCATCGGCTGAACTGCCCACAGGCCCGCCATGAGCGGGCGGTTCGACCCCTGCCGGGAGAGATGCACTGGATCATCGGGGCGGGCGGTGCCGGGTCGTCGGGCTCGGATGCCGAACCGCCAGGGACCTTCAGCGCGAGCCCCGGAGGCGTCGAGCTCGGTTAGCGAGATCCCTGGTGTCCATCATTAGTTGCGAAATGACGCAATGATCTGGTACCATCCCCACGCGTGAACGGCACGATGACAACTCCCGAGCGGGCAGCCGGCCCTCGGGATGCCGAGGCATTCCGACTTCACGCCGAGCTGTGCAAGGTCTTCACCGACCCCAAGCGGCTCATGGTTCTCGAGGCGCTCAGGGCGGGAGAGTGCTCCGTCGGCGAGCTGGCCGATGTCGTCGGCATGAGCCTTCCCAATACCAGCCAACACCTCTCGGTGCTGCGTCACGCCGGGCTGGTGGCCACCCGCCGCGAGGGGACCACCGTCTTCTACAGGCTGTCCGAGCCGCGGATCGTGCAGGCGTGCGACATCGTCCACCAGATCGTTCTCGACCGCTTGCCGGAGCCGCGCGCCTAGCGCCCCTGCCCGGGTGAGGCGGGTTCGGCGGCGTTGAGCAGCGCCCGCAGGTCGAGCTCGCCCAGGCGCTCGCGATCCCCGAAGGCATCGATCTCAACGACCCTGCCGCCCCTGACGCTGAAGGCCATGACCGAGAACAGCTCTCCATGCCGGGTCACAACCGCCCCCGGGGAGCCGTTCACGAGCACGGGGATCAGCGTCGCGCCCTCGGGTGAGCGCGTGTAGCGGAGCACCTCCGACACGCCGCGCACCACCCGGGACGCCGGGGTGGGCCCGAGGTCGGCGCGGAGCACGACGTCCGGATCCAGCACCGCCACCAGGGTGTCGAGATCACCGCGCCTGGCCGCCGCGAAGAAGGCGTCCACCACCCGTTGCTGCTCGACCACGTCCGCGTCGGGGGCGGAGGGCGCTCCCTGGACCCGCCGTCGGGCCCGGCTGGCCAGCTGACGCGTGGCCGCCGGGCTGCGCTCGAGGATCCGGGCGATCTGGTCGAAGGGCAGGTCGAAGACGTCGTGGAGGACGAAGGCCAGCCGCTCGGCGGGCGAGAGCGTCTGGACCACGACCTGGAGCGCGAGCCCGACCGACTCCGCGAGGAGCGCCTCCTGCTCGGGGTCTCCGCCGCCCGCCCAGGTCACGATCGGATCCGGAAGGTGCGCTCCCAGGGGCTCCTCACGGTGCGAGCCGCGGGCGCGCAGCATGTTGAGGCACACCCGCGCGAGGATGGTCTTGAGCCATCCGCCCGGGTTCTCCACGTTCGCGCTCTCCGCGGCGCTGGCGCGCAGCCAGGTCTCCTGGAGGGCGTCGTCGACGTCGCTGAGCGAGCCCAGCATCCGGTAGGCGAGGCCGCGCAGCTGGCTCCGGTGGGTTTCGAACCAACCGGCGATCGGGCCGGGCTCGGTCACGGTCACATTCCTCGGGTCTCTGGTGTCCTTGACGATGACACCCGGGGCCCGCCCGATGTGACACGGGGCGTGGGGGCCGCGGGAGAGCCGCCCAGATCTGCAGCAGGAGACAGGGATGCGCGTATTCGTCGCCGGGGCCAGCGGAGCGATCGGTGTCCGCCTGGTCCCCCAGCTCATCGAGCGGGGCCACGAGGTGATCGGCACCTCCCGGTCTCCCCAGAAGGCCGATCTGATCCGTTCGCTCGGGGCCGCGGCCATCACCCTCGACCTCCTCGACCCCCCCGCCGTGCGCGGCGCGGTGCTCGACGCCCGTCCGGACGCGATCGTCCACGAGGCGACGGCCCTCGCCGGCGAAGGCTTCTCCCGCAAGCTGGACCGCAGCTTCGCTCCGACCAACCGGCTGCGGGCAGAGGGCACCGACGCGCTCCTGGCCGCCGCGCAAGAGGCCGGGGTGCGCCGCTTCGTCGCCCAGAGCTTCGCCCCCTACCGCTACGCTCGTGAGGGCGGGATGGTCAAGACCGAGGACGACCCATTGGACCCCGCTCCGCCGGCCGGAGCAGAGCGCACGTTCGCTGCCATGGCCCACCTCGACAGGGCCGTCACCGCGGCCGGAGGCATCGCGCTCCGTTACGGCGGCTTCTACGGCAACGCGGACAACCCGCAGCTCAAGCCGGTGCGCCGGCGCCTGCTCCCGATCATCGGCAGCGGCGAGGGCGTCACGTCGTGGATCCACCTGGACGACGCCGCGGCCGCGACGGTGCTCGCGCTCGGCCACGACGGTCCCCGCGTCTACAACATCGTCGATGACGACCCGGCCCCGCTCCGCGAATGGCTGCCCGAGCTGGCACGGGTGCTCGGCGCCAAGCCGCCGCGTCACATGCCCATCTGGATGGCCCGGCTCCTGGCGGGCGAGGGCGGGGTCAGCATGGGCACCCAGACCCGCGGCGCCTCCAATGCCCGGGCCAGGGCGGAGCTCGGCTGGACGCTGCGGTACCCGAGCTGGCGGCAGGGCTTCGCGGCCGTCTACGGACCCGCCGCCACGGCCGGGCCGAACTCGAATCCGCGGCTGAGCACGGCGGCGCGCTGAGCCCGGCACGGGTGGCAGGAGCACCCGCGGGCCGCCCCGGTGGGGCCGAGCCGGCGCTCGCGACGGGTGACGCCGGAGTTGCAGGTACCTTGGTGAGTGACCGTGACCCGTTCGCGACGCTTGGGGCACTTCACGACTGCGAGCATCGGGCCGCACTCGGCAACGCAGCGCTCAATGCGCAGTTCGTGAGATGACACCATGGCGATTCCGCTTCACCGGCAGGTCGGAGGCCAGGCCTGGACCACCGCGGAGGGAGGATCCGACGGACCGTCGACGCGGGTCTCGGGTTCCAACGCGGCGAGCACCTCGCGGCTGCGGCGCAGCGCCACGGTGGCCGCCGCGGCCGCCTTCGCGGCGTCGCTGCTGGCCTTTGCGGTCGGCCCCACCCCGGTTCGGGCGGCGGCGACTGCCATCGTCCCCAACGCCGACTTCGGCGGGGCCAGCTTCCAGAACCTGGCGGCGACCGACGATGGGAGCAGCGGGTTCGTTCCGTTCGGCTTCGACATCGACTACTACGGCACCGAGTACTCCGGCGCCTACGTCAACAACAACGGAAACCTCACCTTCACCGGCCCGATGTCGACGTACACCCCCTTCGGCCTCGGCTCGGCGGGAACGCCCCTCGTCGCCCCGTTCTTCGCCGACGTCGACACCACGCAGGGCAACATTGTCGACTACGGCACCGGCACGCTCGACGGCTACCACACCTTTGTGGCCACCTGGCCGGGTGTGGAATGCTACCCGGCCGACGACCCCAGCCATCTCGACTACTTCCAGGCGATCCTCATCGACCGGCCCGACATTGGCAGCGGCTCCAGCGGAGACGACTTCCAGATCGAGTTCAACTACGACTCGATCCAGTGGGATGCGGGAGGGGCGAGCGGCGGCGACTTGGAGTGCCAGAGCCAGACCGCGGGGGACTCCGCGGCAGTCGGCTACTCCAACGGCACCGTCGCGGCCTCGTTCGAGCTCACCGGCTCCCAGATCAACGGCGCTTTCATCGACGCCAACCCCAGCACGGGGTTGATCAACAACGACCTCGACAGCGACGTGCTGGGGCGCTACATCTGGACGGTGGCGAACGGGACGCCGGTCACCCCGACGACCCTGGCCACCTCCCTCTCCGGGGGTGGCAGCAGCGGCGGGAGCATCTCGGTCGATCCGGACACGAGTGTGCACGATGCGGCCACCCTCTCCGGAGCCAATGCGGCGAGCGCCGGTGGCACGGTCACCTACGGCGTCTACAGCGACAGCTCCTGCGACGATCTGGCGTACCCGGCGGGCACGGTCACCGTCACCGCCGGCACGGTCCCGGCGTCGAGCGATGTCAGCATCACGGCTCTCGGGACCTACTACTGGGAGGCGGCCTACTCTGGCGACACGACCAACGTGGCGTCGTCGAGCGGGTGCACGGAGGTGGAGACCGTGATGGTCCTGCCCGCCACCACGACCGCGGTGGCCGTGGCCGACGCCTCGAGCGAGGGCGCCTGGGACGGCACCGAGGTGACCGGCGCGTCGGCGTACGCGGCGGCCACGGTCACCGGCGTGGCCGGCCATCCTCCGACGGGCTCGGTCACCTATGACCTCTACTCCGGCGGGACCTGCTCCGGAACCCCGGTGGACACCCAGAGCGTCACTCTGAGCGCTGGCACCGTGCCCAACTCCAGCGCCACCGGAGCGCTTGGCGCGGCCACGTACAGCTACAGGGCCGCCTACTCCGGCGACTCCACCTACGACTCGTCGGCCAGCGCCTGCGTGAGCTTCTCGGTGTCCAGGGCCCCGGCATCGGCCGGTGGGGTGGTCGATGACGCGACCCTCGGCTCGACGTGGAACGGGGATGAGGTCACCGGGGCCACGGCCTACGACGCGGGCACGGTCACGGGGGTGAGCGGGATCACCCCGACCGGGACGATGACCTACCGCTTCTACGCGGGCGCGAGCTGCGGCGGCACCGCCTGGATGACCTCGGGGGTGACGCTGAGCGGGGGTTCGGTGCCCAACTCCTCACCCAGCAGCGCGCTCGACGCCGGAACCTACAGCACCAAGGCCAGCTACTCCGGTGATGGCAACTACGCGCCGGCCACCAGCTCCTGCGCGTCGTTCCTGGTCCAGGAGACGGCGAGTGGCGTGGGGACCGTTGTCGATGACGCGACCCTCGGCGCTCCGTGGACCGGCTCCGAGACGATCGGAGCGTCGGTCTACGACACGGCGACGGTCACGACCGTCGCTGGCATCGCGCCGACCGGGACGCTGACCTACGACCTCTACCGCGACGGCACCTGCAGCGGATCCCCCGTCGCCACGAGCACGGTCATCCTGAGCGGCGGCAGCGTTCCCTCCTCGTCCGCCCAGGGCGACCTGGGGGCCGGGTCGCACGCCTATCAGGGGACGTACAGCGGCGATTCCAACTACCAGGCGGCCACCGGCGCCTGCGAGGCGTTCGCTGTGGCCAGGAGTGCCGCCACCCTCGGCGCGGTCGTCGACGACGCCGCCACCAGCGCACCCTGGAGCGGGAATGAGACAGTCGGTGCCGCCGCCTACGCCACCGCGACGGTTGCCGAGGTGAGTGGATTCGCCCCGAGCGGAAGCGTCACCTACAGCTGGTTCGGCAACGCCACCTGCAGCGGCTCGGCGTCCGCGACCGACACCGTCACCCTCGCCTCTGCAAGCGTGCCCGACTCCGGCTCCACCGGAGCGCTCGGAATGGGGCCGCAGGGGCTGGAGGCCAGCTACGCGGGCGACGCCAACTACCAGCCCGGCAGCGTCGGCTGCGAGGCCTTCACGGTGCTCGAAGCGCCGGTCATCACGAGCGCCGATGCCACCTCCTTCACCATTCTCGAGGCGGGGACGTTCACCGTCACCGCAACCGGGTACCCGTCCGGCGCCTCGATCAGCTTGTCCGACGGGGGCGCCGTCCTGCCGTCGGGGCTGACATTCGTCGACGACGGGGACGGCACGGCCACCCTGGCCGGAACGCCGCTCGCGGGCAGCGCCGGCGTCTACCCCTTCACCGTGGCGGCGGCCAACGGGGTCGCCCCGGCAGGTGCCCAGGACTTCACCCTGACGGTGGGTGTTGCCGGGACCTCCACCGCCCTCGGGTCGAGCACCAACCCTTCGGTGGTGGGTCAGACGGTGAGCCTGACGGCCAGCGTGAACGTTACCGGGGGGGGATCCGGGTCTCCCACCGGGACGGTGAGCTTCGACGACGGGGGAAGCCCGATCAGCGGCTGCAGCAGTCAGACCCTGAGTGCCGGCACCGCCGGGTGCACGACCTCGTTCATCAGCGCGGCAACCCACACCCTGACCGCGGTCTACGGCGGCGACGCGAACTTCGCCACCAGCACGGCGGACCCGGTCTCACAGACCGTCGATGCGGCCGCGACCACCACCGTCGACACGGCGTCCGCCAACCCGGTCGTGACCGGTGAGAGCGTGACCTACGTCGCCCTCGTGACCCGGACCGCTCCCGCCAGCGGCACCGCCGTGGGGGCGGTGACGTTCAGCGACGCGGGCAACCCCATGGCCGGGTGCGACACGGTGACCCTGAGTGATGGCGTGGCCGCCTGCACGGTCGCCCACGCGGTGACCGGGGAGCACACCATCGTCGCCGTCTTCAGCGGCGACGCCGACGACCTGAGCAGCACGTCGGCACCCCTGACGGCACCGGTCGACCAGGATGCGACGGTGACCACGGTCACGTCTACCCCGAACCCGTCGACGTCCGGGGCGACCGTCACCGTCACGGTCACCGTCAAGGCCCTGACGCCGGGGACGGGCAACCCCACCGGGACGGTCGTCATCTCTGTGGACGGCACGGCGGTGGCGACGGTGCCGCTGGACAGCGGCGTTGACAGCCAGGCGGTGTATGCGACCTCGCGCCTGGTTGTCGGCACTCACGCGATCACCGCAACCTACTCCGGGGACCCCGGCTACCTGGGCAGCTCGGCCGGCGCGAGCTCGGACGCGCAGGTGGTGGGGCCACCGCTGACGGTGCCCGGGACGGGCGGTGGCGTCGGCGGCTGGGCCGGGATGGTGGCTGGCGCGCTGGTCCTGCTCCTCGGCGGTCTGGTGCTGGCGGTCGGGAGTCGCCGTCGTTCGCGGGCTGGGCACCCCACCACCTGACGGTTGCGGCCGCCTGAACCGTGGGCGAGGGCAGGACGAGGCGATGATAGTAGTTGATTCTGTAAATCAACTGTACTACCATCCGGGCATGGAACTGACCCGGGCCGACGTCGAGCGCATGGTGGTCGCCCTCTTCACCCTCAACGCGGGGCTGGACCGCGCCCGGCGGCAGAGCCCGGGCGCGGCCCGGCTGTCCGTGCTCCAGGCCCTCTTCGGACGCGAGGGTGCGCACCCCTCCGATCTCGCCGAGACCCTCCAGGTGAGCCCGTCGCTGGTCACCCGTCACGTCCAGGCGCTGGAGGAGGAGGGGTTGGTCGCGGTGGCCCAGGACCCCGCCGACCACCGGTCGTGCCTGGTCTCCCTGACCCCGGGCGGTGGAGAGGAGGTGCGGCGGCTCCAGCAGCTGGGCGTGGCCCGCTTCGAGTCCTTCGTGGCCGGGTGGGAAGCGGCCGAGGTGGTGACTCTCACCCGGCTTCTGGAGAGGCTGGAGGTCGACAAGCACGAGGCCGGCGAGCGGGAGAGGCGCCGCTCGCGGCGGCCCCGCTGGGCGGATGGCGAGCCGGCGCGCCCCCTGCGGGGGTCGGGTGAGCGGGGGACACCGGCCGAGGAGGGAACCCGGTGAACCAGACCATCCATCCTCGTGCCCCGACCGCGCGGAGACCCTTCCTGCACATGCCGGTGCCCTGGGTCTTCGTGCTCGCCTTCCTTCTGGGGCTGGGGCTGCAGTTCCTGCTCCCGTTGAGCTCGGGATCGGCGACGGTCTCCGGGCTGGCCTGGCTCGCCGGACTGGTCCTCTTCGCGGCGGGTGCGGTGATCGCGGGATGGGGGCTCGCCATCTTCCACCGCCTGAGGACCACCACCACCCCGGGCGAGACCCCGAACTGCCTGGTCACCTCCGGCCCGTACCGCTTCACCCGCAACCCGATGTACCTCGGCCTGACCCTCGCCTACCTTGGCGAGCAGGGGATGCTGGTCCTCGCCTGGCCGCTGCTCTTCCTCGTGCTCACCATCGGCTACGTCAACTGCTTCGTGATCCCCGTCGAGGAGGCGTCACTGCGCACCTTCGGTCCGGCATACGAGGCGTACCGGACCCGGGTGCGCCGCTGGATCTGAAGCCGCGGGTGCCGGTGACCGGGATGGACGGATGGCCGGGATGACCACCGTGGCGCTGGAGAGGCCGCGCCGGGGCGGCGCAGTCGCCTGGGGGGTCGTCGGACTGCTCGCCCAGGTGGCGTTCGCGGCCGGCTGGGTGGTCGCCGAGAGCTGGCAGGGGCCGCGCTACAGCCCGCTCACCGACACCATCAGCGACCTGCAGGCGGCCACCGCCCCGCACGTCTGGTTCCCCGTCCTCTGCTTCGCCGCCGGGGGGCTCGGCATCTTCGGCTTCGCCGTCTTCGGCCTGCGCCCGGCGTGGGCCGGCACGGTGCGGATCGCTCCCTGGGCGATCGGCCTCTCGGGCCTCGCCCTCGGCAACTCCTTCCCCCAGATCCCCTGCCAGCTGTCGGCTCCGGGATGCGCGGCCACCAGCCAGCTGCTGAGCGCCGGCGGTCTGACCGACGCCATCCTGAGCGGAGCCGCCCTCTGGATGCTCGCGATCACTCCCCTCCAGCTGGCGCGGCTGCTGACCCCGCTGCCGCACTGGAGGTCTCTCGCCCGGCCGCTACGGGTGGCGGGGATCGTGGCCCTCGCCGGGTACGGGCTGCTGGCCCTGGCGCTGCTGACCGGCGTCTGGCCGGGCCTCGTCGAGAGGGCTCTGGTGGTCGTCTGCCAGCTGTGGCTGGCGGCGCTCGCGGTGACCCTCATCCGCGCCTCTCGCGCTGGGGACGGCTGAGCGGAGGTCGGGGATCTCGCCGCGGACGTCGCCGGCAGCCGACCTCGCGGATGAGTGCCGCGATGGCAGACTGGTCACCATGCCCGACCCGGATCCCAAGGCGACCCTCCACCTCTATCTCCAGCGGGCCCGCGAGGTCATGCTCTGGAAGCTCGACGGCCTGTCGGAGTACGACGTCCGGCGCCCCCTGGTGTCGACCGGGACCAACCTGCTGGGAATGGTCAAGCACCTCGCCGGCGTCGAGGCCGGGTACTTCGGCGAGACGTTCGGGCGGCCGTTCGGCGAGCCGCTGCCATGGTCCGCGGTGGGTGCGCCACTGAACGACGACATGTGGGCCACCCCCGACGAGTCGCGGGAGACGATCGTGGGGCTGTACCGCAGGGTGTGGGCCCACGCCGACGCGACCATCGCAGCGCTGGGGTTGGACGCGATCGGGCACGTGCGCTGGTGGCCGGAGGAGCGGCGCGAGGTGACCCTGCATCGGATCCTGGTCCACATGGTCGCCGAGACCAACCGGCACGCCGGGCACGCCGACGTCGTCCGCGAGCTCATCGACGGGACGGTGGGGATGCGCGCCGACGCGGGCAACATGGCGTCGGACGACGCGCGGTGGTGGGCGGAGTTCCGCGACCGGGTGGAGCGTGCGGCGCGCGAGGCCGGCGCCTCAGCGGTCGGCGGCGAGGGCTGAGCCCGCCCCCGCCAGCGCCGCCTCGAGCGCCGCCAGCGCCTCGGGCAGATTGGCCCGACCGAAGCCCAGCCGGACGTGCTCGGGCTCGTCGTACACCGACCCGGGGAGAAGCAGCACCCCGGCCGCCGCTAGCCGCGCGCAGAAGGCGTCGACGCCGCCGGCTCCCGTCAGCCGCGGGAAGCCGATCGGGCCGGCCGACGGGCGCACCCAGGCGAAGGTCGCCGTCTGACGGGCGACGAAGCCGTCGAGCAGGTCCAGGTTGGCGCGAACGAGCCCCCGACTGCGTTCGAGCAGCTCCGGCCCGTGGCGCAGGGCGAGCGCGGCGAGCTCCTCGCTGGGAGCGCTGGCACAGATCGTCGTGTAGTGCTTGAGGTCGATCACCCTCCGCCGCAGCGCCTCGTCGTGGCAGGCGATCCAGCCGATCCGCAGCCCGGGCAGCCCGTAGCTCTTGGAGACGCTCCCCAGCGAGACGGCGCGCCGGTCCCGGTCGCAGGCGGCGGGGAGGCGGTCGTCGGGCGCGTATTCGAGGCCGCGATAGACCTCGTCGGAGAAGAGCCGGATCCCACGCTCGTGCACCATTTCGATGAGGCGGTCGAAGCTGGCGCCGTCCATCAGGGTCCCGGTCGGGTTGTGGGGCTGGTTGACGTAGAGCAGGCCGGTGCCCGGCGTCAGCCGCCGACCGAGCGCGTCGAGGTCGTACGCCCATCCCTCGCCGAAGGCGCGGTGCCACTCGGCCACCTCGGCGCCCGTGCTCCGGGCCAGCTGCAGGGCCAACTCGTAACAGGGCGTCTCGACGACCGCGCGGTCGTCCGGGCCGAGGAGAGCGTGGTACACGAGGAAGATCGCCTCCTCGGCGCAGGTGGCGACCACCACCTCGTCGGGATCGATGGTGTCGTAGCCGGCGGCGATCGCTTGGCGGAGCTGCGCAGAACCCGCCGACTCGGTGTAGCCCAGGCGGTGCGCCAGCAGGCGGTCCCCGGCACCCGGCTCGAGGCTCAGCAGCTCCCCGATGGATCGCGACTCGCAGTCGCTGCTGGAGAGCATGTACCGGGTCGTGAACTCGTACCGCTCGTAGTACTGCTCGATGCGAAAGGGCGGGAGGTTCATGCATGGCTCCTGGCGTGGTGCAGGGCCCGGGCCAGCGCCGCCACGGCGTCGTCGAGGGCGGCCTCGGTGACCCGACCGTAGCCCAGGGCGAGGCCCGGAGGGACGGGATGAGCGATGCCGAACTGGGAGAGGGGGGCGACCCGGACCCCCTCGCGTTCCGCCTCCAGAGCGACCCGCCGGTCGTCGACGCCAGGCGGCAGCCAGACCACCGCGTGGATCCCCGCCGCGACGCCGGCGACGGTCAGGCCCGGGAGATGCCGCTCCACCGCCCGGAGCAGAGCGTCGCGGCGCCGCCGGTAGACAGCGCGCATCTGACGGATGTGCCGGTCGTACGCGCCGCTGGTCAGCAGGCGGGCGAGGGCGAGCTGCTCCAGCGCCGGTGAGCAGACGTCGAGGAGGTGCTTGACCGTCTCCGCCTCCTCGGCGAGCCGGGCGGGGAGCAGCAGCCAGCCCAGCCGGAGCGCGGGCGCCAGGGTCTTGGAGGCCGTCCCGAGGTAGGCGACCCGGTCGGGATCGAGGCCCTGCAGAGCGGGCACCGGCTCGCGGTCGTAGCGGAACTCCGCGTCGTAGTCGTCCTCGATGATTAGCGCCTCGCGCCGCCGTGCCCAGGCGAGCAGGTCCCGGCGGCGCGGACCGCTGAGCACCGCCCCGGTCGGGAACTGGTGCGCCGGGGTGACCAGCACGGCGTCGGTGGTGAGCCCGTCCAGGGTCAGCCCCTCGGCGTCGACCGGCTGCCCGGCCACCTCCAACCCGCTCAGCCGCAACCGCTGCGGCTGGCTCTCCAGCGAGGGGTCCTCGACGGCGACCCGGGTGGCTCCCGCGCCGCTCAGGGCGTGGGCCAGCAGGATGATGCCCTGGGCGGCCCCGTTCAGGATGACGATCCGCTCCGGGTCGGCGACCACGCCCCGGGTGCGCCCCAGGTGATCGGCGAGCGCCTCCCGGAGCGCTGGCTCCCCGCGCGGGCTGCCATAGCCGAGGGCGGAGACCGGTGCCGATCGGATCGCCTCGACCAGAGCCTCGGTCCAGCGGCCGGTGGGGAAGAGGGCGATCTCCGGCGTGCTCGGGGAGAGGTCGAATCGCGGTGGAGGAGCGGGCGATCGGGCTCTCGCCGGCGCTGACGGCCGCGCGGCCGCCCCGACCAGCGGGGTCGCCTTGACCCGGGCGATCAGGAAGCCCTGGGCCGCCAGCTGGTCGTAGGCATCGGTGACCACGCCCCGCGAGACGCCGAGGCTCGCCGCCAGGGTTCGCGAGGAGGGAAGGGGCACGCCGGGGCGCAGGGCACCGGCGCGGATGGCCTCGCGCAGGCTCCGCTCCAGCGCGACCCGGAGGGTCTCCCGGGGACGAGGCTCGAGGGCGATCCATCTGAACTCATCGCTGGGCATCCGACTGGCACTTTACGCCGGTCCAGCCATGCGCGAGACTCGAGATGACGCGACCCACCAGGTCGGGAGGGCCCACGCCCATGAGTGATGTCGCCGCGACCCCACCCCTGCATCTCTTCGCCGTCCGCAACCTGCGCGGGGGCCCCTGGGACTGGAGCCGCCCGCTGCGCGAGCAGGAGGGGTGGAAGCAGCACGCTGCCTTCATGAACGCCCTCGTCGACGAGGGGTTCGTTCTCCTCGGAGGCCCGCTCGAGGGCGACCGCGACGTCCTGCTCATCGTCACCGCCGGTTCGGAGGCGGAGGTGCGCGGGCGGCTCGCGGCGGACCCGTGGCAGCGGACCGGGATGCTCACCACCACGGCGATCGAGGGCTGGACCATCCTGCTCTCGCCCGCCGCGCTCGACCCCTTGATACTCGAGCGCATCGGCACAGCGGGGGGTGGCGACAGAGCCCCACTGCCAGAGGCCGTCTCGACCTGATCGCGCGCCTTCCGCCGATGCCGCCGACCTGCGTCCGCGGGTCCTGAACAGGCGCCGGTGGTCGCTGCGGAAGCCCCTCCTCGCTCGCCGGGCACCCATCCCCGCGGACCGGTCACGGAGCCTCGGCGTCGTGGTCGCTGCCTGCCTGCAGCGAGGCGGACGAGCCTCGGGGATGAGAGACTTAGGCCGGACAGGCAACTCCCCCGCAACGGGCTCCGGCGTGTGGCCGGCAGCCTCACCCACGACGGTGAGGGGGCTTCGTCGGCACGCACAGGCTGCAGTGGCGGCCGGATCACGGTCGGTTCTGCGCGGAGGAGACACGATGGCCCTGGAGACAGTGGTGGCAACGCCGGAGGTCAACGACCCCTGGATCAACGCGCAGCGCCAGTTCGACGCCGCGGCCGACGTCCTCCACCTCGACCAGGGCATACGCGCGATCCTTCGCGAGCCCCAGCGCGAGCTGAGCGTCAACTTCCCGGTCCGGATGGACGACGGGTCAGTCGAGGTCTTTCGCGGCTACCGGGTCCAGCACAACGTGAACCGGGGCCCCGCCAAGGGGGGGATCCGCTTCCACCCCCAGGTGACCCTGAACGAGGTCAGGGCCCTGTCGATGTGGATGACCTGGAAATGCGCGGTCGCGGGGATCCCCTTCGGCGGTGCCAAGGGAGGGGTGATCGTCGATCCCGGCCGGCTCAGCCACGATGAGCTGGAGCGGCTCACCCGCCGCTACGCCACCGAGATCTCGCTGCTGATCGGAGCCGACCGGGACATCCCCGCCCCCGACGTCAACACCACCCCCCAGGTGATGGCCTGGATCATGGACACGGTCTCGATGAGCGAGGGCTACTCGATCCCGGCCGTGGTCACCGGCAAGCCGCTGAGCGTGGGCGGGAGCGAGGGACGCAACGCCGCCACCGGCCGCGGCTGCGCCATGGTGGCCCACCAGGTCTGCGCCCGGCTGGGCCGGGACCCGCGCCAGCTCACGGTCGCGGTGCAGGGCTTCGGCAACGTCGGGAGCATCGCGGCCACCCTGATGGCCCAGGACGGCTTCGCCATCCGGGCGGTCTCGGACGCCTTCGGCGGCATCCACAGCGAGGTGGCGCTGGACATCCCCGCGGTCGTCGAGCACACCCGGAGGACGGGCTCGGTGGTGGGCTTCCCCGGAGCCCGGCCGGTCACCAATGCCGAGCTGCTCGAGCTCCCGGTCGACGTGCTGGTCCCGGCCGCCCTGGAGAACCAGATCACGGCCGCCAACGCCGGCCGGGTCCAGGCGAAGCTGGTGCTCGAGGGGGCGAATGGCCCCACCACCCCCGACGCCGAGGAGATCCTGGTGCGGCGCGGGGTCACCGTGGTCCCCGACATCGTCACCAACGCCGGCGGGGTGATCGTCTCGTACTTCGAGTGGGTGCAGGATCTGCAATCCTTCTTCTGGACGGAGCGCGAGATCAACGAGCGCCTGGAGCGCATCCTGACCCGGGCCTTCGACTCGTCCTGGGCGGCGTCCGAGCGCCTCGGGGTGCCGCTGCGCCTCGGCGCCTACGCGGTCGCCGTCCAGCGTGTCGCCCAGGCCACGAGCGACCGCGGCATCTTCCCGTGATGACCGCCGCCCGCGTCGCGCGGCTCTGAGACGGGGTTCAGCCGGGCGGCGGCTCAGGCCTGCCGGACCACCTTGTGCGCCGCGGCCTGCTGCACGGGCCGGACCACGATCTCGTCGAGGTTGACGTGGGCCGGCCGGGTCACCGCGAAGGCGACCACGTCGGCGATGTCGTCGGCGGTGAGGGGGGTCACCCCCCGGTACACCTGGGCGGCCCGGCCGGCGTCGCCCTCGAAGCGGTTGAGGGAGAACTCCGTCTCCACCATCCCCGGGGAGACCTCGGTGACCCGGATCGGGCGCCCGGCCAGCTCGAGCCGCAGGGTTCGGCTGATCGCGTGCACGCCGTGCTTGGCGCTGGTGTAGCCACTGCCGCCCTCGTACACCTCGATGCCGGCGGTGGAGGAGACGTTGACGATGTGGCCGCGCCCCGAGGCCTCGAGCGCCGGCAGCAGGGCCCTGGTCATCTGCATCAGGCCGAGGACGTTGACCTCCCACATCCACCGCCACTGATCGCTGCGCGCCGCGGCCAGTGGGCCCAGGCCGCGCGCGCCCCCGGCGTTGTTGACCAGCACCTCCACCCGCTCCAGGCCGGCGCAGAAGGCGGCCACGCTGCTCTCGTCAGCGACGTCCAGGACCCGTGCCTCGGCGCCGAGCCGGGCGGCCAGCTCGCGGATGCGGTCCTCGCGGCGGGCACCCAGGAGCAGGCGGAAGCCCTCGCCCGCCAGCCGGGTGGCGATGGCCGCACCGATCCCGGCGCTGGCGCCGGTGACCACCGCCAGGGGTCGGGAGGACGGCGCGGTGTCCGGCGTGTCGGTCAGCTCATCCACGGCGGCCCTCCTGGTGGCGCCCCGGGACGGTGGCCCGGTGGGTCGGCGCGAGGTAGATGATCTCAGGGATGAAGCCTCCGGTACTCGGCGGCGATGCCGCGCAGCCGGGTGTCGGCCCCGCCCATGGCGACGCCCGGGGGGAGGTACTTCTTGGGGAACTTGGCGACCGACGCGTAGTTGGTGTCGCAGACGTTGGCGAGCGGGGAGAGCACGCCCTGGGTCACCAGCTGCAGGGCGTCCATCGCCTCCAGGCCGTAGTCCTCACCCAGCCAGCGCACCATGTCGGTCTGGGCGATCCGGAAGGCGTCCTCCAGGGGGCGCGCTGCCCCGATGGACATGATGTGGTCCTCCGACTCGAGCCGCGGCCACGCGCACCCGCGTCCCTTGATCAGGTCGATG
Organism: uncultured Chloroflexia bacterium; assembly: GCA_963793875.1. Lineage (GTDB taxonomy): Bacteria > Chloroflexota > Dormibacteria > Aeolococcales > Aeolococcaceae > Changshengia. The sequence goes on along the minus strand of CAWCBS010000001.1, from coordinate 246,048 downwards.
GCGATCACCGTGTTCATGGCGCACTCGACCGACACGCCGCAAGTCTCGCCCTCGCCCTGGCGGGCATGCCCGTCGCCCAGCGAGAAGAGCGCGCCCTCGACGTTGACCCCGAGGTAGCAGGTGACCCCCGCCCTCATCTCCGGGGTGTCCATGTTGCCCCCGAAGGCGTCCGGCGTCAGCGCCGAGCGCACCTCGAGGTTGGCCGGGGCGACTCCCACCGTGCCGTGCATCGGCTCCATCGGCAGCGCGACCGAGAAGTCGCTGGCCCGGGCCCGGAAGGTGCAGGTTCGCGCCTCGCGGTCGAGCTTCCAGATCCAGACGATCTCCGGCAGGGCATCGTGCAGCAGCGCCGTCTGGTGGGTGGCGGTGAGCGCGCCGAAGAGCGGCACGGTGGTGGATGCCGCCCAGTCGCGGGCCGGCTCGATCTCGATGAAGTGGACCGCCAGGGTGTCCCCGGGCTCGGCGCCCTCGATGTGGAAGGGGCCCGTCTGCGGGTTCACGAAGGGGAACTCGCAGACCTCGGAGACCAGGTCGCGCTCTGTGCGCACGCGTCCCGCGAAGCAGTCCTCGGTGAAGAGACGGAGCACCGTCCCCGGCTTGACCCGGGCGAGCGGCGGCACGCCGCCGAAGGTCCAGACGTACTCCTCGGGCCTGGGTTCGAACGAGAGGACTTCCAGAGCGCTCATGCGACCGCCTCCTCCTCCTCGGCCCCGAGCTCGAGGTCCAGGTGGACCGTGCCCACCTCCGCCACGCGCTGGGGGTACCGCCGGTAGAGGTAGATCATGTACCCGACCCCTAGCACCATCCACACACCCATGGCCGGGCCCATGTAGGAGAGGGGCGCCGGCAGCGGGGTGATGAAGGAGAAGACCGGGATCCCCGCCCCGCTGAACCAGGCGGGGAGGAAGACGATGATGCCGAGCACCGGCACCACGATGTGGAGGAACCAGTTGATCCTCCGCCCACGGGTCTTCAGGAAGTAGCCGATGCAGGCGGCGTTGACCACCAGGTAGATGGCCACCAGCAGCACCACGATCCCGGTGCCGACCATCGCGAAGGCGTTGAAGGGGTTGTAGTAGAGGCCCAGCCCCAGGACCACCGCGACGGTCACGAGGAACGCCGCCAGCAGCGCCCACTGGGGGGTCCGGTGGCGCGGGTGGATCATGGCGAAGAAGTGCGGGAAGGCGCCGATGCGGCCCATCGCGAAGGCGGTGCGGCTGGAGACGGTGACCCCCGCGTTGGAGTTCGCGATCGTGCTGTTGACGATCGCGAGGAAGACCAGCAGCCAGAAGATGCCGTAGGAGGCGGTTGCGATTCCCTCCCAGGAGCTGGGCCCGGAGCTGGCGAAGGAGGCGAACCGCGCCGGGCCGAAGACGACGTCGGCGGCGTAGGTGGTGAAGACGTAGATCACGCCGACCCCGAGGGTCGCTCCGAGGACGGCGCGGCGCACCGTCTTGCGGGGGTCCTTGGCCTCCTCGCCGAGCGGCGCGGCGCCCTCGAAGCCTCCGAAGGCGAGGATCGTGAAGACCGAGCCTGCGAAGATCCCGCTGATGCCCCGGAACCCGCTCGGCGTGTATTTGTCGGTGAAGACGCTCAGGGTGTTGGCCGAGCCCGCCTTGAACACGAAGAGGATGGCCAGCACCACGAAGACGACGATCTCGAAGGTGCCCAGGATGGTGCCCATCCGGGCCGAGGTGCGGATGCCGTAGTAACCGGCGAACAGGACGATCACCGCTCCGATGATGCTGAAGACCCACCAGAGGTTGAGCGAGAACCAGGAGGCGTACTCGTGGACGGTCGCGGCGGTGGTGGAGCCGAGCTGGAGCAGCACCAGGGCGGGGATCAACCCCGCCGCCGCGACGTAGGCCCAGTTGACGAGGAAGCCGAGCGACGGGTGCAGACCGCGAGCGGTGTAGGTGCCCAGCGAACCCGCCGACGGCAGCTCGCGCGCCAGCTCGCCGACACACGAGGCGCAGAGCAGGCAGGCGACCAGGGCGAGCAGGACCGAGAGGGGCAGCGCGCCGCCGGCGAAGTAGACGCCGGCGGGGATCGAGGCCGCGATGGCCGCCCCCGGGGCCATGTCGGTGATGCTCTGGAAGAGGACCTCCCGAAGCCCGATTGCCCCTCTCCTCAGCCCGAGGGCAGGTGCGCCTGATCCACCAGCGACTGCGCTCATCTCGTCTCCCCAACCCATGGATAGCCGGCCAACTATTGGGGGGGGACGCTAACAGCGCGCGTCAAGCGCTGTCAAAGGTCCGATGTCGTCACGAGCGCCATGCCGGACGACCCTATCGAGATATCCAATCGAGCGATTCGCATATCCGGCTGCGCCGATCCGCCGATGCGCCGGACCGATCCGCGGATCCCCCGCGCCGCTCCGGACTCGCCGCCGGGTGTGGGCGTCCGGTGACAGGCGCATCACGGCCGGGAGGCGCCCGGGAGCGGGCTCCGGTGAACGGATAACCTCGGCACGTTGACCGGTGGGCGCGCCCCCCATGCCGGTGGGCGACGCCGCGACCGGCCGAGGAGGTGCAGATGGAACGGTACCGGGCTCAAGCTCCGGTCCAGGCCGGCGAGTCCCTCGATTACTCCGACACCGACCGGGCGGTGGCCATGGTCGCGTCGCTCGAGGGTGTCCTGCTCATCATCGCGGGGCTGCTCGGCGCCATCGCCGTGCAGCTCATCTTCGTGGCCCCCGTCCTTCCTCAGGTCATCAGCCAGAGCGACCTGACCAGCACGTCGATAACCGCCATCGGCGCGGGCTCCGACATCCTCGGTTTCGCGGCCTTCTACGCGCTGGCCGGCATCGCCGCAAGCGCGGGCCCGGGCCGGCGCCGGAGGCGCCGCTAACTTCGGATTCCCGGCAGTCCGTCCCGCGGACGCCCGCCGGCGCGTCCCCGCGCCTATCCTACCCTCGCCGGCGTCCCGCTCCGCCTCGAGGCGTGCATGGCGAGCAGCACCTCGGTGTTGGCCCGCGCGTCGTCCAGGCCGTAGGCGAGCGGGGCGTGGCCCCGGATCGCGTCGGCCAGGTGCTCGACCTCCAGCCGGTAGGGGTCCACGAAGGGGAACGTCTCGACCACGGGCTCCGCGCCGTCCACGTAGATCTCCTCACCGCCCCTGTGCAGGAGCAGGCGGGTGAACGGCTCCTCGCGGAAACCCGTCCCGGGCAGCATCAGCCAGCCTTCGCTCCCCACCACCTCGACCTGGGCGAAGGGATTGTGGAAGTCGAAGCTGACCCAGAAAGGCGCGTTGACCATGGGACCGAAGCGCATCACGCCGGTGAAGGTCGTCTCGGCCGGCTGACCCTCGCGCACGTCGGGGAACCCGAAGACCTCGACGGGCTCCCGGCCCAGCACGCCGCGCGCCATGTTGGCCGCGTAGCAACCCATGTCCCAGATGATGCCGCCGCCCACCTCCGGGATGAACCGGATGTTGGCCAGGTCCAGCGGGACCCAGAACGCGAAGCCGATCCGGACCACCCGCGGCTCGCCGATCGCGCCGCTCGCGACCAGGGACATCGCCCGCCGCCAGCGGGCGGCGTGGCGGTACATGAAGGCCTCGAGCACGTGCCGGCCGGTGCGTCGCGCCGCCGCGGCGATGGTGTCGACCTCTTCGACCGTCAGCGCCAGCGGCTTCTCGCAGAGGACGTGCTTGCCGGCCTCCAGGGCGCGGACCGTCCATTCAGCGTGGAGATGGTTGGGGAGCGGGATGTAGACGGCCTCGACGGAGGGGTCGTCGAGCAGCTGCTCGTAGGAGGGGTAGGCGCGGCAACCCCAGCGGGCTGCCGCGGCCTCGGCCCGGCCGGCCGCGCGGGACGCGATCCCGGCCAGCTGCGAGCCCTCGGCGGCGAGCAGTCCCGGGATCAGCGACTCGCTGATTCCCGCCGTCGAGAGCACCCCCCAACGCACGGTGTCGGTGGTCATGAGTTGGCTCACCTCCTGCAGGGTGTCCTCGACGGCTCGGTCCCGTCCGGCCACCGCAGAGATGGTACGAGGCCAGGACAAAGGGGCAGTACGACCAGGGCAATGTCATCTCTTAAGAGAATCGATTCAGCCATCTCCATCTTCCTCTGACAATCGAATCCGGGGATGCGATAGACTCTGCCTCGCATCAGGAGTGGCCCGGTCACCCCGGGCCCGGCAACCTGGATGGACATCCAAGGTGCCACTCCGTTTCGGGGATGTGGCCTCGCGAGAGGCAACCAAGTGTCCGGGGCGGGTCCCGCGATCCACGGGAGTGGGCCGCCGGCTCCGTAGCCAGCACGGACCCGATCGGGGTGCGGATGTCCTCCGTTCAGACCCGGAGGGCGATCGGCATGGGGACCGGAGCGGACACCGCGGAGGCGGTCGGAGATGAGCCCCAAGCCGCGGCTGAGGTGGGAGCCGAGCTCCGCCTGGCGGAGGTGGTCGGCGCCGATCTCCGTGTGCCGCTGGTCGGCGGCGGGTCCGCCCGCTACGTGAACCTCGACTACGCGGCGAGCGCCCCCGCGCTGACCGGGGTGTGGGCCGCGGTCCAGGCATTTCTTCCCTGGTACAGCAGCATCCATCGTGGCGCCGGCTTCCGCTCCCAGGTCGCGACCGCCGCGTACGAGGGCGCCCGCGACGTGGTGCGCGACTTCCTCGGAGGACGGCCCGGCGACACCGTCATCTTCACCCGCAACACCACCGACGCCATCAACCTGCTGGCCCGCTGCCTGCCCCACAGGACGACGGTGATCACCACCCTCGTCGAGCACCACGCCAACCTGCTCCCCTGGCGCCGCTACCACACCGCCATCGAGCTCCCCGTCCCCAGGGAACCCGAGGAGCTGCTGAGCCGCTTCGACGACACGCTCGCCCGCGTCCCCGCCGGGCAGCCCTCCCTGCTCGCCGTTACCGGCGCCTCCAACGTCACCGGCGAGGTCTGGCCGATCGCCGAGCTGGCCGCGCTGGCCCATCGCCACGGTGCGCGCATCCTGGTCGATTGCGCTCAGCTCGCGCCCCACCGCGCGGTCGACATCGCCGGCCTCGATCTCGACTGGGTGGCGCTCTCGGGCCATAAGCTGTACGCGCCCTTCGGGAGCGGGGCCCTGGTCGGCCGGCCGGATGAGCTCGACCGCGCCGACCCGTACCTCGCCGGTGGCGGCTCCGTCGCCTGGGTCAGCGCCCAGGGAGCGGCGTGGACCGGCCTCCCCGACCGCCATGAGGGCGGCTCGCCCAACGTTATCGGGGCCGTCGCGATGGCGGCCGCATGCCACGAGCTGGAGCGGGTCGGCATGGGCTCGATCGCGGCGGAGGAGCGGCGTCTCGGTGACCGGCTCCGGGCGCGCCTCGCCGAGGTCCCGGACCTGGTCCGCTACCAGACCTGGCCGGGGAATCCCGACCGCGTGGGCATCTCGGCCTTCAGTCTCAATGGGCGGGACCACGCCGAGGTGGCCACCGTGCTCTCCGCCGAGCACGGCATCGGGGTGCGTAGCGGCTCGTTCTGCGCCCACCCCCTGCTCGCCCATATCGCCGGCGGCGCTGACGGCTGGCGTCCGGGCTGCGGGGAGAAGGTGCCCGGCGCCATCCGGGCGAGTCTCGGGCTGGGCAGCCTGGAGGAGGACGTCGACCGGCTCGCCGATGCGCTGCTCGAGATCGGCGTGCGCGGACCGCGCTGGACCTACCGGAAGGGGCCGGACGGCACCGTGGTCCCCGAGCCTGATGACCGTCCGTGGCCCGCCTTCCCGGGCTCGGTCTGTGGAGCCACGCGTGCGGGGCGGTGAGCCGGACGACGGGGATCGCCTGGATCGGGCGCGCGTCGCGGGTTTGGCCGGCTGGCGGCGGTGTGTATCATCGAGGACAAATGTCTGCGCAGCCCAGCCGCATCCTGCTCACCCGGCGGCTCTTCCTCGATTTCGGGGCTCGCAACACCTGCTCCTGTATCTGAGCCTGGCCCGGCCGCGCCGCGGCCCCACCAGGCTTGGCGCACCTCAACGCGGTGCCGTGCCGCCCGCGGCGGGCACCCCCCCTTTCTTCGGGAGCACTCATGGATACGCTGACCATCCCTAGCGGTGAGATACCCGGCGTGACGCAACCCACCGGCGGCGAGCCACCTGGCGCGGCCCGAGCCGCCGCAGTCACGTCACCCGTTGTGACCGGATCCGCCAACGTGCCCGCTGATCAGGACCGCGCCCTGGTGCGCGCCCTGATCCAGCACCGGCGGACCCAGGTCGCCCGCCTGCCGTCACGCAAGCGGGTCGAGACCTTCGTCGACTCGGCGGTGGGCCTGCTCTTCCCCCAGCACAGCGCCGAGAGCCGGGCCAGCGAGAACCAGCTCCTGGCCAGGGTCACCCTGCTCCGCGCCGAGCTGGCCAGCATGCTGCGCGCGGTCCTGCCCCGGGAGCGCTCCGACGAGGTCGCCGAGGAGCTCACCCGCGGGCTGCCCGCCATCTACGACCGCCTCCGGGCGGACGCCGCCGCCATCGTGGACGGCGACCCCGCCGCCGAGAGCCTCGACGAGGTGATCGCCGCCTACCCCGGTTTCTTCGCGATCACCGTGCACCGCATCGCCCACGAGCTGCACCGGCTGGGGGCGCCCACCCTTCCCAGGCTGCTGGCCGAGGCCGCCCACGCCCGTACCGGGATCGACATCCACCCCGGTGCCAGCATCGGGCGGGCTCTCTGCATCGACCACGGTACCGGCATCGTGATCGGCGAGACAGCGATCATCGGCGACGACGTCAAGCTCTACCAGGGGGTGACCCTGGGCGCGCTGAGCGTCGTCAAGTCGGCCGCCGGGTCGAAGCGGCACCCCACCATCGAGGACCGCGTCGTCCTCTACGCCAACGCCACCGTGCTGGGCGGCGACACCGTGGTCGGCCATGACAGCGTCATCGGGGGCAACGTCTGGCTGACCACCAGCGTCGCGCCCTATTCGTTCGTCTATCACACCAGTCAGATCCGGGTGAGGAGCGTGGCGGACGCGCTCGGCAACTCGGACTATTCGATCTGAGGAGGGAGACCCACCCATGCCCCACGACAGCGTTCTCGAGACCATCGGCAAGACGCCTCACGTGCGCATCAATCGCCTCTTCGACCCCCGGGTCACGGTCTGGGCCAAGCAGGAGCGGGTCAACCCCGGCGGCAGCATCAAGGACCGGATCGCGCTGGGGATGATCGAGGACGCCGAGAAGGCGGGGACCATCGGCCCCGGCTCGGTGCTCATCGAGCCCACCTCGGGCAACACCGGCATCGGCCTGGCCCTGGTCGCCGCGGTCAAGGGATACCGGCTGATCCTCTGCATGCCGGAGTTGTTCTCCATCGAGCGGCGCCGGCTGATGAAGGCGTACGGGGCCGAGTTGGACCTCACCCCCCGCGAGCTGGGGATGAAGGGCGCCATCGCCCGGGCCAACGAGCTTCAGAAGGAGACCCCGAAGTCCTGGATCCCGATGCAGTTCGACAACCCGGCCAACGTCGATGCGCACAAGCGCACCACCGCCGAGGAGATCGCTGCCGACTTCCCCGACGGCCTTGACTACGTTATCACCGGGGTCGGCACCGGCGGCCACATCACCGCCATCGCCGAGGTCCTCAAGCCGCGCTGGAGCCAGCTCAAGGTCTTCGCGGTGGAGCCGACGCTCTCGCCCGTGCTCTCCGGGGGCACGCACTCGCCGCACACCATCCAGGGCATCGGCGCGGGATTCATCCCCGGGGTGATGCGGGTGGATCTGCTCGACGGCGTGATCCAGGTCGACCCCAAGGACGCCGCCGAGTACGCGCGCCGCGCCGCCCGCGAGGAGGGCCTCCTGATCGGCGTCTCGTCGGGTGCTTCTCTCGCCGCGGTCGCCCAGAAGCTCCCCGAGATGAAGGACGGCGCCCGGGTGCTGACCTTCACCTACGACACCGGCGAGCACTACCTCTCCGTCGAGGGGCTGTTCCCGGCCTGAACGCCCGGCGTGGGCCGGCCCTCGTCGGGAGGGCCGGCCTGCTCGCCCGGCTACCGCCCCAAGCGCGGCCGCGACGCCGCAGCCTCAGGATGCGGGCGGGTTCAGCCTCTCCCGGCTGCCGGTCGCGTCCATGATGGTTCGCAGCTCGCCGATGGCCTGCTCGGACGGGAAGAGAGAGCCGACCCCGAGCCGCTCGCGCAGCTCGTCGAGGTGCTCGACTAGGTGCCACCAGCGCTCCCCCCAGACCTCGGCGATGTCACCCAGGAGCTGGTGCGGCCAGCCCCCCAGCCCCGTCGCGTAGAACTGCTCGGTCCAGGCGCGGAACATCGCCACATGGCGGAGCCCGTATCCGGACTCGACCTGCAGGCCCCGGATGATCTGGTTGATGACCGCCACCGAGTTGCCCTGCGGGCAGCGGCTCTGGCACGTGTAGCAGTAGAAGCAGAGCCAGACCGAGTTGTCCTCGAGCAGGGTCGGATCCCCGTCCCGGGCGCGCTGGGAGATCTCCCGTGGCGAGTAGTCCCCGAAACGCGCGGCTGGGCAGCCGGAGGTGCAGATGCCGCACTGGACGCAGGAGAGCAGCCCCTGCGCATGGCGACGCATGCGCGGGTCGCTCAGGATCTGCTCCAGCAGCCCGGGGCGTCGCGCCGGTGCAGCCCGGAAGGCCGGCTCGGCGATGGTCGCGTAGGAGTCGGCGACCGCGCCACCGGCGCGATCGAGATCCTCTCGTATCTCCAACTGGGTCACCCGTGGGTCACCCGGGTCCGGTTGCGACACCGGCCGAAGCACTGTCCGCCGCGGCCGTCGGGGCGGCGCCCGCAGCCGCCCTCACGCCCCTCCGCTCCCGGGCTCCGATGCGCTCTAGGAACGGTTCCAGGTCCTGGGAGTGGGCCTCGACGCCGCAGACGGTGTCCGGGTCAGCCCCGAGGGCCAGCGCCAGCAGCTGCTGCACGTGCAGGTGGACGAAGGGGTAGTCCTCGCCAGCGGTCTGGGAGATGACGTCGTGGAAGCGATCGAACTGGACGTGGCAGTTCGGGCACATGTGGACGCACACGTCGACCCCCTGCTCGGCGAGGCGGCGCAGCTTCTCGCGGGTCACCGCCATCGACATCGCCGGGTTGACGAACCGCAGCCGGAACCCTGCCCCGCAGTGGGTGGCCTTCTCGGGGTAGTACCCGGTCGAGGTGACCCCGGTGGGCTGGAGGAGGTCCTCCGGTAGCATCAGATCCTCGCTGTCGCCGAGCACCTCGTCGGGGAACACCTTGCAGTAGTGACAGGCGGGGTGGGTCGCCACCTTGACGCCCGCCAGCCGCCGCCGGACCAGTCCGCGGATGGAGGGGTGCCGGCTCCAGAGGATCTCCAGCACGTGGCGGTGCTCGACGGCCGCGGCCACCGTGTCGTCGTAGCGGCGGCCGACCCGGTCGAGGATCCGGTTGGTCCGGCGCCGCTGTTCGGGGTCCTCCAGGGCCTCATGGGCCTTCTTGTTGATCGCGTAGCAGGTGGAGCAGAGGTAGGCCTGGACAGGGTGTCCGGCCTCCACCGCGACGCAGGCGTTCCGGGCCGCGACGGCGACCGTGGTCGGGAAGGAGACCACGTCGGTGTAGTAGCCGAGCCCCGTGCAGCAGGTCTGATCGGGGTTGACCACGTACTCGACATCGAGCTGCTCGAAGAGCCACCGGGTGGCGGCCTCGACCCCGGGGTACTGGGTGGACACCAGGCAGCTTCGGAAGAGCTCCACGCCGCTGGTGATAGGTGCAATGTGAGGTGTGGTGGTCGGCGCCATCCGTTCACCTTAGGGGAACAGAGTCGGCCGGGTCAACTCACGGTGCCGATGGTCACCTCGCTGTCCGGTCCGTTCGACCCGGACTGAGGCGAAGGGGCGGTGGAGCGCCGGTCTCCCGGCGCCCCACCACCCGTGGGAAGGCTCGCTGGCCAGCCGGTCTAGAACTTGGCGAGGCTGGCGATGAAGGTCTTACCGGCCGAACCGAGGCCGGTCATGCTGTCGTAGCCGGGAGCCGTCGTCAGAGTGACGTCCCGCGAGGCGCAGTTGCCGGTGCCGTCGCAGTAGGTCTCGACGCCCTCGTAGGTGATGACCCGGAGGCTGACGACGTAGCCGCTCGTGGCGTCAACGCTGTCGGCGTAGTCGACCCGGACGACCGCGGTCGAGTCCGGGCTGGACTGCGGCTGCACATCAAAGAATCCCGTCGGGTACTCGGTGTACGCCTTGTACAGCACAGGGTTGAGGAAGCCCAGCGACACCCCCGCCTTCTGGTCGGCGTCGGCGATGACGCCGGCGAGCAGCGGCGAGGCGAGGCTGGTGCCACCCTCCTTGAACTGCGCGTAGTAGGTGCCGTTGGGGAAGGTCTGGGTGAGCCCGATCAGCATCCCGGTCGACGCGTCGGCGTCCATCGAGATGTCCGGCACCACGCGCAGCGGCACCGGACCGAAGAGGTTCTCGTTGCGGAGTGCGAGTGCGGAGGGCACCACCGGGGCCTGGTACGACGGCTCCGTGTAGTAGTAGCTCGTCCCGCCGCCGCCGCCCACCTGGTAGGCGAGGCTGCCCAACGGGGTTGTTGCGGAGCCGCAGTTCGTGGTGGTGAGGGGCTCGCAAAGGACCTGCTTGCCGGTGGACCAGCCGTACTCGGCCAGCCGCTGGCCGCTGCTGCCGATCTCCAGCGAGGTGCCACCCACGGCGGTGATGAACGGGCTGGACGCCGGGTAGTCCGGGGCCGTCAGTCCGCTGATGGCGAAGTTGTCGCCGTCGTCACCGGAGGAGAAGAGGACGCTGACACCGGTCCCGCCCGCGAGCAGGAAGGTGTCGTCGAAGGCGGTCTTGTTGGCCGCGTCATCCAGCAGGTCGCCGAGGGTGTCGCCCCACGAGTCGGTGACCGCGGATGCGCCGCTGGTGATGGCGGTGTTGACCGCGCTGAGCAGGCTGTTGTCGAAGCAATCCTGGGCGCCGACGAAGACGATGTCGGCCTTCGGCGCCATGCTGTGCACCAACTCGACGTCCAGCGCCTGCTCCGGGTACCAGCCGCTGCCGCTGCACTCGGTCTGGTCGTCGACCGTCGCGGGTTCATCGTTGATGAACTGCGAGCTGGACAGCGGAATGCTCGGATCATTAAGCGCGAAGTAGTGGTGGGTGTCTTGGAACAGGGTCGGGGAGTCGTAGGCGTCGACGATGGCGACCGTGACACCCGCGCCGGTGTTGCTCGAGGTCAGCCCGTAGGCGCTGCGCAGCTGCGACGGCGTGTAGCCGCAGATGTCATAGGGCAGCGGGCTGGTGTAGGGCGCGTAGAGCGACCCGTGATCCGCGGTGTCGGTCTTCTGGCCGAAGTACGACGCACACGGCTGCGGGTTGCGGAAGCCCGCCGGGGGCGCCGGCTCCTGGTCCGTAGTCGCGATCGACTGGTTGACACCCGCGACGCCGGACACCACCCCGCTCAGGGACGACGGGATGGAGAGGGTGCTGCTGGCGAGCTGTACCTGCTGCCCGTTGACCTCGTAGTAGCCGAGGGTCGTGCCGAAGGCGCTCTCCACCTGCCCCGCAGTGCCCGTGGCCGGGACGAAGAGGCGGTCGGCAGGGACGGCTCCCACCTTGAAGCCCTCGCTGGTCAGCCAGGCCTCGGCGGCTGCGACAGAAGAGGCGCTCGGTGAGTACTGGGCCTCCCACTGGGCGTCGGTCAGATACTGGTGAAACGCCGCCGAGCCCGGAGTGGAGACCGCCGCCTCCAGCGCCTGCGCCCCCGCCGCGTTCTGCAGCGACAGGACGAGGTCGAAGCTGGCCTGGGTCGACGCGGGGACAGCCCCCAGAGCGGTCGAGTGCTGCAGTGCCGGGGACAGCGATCCCGCCAGGTCGGCGCGGCTGGACGATCCGGATGCAAGAGCGGTCGCGGTGGTGCTGATGGCCAGGGCGGAAACCCCCAGGCTCACCCCTGCCACCGCCGCCCACGATCTGACAATTCTCATGACCCTCCTCCTTTGCGGCGCGCGGACGCGCCAAAAAAAGCTTCGACTCGTGCTTGCATGCGTACTCCCCCTGGGCTACAGGTCGGGCTCTCTCCCGACAATCATGGCCCCTGAACGCCCGCGGGTAAAGGAAGTCATCTGCGGAGGGCGACGCTCCGCCTTCCCCTTATGCGATAAGGAATTCGGTCTGGCAGCCTCTCTGATGCGAGCGCTCGGTGCAGTCCGATCACCCCGTCGGGAGCGTTGGCGTGAATCGACCGTCTCTCCCGCGTCGCTTGGCGGTCTGAGCCACGCTCGGCTCTCCGCGCGCGGGGGGAGCGGTGGGCGAGCCGCCTACGAGTGCGACCGCAACTGATGCCGGCGAGGACGGTTCGTGCGCGTGGACCACGCCGAGGCCTGGGCGGCGGCGCGCGCCTGGCGAGCGGCCGCCTCGGAGTGGTCGGGCATGCCGGGCAGGCGGTGCATCGCCCGGTGCAGGGTTTCCGCGAGGGCTCTGATTGCGTTCACGGCGATGTCTCCTGGGTTGGTGGGTGGACGGATGGACGGGTTCGCGAGGGTCGTCTCCCCGCAGCCGGGTGGCCGGTTCCCACCCGTACGGCGTACGATCAGTGTAGCAGTACACTGTACGTGTGGCAACCGTCGAGGACGGCGCACCGATCTGGGCCCGGCCCGAGCCGGGATCGCGCCACCCGCGCTTCAGCCGCGCCGGGATCGCGGCGGTCGCGCTCGAGATCGCCGATCGCGAGGGGTTCGAGGCGGTCTCGATGCGGCGGGTCGCCGCCGAGCTGGACGCCGGCACCATGAGCCTCTACCACTACGTCCGGACCAAGGCCGACCTCATCGCCCTGATGGACGACGCTCTGATGACCGAGGCCCTGGTTCCCGAGGCCGAGCTGGCGGGGGAGTGGCGCGCGGCCGTGACCCAGGTCGCCCGCCGGACCCGGGCCATGCTCCTCCGCCACCCCTGGGCCCTGGGCGCCTTCCAGGAGTCCCAGTTCGGCCCCAATGCCATGCGCCACTTCGAGCAGTCGCTGGCGGCGGTGGCGGTCACCGGCCTGGAGCCGCGGGTCCGCCTCGAGCTGCTCGCGCTGGTCGACGACTACGTCTTCGGCAACGCCCTGCACGCCGTCGAATCGCTCCGGCGGGCGGCGCTGGCGCGGGTGGACCCCGACGCGGTCCGGCGGGCCGTGGAGTTCGGCACCGCCCAGATGAGGACCGGCGCCTTCCCGCAGATCGAGGCGCTGGCTACGGGGGGTGCCCCCGGAGACGGCGCGTCGGTGGGGCCGCCGATGGACACGGAGTTGCTCGAGGTCCAGTTCGAGCGCGGCCTCCGGGCGGTCCTCGACGGCGCGGCGCTCCGGATGGGCCTGGCCGACGGGCCGGTTCCCCCAGCGCCGCTGGGCTGACCGAGCCTCCCGGCCCCGCCCGGTGGATCGATCCCGGGGCCGCCCGGCTGACAGGCTGTCCCTGTGGCCGCGGCCCCCTGTCACCTTTTCGGCATCTGCGTCGTATCACTACGAGATGGTCTTCGCGGCGGCGCTCGAGGGCACGGCGGACGAGTCCGTCCATGACGCAGCCGAGTTCGAGGCCCGGCTCCAACCGCTCTACTCGGAGGCGATCCGGCTGGCTTACGGAATGCTCCACAACAGCGCCCTGGCCGAGGACGCGGCCCAGGAGGCGGCACTCCGTGCCTGGCGGGCCCGGGGCAACGTGCGCGAGGGCAGCGAGCTCCGGCCCTGGTTCCTCGCCATCGTGGCCAACTGCTGCCGGGACGTCCGGCGCAGCCCGTGGTGGCGGCTGGGCGGCGGGCAGCCGGCCGTCGAGTTCCCCGAGCCGGTGGCTCCAGAGCGGAACGAGCACCGCGAGGCCATCTACGACCTGCGCGACGCCCTGCGCCGGCTGGGGCACCGCGACCGGCTGGTGATCGTGCTCCGCTACTACCTCGACCTCTCCCACGAGGACGTCGCCGCCGTCACTGGGCAGACCGAGACCGCGGTCCGGGCGCGGGCCTCGCGAGCACTCCGCCGGCTCCGTCTCGATCTCGGCTCGGAGGACCACGCCTGATGGAGAAGCTGACCCCTGACGCGCTCCGGGCCCGCATCCACGCCGCCATCGGCGAACCCGAGATCACCGGTCGCGGCTTCGACCTCGGCGCCGCTCCGGCGCGCGACCGCCGCTGGCGGTGGCTCGACCTGGGCCTAGGCACCGCCCCCGCCCCGGTGCGGGCCGGCGCGCTGCTGGCCGTGGTGGTGGCGGTCGCCTCGGCGGTGACCGTGGGCACCGTGCTCCACCTCCACAGTCTCCCCAAACCGGCGGGGTCGCAGAGCGGCTCCGCCGGCCCTGCCCACCCGACCCCATCGGTCGGGCCCATCCCGGGGGCCGGCCCACCGGTGACGGCGGCCGACGGCTTCCTTCCCGAGGACGTCACCGCGGTGAGCGCCGACCAGTGGTGGGTGCTCGGCTTCGACACCGCCGGGTGCACCGGCGCAGCCTGCACCCGCATCCTGGCCACCGTCGACGGCGGCCAGACCTTCACCTCCATCCCCACCCCGCCGGCCGCCGTCTCCGGGCTGCGCTTCCGGGATCCCGAGGACGGCTGGGCGTATGGCTCGACCACCGTCTGGTCGACCCACGACGCCGGCGCGCAGTGGAGCGCCACGGGCTTCCCGGGGATGGTCATCGAGGACCTCGAGACCTCCGGCGGCTACGTCGACGCCATCGCCTGCACGTCCACGCCGGGGACGTCGTCGGTCTGCTCCTTGGAGCGCAGCCCGATCGCGAGCGACGGCTGGCAGACCCTCCCCATCCCCGCCGACCTCCTCCCCGCCGACCAGATCCACGCCGCCACGGCCGAGCAGAGCTCCTCCGACCAGGCGGAGCTCAGCACTCCGATGTACCTCAACGTTCATGGCAGTGACCTCTGGATGGCGGTGAGCAGTGGCGGCGGCGACAACCGGGTGCTGAGGTCGACGGACAATGGAGCGGGCCTCAGCGAAGCGCCGATCTGCCCGGGCGCCGAGGGGATCAGCAGCCTCTACGACGTCAGCGCCACCGTCGTCTGGGCCGTCTGCTACAGCTCGACGCTCCAGGAGCCCTGGGTCTCCGTCGACGGCGGCGCGACCTTCTCCCCGCTACCGGCCGGTGCCGAGCCGACCTCCTCCCTGGCCGGGGTCGCCGCCACCTCCGCCTCCAACGCCGTGGTCGCAGGCGGCAGCCTCCTGGTGACCACGGATGGCGGCGGGACCTTCCGGACGCTATACGACAACGGATCGGACTGGAGCATCGTCGGATTCACCACGTCGGAGGACGGCTTCGCCCTCAGCTCCTCCGGCACGCCACGGGTCACCGATCCGCTCGGGCGGCTGGGGCCGCCGATGACCATGTGGCGCACCGTCGACGGCGGTGCCGCCTGGTACCAGCTCCAGTTCCCCTGAGCCGTGGCGGCCGCCCCGCGGTGACCCGCCGCCGAGGTCAATCCGGCGGGGGCAGGTACCGGGCCGACGCCACCCTGCCCTCGCGGACCTGGAGCACCCAGACCGAGCCCTTCTGCATCCGCGGGGTGGAGCCGATGGCCACGCCGCGGTCGGCCAGCTCGAAGAGGACGCCGCCGACCACGTCGCCATGGCTGCAGGCCACCACCGACCCTGCGGCGAGCAGCGCTGCGAGCGCCTCGGCGGGCTTGGCCCCCTCCTCGAGCCATCTCACCGTCTCGGTCTCCATCCCGCGCCGGGCCGCCAGCGGCGCCAGCGTCTCGACGCAGCGCACATACCCGCTCGAGAGCAGGCGATCGAGCGGATATCCGTCCAGGAGGGCGGCGAGCTGCTCCGCCTGAGCGCGCCCCGGCTCGGTGAGCGGGCGCTCGCGATCCGGGCCCGTCCAGAGCTTCCGCTCGCCCGCCTCGCCATGGCGGATGAGCAGCACGCGTGCCACGCTGGTGCGGCCTTCGCCGCGAGGCGCCAGCTCCGGGGCCCTGGGTGCGTGACCAGGGCCGGTCATGCCCAGTTCCACTGCTTGCGGCGCAGGAGCTTCGCCCAGGGCGCGCGCCACGCCTCCCTGCCGGCCTCGGCGCGCTGCCGCTCGACGCCGTAGAGGATGCCGGCGGCGAAGGCCGTCTCCCCGCCGGCGAACTGACGCAGCCAGTCGCCCGCCACCACCGCGTCGTGCTGCTCACCGAGGGCGTCCTGCAGCGCGCCCAGCAGCGCCCCGGTGCGGGCCGGACCCTCGCCGAGCACCGGCACCAGGGCGAGAACCGCGTAGCGGCATCGCTTGGCCAGGATGCGCAGCCGGTGCAGCTCGTCGTCGGCGGGGTGGGCGCCGAGCCCGGTGGCGCGGCGGCGCAGCTTGCGCCAGCTCGCCGTGACCAGCGGCATCAGCACCTCGACGGCCGGCTGGCCGGCCGTCTCCGGCAGCAACCCCGGGTCGGTGGCGGCCTCCAGGGTGCGCTCCAGCTGCTGGCGGTGCTCCGGGGTGCCGGTCCGCCGCAGCAGCACCTCCCGGGCCCGGGTGCGGTCTTCCTCCAGGCGGCCCAGCAGCCGCTCGGTCGCCTCGGGCTCCAGACCCCGCTCGGCCGCGCTTGCGCGCAGCCGCATCAGCAGGACCTCGGCGTCGCGGACCGCGCCGAGGTCGGCGGCGAGGCTGCCCAGCTCGGCGCGCAGCGCCTCCGCCCAGGCCGAGTCGAGGACGGGGCCGAAGGTCTGTAGGGCCGAGCGGAACCGGCGGCAGGCCACCCGGGCCTGGTGGATCCCCTCCGGGTCGCTGCCCTCCAGGAGCAGGGCCTGGTTGCGGACCAGCCGGGCGGCGTAGTCGCGCAGCGCCGCGGCGACGGTGGCGGCGACGCTGCTGCTCGGGTCGAGCTGGAGCTCCCGCCAGCGCGGTTGCGCCGCCGCACCGACCAGCTCGCCGAGGAGCTGTTGGCCGGTGGTCTCGACCACTCCGACCCGTCGCAGCGCGGCCAAAGCGCGGCGCCCACCGGTGAGCTCCTCCCCGCCACGCAGGCTGACCCGGCGCGCGTGGGCGACGGCGCGGCGCTGGACCAGCAGGCTCACCACCTGGTGGACGCAGCTCAGCTCCTCGACGGCGCGCCGGCTCTCCAGGTGGCGGAGCCGGGCCGCCGGCTCGGGCCGGGCCTCACCGAGATACCCGCTGAGCAGCCGGAGCGCCTCCGGGGGCGGCCCGTCCGGGCCACCCTCGAGATCGACGCTGATGCTGCGGAAGCAGCCGGCCTCGAGCCAGCCGGCGAGGGTCACCCGCCAGCCCCGGCCGCGCCGGTACGTGAGCCCGGCATCCCAGGCCGCCAGCCGGAAGTCGGCGGTGTCCCAGTGGATGGTCTCGAAACGCTCGATCCGGGTCGCGGCCGTCCGTCCCCACCGCAGCTGGCGGAGCCGGAACGCGGTGCCCACCGGGAGATCGACCTGGCACCGCTCGACCGGCGCGGCCGGGCTCAGCTCTTCCCCTCGCCCCGGCGCAGCGCCACCTCCTGGAGCCTCACCTGGGTGTCGATGTGAGCGTTGCTCTCCACGCGCCGCCACCTGCCGTCCGAGCCCAGCTCCCAGGCGAGCGTGTCGTCCTTGAGGTTGATCTCCAGGATCTGGTCGAGGCGGGCGCGCAGGTCGGGAGAGCGGATCGGAACCGCCGCCTCGACGCGGCGGTCGAGGTTGCGCGGCATGAGGTCCGCGGAGCTGATGTAGAAGTCGGCCTCGCGCGGCTCGCGGCCGAAGCGGAGGATCCGCGAGTGCTCCAGGTAGCGCCCGACCAGCGACCGCACCCGGATGTTGTCGCTGACCCCGGGCACGCCGGGCAGGAGGCAGCAGATGCTGCGCACGATGAGGTCGATCTCGACCCCCGCCTGAGAGGCGCTGCAGAGCGCCCGGATCATCTCGGGGTCGACCAGGTTGTTGACCTTGATGACGATGCGTCCCGCCTCGCCGCGCTCCGCCTCGCGGCGGATCAGCTTGAGCAGTGCCGGCCGCATCGTGCCCGGCGCGACCAGCAGCTTGCGGTACTTGGCCTGATGGCTGTACCCGGTGAGGCTGTTGAAGAGCTCCCCGACGTCGGCGCCGAGGGCGGCGTCAGCGGAGAGGAGCCCCAAGTCCTCGTAGACGCGCGCGGTGTCGCGGTTGTAGTTGCCGGTGCCGACGTGGCAGTAGCGGCGGATGCCGCCCGGCTCCTCCCGGACCACCAGAGTGACCTTGGCGTGGGTCTTGAGCCCGACCGCGCCGTAGACGACGTGGACGCCAGCGTCCTCCAGCACCTCGGCCCAGTTGATGTTGTTCTGCTCGTCGAAGCGGGCGGTGAGCTCGACCAGCGCCACCACCTGCTTGCCCGCCTCGGCCGCGCGGGTGAGCGAACGGATGATGGGGCTGACCGGTCCCGAGGTCCGGTAGAGGGTCTGCTTGATGGCGAGCACCTGGGGGTCCTCGGCGGCCAGCTCGATGAAGGCCTCGACCGTGTGCTCGAAGCTGTCGTAGGGGTGGTGGACCAGAACCTGGTCCTCGCGGAGATCGCGGAAGAGGTCGCCCTCCGAGCTCGCCAGGTCGTGGGCGATCCGGGGCGGGGTGATCGGCGTCCAGGGACGGAACTTGAGGTCGGCACGGTCCAGCTTGCAGACGTCGAAGAGGCCGCCCAGGTCGAGCGGGGCGGCGACCGAGTAGACGTCCTCGGCGTCGATCTCCAGCTCGCGCGCCAGCAGGTCGACCATCTCTGCGGGCATGTCGGCGCCCACCTCGAGGCGGACCACCAGCGGCGAGCGACGGCGCTCCTTGAGGACGGCCCGGACCGCCTCCACAAGGTCCTCGGCCTCGTCGCCGTCGAGCTGGTAGTCGGCGTTGCGGGTCAGCCGGAAGACGTGGTGGGCGACCACGTGCATCCCCTCGAAGAGGGGGTGGAGGTGCGCGGCGATGACCTGCTCGATGGGCACGAACCGCTCGCCGTCGGGGAGGACCACGAACCGGCTGAGGAGCGGCGGCACCTTGATCCGGGCGATCCGCTGCTCGTGGCTCGACGGGTCGGTCACCACCACCATCAGGTTGAGCGAGAGGCTGGAGATGTAGGGGAAGGGATGGGCGGGATCCACCGCGAGCGGGGTGAGCACCGGGAAGATGCGCTCCTCGAAGACTTTGTCCAGGTGGGTACGGTCGTCCTCGTCCAGGCTCGACCAGTCGCTGAAGCGGATGCCCTTCCCGTCGAGCTGCGGCACCAGGCCGCCGAGGAAGGCGCGGGCCTGGCGCGCATAGATGTCGAGCACCTTGGTCCGGATCGCCCGCACCTGGGCCTGCGGCCCGTGGGGATCGGAGGCGGCCGCCTCGAGCCCGGCGGCGAGCTGCTTGAGACCCCCCACCCTGACCTGGAAGAACTCGTCCAGGGCGCGGCTGGCGATGGCCAGGAAGCGCGCCCGCTCCAGGAGGGGCAGGCTCACGTCCTCGACCTGGGCGAGCACCCGGCCGTTGAAGTCGAGCCAGGAGAGCTCGCGGTTGATCAGGACCGGCTCGGTGGAGGCCTTGGCGGCGCGGGTGGCGGCCCGGCAACCGCTCGCTGAGCCGGCCGGCTCGGCGGCCCGCGTCCCCGCGATGTCGACGGAGGGCGCCACGTCCGCCTCGGCGGCGGATGCCGGCGCGCCCCGCTCCGGGGAGACCGTCGCCGGAGCCCGCGCGGCTGCCGCCTCGGGCGCCGTCCGGACCGTCACGTCGGGTGCGTCGCGCGGGGTCGTCGCCCGCTCGCGAGCGGGGGATCCGGTGGGCGTGGCGGCAGGGCCGCCGAGGACGACGTCCAGGGTCGGTTGGGTTGGCTGCCCCCCGTTGGTGCCCGTCAGCCTCGCTCCCGTGGTCGCCGGGCCCCGAGCCCTCGTTCGTTCAACTGACACCTGACGCATTGTGCCTCAGCCCGCACGGCTACGGTGGTGGGGCATTCAGGCCACAATGAGGTCGTGACAACTCCGCCAGTCGTCGCCGCACCGCCCCCGTCGTGACCGGAATGCCCGGCCCGGCCGAGGCCACCGTCGCCGCCGGACGGTGGCACGTTCTGGGAGCCGGGGCCACGGCCTGCGGCCCGGTCCGGCGGGAGAATCAGGACGCCTTCCGCCTCGTCCCCATGCAGGGGGTGGGCATGGGCCTGATCCTCGCCGACGGGATGGGCGGGCACAGCGGGGGAGGGGAGGCCGCCCAGGCGGCGGTCGCCGCTGCGGCGGAGCGGCTCGCCGAGCCGGACGGAAGCGGTGACCGGCTGCGCGAGGCCGTCTCCCTGGCCAACGACGCGGTCGCCGGGGTGCGCCGCCTGCTCGGCGGCAACCCGGGAACGACCATGATCGCCGCCGTGGTCTCCGGCGGCCGCCTCTCCCTGGCCCATGTCGGCGACAGCCGCGCCTACCTGCTCCGCGGGGGCGAGGCCACCCAGCTCACCGCGGACCACAGCCTGACCGGTGAGCAGGTGCGCGCCGGCACCCTCGCCCCGGAGGCGGCGCGGCACGACCCGCGGCGGAACTACGTGACCAGGGCCCTGCTCGGCGACCCGGTGGAGCCGGACGTCACCGAGCTGGTGCTCGACCCCGACGACGTGGTGCTGCTCTGCAGCGACGGACTCTGGGAGCCCCTCGCCGACCGGGAGATCGCCGGGCTGGCGAGTGCCCCGGCCGCTCCGGGAGCGGCCTCGCGGCAGCTGGTGGACGCCGCTCTGGCGGCGGGCTCGACCGACAACGTCACCGCCGTGGTGGCGCGCCTCGACCCCGTCTGACGCCATCGGCGGCAGTGGGCCGGGGCCTCCCGGTATCATTCGGCCGCTTCGACCGCCCGTGCTCAGGGCGAGGAGGGACACGCTCGACATGGCCCGCTTCTACTCCCAGATCTGCACCGCCGTCTTCCTGGTCGTCGTGATCGGCGGCTTCCTGGTGGGCAACGCGACCCACGTGACCCTCCCGCACGGTGAGGCCCAGGGCAATGTCGACGGCATGCAGCTCCACCTCACCTACGCCCGCGACGTGGTCGACCTGGTGCTGCTCGCGGCCTTCGCCTTCGTCGGATTCATCGCCGGCCGCAGGGTGGGGCGGATCGTGACCGGGGCGGCCGGGGCGGTCCTGCTGGTCCTGGCCGTCGTCGGCTTCCTCTACGTGGACACCAACTCGGGCGCGCGCTCCATCGCCGGCCTGCACTTCACGCTGGCGATGAACATCTTCGACGTGGTGGTCGGCGCCTTTGCCGTGCTGGCTGCGCTGGGCACCGTGGAGGACGAGGGGCCGACCAGCGTCATCCGGCCGGCCTCCTGACCCCGTCCTGAGGCGCGCGATCGAGGCTCCCCGCCGGGGGGGTTCCCTCGCCCGCCGCGACCGCGGCTCCGCGCGCCGCTACTGGTGGCCGTTGTCCGTGCTGGCGGGGAAGGCGGGCGCGGTCTCCTCGTGGTGCCCGCGGCGGACCACCTGGTCGCGGGCCAGTGACGCGGCGCCTGCGAACACCGGCGCGACGTGCTGCGCGGTCCGCTGGGCGGTTTCCACTCCCTCGCGGGCGGCTCTGCCGAAGGCGACGAGCTGAGCGCGGGTGCGCTCTCCCTGCTGGGGTGCGAAGCAGACACCGATCACCGCACCGACCACCGCTCCGTGGACGAAACCTCGGACGTAACCCATGGCTCCTCCTCCAGCTCCCGCTGCTGCGGCCGACCCCTCCCTCTCACCGTACCAGCAATGCAGGTGGGCCGCTCCGGGAGGCTGCGGCGGATGCCCGTGCCCTCGACCGGAGGCGTCGTGCGTGGCAGAGTCGCGGCCATGGACATGGCATTCGCATTCCTGGCCGACCACGCCGCGGTGCCGCCCGACGGCAAGCTCTACGTGCTCGGTGGCGGCATCAACATGCTCGGCATCCCCGAGATCCCCGCGCGGGCGGTCTTCGACGTGGTCGGCGGCTTCCGCTTCAGCCCCGCCGACTCCCACACCGTGCACACCGTGGAGCTGCGTCTGGTCGACGCCGACGGGAAGCTGGTCATCCCGCCCGCGACCCTCCGCTTCCAGGCCGCGGAGTTCGATCCCCCCGGAGCAGGAGGAGGTGCTGGTCAGCACCGTCACCCACCTGGCTCCGATGTTCGGCGACGCCGGCCGCTACCGGGCCGAGTACTGGAGCGAGGGCCAGCTGCTGGCCTGGGTCGGGCTCAGCGTCGTGGTGCGGCCCCAGCCGCCGCCGGGGACGCGCCTGCTCTGACGGGATCGGAGGGCGGCCCGGGAGGCTGCCGGCGCCGGGTCCGCGGAGCGGGACGCGAGGCGGGCTCGGTTCCCGGTTGCGGCCGGGGCGGGCGGAGGGCGTCGCACACCAGGTCGATGCAGCGCGCCAGGCGGGTGGGGTCGCCGGCCATCGCGCCGGACTGGCAGATGGCACCCATCATGGTGGTGACGTCGTCGGCGGTGACGTCCAGCCTGACCTGCCCCGCCTCCTGGGCGCGGGTCATGACCGCGGTGATCGCGGTCATCAGCTCCTGGTGGGCCGGGGCCTTGGCGCTGCTCAGGTCGACCCCGGCCGCGGCGATCACGTCGGCGAGCGCCCGGAAGGCGGCGAACTCGGTCGCGACGTAGCGGAGGAGGTTGAAGAAGCCGGTCCCAGGGTCGCCGGCCCGGCCCGCCTCCCGGGTCGCGGCCACCATCGGCTCCAGGTGCGCGGTGACCAGAGCCCCGAGCAGGTCCTCCTTGGTCGGGAAGTGCCGGTACAGGGTCCCCACGCCGAGACCGGCGCGGCGGGCGATGTCGTCGATGGCGACGTCCGGGCCGTGGGCTCCGAACTCCGCCTCGGCGGCACGGAGGATCGCCTCACGGTTGCGGCGCGCGTCGGCGCGGAGGTGGTGCGGGGGCACCGGCGCGGTCTCCAGCGCGGGGCGGCGAGGGGGGGCGGCGGGCTCAGGCATCGGTGCGGGCCGGCGCTTGACAAACGGAACCATCGTTCCGTATATTAGCAGGAACCGGAATCCTGGTTCCGATTATAGCCCCCGCAAGAGACCACAGCAAGGGAGAGCCCACCTTTGATGGGAATTCGGCGCGCCAACCCGTGGCTTGTCCTCGTCATCGTCGGTCTGGCCCAGTTCATGGTCGTCCTCGACGCCACCGTCGTGAACGTCGCGCTCCCCTCGATCCAGCACGCGCTCCACTTCTCCACCGGCAGCCTGGAGTGGGTGGTCAACGCCTACGCGCTCACCTTCGGCGGCTTCCTGCTGCTGGGTGGTCGTGCCGGTGACCTCTTCGGTCGTCGCCGGCTCTTCGCGATCGGGATCGCCCTCTTCTCCGTCGCCTCCCTGCTGAATGGTTTCGCCAGCACCAGCGCGGAGCTGGTGGCGGGTCGGGCCCTGCAGGGGATCGGTGGCGCCCTGGTTTCCCCGGCCGCCCTCTCGGTGCTGATGACCACCTTCACCGAGGGCAGGCAGCGGGTCCGCGCCATGGCGGTGTGGAGTGCCGTCGCCGTCGGCGGTGGGGCGGTCGGGCTCGTCCTGGGTGGCGTCCTCACCCAGCTCGCGTCCTGGCAGTGGGTCTTCTTCATCAACGTCCCGGTCGGGGTCGCCACGCTCTTCCTGGCGGCACGGTTCGTGCCCGAGAGCCGCGCGGTCGGGGCCGAGGGGCGGGTCGACGTCGGCGGCGCCGTGGCCGTCACCGCCGGGCTGATGACCCTCGTCTACGCGATCGTCAACGCCCAGACCGCCGGCTGGACGTCCGGTTCCACCGTCGGGTTCGCCGCCGTCTCGGCGGCGCTGCTCGGGCTCTTCGGGGTCCTCGAGACCCGTCAGCGCCATCCCCTCATCCGTCTGGGCATCTTCCGGATGCGGTCCTTGAGCGGGGCCAACACGGTGATGCTGCTGGTGGCGGCGGGGATGTTCGCGGTGTTCTTCTTCGCCTCCCTCTACGTCCAGGACGTGCTCGGCTTCAGCCCTCTGCGCGCCGGCTTCGCCTTCCTGCCCATGACCGGGATGATCGTGCTCGGCGCCGGCCTCTCCCAGGCGCTGATCCGGCGGGTCGGGGTCCGGGAGGTCGCCATGGTGGGCATGGCCCTGGCCGCCACCGGCATGCTCCTGCTCAGCCTCCTCCCGGTGAACGGCAGCTACGCCGCCAACCTGCTGCCGGGCCTGCTCGTGATGTCCCTGGGCATGGGGCTCACCTTCGTGCCGGTGACCCTGATGGCAACCACCAACGTCGACGCTCGCGACGCGGGAACCGCCTCCGGCCTGCTCAACACCGCCCAGCAGATCGGTGGCGCGCTGGGTCTCGCGGTGCTCTCGACGCTCGCGGCCAACACCACTGCCCACAGCCTCGCCGTGAGCCATGCCGCCGGCCTCGTCGCCGAACACGCCGCGCTGGTCGACGGCTTCCGGGTCGCCTTCCTGGTGGGCGCCGTCCTCCTGGCGGCCGGGGTCGCCCTGCTGCGCGCGCTGCTGCGCGGCCGCGACGTCGCCCGGATCGAGGCCCGGGAGGAGGAGGCGGTCGCGGCGTGAGGGGAGGTTGGGACGCCCGCCCCTCCGGCGGTTGAGCCGTCCGGGCTATCGTATTCCTTGATCTTCATATGAAGATCGGGTAATCTCAGAGGGTGGACGGCTTCACCCTGATCGCGGATCCGACCCGGCGCCGGATCCTCGACCTGCTGCGCGTCGCCGACCGGGACGTGGGGGCGCTGGTCGAGAGCCTCGACCTGCCCCAGCCACTGGTGTCGAAGCACCTGCGCAGCCTGCGGGAGATGGGCGCGGTGAGCCCCCGCGTGGTGGGCAAGCGCCGCGTCTACCACCTGGCCGCCGACCCGCTGCCGGAGGTGATCGCCTGGGTGGGGCCCTTCCGGCGCAGCTGGGAGGCCGGCCTCGACCGGCTGGAGCGGGCCTTGGACCTGGACCGCGCCGTGGAGCTGGGACAGGAAGAGATACCGGGACCGGCATCGGACGGGGCGGGTGGGGACTGAAGGAGGAGGCGAGATGAACGAGACCAGGGATGCGCTGGCGGCGGAGATCGCCGCGCACGAGACCGACGCCGTGCTGCGCGAGGTCGGTGGCCGCTGGGTGCTGACCATGACCCGGGAGCTGCGCCACCCCGTCGAGCGCGTCTGGCCGATGCTCACCGAGCCCGGACAGCTCGGCCGCTGGTCGCCGGTGGTTCCGGACCGCGCCCTGACCTCGGTGGGGCCGGCGATCGCCCGCGAGACGGCGGAGCGGGCCGGCGTCGACGCGGAGGTCCTCGTCTGCGACCCGCCCCGTGAGCTCGTCCACCGCTGGGGTGCCCAGCTGCTGCGCTGGTGCCTGCTGCCGGCTCAGGGCGGCTGCCGGCTGACCCTGGAGCACACTTTCGATCGCCGTGCCGAGGTGGGCATGTACGGGGCCGGGTGGCACCTCTGCCTCGCCGTCCTGGTCGCCGTGCTCGACGGGCATGCGGTGGAGCGGGTCGTCGGCCCGCGGGCCAGCGAGCACGGCTGGGAGGGGCTGCGCGACCGGTATGACGCGCGACTCCTGGTCGAGGGCGGCGCACCGCTCGGATAGCGAGGCGCGCGGCCGCGTCGGCGCGGGTCTGTCGCGCCGGGGATGGGGCGGCGGCGCGGTGACCCGAAGCCGCCACTCGGGCGGGAGGGAGTGCGAGCGCGCGGGGAGATGTGCTCAGCGGACCCCCCCAGCTCGAACATATGATGCCCGGCTATGGATCAGCCCCTGCGGGTGGCCCTGTTCGGAACGGACCTGCTGCTGGCCAGCCGGCTCCGCTCCGCGCTCTCGGAGGCGCGGGTCGGCCTCATCGAGGCCACCCGGGACGACCTCCTGCCCCCGGTGCCGCTGCTCTTCGTGGACCTCAACCACGACGCCGAGGCGCGCCTCGAGGCGATCACCCGGCTGCGGGGCCGCAACCCGACCGCCACCATCGTCGGCTTCTGCAACCATGAGGAGAAGGCGGTCGTCCAGCGGGCGGTCGCCGCCGGCTGCGACCAGGTGGTGGCGAACCGGAATCTCGCCGAGGCGGTGCTCCGGCTCCTGGGCGACCCCGCCGCGCGCGGCCTCGCCGGATGAGCCCCGACCCGACCGACCGGCTCGGCGCCGAGCTGGCCCGGGTGGCCGGTCGGGTGGTGGAGACGCGCCGCGATCTGCACCGCCACCCCGAGCTGGCCCACCAGGAGCGCCGCACCGCCCTGGTGGCGGCGGAGCGCTGCCGCGAGCTGGGCTTCGCGGTCCGCTCCGGCGTCGGCGGCACCGGCGTCCTCGCCGACATCCCGGGCGCCGGTGGGGGCCCGACCGTCCTCTACCGCGCCGACATGGATGCCCTTCCGGTCCAGGAGGGCGACGGTCCCCGGCCGGCCCGCTCCGAGGTGTCCGGCGTGATGCACGCCTGCGGCCATGACGGCCATGTGGCGATCGCCCTGGGGGTGGGGGAGGTGATGGCGGCGATCCGCGACTCCTGGCGTGGGACGCTGCGCCTCTGCTTCCAGCCCGCCGAGGAGCACGCCAGCGGCGCGCTCCCGATGATCGGCGAGGGGGCCCTGGACGGGGTCACCCACGCTCTCGGCCTGCATCTCTGGACCCCGCTCGACGCGGGGCGGGTGGCGGTGACCGGAGGCTCGCTCTTCGGCAGCGCCGACGAGTTCCGGATCGCCGTCCGGGGGACGGGCGGTCACGGCGGTCTTCCTCACCTGAGCGTCGACCCGGTGGTGGCCGCGGCCCACGTCGTGGTGGCACTCCAGACGCTGGTCGCCCGGGAGGTCGCACCCGACCGCTCCGCGGTGGTCAGCGTGGGGTTGATCCAGGGGGGCCAGGCCCACAACGTCATCGCCCGCGAGGTCGAGCTGCGCGGCACCGTCCGCGCCCCCGACCAGGAGCTGCGCGAGCGCCTGATGCGCCGGGTGGAGGAGGTCGCCCGGGCGGTGGCGACCGGGCTGCGCGCCGAGGTGGAGTTCGAGATGGTCGCCGGCTGCCCCCCGGTGGTGAACGACCCCGCCGCCGCCGAGGTCGTCCGCAGGGCGGCGGTGGAGGCGGTCGGCGAGGCCAATGTCGAGGTGGCGCGGCCCATCACCGTGGGCGACGACATGGCCTGCTTCCTGGAGCGCGTCTCCGGTTGCTACTACCTGGTCGGCGCCGGCGACCCGGCCAGAACGGTGCGGCCCCCCCACCACCACGCCGACTTCGACATCGACGAGCGCGCTCTTCCGGTCGGCATATCGACGTCCACCCGCGCGCTGCTCGCCTGGCTGCGATGACCCCGGGCGCGCCGCTGCCGATCGCGGTCCGCGACTGGGACGACTGGGAGCCCGATCTCACCCCCCGGACGGTCTCGGTGTCGGCGACCGTGCTCAACCAGATCATGGAGATCGAGCACGCGAACCAGGCGGGCTACGTCCACGGCGGCGTCATCCTCCGCCTCGTCGACACCGCGGCCAGTGTCGCCGCCATCAAACACGCCCGGCGCCGGGTGGTGACCGCGGCCATCGACGAGATGAGCTTTCTCGCCCCCGTCCTCATCGGCGACATCGTCACCGTCCGGGCTGCCGTCAACGACGTCCACCGCAGCTCCATGGAGGTGGGGGTGAGGGTGGACGTCGAGACCCTCCCGAGCGGCAGGCGCCGCCACGTCGCCAGCGCCCATCTCGTCTTCGTGGCCCTGGACCGCGACGGCAAGCCCACCCAGGTGGCCCCGCTGGTCGCCGAGACCAAGGTGGAGCACCGCCGCCAGGCCCAGGCGCGCGTCCGCCGCGAACAGCGGCTGCTGCGCAAGACCGCCCTGGAGGAGGCGGGCGGGGACGACGGAGACAGCGGAGCGCCGGCCTGACGGTACGATGGAGCGGTGACCGAGGGGAGCATGGGAGCCGTGGGGGTGGGTGACGCCGGCGTGCGGGCCGGAGCCAGCCCGTCCACGGTCGCGGCGCCGCTGCGCGTGCGCGATGCCAGCCGGCGGACGCCCGGCGCCCGCCAGTTCGTCCGCTATCACTTCTACCGCCTGATGCCCGAGTGGCGCCGCCGACCGGTCGAGCAGCGTGCCGCCGATCGAGCCGAGTTCGCCGCCGTGGTCAAGGAGATGGCGGGACGCGACGGCGTGATCCTGCGCAGCTACAGCCTGGTGGGCACCCGGGGTGACGCCGACCTCATGCTCTGGTCGGTCACCGAGCGCCTGGAGGAGATCCAGGAGCTGGCGGCCGCCCTGAACCGCACCGCCCTGGCCGCCTTCCTCGAGCAGCCCCACAGCTTCCTGGCCATGACCAAGCGGAGCAGCTACGTGGAGCACCACGCCCACGAGGATGGCACGCCCCAGGAGGGGAGGAGCAGCCGGCTGATCATCCTGCCCACCGAGCGCCGGTATCTCTTCGTCTACCCGTTCGTCAAGACCCGCGCCTGGTACCGGCTCAGTCCCGAGGAGCGGCAGCGCCAGATGGACGAGCACATCGCGATGGGCCATCGCTACCCCGGGGTGAAGATCAACACCACCTACTCGTTCGGGCTCGACGACCAGGAGTTCGTGGTCGCCTTCGAGAGCGATTCGGTCAGCGACTTCCTGGACCTGGTCCAGGAGATGCGGGCCAGCGAGGCGTCGACGCACACGGTGCGCGACGTGCCCTCCTTCACCTGCGTGGCCACGCCCATCGACCTGGTGCTCGCGGCGCTGGGCTGACCTCGAGCGGCGGGGAGCTCGGCGCGAGACCCCCGCTCACCGGGGGTGGGCGAGCGTGCCCAGCGCCTCCTGGATGAGGTCGGCAAGCACGAGCGTGCCGTCACTCTCGACCCAGCTCAGCACCGCGGTGGCCGCCGCGGCGAGGCATGCGGCGACCGTCACCCTGGTCGCGAAAGCTCCGGGCGCGGCGTCGTCCACGCCGAGGGCTCGGAGGATGAGCTGTTGGGTCGTCAACTGGTTGGCCCAGAGACGCTCTTGCAGTGCGGGCGTCGAGACGATGAGCTTGTTCTGAGCCAGCAGCATGTCGCGGTCGGCGTCGCCGAGCTGCCTCAGACCCGGCACCAGGGCGGCTCGGATGCGCTCGACCAGGGGCTGGGTCGCCGGTGTCTGCTGCAGCCGTTCCACGATCACGGGGTCGTAGCTGTCGGAGAGTGCGACGTCCTCCTTGGTGGGGAAGTAGCGGAAGACGGTCACATGGGAGACGCCCGCCGCGGCGGCGATCTCCTCGACGGTGGTGGCCTCGTATCCCTGCTGCTGGAAGAGGCGGAGGGCAGAGGCCCGGATGCGCTCCCGGGTTGCCAGCTTCTTGCGCTGCCGCCAGTCGGAGACGGGCTCGCTCACAGCGGCCATCGTGTCACGCCGCCTGATCGGCCTGCTGGGCTCTCGCGCCGGGCGACTGGCCGGGAAGGAACCACAGCGTGACGACGACGGTGAGCGCCGTCAGCGCCATGCAGATGAGCATGACAACGTCCATGCCGTCCACGAACGCGGTTCCCGCCGCGTGCAGCAGGGCCGCGCCGGCTGGCAGGTGGCCGGCCAGCGCCGCGGCCTGGGCGATCGAGCCGCCCGCCGCGGCGGCCTGGGTGGCCGGCAACCCGGTGAGCGCCGGGTGGAGGGCAGCGGTGTAGCGGGCGGCGAGGACCCCGCCCAGGACCGCGACCGCCAGGGCTCCGCCGATCTGCCGCAGCGTGCTGTTCACCGACGCTCCGGCGCCGGCCTCGCCGCCGCCGGCGGCGGCCATGACCGCGTCCATGGCGGCGGTCATCGCGGCTCCGGTGCCGAGCCCGCAGAGGGCCAACCCCGCCGCCACCACGACGTATCCAGTGGTCAGATGCACCTGGCTGAGCACCGCCAGGCCGCCGCCCAGGAATGCGAGCCCCGCTGCCACCGCCAGCTTCGTGCCCACGGCTCGGGTGACCAGGCCGCCCAACCCGCCGGCGACGAGCAGTCCCGCCATCATCGGGAGCAGGCGCAGGCCGGCGCTGATGGGGTCGTCGCCGAGGGCGCTCTGAAGGAACTGGGGGAGGGCGAACAGGATGGCGTAGAGGGCGACCGAGACGTCGATGCTGGCCACCGTGCCCCACATGAACCGGCGGTCGCGAAAGAGCGCGGGGTCGACCAGCGGGTGGGCGGCGCGATGCTCCCGGCGGGCGAAGGCGGCCATCAGGAGCGCGGAGGCCAGCAGCGCCGCCCAGGTGGCCGGCGCCGTCCAACCCCGCTCGGGGCCATCGATCACGCCCCAGACGAGGCAGGTGACCGCCGCCACCCCGAGCAGCGCGCCCAGGGCATCGAGCGGTGAAGCCTGGGGGTTGCGGGACTCGGGCAGGACCACCGCGGCGGCCGCCAGCGCGATCCCCACCGCGGGCAGGTTGATCCAGAACACCGAGTTCCAGGCGAAGTGCTGGAGCAGCACCCCGCCCACGACCGGCCCGAGGGGGAGACCGATCGCGATCGCCGCCACCAGGATGCCGATGGCCTTGGGCCGCTCGGCGTCACCGAAGGAGGGCGAGACGACCGCTAGCGAGAGGGGGAAGACGATCGCCGCGCTGAACCCCATCAGAGCCCGCGCGGCGATCAGCTCGCCGGCCGAGGCGGAGAGCGCGCACCACAGCGACGCCCCGAGGAACAGCGCCAGCCCGACCAGCATGACGCGGCGCCGGCCGAGACGATCCCCGATCAGGCCGGCGGGCAGCATCACCCCCGCCAGGGCGAGGGAGTACGCGTCGACGATCCACTGCAGGTCGCCGGTGCTCGCATGCAGGGCGGCGGAGATCTTGGGCAGCGCGACGTTGACCACCGTCAGGTCCAGGTTGACCATGACCAGGGCCAGGCAAGTGACCCCCAGCACCCACCACCGGCGTGATTGCGGCCGCATCTCCCGGCTCCACATGTTAGTCACTAATAAATTAGTGACTAACATAACAGATTGCCGGGGCATGTCAAGCCATGCCCGCACCAAGCCGGGGGCAACCCCCGAGTGGCGACGGTCGGCGGCCGCGACGGCAGGCCACTCCGTGACCCGTCCCCGCTATGTAGGCTAATGTGATAGCGGAAGTGTCATGGGAGGAGCTCCGATGCTGGGGATCGTCACCATCACCCTCGACCCCGTCGAGATTCTGGTGTGGGCGCTGATCGGGCTCGTGGTGGGCTTCCTCGCCACCCGGGTGATGCTGGGTCACGGCCTGGGGGTGGGCGCCGACATCCTGGTCGGCCTGGTGGGCGCGCTGGCGGGCGGCTTCCTCGCCCAGCTGTTCGGGGTGACGCTCGACATCCCGGGTCACCCCTACATCTCCGAGGGCGTCATCGCCTTCCTCGGTGCGGTGATCCTGCTCGGGGTGATGCGGATGCTCGGCGTCGGCAGGCGCCGGGGAGTGGTCCGTCGCTAGGGCGCCCCTACCGGTCGCCCGCGGCTCCCCCCACCTCGGCGAGCAGCAGGGTCACCGCCTCGCCCACGTAGCCGTCCACGGCCGCTGACAGCCCCTCGCCGTGCCCCTCCTCCTGGAGGCCGATGAGGAGCAGGACCAGGCGGGCCGGGAGGCGGTCGAGGACGCGCCCCAGGGCGACCGCCTCGCCCACCCCGAGGCCGTGGCTGCTGGCGGTGGCGCCGAACCCGGTGACGGCATCCGGCTCGGCGGTCACGTCGATGCGGGTGACCCCCGACGCCGGGGGGCGGCCCCAGCGCACGGCGTCGACCACCACCGCCAGGCCGGCTCCCTCCCAGGCGTCGAGGAGCGAGGTCGTCTCCCCGCCCAGGGTGCGCACCTCAACGCGGGGGGGCAGCAGCGGGCGGGCTCGCTCGACCACCGCGATGCCGGCGCCGTCGTCGCGGCGCATCGAGTTACCGACACCGATGACCACAACCCGTGAGGGAGGATGGGGGGTCGCCCCCGCCTCCCGGGACGCAACCAGCGGCCCCGAACCCTCCGTCGCGGGCGCGGCGTCCGCCGGTCGGTCCACCCTGACAGGGTAGCCCAGAGCCCCGCTAGCGGCGCTCGACGGTGAAGTCGAGGAAGTGGGTGGAGCAGGAGATGCAGGGGTCGTAGTTGCGGATCGACTGCTCGCAGAGGTGCTGCAGGTCGTGGTCGCCGAGCTCGATGTTGGCGACCACCAGCTTGCGCAGGTCGGCCTCGATGGCGTCCTGATTCTGGGCCGTCGGCGGGATGATGTCGGCGGCCTCGATCAGGCCCTCGTCGTCGATCTGGTAGCGGTGGTACAGGAGGCCGCGCGGCGCCTCGCTGGCACCGTGGCCCACCCCCGCCCGCGGCTCGATCGGCACGGCCGGCCGCTCCGGCTCGGTATAGCCCTCGATGATCCGCAGCGCCTCGTCGCAGGCGGCCACCGTCTCGACGGCTCGGACCTGGATGCTCCGGAACGGGTTCCGGCACACCTTGCCCAGCCCCGCCGCCGCGGCCGCGTCGCGCGCCACCTCGGGGAGCTGGTCGTAGTTGAGGCTGTAGCGGGCCAGCGGTCCGACCAGGTAGCGGCCCCGCTCGATCATCCGCCCGTGCAGCGCGGTCGAATGGGAGACGTGCTCCTCGGCGAAGTGCTCGAGGAACTCGGCGACCTCGATGTCCAGGCCGCCGTCGGAGACGATCCGCCCCTCGGTGATCGCGTACTCGTCGGGGTGGTGGAGTGCCACCAGCTCGTGGTCGATCTCGAGCTCGGGGAAGGGGAAGGTCGACACCAGCTCGAGGGTCTCGAGGGAGGCGTCGCGGGCCCAGCGCAGCCGCTCCACGAAGGGCAGCAGCTCGCGCTTGGTGGGCACCCGGTAGAAGCCGCCGAGCCGCACATTGATGGGATGGATGGCCCGGCCGCCCACCACCTCCATGAGGTCGTTGCCGATCTTCTTGAGCTTGAGGGCCTTCTCGACCAGCTCGCGGTGGTCCTTGGCCAGCTCCAGGGCACTGCCCACCCCCAGGAAGTCGGGGGCGTGCAGGAAGTAGATGTGGAGGACGTGGCTCTCGATCCACTCGCCGCAGTAGAGGAGGCGGCGCAGGGCGCGCAGCGGGGGGTCGATGACCGCGCCGCAGGCCTGCTCGATGGCCTGGCAGGAGCTCATCTGGTAGGCGACGGGGCAGATCCCGCAGATCCGCGCGGTGATGTCGGGCGGCTCGGTGAAGGCCCGGCCGCGGAGGAAGGCCTCGAAGAAGCGCGGCGGCTCGTAGATGCGCAGGCGGACGTCGGTGACCTTGCCGTCGGTCACCACCACATGCATGGCCCCCTCACCCTCGACCCGGGAGAGTCCCTCGACGGTGAGATCGCGTACCTGGTGGGTCACAGACGTCCGTCTCCCTTCTCCTGGGCTCGGCTCGCCGCCTCGAAGGCCGGCGCGGTGGCGTTGAACGTGCGGAAGAGGCGCATCACGGTGCCGTCGTCCAGCCCCCCGGCGTGGAGGGCGGAGGAGAGCGACGTGGTGTTGGGCGTCTCCATCGGCCCGAAGCAGCCGTAGCAGCCGCGTTCGAAGCTGGGGCAGATCGCGCCGCAACCGGCCTGGGTGACCGGGCCGAGGCACGCCGTCCCGTGGGCGACCATCACGCAGACGTTGCCGCGCCGCTTGCACTGCAGGCAGACGCTGCTGGTCCGGATGTCCGGCTTGCGGTGGCGCAGCAGCGCGGTGAGCACCTCGAGCAGCTGGCCGCGATCCACCGGGCACCCGCGCAGCTCGAAGTCCACCGGGACGTGGGCGGAGATCGGGGTCGAGCTCTCCAGTGTGGAGATGTACTCCGGGTGGGCGTACACCACCGAGGCGAGCTCGTCCACCGCGGTGAAGTTGCGCAGCGCCTGGATGCCCCCGGCGGTGGCGCAGGCGCCGATCGAGACCAGGAACCGTGAGGCCTGCCGGACCTCCTGGATCCTCTCGGCGTCGTGGGGGGTGGTCACCGACCCCTCCACCAGGGAGACGTCGTACGGTCCCTCGACGACCGTGCTGGAGGCCTCGGTGAAGTTGGCGATCTCAACCGAACCCGCGACCGCCAGCAGCTCATCCTCGCAGTCGAGCAGGGAGAGCTGGCAGCCGTCGCAGGAGGCGAACTTCCAGACCGCGAGCTTGGGCAGGGCCGCCATCACAGCTCCCTCCGGGCGAGCAGCGGACCGACCCGAGACCAGGGGAAGACCGGTCCGTGGGTGCAGATCATCACCGGGCCGAGCTGGCAGTGGCCGCAGCGGCCGATCCCGCACTGCATGTTGCGTTCCATGGAGACCCGCACCCGCTCGGCGGCGATGCCGCGGCCCAGGACCTCGGCGGCGGTGAAGCGCAGCATCACCTCGGGGCCGCAGATCATCACGGTGGTGACCTCGGGATCGATGGTGACCCGCTCGATCAGGGTGGGCACCACTCCGACCTCGCCCTTCCAGGCGGCGGTCGCGTAGTCGACGGTGGTCCGGACGGTGATCCGGGCGCTGGCCTGCCAGCTCGCCACCTCACCGCGGAAGACGATCTCCTCCGGGGCGCGGGCTCCGACCAGGACGGTGACCCGCCGGAAGCGGCGCCGGTTGTGGAGCAGCTGGTGCACGACCGGCCGCAGTGGGGCCAGCCCGATGCCGCCGGCGACCACCAGCACGTCGCTGCCCATCGCCGTATCCAGGCCCCAGTCCGTGCCGAAGGGTCCGCGCACCCCGATCAGCGCCCCGGCCTCGGCGGCGCAGAGCTGCTGGCTCACCGCGCCCACCCCACGGATGGTGTGGCGCAGGCGGTGGCCGGCGTCGATGGCGCTGATCGAGATTGGCACCTCGCCGACGCCGAACGCGTACAGCATGTTGAACTGGCCGGGGAGGGGAGGTGCGATCGCCCCGGCGACCGGCTCGAGCGTGAGGGTCACCGTGTCCGCCGTCTCCCGGGCGCGTCCAACCACCCGGTACGGCACCGGGGCCATGGCGTCGGCGGGAAGGGCGTCAGTGGGGAGTGCCAGCGCCATAGACATCGATCATTCTCATCCGGACGGACTGGAGGCGGCCGAGAATCACCCGGGCGAAGCGCTGGGTCAGCGCGTAGCCGAGACGGGCGTCCGAGTCGCACTTGGTGCGCAGGCAGGTCCCGTCGAAGGCCACCGCGGCCACGTCGTCGCGGGCCTCGGCGTCGAACTGCCAGCGGTAGGGCGGGAAGAGCCACGACCACCCCAGCAGGTCGCCGTCACCGAGGGTGTCGATGACGGTGGCGGCGCGCCCTGGCACGAAGAAGCTGAGCGCGACGCTGCCGCTGCGCAGCACGTAGAAGGTGTTGGCCGGCTCGCCCTCGGTGAGGATCCTCTCCCCGGGGGCGAAGTGCACGTTCTTGCCGCAGCCGGCGACGAATTCCAGGCTCTGGGGGTCCAGATCTGCGAAGAACTTGTGCTCGGCGAGGAGGTCGGCGATCGTCTTCATGAGGTCGCTCCGCTCGAGAGGCGGGTCAGCCCATCGGTGGCGCGGATCGCGGCCGCCTCTTCCGTGATGTCGATGCCCACCGGGCACCAGGCGATGCACCGGCCGCAGCCCACGCAGCCCGAGGTCCCGAACTGGTCGTGCCAGGTGGCCAGCTTGTGGACCATCCACTGCCGGTACCGCGACTTGACC
This sequence comes from uncultured Chloroflexia bacterium, assembly GCA_963793875.1. Classification (GTDB taxonomy): domain Bacteria; phylum Chloroflexota; class Dormibacteria; order Aeolococcales; family Aeolococcaceae; genus Changshengia. The sequence continues at coordinate 210,775 of CAWCBS010000001.1, read as the reverse complement.
GTCCACCGCATCGACCCGCCGTGGAGCTGGGAGTGGTCGACGCTGAAGCAGGATGCCCAGGTGCGGTGCTGCTCGCTCTGATGGGGGTCCAGCCCGCCGGCCTCCCGGAAGTCGGCGCAGAAGCAGGTGGGGCAGACCATGGTGCAGTTGGCGCAGGTCAGGCAGCGGGCGGCCACCGTGTCCCAGCGGGGGTGCTCGAGGTTGCGGACCAGGACGTCCTCGATGCCGTCGGCCGGCAGGGTCTTGCTGATCCCGGCGGCGGCGGCGGACCAGACGGCGGCCGCCGCCTCCCGGTCGGTGGGGACGGCGTCGTGGGCGGAGAGGCGGGCGACGAGCGCGGCTCCCCGGTCCGAGCCGATCTCGACCAGGAAGCGGGGACGGCGGCCGTCGAGCAGCTCGGTCAGGCCCAGGTCGTACCCCGACGCGACCCGGGGGCCGGTGCCCATCGAGGTGCAGAAGCAGGTGGCGGCCGGCGTCGAGCAGTTGACCGCGATGAACATCGCGTTCTCGCGCCGGGCGGCGTAGTCACGGTCGGGATAGGGGGTGTTGACCAGCACCCGATCCTGGACGGAGATCGAGGCCAGCTCGCAGGCACGCACGCCGAGGAAGGCGTACTTGGGAGGGTCGGGCGGCGCTGAGACGGCGACGCCGTCCTCGCTCTGCTCGGCACGCCAGGTGACCGAGACCGGAGGGAAGAGGAACCGCTTCCAGGAGTCCGGCCCGACCACGTACCCGAAGAGCGCGTCGTCCTTGCGCCGCTGGAGCCGGTACTGTCCCGGCTTCTGCTCGTCCCCCCAGCCGGCCGGGAGCTCCGCGACCTTGGTGATCTCGTCGTAGACGATGGCGCCGTCGCGGACCGTGGGGGCGACCACCGTCCGACCGTCGGCGATGAGGGTGTCGATGAGTGCCTGAAGACCCGCACGATCGATGACGACCGGATGGTGGTCGGTGTGGGCCGGGGGGCGCGCCATTCACCGTCAGTCAACTCGCCGCCGCACTGGTATGCCAGGGCCTTTTGACCGCGAAAGGGTCGGGACCGAGCACGGGCGGCCGGGAGCCCTCAGGGGGGGCGCAGCGGCGGAAGTCGCTTTGATCGGGGAAAGGGGGAGGGGCGCCTGGCGGATGACTCGGAGGCTGCGGGGGGGTCGAGCGCCGCGTACCGCCCGTTCAGGCGGACAGATCCCGCCGTTCGTAGGCCAGGATCGAAAGGCCGAGGAGGACGATCGGGCAGACGATCAGGAGCAGCAGCCCGGACCAGGTCACGCCGTTGGCCAGGGCCCCCGAGCCCCCGTCCCAATGGAAGGGTGACACCGCGTTGGCGATGCCGGTCAGCCCCGTGACCAGCGAGCCGATGATGTTGAGCGCGTACATCGCCACCGCGAGCGCCGCGGCCATGCCGCCGCCGATGCTGGCCGAACCGGTGGCCGAGGCGACCAGGAAGGCCAGCATTCCGAAGCCGGCTCCCAGGAGTGCGACCGACAGCACGGCTAGGGCGAGGCGGCCGAGGCTCACGCTGAGCCCCTGCGACGGTCCGACCACCGCGATCACCACCCAGACCGCCGCGGCGACCACGAAGAGCGGGAGCAGCGCGCCGCCCGCCTTCTCGAGGGCGAGGCGGGAGCGGCGGATGGGCGTCGAGAGGAGCAGGTCGATGGTGCCGTTCTGCTCCTCCGCGGCCAGGGCGCGGCCACCAGCGAGGACGCCCATGACCAGCAGCAGGGCGGGCAGGAGGATGCTGAAGAGCTCGGTCCCCAGGTACCCGGCGGGCGAGAGGTAGTCGACGCCAGCCCCGATGAAGGCGTTGCGGAACCCCTTGGGCATCGTGTTGAGCAGCTGCTCCACCCCGGCGCCGCTGCTCCTGATGGTGGGGTAGAAGAGGATGTACATGGCCCCGAGCACGACCGCGCCCGCGGTGCAGCCGACGAGCGAGCGCCGGTGGTCAGCCAGCTCACGCCGGAAAACGTCAACGTGCATCGGCGTTCTCGGCGCGGTAGTAATCGTGGAACACCTCGTCGAGATCGACCTCGGCACTGCGCAGCCCGTGCACCCGGAACCGCGCCGCCGTCTTGACCACGGCGTCGAGCTCCCCGCTCGCCGTGATCGTCAGCGTGTGGTCGCTGGCCGTGACCTGCGAGACCCCGGGAAGGCGCTCGAACACCGCGGGGTCGACCGGCTCGAGGAACTCGATCGAGATCACGTGGCGTCCCTGCTGGGCGAGCTCATTGACGTCCTGGACAGCGACCAGCCGGCCCTGACGCAGGATGCCGGCGCGGTCGCAGAGGTGGGCCACCTCGGGCAGGTCGTGCGACGAGACGAAGATGGTGGCGCCGCGATCGCGCGCCTCGCGGATCAGGTCGTGGACGATCCGCTGCATGAGCGGGTCGAGGGTCGCGGTGGGCTCGTCGAGGATGAGCACCGCAGGATCGTGCATCAGCGCCTGGATCACGCCCACCTTCTGGCGATTGCCATGGGACATCGCCCCGCAGCGGAGACCGAGATCGCACTCGAGCCGGCGGGCCAGGTCATCGATCCGCGAGAGTCGCACGCCGCCGCGCAGGTCGCCGAGATACTCGAGCAACTGGCGCGCGGTGAGGCGCGGGTAGAGGCGGAGGTCGCCGGGGAGGTAGCCGGTGTGCCGCCGGACCTCGAGACTTCTGGTCGCGGACGTCCAGACCGAGGACGGTCGCGGTCCCCGCGGTTGGCCGGATCAGACCCAGCAGGCACCGGATGGTCGTCGTCTTGCCCGCGCCGTTGCTGCCCAGGTAGCCGAAGATCTCGCCGGTGCGCAGTTCGAGGTCGACGGCGTCGAGGGCCCGCTTGGCGCCGTAGTCCTTGGTCAGCCCTTGGCAGACGATCGCGGGGGGGTTGGCCATCGCCCGCAATCCTAGTTCCCGCGGCGCGCTCCCGCCCGGGCCACTGGCCCTCAACCGGCCGCGGCCGCGGCGATGGCCGCGTCCATGACCTCCATCAGGTGCATGACCCGCACCTGGGGCGCGTGGCGCCGGGCTCCGGCGCGAAGCTGGACCAGGCAGGAGACGTTCTCGGTCACCAGCACACGGGCGCCGGTCGCCAGGACGTTCTCGAACTTGCGGGCGAGGATGGCGTCGCTGTGCCCGGGCTGGCTGGTGGCGTAGCTTCCCGGACCACCGCAGCACATCGCCGCCTCCCGGAGCGGCGTGATCCTCAGCTCTGGGATGAGCGACAGCAGGCGGTGCGCCACCCCCCGCACCGGCCCGTCGCTGGGCAGCGAGCAGGGTTCATCGACGGTGACGTGCCAGGCCAGCGGCCCCAGTGGTGCCCGCCACCCCACCCGCTCCAGGTGGACGCTGGTCAGCTCGGTGGCGGCCGCCACCCGCCGGGCGGCTGCGCCCAGGCTCGGGTCGGCGCCCAGGATCTCCCCGTAGCGGCGCACGTGTGCGGTGCAGCTCGCGACATCGGAGACCATCCCATCCACCTCCAGCCCGGTCAGGGCGGTCACGCTCCGCTCCGCCATCTCCCGCACCGCCCGCCCGTCGCCCAGGCTCTGCGCCGGCAGTCCGAAGCACCCGAGCCGCGGCACCTCGAGCTCAAATCCATTCGCCAGCAGCACCCGCATCGCCGCCTCGGTCGCCTCCGGGGCGACCAGGTTCTGGTAGCAGCAGACCAGGAAGCCGAGCCGGCCCAGCACCGGAGGGCTGACCGCGGGGAGGCCGGCCACCCTCTGATCGGCGCGCCGCCGGGGCAGCGGGCCGACCCTCTCCGCCATCGCCCCCACCGTCCCCATCCAGCGGGTGATCCGCAGCTTCCGGGCGGCGGCGTGGAGGCCGCTCACCTGGGCGGCACGCGAGATCCGGTGGAGGCTGCGCGTGCCCCCGGGGCGGGGGAGGACGGTGCGCAGCAGCCAGCGCTGCCCGCGCGGGTATCCCGCCTGCTCGTGCAGCTCCTGGCGGGCCCGGCTGACGATCTGCGCGGTCGGCACCCGGGGTGGGCAGGCGGCCACGCAGTTGTCGCAGGTGAGGCAGGTGGAGAGCGGGCCGTCGGCAATCTCGCGCAGCTCCAGCCGGCCCTCGATCGCGTCGCGGATCAGGGCGACGCGGCCCCGCGCCGTCTCCCACTCCAGCGGGTTGACCTGATAGGTGGGACAGACCGCCTGGCAGAGCGAGCACTTGTTGCAGCGACTGAGATCCTCGTAGACGTCAGCCAGGAAGCGGGGGGACGAGGTCATCGCGGACCCGGTGGGTGCGAGGTCATCGCCGGCCGGATTGTAGGCGTCCGCACGGGCCGGTCGGCCCCCCAGAGGCCGTACCGATGCCCCTGGCGGCGGCGTGGCAGGAGTGCACCGTGGAGTCGACGGCTGGAGCAAAGCTCCCCGCCGCCAGGAGGTGTGGCCATGAGCGGCAACAGCATGGGAAGCATGGTGGTCACCGCCTTCGTGGCGGGATCGGCACCCCGGGGGGAGGAGACGCCGGGCCCGCACGGGCACGGCGGCAGGCGCGAGCGGGAGTGGATCGTCCGCGACGTCATGTCGACGCCGGTCGTCCACGTCCCGCCCAACGCGCCGGTCAAGGCGGTGGCCGAGCTGCTCCTCGCGGAGCGGGTGAGCGGTGTCCCGGTGGTCGACGCGCACGGGCACGTGCTGGGCGTGGTGTCCGAGGAGGACCTGCTCGTCAAGCAGATCGACCTGCCGGCCGGCGCCCACGTCCCCTGGCTGAGCGGCGGCCACTTCTCCCACGACTTCCGCCGCCGCCGGGAGGCGCTGACCGCCGAGGGGCTGATGAGCACCCCGGTGACCTGCGTGCACCCCGACACCACGCTCCGCCAGGCCGCCAAGACCATGTATCTCCGTCACCTCAAGCGTCTCCCCGTCGTCGACGGCGGTTCGCTGATCGGGATCGTGAGCCGGGCCGACCTGCTCCGGGTCTACCTCCTGCCCGACGAGCACCTGCGGCGTGACGCTGAGCACCTCCTCCACGGGGCGCTGGCCATGGGCGCCGCCGCGGTCACCGTGACCGTTCACGAGGGCGTGGTCACCCTGGAGGGTGAGGTGGCCACCCAGAGCCAGGCCGACCTCCTGGTCCGGCTGCTGGGCCGTCTCGACGGCGTAGTGGGGGTCGATCCGCGGCTCCAGTGGCGGATCGAAGACCACGCCGCCACCCCCGGGAAGCACCCCGCCCACGTCTGACCCGGCCGCCCCCGACCGGGGCTCGCGCCGGGGGCGGATCGTCCGCCGCCACCCCCGGCAGCCCGGGACCCCCGGTGGGTCCGTACACTTGTGCGTCGATGGACAGGCCGTACCACCTCGATCCCCTCGACGCCGCCGAACGGACGCGGCTCGAGCCGTGGGTCAGCAACCTGGACTCCCCCGCATTCGTCCTCAACGGCCTCTCCCAGGTGACCGCGGCGGCGCTCTTCGCGCGCTACAGCCGGAGCCCGAAGAGCCTGCGCCGGCTTCTCCTCGACGAGTTCCTGGAAGGTGACGCGGCGCCGGGCGCGGGGGCGCCCGCGGCGCGGGACGACGCCGGCAGGGCGCGGGCCACGCGCCTCTTCGGGAGGCTCATCGCCGAGTACGGGGACGACTCGGTCGCCCAGCTCGGGGGCATCCACCTGGCCTGCGAGCAGGTCAGCCAGCCCCTGGCCAAAGCGATCGAATGGGGCCGCCTCGCCGCCTACCTCGAGCAGTCGACCCGGTACATCCCGTACACCGACCTCCGCGACGGGCATTACCGCTACCACCGCGACCCGGGGCTGATGGCGTCGCGGCACGCCACCACCTACACCGTCGCGATGGATGGGCTCTTCCTCGCCTACGTCGAGATGCTTCCGCTGCTCCACGCGCACCTCACCCAGACCCTTCCCCAGGAGCCCGACGAGAAGGCGCGGGAGCGGGCCATCCGGGCGCTGGCGCTGGACCTGCTGCGCGGGCTGCTCCCCGCCGGGACGGTCAGCAACCTCGGGGTGTTCGCCTCGCCCCAGGCGTTGGAGCAGCTGGTCATGCGGCTCCGGGCCCATCCGCTTCCCGAGGCGCGGACGTACGCGGAGCTGATCGACCGCGAGCTGCAGACGGCCGTCCCCGAGCTGGTGACCCGGCTCGACCGCCCCGACCGTGGCGGGGTCTGGGTCGAGTACCTGCGCGAGACGGCGGCAGGACTGGGCCTGGAGGCGGAGCGGGCGCTGGCTCGCGGGGGCAGGAGGCAGGCAGCCTCGACCTCACCGGGAACGGGTGGGGTGGGGGAGGCCCTCCCCCTCGGGGGCCTGGCGGACGGCGGCCGGGTGACCCTGCTCCGCTGGGACGCGGACGGCGAGGATCGGATCATGGCCGCGGCCCTCCTGCCCCACACCAGCGCCTCGCTGACCGAGGTGGTGGGGGCGGTGCGCGAGCTCTCCGATGTGGAGCGGGACCGGCTCTTCGCGGCGGCGCTCGGCCGGCGGGGCAATCGGCGGCACCGGCCGGGGAGGGGCTTCGAGCACACCGACTACACCTTTGAGCTGGTGTCGGACTACGGGGCCTTCCGCGACCTCCAGCGCCACCGGCTGCTCACCATCCAGTGGCAGGAGCTGACCCCCGCCCTAGGCTACCGGGTGCCGGACCAGGTGGCGGCCGCCGGGTTGGAGGGGCGATGGCGGCGGGCGGTCGAGGCCGCCGAGGCGGCCTGGGCGCAGGTCCATCCCGATTTCCCCGAGCAGGCCCAGTACCTGGTGACCCTGGCCCACCGCGTGCGCTACGTCATCAAGCTCAACGCCCGGGAGGCGCTCCACATGATCGAGCTGCGCACCTCCCCCCAGGGGCATCCCAGCTACCGCCGGATCTGCCAGGAGATGCTGCGCCAGATCGACCAGGTCGCCGGGCACCACCGGGTGGCGGGTGCCATGAGCTTCGTGGGGAAGGAGGACGTCCATCTGCCCCGGTATGCTGCCGAGGCAGGGCGGGACTGAGCCTCCGGGCGGCCCTGAGCGGCGTCCCGGGGCCAGCGCATGGGCCGAAGGTCCCGGGCGAAGCTGGCCCCACGGTCATTCCCCGGCCGCAGGTGTCGTATCATCGGTATCGAACCACCGCCGGAGGGCGGGGCAGCCGACCCCAGAGGGACCCCCCATGATCACCGTCTCCGAAGCAGCCGCAGGGCAGCTCAAGGGGCTCATCGAGCAGCAGGAGCCCAAGGGCGAGGTCGGCCTCCGCGTCTTCATCCAGTCGGGCGGCTGCAGTGGCTTCTCGTACGGGATGGGCCTGGACGACAGCCCGCCCCGCGAGGACGACGAGGTGGTCCGGCTCGACGGCCTGGCCGTCTACATCGACGAGTACTCGGCCCAGTATCTGGAGGGCGCCGAGATCGACTACGTGGACGCCCTGATGGGCGGCGGCTTCACGATCCACAACCCCAACGCGGTACGGACGTGCAGTTGCGGACACAGCTTCCAGACCGCCGACGGAGCCGGGGAGGCCCGCGCCTGCGGGCACTGAGCCCACTCGCCGGTTTCGCGGCGGTCGCGGAGGGGGACCGGGGAGAGCGCTATCCTGTGTCGGCGACGCGGGAGTAGCTCAGTTGGTAGAGCGCTAGCCTTCCAAGCTGGATGTCGCGAGTTCGAGTCTCGTCTCCCGCTCCATAGCCCCTCCAAGGGTAGATTCGGACATCCGACTCGCTCACGTCGGCCGATTCGCCAACACGTGCTCGTGCCCGGGCGCGGGCAGCTTGGCGTAAATGACTAGTTTGCGAGTGCGCGAGTGGGTCCGAGTCCTCGCGGCAGCGCGCGATCTGACCGTCGCGGACCGTCACGACCTCGACGTAGGACGCCTCTCGGGTCGGCCCATTGCTCAACGACACGTTCATGCTCAGTTCGGCAATCACGACGGCGGGACGACGGGCATCATCCCCCCAGCTCTTCGACAGCGCCAGGTTGTCGAAGCCTGGTTGGGCTACCGACCGGTGAGCAAGAAGCGCGAGCGGCCGGCATTTGGCATGCCGCCGAACCTCCACCGTACGATCGGATGCCCGACAGTAGGTGCCGCTACAGGCACGATCCTCGGTCTTCACTGTCGCCGACGATCGCGAAGAGCATCCGTCGAAGCAGTTCCACCTGTTCTTGGCTGAAGTTGATCAAGACCCCTGCCTCGACGCTGTCGCAAGCGCCTGCGACGGTCGCGCGCACGACCTTGCCAGCCTCGGTGATCTCCGGAATGCGTGCGCGTCGATCGCGAGGGTCGTTACGGCGGACGACGAGGCCCATCCGCTCGAGCCGGTCCAGCTGGCTCATGAGGGTCGTCTTGTCCAGCCCGAGCGTCTTGCCGAGCTCGACCTGGGTGAGGTTCGGGGTCATGTCGAGGGCGCTCAACACGATGTAATCGCGGAGCTGGACTCCGTGCTTCTGCGCCTGCCCACCGGTCGCGCCGCGCATGCGCTGAGCCGCTCGATGTAAGAGCCAGGTGATCTCCGAGTCGGCCGAGGGGCCGGCGCTGGTCGCGCTGGGCGACCTCCACCCCAGGGGAGGCTGGGTCGGCGCAATCTGACCTTGCATGGGGCCTTGTACTCCTTGCTCATCTGTGGACGGACGGCAGATCAGGCGCAGTCCTGGGACCCTGTCTGCTCGGTATGCATCGCCCGGTCCTTCTGACCCGGAGCCTGGGCTGAATAAACAGTGACGCGTAACCGACAGACCTGATCCCCAAAATGTCGATGATGAGGCTAGGGAGGCGGTCAGTCCGGCGGCTCAGCGTCACCAGAACTCGGGAGTGGTTACAGCGTGGCGGGGAAGAGCAGAATTCCGTCGTAGGCATCTCGGTCATGGGATGGGACGATCTGCATCAGGTCGGCCAGGGCGATCACACGCAGCAGATTGTGTCGCACCTGCTCGGGATCTGTGTCGGCCAGCTTTCGCATCAAGAGTGGTCGTTCAACCCGTCGTCGGATGCCGTCGAGTTGCCAAGTCAGATCGCCGATGAAAGCGTACCGCGTTCCGGACGGTACGGCCACGAAGACCACCACCGATCCGGTCGTGTGGCCTTCTGCGGGGACGATAACCATTGAGCCGTCGCCGTGCACGTCATAGCTTGACGGGAACCCCAGATACGGCGGCCCACTGAACTCGTAGTCATGGATTTCGTGTCCTGCAGACACCGTGCGAAAGACCTTGCCGCCCGTGTCCTCGGCCGCGTACTGTCGTTCACCGGAGTTGATCCAGATCGGCACCTGGAGTTCGTCGAGGCCGCTCACGTGGTCCCAATGAGCGTGGGTCAGCAACACACCAAGCAGCCGGCGGCGGTCGTAGCCGCTGGCGTCGAGTTGCTCGCTCACCGTCTTGAATGCGTGGTGGGGAGCTCGCTGCATCCGCGGGAGGGCGGCCACGTGTGCCGCGAGACCCGAGCCGAAACCGGCGTCGATCAGGAGATCACCCTTCGGGTGCTGCACGAGGATCGCCGTCGCCGCGAATTCACGCTTGTCGCGGAACGACCCGCCACTGACCGCAAAGGCCGCCCGCGTTTCGTAAGTCCCGGTGGGCAGCTGGTAGATGGCCATTCCTGGCGGCGGCGCGACCTCGGGAAGCGGGTCCGCCCAAGCGGCGGGGAGAGGAAGAGGTGACATTCTATGATCGTACGGTGTAGGAACATCCGAGTCAAGATCATCTTTTTTGGGATGGCTCTCCCTTTGTCCAACAAGGTCTGTGGGCATTACAGCCCCTCGGGGGCGAGGAAACGAGTTCGCGCCTGTGAGCCCGGAAACCCGCAGGCGCGTGATCTCGTGGAGGGCCCGGGGCCGCTTGCCCCGCTGGCCGACGCAGACCTGCAGACGCTGGCTCGGCTCCTCGGTATCCTCGCTGTCGCCGAGCCGGCGGTGGCCATCTCGCCCGGCCGGGACCAGGCTCATACCAATCTGCCGCGGCTATCGCGTGGATCACCACCGGCGGCGAGCGAGGCCGTCGAGCGGCTCTGCGCTGGCGTGGCGACGGTCCGCTGACTATGTGTTACGATGTCTTACGCTGTGGATAAAACGCTGACCTTCCGCACGCGGGGTGAAGTCCTGACCCAGCTCGAGAGGCGCGCCCGCCAACTTCGGGTCCCCAAAACGGTCCTGGCGGAGCGCTACGTCGAGGAAGGGCTGACCATGGAGGCGTTCCCGGGCATCGTCTTCCGGGACGGACCGGCTGGCCGGCGTCCGGGCCTTCTGGGTGGTCCCGACGTCTGGGAGGTCGCCGAGGTCTTCCTCGCTGAGGAACGCGACCCGGAGGCGACGGCGGAACGACTGGGCATCCGGCCCGGCGTTCTCGAGGCTGCGATCCGCTACTACGCTGCCAACGCGACCAACGTCGATGCTTGGATCGAGCGCAATCGGGAGCTGATGATGGAGGCGGCGGAGCAGGTCTCCCGGCAGCAGAAGCTCCTCGACGGATGAGGCTGCTCCTCGACGAGCAGCTGTCGTCAGCAATTGCCATACAGCTCCGCTCGCGTGGGCACGATGTGGTCACGGCTGCCGAGGCCGGCCTGGCTGGTCGGGGCGATCCGGAGATCCTGGCCTGGGCAACCTCGGAGCGGCGAGCGGTGGTGACGGGAAATATCCAGGACTTCCGGCCGCTGCACGTCGCTAACCTGACCGCCGGTACCCAGCACTTCGGGATCGTCCTGATCCCTACCACTTACAGCCTTCGGCGCTTCGACCTCGGGCGTGTGATCAGCGCGCTCGACGAGCTGCTCGTCGCGCACACCGCCAACGATGCCCTGCGCGATCGGGAGCGGTTTCTGTGACTCGGTCCGGACAGAGGCCGGCGGCGGAGCACCGCTCGATCCGCTCACCTTCGGCTGCCCGGATGCCGAGAATACGCGTCGCGAACTCCAGCGGTATCCTTGGCGCCGTCACTTTGGGCCAAGGGGGGTATGAGAGAGAAAGAGTCAGAACTTCAGAAAGTGCGCCATGCCGGCGTCGAGGGCCTTTCTGAATACGCGCATCGCCCGCGCGATGGCGCCTTTCCTTCCAAGCTGGATGTCGCGAGTTCGAGTCTCGTCTCCCGCTGTCCCCACCCGACCCCGACCTCGTCGCCACTACGACGAATACAGGGGTTGCGGGAGACCTCCGGAGAGCGACAGGATGAGACGGCCGTCCCCCTTTCAGCCGACCCGGCGAGTCTCCTGACGGAGCAGCGTAGTGCTAAGTTCCCACCCGCTCCACCAGGTTCTCGGCGATAAGGATGGCCACGACCGCCGGCTCGTTGCCCGGAGGCGCGCGCTCAGGCTGAGGCCGGGGGCGACCCATTCCAACTCCAACCAACATGATCACGCCCCCGAGCAGTTGGAGCGGCAGGATAGGCTCCCCTATCAGGAGCCCGGCTGCGACTACAGTAAGGAAGGGCTGCAGGTAGCTGTACACCGTCGTCCGCGCCGGTCCCAAGCGACGGACGCCCGAGAGATATAGCCAGGTCGTCAGGGCTACTGCAGCCAGGACGCTGTAGGCCAGCAGCCCCAGCCAGGACACCGTGACATGAGGATGGCGGTTGAGGGCCTCCGTCAGCCCGAACGGGACCAGCATCAGCGCCCCCAGCGCGGTCACCCAGGCTGCCAGAGTGAGGGGGCGGTAGCGCTCCAGGAGCCTGGCGAGCGATAGCAGGTACACCGCCCAGCTCAGCGGCATCGCCAGGGCGAGTGGGACGACCAGCCAGCTGGACCAAGTGCCCCCTGCCGCGCCAACCACCAGCACCACACCGACGAGTCCGAGGAAGAGGCCACCCCAGACCTTGGCTTCGAAGTGCTCTCGGTTCCGCCAGACGAGCCAGCCGACCACCAGCAGCGGGGTGGTCCCCGAGATCATCGCAATGTTGTCGGCGTTGGTGAGAGCCAGTGCGCCCGCGAAGCTGGCCTGGTTGACCAGGACCCCCGCCACTGCGGTAGCTGCGATCAGCCACGCATCGGTGCCTCGCGGGCGCGCCAGGGGACCCTCCACCCATCGGGCCAACCCGCAGAGGGCCAGGCCGCCGAGAACGAAACGGATCGCGGAGTAGGTGAATGGCCCACTGCCGGTGAGGGCCAGCTTGACTACCACCACGTTGACGCCCCAGATGACGGTGGCCGCTACCACAAGCGCGTCGCCCCAGCCAAATCCTCGTGCCACCCGTCGGGCGCGCGCGGCAACACCCAAACTCGTCACATCAGGCGCCCCCGACACGAGATCTTGGCCGCGGCTCACCGGGGTTCTGCGGCTCCTTGGGGGTCCCGTTGCCGCGCTCGACCGCTCCTAGCGCACCCCTTAGTGCTGCACCCAGAGCCCCGGGAATGCCGAAACAGACCCGGGGGGGACGGGCGGGTGTGGCACCGTCGAGGAGCCCTTGTACTACTTCGCATGGTAGTTGTCGTTGCACGCTGCGACCGCCGGCCTTGCTGTTGCCGAGACCGACCCGCGCGTACCCGCTACGCTCGCCGTATTGCTACTCGCAGGAACTCGAGTGGTCCACCCGGAGACCGCCGCGGATGCCGATAGCCGCCGACACCGCGGCGAGGCTCACCCCACCACCGATCAGGAGGGCGAGCTGGGTGCCACCCACCGAACTCAGCCAGCCGGCCAGGAGACCGCCCAGCGGCGCGGGCACCCCGGTGAAGATGTATCCGTAGATGGCCATCGCCCGGCCGCGGAGTCGGTCGGGGGCGGCGAGCTGGATGGTGGCGTTGCTCATCGACGTGTAGGTGGTATAGGCGGCCCCGGTGAGGGCGAGCATCGCTCCGCAGGCGGCCACCCAATGCAGCGGTGCCAGTGCCATCAGCAAGATGGAGAAGACTGCACCGCCCCCGAGCAGGAGTGGCCAGCTCGGTCGCCCCACGGCGGCGGTGAACAGAGCGCCCGCCAGCGCGCCGACGCCGAAGCAGGCGGTGAGGATGCCGAACACGATCGGGCCGGACCGGAGCGTCACGGTGGCCATCACCGGCAGCAGGACGTTGAAGTTGAAGGCGAAGGTGGAGACGACCAGGATCAGCCCGCAGGTCAGCCAGGCGGCGGGCGTGTGGAGAACCCAGCTCACCCCCTCCCCGAGGCTGCGCACGACCCCCTGATCCTCGTCCCGCTCCGTGGTGAAGAGCTCGGTGGCGCGCATCAGCAGTAGGCTGCCGATGACCGCGAGGAAGCTGGCCGCGTTGATCGCGAAGCAGAGGGTGACACCCACGGTGGCGATCAGCACCCCCGCCACGGCAGGCCCGGCGGCGCGGGCGAGATTGAAGAGCGACGCGTTGAGGGAGACCGCGTTGGGCAGCTCCTTCCGCCCTACCATCTCGAAGACGAACGACTGACGTGCCGGTGAGTCCACGACCTGCACCGCGCCCCCGACCGCGGCCAGGACGAAGACCTCCCACACCGTCGCGCGCCCGCTCAGCGAGAGGATGGCGAGCGCGGCGGCGCTCAGCATCAGGATGCTCTGGGTGGCGACGATGGTCATCCGCTTGTCGAAGCGGTCCACCAGCGGGCCGCCCAGTAGACCCAGCACCGTGTAGGGCAGGAACTGGAACGCGGCGAGGGCCCCGAGGGCGAGTGGGGAACCGACCGGAGAGTGGGTCAGCTCGACGATGAGCCAGGCCTGGGCGATGTTCTGGACCCAGGTCCCGGAGATCGAGATCGACTGGCCGGCGAAGTAGAGGCGGAAGTTGCGGTGGCGCTGGAGGCTGCGAAAGGTCCGGGCTGAGCTGTTGGAGACGCTCATCTGGGAGTATCGGCCTCGGCCAGCGCGATCAGCCCGTCCACCGTCTCAAGGACCGCCAGCCGGTCTGGTGCGCAACCACGGGAGCTGCTCGGCCAGCCAGGCGGTCCGGCTGCTCCACGTCGATCGAAGGCACCGACCACGCATCGATGCTCACTCGGCGTCGCCCAACTTCTGCTCGATGACGTCGATGATCGCCGCGTGGTCCAGGTCGCCACCGCCCGCGCCGACGAGGGCCTTGATGTAGTCAGCGGCGGCGTTGAACACCGGTATACCTACACCCGCAGCGGCAGAGAGCTCGGCCAGGGCGGCGATATCTTTGAGGTTGTAGGCCGCCTTGCCGCCCGGAGCGAAATCACGACGGATCATCCGACCGCCACCGTTGTCGAGCACCTGGCTCGAGGCGTAACCGGCGAGCATGACCTCGCGCGCCCGGCCGACGTCTACGCCGGCGGCCCGTGCCAGGGCAAGAGCCTCGCCCACGGCGCCCAGAGTTGCCACCACGACCAGCTGGTTGACAGCCTTCACGACCTGGCCCGAGCCGCTCGGGCCGCAGTGTACGACCTTCGAGCCGATGGCATCGAGGGCTGGCCTGGCTCGCTCGAACAGCCCGGCATCGCCTCCGACCATGATCCCGAGGGTGCCATTACCAGCGCCCGCGGTCCCGCCGCTTACTGGGGCATCAAGAAAGCCGATTCCGTGGAGAGCGAGCTCCCTGCAGATCTGGCGGGCCTGGTTCGGGGTGAGGGTCGACGTGTCCACAATCAGGCGGTCAGCGTGGCCGGCGTTGGCAATGCCACTCTCCCCGAAGGCGACCGCCTGCAGCGCCATAGCGTCCGGCAGGCTCGTGATGACGATCGGCGCCGCCCCCGCCACAGCTGCCGGATTGGCAGCTGGCTCGAGACCGTCGGCCGCGGCCGCGGCCACCGCTGGCGCAAATGGGTCCCAGCCCACCACCCGCCAACCCGCGACGCGGAACCTCCTAGCCATACGCCCGCCCATCTGCCCAAGGCCGATCAGGCCCACGACAGCGGTACCGCTCATGACGCCCCGCCCCATCGCCCCAGGCTTGGACGTCCCCCACCGCACGGCGCGCTCACGTCTGTTCTGTTCCGACAGGATCTGGAGGCGGGCCCGATCAGACGCACGCGAGCATGCCTCCGTCGACATAGAGCATGTGTCCATTGACGAAGCTGGAAGCGTCCGCGGATAGGAATATCGCGGCTCCTACCAGCTCGGACACCGTGCCCCAGCGGTGAGCTGGTGTGCGGCCCTTGAGCCAGCTGTCGAACTCGGGGTCGGCCACGAGCGCCTTGGTCATGTCCGTCACGAAGTACCCTGGGCCAATGCCGTTGCACTGAAGGCCATGGCGAGCCCAGTCGGTGGCCATGCCCTTGACGAGGTTCTTGACTGCGCCTTTCGACGCGGTGTAGGGGGCGATCGAGGGTCGGGCGATCTCGCTCTGCATCGAGCCGATGCAGATGATCTTGCCGTGCCCGCGGGGGATCATCCGGTTGGCAACCGCTTGAGATACAACGAAGACTCCTGTCACATTGACTGCCATCAAGGTGTTCCACGAGTTGATGCTGAAGTCCTCAAGGGGCGCTCGGATCTGGACCCCCGCGTTGTTGACCAAGATCTCGATCGGGCCGACGTTGGCCTCGATCTCGGCGACCGCGGTGTGAACCTCTTCGACTCGGGTCACGTCGAAGGCTGAGCCGGTGGCATCAATGCCGTCAGCACGGCAGGCCGACACCGCCGCGTCGAGCCGATCGGGGCGAACGTCATTCAGCACGATGCGCGCGCCGGCTGACGCCAGACCGCGGGCAAGGGTGAGCCCGATGCCCTGTCCCGAACCGGTGATGAGGGCGATGCGTCCTGTGAGATCGAACATACTGACGGACACTGTCACACTCCTGTGCTCATTCTTGGGCGGCGTCCACCGCTAGCGCTGGATCCGCGCGGAGGCGCCTGCAGCGAGGGCGTTGACCTGCGAGAGGGTAGCCATCGTGGTATCACCGGGGAAGGTGGTAAGCAGCGCGCCGTGCGCGAAGCCCAGACGTACCGACTCCTCCATGGGGAGCCCAGCCAGCATGCCGTAGAAAAGCCCTGAGGCAAACCCATCCCCGCCGCCCACCCGATCGAGGATGTCGAGCTCGATGACCGGGGCTTGGTAGAACTCACCGCTCTGCCAGGCAACAGCGCTCCAGCGGTGCCGAGAGGCAGACTGCACGTCGCGCAGGGTGGTGGCAATTACCTTCACGTTCGGGAAGAGCCCGACGACCTTCTCGATCATCTTCATGAAGGCGCCGGGATCGAGGGATGAGCCCCGGACGCCGTTGGGCTCGCCGATGCCGAGGGAGAGCTGGACATCCTCCTCGTTGCCGACGAGGACATCAACGCCGCGAACTAGTTCCTTTGTGACCTCCCGAGCCCTCTCCGCACCGCCGTGAGCGGCCCACAGCTTGGCCCTGTAATTGAGGTCGAAGCTAACGACTGCCCCCGCCGAGCGGGCGGCTGCCATCCCCTCGAGCAGGACCTCCGGCGTGCTGT
Source organism: uncultured Chloroflexia bacterium (assembly GCA_963793875.1). Taxonomy (GTDB): domain Bacteria; phylum Chloroflexota; class Dormibacteria; order Aeolococcales; family Aeolococcaceae; genus Changshengia. The sequence goes on along the minus strand of CAWCBS010000001.1, from coordinate 194,587 downwards.
CTGAGAGGGCCGCGAAGAGCCCGCCAGAGTGGAACCAGCGCACGCCGCGCTTGAAGATGGAAGTCCAGTCGAAGTCCCCAGGCTTCAGCATCGTGGCGGCTTCGTTGGCGCGGTTGTAGAAGACGACAGGAGCCCGAACGCCTACCCCGCGGTCGGAGTAGACAGTGGCAATGTTGGGGCCGGCCACGCCGTCGTGTGAGAAGTGCTTGTAGAAGCCACTGACCCCCATGGCGCGAACGCGCTCGGCCACCAGATCGCCGACGGGGTAGTCGACCATTGCCGACGCCACAGCGGTGCGCAGCTTGAAGCAGTCGGATAGGTTGGCCGCCACGTTGTACTCGGCGCCGCTGACATGGATGATCGCCTGGGAGGCCTTGCGAAAGGGAATGAGTTCAGTGTCAAGGCGAATTACCAGGGCACCGAGAGAAAGGAAGTCGAAGTCGCCGCCAGACTTGAGCACCAGGTCACTCATGGGTCATCCCTCGGAAACTCGAGACGGCAGCTGACGCTCCGGCGCGTGTGGCGAGCATTAGTGGGAATCGGGTTTGGCATCCAGCAACTCCTGCCGCCAGTCGTGCAGAACCTGTCCACCCGCAAAGGTGTAGCCATTGCTGTAGCGAAATCCCCCGAGGACTTCGACCGGCTTGAGAGACATGTGCTCCTCGAGCTCGGAGGGCAGGAACTGCAGCTCGGCGACGCCGGTCCAGATGACGGGATCCCAATTCCAGTTGTCGGCGCCGAGGCTCACGAGCTCCAGGACCGAGGGGACCGCCTCCTTCACGATGCTCGGAAAGTGACGTATGTGGAACAGGGGCCTGCCGAGGGGGGCCGGAAGGGCGGAGCGATCGACGGTCCGCTCCAGGAGGACGGACCCCTTGAGGAGCATCTCGCCGTGAGAGGAGCAGGTACCGGTGAGCCGTGATCCCGCGCCCAGCTCGCGCATCGCGGGATTCAGCGGGTTGGACTCGGTGATCATGATTTCGCCGAGCTTCTTGGGGAAGCCCATGAACCAGCCTCTGGCCATGCTGAAGTCGGCGGAGACCCAGATGGGGAGGCAGATCTGTCCGGGGACGTCGCGATAAGAGCAGCCCGCCCAGATGGCGGCCTCGCGGTACTGGGTGCGGCCCGGGTTGATGGAGGGCATGTCGCTGCCGCTTTCCCACACAGACCACCAGCGGCTGAACGCCGCGTAGCACATATCGGGTTCGGGGCCGAGCTCGAGGGGCTCGGGAAGCCACTGCCTGACCTGGTCAATGTCTGCCCGGTACGAGACCACGGTGTACTCGGTTGCGTAGTGCCATGGGGGATCACCGACTAGGGAGGATCGACCGGCCGGAGTGAGGGGGTAGCAATAGCCTTTGAGGTCAGTGATCTTGGTCATCCGTATCCTTTGAACGCCTTGGGAGCGTGGGTGAACTGGGGGGAAGTGGGCTCAAGGCAGCGGGCCCGACGCCAGCGTGGCGATGACCCCGGCCAGAACGCGTGTCCCAGCCAGCATCTGGTGGGGCTCGACATGCTCCAGGACTGAGTGGCTCAACCCGTCCCGGCAGGGGATAAAGATCATGCCCGTCGGGCACACCAGAGCCATCTGCTTGGCATCATGTGTAGCGCCGGAAACGATGTCGGCGCAGGTGAAGCCCAGCGCGCTCGCCGTGTGGCGGATGGTCTCGGTGATGCCGGCGTCCAGCACCGTGGGTGCTGCGTTCATGGTTTCGGCGACGTTCACGGTGCAGTCGCGGGCGTTGGCCATGCAGATGGGGGCCACCTGGTCCCCAAGCATCCCCAGCACCGACGCATCGGGGTGGCGGAAGTCGATGGTGAAGACGGCGGCCGACGGGATGGTGTTGGGCGAGTTGGGGGAGACCTCGAACCTGCCGACGGTGAATCTCACCCTGTCCGCGGCGTCCATCATCGTCCGGGAGAGCTCGTGGATCATAGCCACCGAGGCGGCCACGGCGTCGCGGCGCGTGGTCATCGGCGTGGTCCCGGCGTGCGCCGTTTGACCGGTGACCCGAACCGTGAACCACCGAAGTCCCTGGATGGCTGTTACGGCGCCGATGGGGACGCCGGCTCTCTCCAGGATGGGCCCCTGCTCGATGTGCGCCTCGACATATGCTGCGAATGGAGTACCGAACTCGTGCCGCCCGCGGGGCAGTGGGAGGTCATCCTGGCGGAGGGCCTCTCGGACGGTGACGCCAGCGGAATCGGTCGCGGCAAGCGCGTCGTCGAGGGTCAGGGCTCCGACGTAGACCGCCGATCCCATCGTGGTCGGCTGAAAGCGGGATCCTTCCTCGTTCGCCCAGATGGCGACCTCGACCGGCCGCTGGGTGACCACGGACGCTTCGTCGAGGGCCCCCAGCGCCTCGAAGGCCGCGAGCACCCCGAAGGCGCCATCAAATGCACCTCCAGCCGGCTGGCTGTCGAGGTGGGACCCGGTGACGATCGGCGCAAGCGTGTTCTCTTGCCCTGGGCGACGGATGAACAGGTTCCCGATGCCGTCCATCGTCAGCCCATACCCTCGTTCATGAGCCCAGGACATCGCCAGCCGGCGGGCTTCGAAGTCCGCCTCGGTAAACGCTTCCCGACTGACCCCTGTCGGGCCGAGAGCACCGATCGCCCGCAGCTGCTCGTGCCGCGCCCAGAGGCGGTCGCCATCGACCGCGGCGGCCGCGCGGCGGCTCAGCTCCCGACTCATCTGACCAGCCCGGGAGAGACTGGCGTTCGCCGCAGGAACCGACCCATCCCGTCGCGGCCATTCCAGGAGGTGCCGTCCACGATCAGCTGGCCGCGGAGAAACACCTTCTTGACCTGCCCGGAGAGCCGGCGCCCTTCGAAGAGGGAGTAGTCGACGCGGCTGTGGTGCTCGGCGGCCCGGATGGTCCACGCCTCGTTGGGATCAAAGAGCACGAGATCTGCGTCGGATCCTGGTGCGATGGTGCCCTTCTGGGGATAGAGACCAAAGAGCTTCGCCGGCGCCGTCGACATCAGCTCCACGAAACGATTCAGGGAGATCTGGCCGGTTCGGACGCCCCCGTCGAAGACGAGCGAGAGCCGCGTCTCGATGCCCGGAGCACCGTTCGGAATCTTGCTGAAGTCGTCCCGCCCCTGTTGCTTGGAGAACAGCATCCCGTAAGGCTGCTCCGCCATGCAGAAGGGGCAGTGGTCCGTCGAGACCACGCTGAGAGCACCGGTTCTGAGGCCCGCCCAGAGAGCGTCCTGATCGTTCCGCGTGCGAAGCGGCGGCGTCATCACGAAGCGGGCTGCATCGAACCCGGGCCGGTCATATTCCTCCCTGGTGAGGAAGAGATAGTGCGGACAGGTCTCCGCATACACGGGCTGGCCGAGCTGACGAGCGTGGGCCACCGCCCTCACCGACGCGGATGCCGAAAGGTGGACGAAGTAGGTGACGGCGCCGACCAGGTTGGCAATGGTGATGCCGCGCTGCACGGCCTCGGCTTCCATCTGCGACGGGCGGGTAATCTCGTGGAAGTTCGGCGAGCGATTGCCGGCAGCCAACGCCTCATCGACCAGGACCTGAATCACCGGGCCATTCTCGGCATGCAAGCAGACGATGCCCCCGTGCTCTGCCGTCACGCGCATTACCCGGAAGATCTCGCCGTCGTCGAGCATCAGGCCGTTGGGATAAGCCATGAAGACCTTGAAGGACGTCACGCCCTCCCCTTCGATCAGCGTCCGCACGTCTCGGAGTGCTTCGTCACTGACTCGGTTGATGATCAAGTGCGCACCGACGTCCACGCTAGCCGTCCCGGCCCGACCTCGCCATTCCTCCAATGCGGCCAGCGGTGTTGCGGATCCCTGGTTGCAGAAGTCGACGATGGTTGTGGTACCACCGAAGGCCGCGGCTTTCGTGCCCGACGCAAAGGTGTCCACGGTGCGTGCTGCCCCGAACTCCCAGTCCAGGTGGGTGTGAGCGTCGACGCCCCCTGGTAGGACGAGGAGGCCGCTCGCATCGTGGATCTCGACGCCGGGGTCAACGGCGAGGCTCGTGCCAATAGAGCGGATCGTTTCGCCTTCGCAGAGGATGTCCGCCACGTAGTCCTCTGACGCGGTGATCACCCGCCCATTCTTGATCAGGATCGGCTTCATAGACCACTCCTCTGCGGCTGTGACTCGCAATCCAGGACGTATGCTCAGAGACGGTGTGAGAGCTCTGCCTTGAGGGTCCGAAGATCCTCGACCAGGCGGTCGCGGAGAAGGGGCGTCTCCCTCGCCTTGAGCAGGGTGACGCTGATGGCGCGCCTGGCTGTGGCGGGCGCCATCGTCGGAAGTGCCACGCTGTAGCAGACGATGCCGATCGAGTTCTCCTCTTCATCGATCGCATAGCCGCGCTCCCGGATGGTGTCGAGATCCTCGAGGAGCTCAGCCATATTCCGCTTGGAGTGGGGCGTCAGGACCGGAAGGGAGGGAAGCACGGCGAGGGTCGACTGGACCACGGAGGGGTCCATCTCAGCCAGCAATGCCTTACCCAGGGCCGTGCACGTTACCGGCATCCGCCTGCCAAGGCCGGCTCCCAGTCGAATGGGCTGGGTGCCGTCGTGGCGGGCGAGGTAGATGATGTCCGTGCCATCGAGGACCGCGAGCTGCACCGTCTCCTGCGAGGCCCAGCGAAGGCGCGCAGATGCCTCTCGGAACTCCTGGAGGATGTCGATCCGGTCGACGTAGGCGGCGCCGAGCTCGAGCAGGCGAGGGCCGAGGCTATACCGACCGTCCTGACGAGTGATGAACCCGACTTGCTCGAGGGCGGAGCAGAGGTTTGCGACCGTAGACTTGGGGAGGTCGAGGCATCGAGCCAGGTCGGATAGACCCATGGGCCCGCCGTCCGGCGAACCGAGGACGGCGAGCAACGCGGCGCTGCGGACGACAGCGGGCGCTGATGATTGGAGGTTTCTGAGGCTTTGAGGCGACATCACGCGGAGCCAGGTGGGCGTGCATCGGCGTGACGGCATCCGTCGGCTGCGGCTTCGCAACCGGCTATGCCAGGCGTCCCATTCTCGGCAATCGTAGTGAGCGCCAGGCTGCGGTTCATTCTCGACAAGTTCACAGACCTCCCACGATCAGTTGCACCTTCAGCGAGGTGGCTCGGTCCGAGGCGAGAGTAAAAGCCTCCAAGGCGGAGTTGAGGGCAATCCTTGCGGTCAGAAGAGGCGTCACATCAAGACCCTCCGCCAGCAAGGTCACGGCCTCCTGGAACTCGGCTCCCGTGAAACGGAAGGACCCGCGGAGGGTTAGCTCAGTGGTCGCGATCACGCTGCCCGGGACCGCGACAGGGGTCCCCGGCAGGAGGCCAACCTGGACGACAGTACCACCGCGCCTGAGAGCGCCCAGTGCGGTGCCAAGCCCGCCGGGGGTCCCCGAAGCTTCGAACACGATGTCCCCGGGTTCAAGGCTCTCGTCGCCAGCCGAGGTGTTGGCGACGCGGGTCGCCCCTAGGAGTTGGGCGGTCTGGAGCGGCTCGTCGCGCAAGTCGGCGACGGTTACGCTGGCACAGCCTCGGTGGCGCGCAACCAGGGTCAGTAGACCACCGATGGGGCCGGCGCCGACGACGATCACGTCGCGATCGCGGGGGTCATCGGCACGGTGCAGCGCATGGATGGCCACGGCCAACGGCTCAGCGAAGACCGCCGTCTCAAAGGACAGCTGGGGCGGGATGGGCACGAGTTGCGAGGCCTGGACTACCAGACGCTCGCGAAACCCACCCTGGACGTGCGGGAACGGGGCGGCACTGCCAAGGAAAGAGCCATGAGCGCAGACGTTGTCCCGACCTGCGTGGCAGAGGACGCATCGGCCGCAAGGTCGGCTGGGATTGATGGCCACCCTGCGCCCGACCATCCGGGGATCCACTCCATCTCCTGACTTCGCGACGATCCCGACCACCTCGTGGCCGAGGACCATAGGTTCCAGGACGCGGAAATCGCCGACCGCGCCCTTGAGGAAGTAACTCAGGTCGGAGCCGCAGATGCCCCCGACGGCGACGGCGACCTCGACCTCGTTGGGGCCCACGGGCTGACGCTCGACGTCCTCGACGCGGAGGTCATGCGCCCCGTGGATCACGCAGGCACGGTCCCTCTCCATGGTCACATCGCCGCAGTGAGGGCCGCGGGGCTCGAGCCGATGTTCTGGCCGGATCCTGGCACGAGGGCCGGCCAGCCGGCGTTTGGCGCGCTCCCGAGATCGGCCGATGTCTTCAAACTCGCCAACCACGATGCTGCTTTGACCATCATGGTGGCCGAGCGTACCACATATGGTCCAGATGATGTGTCAGAGCGGCCGAGACGGGTTGACTTGTACATCAGGTTGATGCTATGTTCCACCTATGGTACAGACAAGGTTGGGGCTGGGCGCCGTCCGATGAACGAGATAGGTGAAGAGCTGGTCGGTACCAAGCCTGCCGTGGCGGTGACCCGTTCCGGTCTGCCCGGCGGTGGCCTGGCGCGGCTGGCCGAGCACGCCGTCCTGCGCCTCTGGCAAGGCGGAGGCCCCCCGGATGTCGACGACCTCGTCAGGTTGATCGGGGACGGCTGTGCCGTCATCTGCGTGAATGGCGACCCCGTGACGGACCGAGTCCTCTGCGAGTGCCGAAACCTCAGGTTCGTCGCCGTCGCCAGCGCGGGATATGACTCGATCGACGTCGAAGCAGCCGTCCGCCACGGCATTCCCGTTGCTAACACCCCCGGGGTGTTGGCGGAAACGGTTGCTGACCTCACCATCGCCCTGGCCATCTGGGCCCGACGGGGCCTGGGGGCAGCCGAGCGGAACGTCCGCCTTGGCGGTTGGACGAGCACTGACGAGGCGGACCTGTCAGGACTGGATGTTCACGGGGCGACGCTGGGGCTCGTCGGTTATGGTGCTATCGGGCACGCTGTCGCGGCCCGCGCTGTCGGGTTCGGACTGAGCGTTATCGCCCATGACCCGCAGGCGGGCGCTCAGACCGGGGTCAGGTTCTGCCCCCTCGACGAGCTGCTTCGCGAGTCCGACATCGTAAGCCTGCACGTGCCGCTCACCGCCGAGACGCGAGGGTTGATCGGCGAGCGGGAGCTACGTCTGATGAAGCCCACCTCGACGCTGATCAACACGTCGCGGGGCGTCATCATCGACGAGCCGGCTCTCCTTCGCGCCCTGCGCGAGGGGTGGATTCACTCGGCGGGCTTGGACGTGCAAGAGCGCGAGCCGAATCCCGACCCGCAGGATCCGCTGTTGACCCTGCCGAACGTCGTCGTCCTACCGCATGTGGGCTCGGCCACGCTCGCCGCCAGATCGTCGATGGTCGACCTTGCGGTGGACAACGTCCTCCGATTCGTGGAAGGCGGGCTCGCTCTGACGCCCGTCCGTGAGTCTCAGCAGGTTGTGGAGGGTCAGTGAGTCAGACGCTAGTGACGCCGCTCCGTGTAGCGTTCGCCCGACCGCAAGTGGGCATGGTACCGGTCGCCCTCCGGTTGACTGCCGCCCCGGTGACCTCGGTGGTCACTCGACGTACGTCAGCCTCCCGATGCCCACCCTACTCGGCCAGAGGCGGACTAGCCAACTTTGGGCTGGAAAGAAAGGTTAGTTCCACAAAGAGGTTAGATTAGTTAGACATGATCAAAATACGTCACATCCGTCCGAGCCTGCTGGCTCTCGGCCTATTGATGGGAGTCCTCGTCGTCCCGGCCTGTGGCACGACCTCCTCCGCCACGTCGGCACACGCAAGCGCGACGGCGAGTGGGCCGGTCAGCGGCGGTTCCATGACCATCGTGGACGGCTCCGATCTCACCACGTGGTCTCCATTTACAACTAATAACACCTACCCGGGGTCCCCGATGGACGAGCTGGACGCTGTCTACGGGATGCTGGTCTACCAGAACCTCAACGACCAGATCGTCGGCGACCTGGCTCAGAGCTTGACGACGACGGACAACGTCACCTGGACGCTCAAGCTGCGGCCAGGACTCAAGTTTACCGACGGCACCCCGTTGAATGCAGCTGCCGTCAAGTACAACTACGACTGGGCAGCTACCCCGACCTGGGGGGCGACTTCCCAGGCGTGGATCGCCACCTGGGACCCCGGCATCACTGTGCTCAACGCGACCACCCTCACCATCAAGCTGCCGGCCGCTGACGCCGACTTCGCCACCCAGATCGCCAACCTCGCCCCCTTCATCGCCTCGCCGAAGGAGCTTGGGTCCGCCGCCACCCTGGCGGCGATCAAGCCGGTCGGAGCAGGGGCGTTCAAGCTGCTGAGCTGGGATCCGGGCGTCAACGCAACGGTGGTGCGCAACCCGGGTTACTGGGATCAGCCGCTCCCATACCTGAACTCGATCATCTTCGTCGATATCGCCGCCACCCCGAGCCGCATCACGACGGTGGTCCAGGGCGAAGCCACGATGATGGCGGGCTATCCGTACCAGTGGGGCTCGGATGACACCGAACCGGGCGTCACCGACGTCAAGATCCCGATGCAAGGGCTCTTCTACGGGTATCTCAATTCGGCGAAGGGCTTCTTCAGCAACCCTATGGCCCGCCAGTTCCTCTACGAAGCCGTGAACCCACTTGAGGTCATGGAGGCGTTCACCCAGGTTTCCACCGGGTACAGCGCACCGTCTACCTACTTCCCGTCGACGTCGCCCTACTACGACTCTTCACTGACTTTCCCGAAGTACAACTCGACGGCGGCGCAGGCCCTGCTTTCTCAGATCAAGGCGAGTGGCGTCCCCATGACGGTACAGATCGTGAGCACGGTTGAGCCCGACACGGAGCGGTTGGGTGGCTACATCGCTCAGGTCTTGAGCACGTATGGGATCACGGTGACCCAGACCTATATCGACCAGACGATCCTCGTGCAACGCTGCCAGACGCAGCTGAACTTCGACATTTGCATCCCCGGAGGAGCTCTGGTGTTCAACGGCCCCGAGCCGTACTCGAGCTCGCTCTTCACCACCACTGGGTCGCTGAACATGAGCGGCTACTCCGCAATGAATGCCGATATCCTGGCAACGGAGTCGGCCGTGGGCCAGAAGGCTCTGTACGGTGCCTGGCAGACGGTTCAGTCCAAGCTGATGACCGACTTGCCAATCTACGTGTACGGAGCGATTGACCGGTACCTGCTCGTTCGGAATAACACCGGGGGCCTGGTGTTCTCAGATGGAGGCATGCTCCAGAAGCAGTTCCTCTACCTCTGCCCCAACGTCTGCGACTCGGCGGCACAGCCGGGTCTGTAGGAGGGTGGACTAAGTAGGAGCCCTCCCAGCCATGGGATCGCCCCCGGCCCTCGGCCGGGGGCGGTCCCCCATCCTCGGCATCGGAGCATCTAAGAGTGAGCGCCTCAGAGGACGGCCGTATGTTGCGAAGTCGAAGCCAGCCCAAGCCGACCTTCAGGGAAGTGGTGGGGAGGGGCCTCACCTTCACGCCCTGTGTGTGGGACTGCTACTCGGCGAAAGCTGCCGAGATCGCAGGTTTTGATGCGATGCTGCTGAGTGGTGCGTCCCTCGGCTTCAGCCTCGCCGGGGTTCCGGATATCGGGTTGCACAACCAGGAGGAGCTGGTCTGGGCAACGGACCGCATTGCCGGCTACTCGCCCCTCTCCCTGGTGGTCGATGCGGACGACGGCTTCGGAGACGTTGTCAACGCCTACCGGACGTGCCGGCGCCTAGCCAAGGCCGGCGCCGGAGCCATAACCCTCGAAGACACGCCCAACCTGCGGGGTTCTGGACGCTTTGGGCCCGACATGTCGGCCGCGACGCGAGCCGGGAAGGTCGATGGGAATGTCAGCCACCCCGTCGTCTCGCAGCAGCTCTGGCTCGCTAAGATCAAGGCCGCCCTCGAAGCCTGCGCCGGCACCGATTGCGTCGTGATTGCGAGGACCGAGTCCAAACTCGAGCTAGGCTTGGATGAGGCGATCGAGCGGTGCGTCAAAGCTGTCGAGCTTGGCGCCGAGATGACCTTCATCCTAGCGCTCAGGACGTTGGAAGAGTGTCAAAAGGTCGCTCAGGCGCTTCCCGGCTGGAAGATGTTCGGAGACGTCGAGACGATCAACGGGATCCCGTTTGTGCGACTCGAGGACATCGAGCCACTCGGCTTCAACCTGGTGACGATGCACTACCTCGAGAAGGGCTCCATGTTTGGCATGCTCGACTACGGCCGGCACGTGTTCGGAGACCGCACCACGGCCTATGCCGACGACCACACCATGGGTGGGCTGTCGAAGGAGCAGCAGGCCGAGGTGATGGAAAGGGGAGACCGCCGTTGGCTGGACGCCGAGCGAGCGTGGAACGCCGTCTGAGATGACCGTGCAGTCGACCCAGCTCGCTGGGTCGTTGGAGCAGGATGAGCCAGCTCTGCGAAGCATGCGTTCCATCTACCTCCGGGCGATCGGTACCCGCCTCACCACGGGGGTGCCCGTCTTCCTCCTGGTCATGCTCGCGGGCACCTCCCTGTCGAACTTCATGCCCGGGTCCGCCGCTCTGACCATCCTTGGCCCCTATGCGACTAAGGCACAGGCCGCGGCCTTCAACCTCATGTATGGCTACAACAAGCCCCTGCTCGTTCGCTACGTATTGTGGCTCGGGGCATTCGTCCACGGGAACCTGGGGGTGTCGATCTACAACGGGCAGTCGGAGGTCTCCCTGCTCGCCTCTCGTGCCCCGGTCACGTTTGAGATTGCACTCGTTACCATGTTTGTCTCCCTCCTAGTCGCGATCCCCTTGGCACTCTTCACGGCTATGCGACCAGGCGGCTTTACGGACTCTATTCTGCGAGCTATCTCGTCCTTCCTGCTGTCCATACCGTCCTTCGTGGCCGTGGTCTTCTTCGGATTTGTGTTTGCCCTAACCCTCAAGTGGCTTCCCGCCACGGGGTGGGTGGCGTTCCCAACCGATCCTCTCGAGAACCTGCGTTACGTGGCGCTTCCGGTGATGTGTCTGGCCATCAACCAGGTGGCGTACTTCTATCGGGTCAGCCGGAGTGAGTTCGCGGCCACGCTGCAGGAGGACTTCGTACTCGTGGCCCGGGCCAAGGGCCTCCCAATCAGATATATCCTCATGCGACATGTGATGCGGCCGTCGCAGACCCATGTCCTTACCGTCTTCGGACTATCTCTGACCTATCTGCTGGGCGGCTCGTTCATCGTTGAGAACTACTTTGCGGTGCCGGGACTCGGCTGGCAGATGGTGTACGCCGTCCAGGCACACGATCTGCCCACTGTGCAGGCCATCCTGTGCGTGACCGTCCTGTTGTTCATCGTGATCTTCACCCTGGTCGACATCGGTAACGCACTCATAGACCCTCGGGTGAGCGTCTCATGAGCAACCAGGTGGCGGTCGGCGAGCGCGACGCCCAGGTCCTCGGAACCGCGCCCATGGTGTTGGGAATTGCCGGGCAGGGGCCGGGCGGGCGGCGACGGCGGGGTGGTTGGCTCAGGTCCAGTCCGGCCGCTGTGTGGTTCTCGTTCGGATTCCTCGTGCTGCTGATCGCGGCCGTGGTGCTGGCGCAGTGGATCCCTGGTCTGATCAATCCTGAGCTGCAGTACGGCACGTTTCACCAAACTCCCACCTTGTCGATGAGCGGGCTGTTGGGCACCGACCCTCTTGGGCGCAGCATCTTCTCGGAGGTCATCTACGGCGGTCGGGTTTCGCTGACGATCGCGTTCTGCGCCACCGCGATATCGCTGACGATCGGGGTCTCCTCAGGGTTGCTCGCAGGCTACTACCGGGGCGCGATCGAGCGTGTGGTCGACACGTACGCCAACACGCTCGCTTCCGTTCCCCCTCTGCTCTGGCTCTTGGCCTTGGTTGCGGCCACGGGCGCGTCGCTGTTCAGCATGACCCTGGCTCTCGGGGTGCTGGGCACCGGGATGTATGCCCGGATAACGAAGGCGGCGGCTGCTGCCGGCTCGGAGAGGGACTACGTGCTGGCCGCGAGGGCTCTTGGGGCCAGCGATTTCCGGATCCTGGTTCGGGAGATCCTGCCTAACCTCGTACCGGTTTTCACTGCGATCGTACCGGCGATGATGGCGGGTTTGATCGTCACGGAAGGCTCGTTGAGCTTTCTCGGGTACGGCATCCCGCCGCCAACACCGAGTTGGGGCGGCATGCTCGCCAGCACCTCCGATGTCATGCAGCAGTTCCCATACATGCTGTTGGGGCCGATTCTAGCGATCGTGCTCACGGTATATGCCCTGAATACGCTTGGCGACCATCTGGCAGCCCGGATCAGCCTTCGCGAGGGGCAGCTGTGAGCGTGGAGGGTTGCGCCGACGGGGTGCTGATGAAGGTCGAAGGGCTTTCTTGCCTGTTCGGGGCGGGGGAGTTGCTGACCCGGGTGCTCTGCAACGTTGACCTCACGGTCGGACGGAGCCGGACGCTGGGCTTGGTCGGCGAATCCGGATCTGGTAAGTCGATGCTGATGAAGGCGATCCTTGGCATCGCCCCTCGGAGCGCGCGGATCCAAGGGAAGGTCACCTTTGACGGGACTGACCTGAGTACCCTCGGAGATGGCGAGCGCCGCCGGTTCCTCGGCCGGCGAGTGGGCATCGTGTTCCAGAACTCCGCCACCTCACTGAACCCGTTCGTGCGGGTTGGGCGTCAGATCGAGGAGGCGAGCCGCTATCACTTCGGCCTGAGCAAGGCGCAGGGCAAGAAGCTGGCAATCGAGCTCATGGGGGCGGTGGGGTTGCCCGACCCGGCTGAGTGCTACGAGCAGTACCCGCACCAGTTTTCAGGCGGGATGAAGCAGCGCATCATGATCGCCACGGCGCTTGCCTGCAAACCGGATTTGCTCATTGCCGACGAAGCTACTACGGCGCTGGACGTGACCGTTCAGAAGCAGGTCCTGGACCTCCTGCAGTCTCTCCAGGAAGAGCGACAGATGTCGATGATCCTGGTGACACACAACCTCGGCATCGTGGCCGGGCGGACGGACGAGGCCGCCGTGATGTATGGTGGCAGGATCGTCGAGAGGGGTCCGACGGAAGCGCTCTTCCGCGATCCGCGCCATCGCTACACGGCGGCGCTCCTCGAGGCGATCCCGCGGGCGGATCAACCCGCACACACGAGGCTGGAGAGCATTCCGGGGAGGCCGCCAGACGTGCTCCGCCCGATCCCTGGCTGCCCGTTCGCGCCGCGTTGCCTGGCCGCCGAGCCTGAGTGCGCCGAGACCATGCCGCCGGTCGCGACGACGTCTGACGATGCTCACGCGTTCGCCTGTTACGTACCGATTGCGCACAACTCCTCTGACGTCCCAATAGCGCCATCCGGTGTGCGCGCTGGGCGTGGATGATGGCGAGCGAGCGCGGCGAACTCAGCACTGTCGTGACGGGTGGCGCGGCGGAGGCCGGCTACCTGCGAGATGAGGCGCTGCTCAAGGTCAGAGACCTCGTTGTGAGATTCCGCCGCGGCGGCCGGACGGTCGAGGCCGTGGCAGGGATATCCCTTGACGTGGTCAGTGGCGAGACCCTCGGGCTGGTTGGCGAGTCCGGCTGCGGGAAGACGACGACGGGACGCGCCATCCTACGGCTGCTGCCGCGGGGAAACTCGCGGATCACTGGGAGGATCGAGTACGGGGGTGAGGATCTCGGCTCGCTGTCCAACGCTCGCATGCGGGCAGTGCGGCGGCACCTTCAGATGATCTTCCAAGACCCCCTGTCGTCGTTCAATCCCCGGAGAAAGGTTTGGGACATCGTCGGGGAGGGTCTGGCGATCCAGGGCGTGAACAAGAAGGAGATCGCCAGGCGAACCGAGGCCGTGCTCAGCGAGGTTGGCATGAGCAGCGGCATGGTGGAGGGTAGGAGACCACACGAGTTCTCCGGGGGACAATGCCAGCGGATAGCCATAGCGCGGATCTTGGCACTCGAGCCCGACCTGATCGTCTGCGACGAGCCCGTGGCATCCCTCGACGTTTCCGTTCAGGCCCAGGTGATCAACCTGCTACAGGACATCCGAGAAACCAGGAATCTGGCTCTGATCTTCATCTCCCACGACCTCGCAGTCGTCCGAAGCGTGAGCGACCGAGTGGCCGTCATGTACATGGGCAAGGTAGTCGAGGTCGGCGAGGCCGACCTTGTCTACCGGCGGCCCGCTCACCCGTATACCCGCACCCTGCTCGAGGCCGTGCCGATGCCAGACGTGAGTGTGAAGGTGAAACCGACCGGGGTGGGAACCGAGATGCCGTCGCCATCCAGGCCACCGTCCGGCTGTCGGTTCAGGACGCGTTGTCCGCGGGCCCAGGAGGTGTGTTCAGCCGAGGAGCCGCTCCTCCGGCGTATGCCGCAGGGTCAGTTCGCGGCCTGTCACTTCCCTCATGACGAGCCTGCTCCGGGGGCCTTGGGCAGGACTGAAGAGGGGAGTGTCGCCCCTGGGGAAAGGCCGCCGGGCGAACTTGCCGAGAAATCGCTCAGCAACGACAACCACCGCCATAGGAGCGCGGAGTGAATCGATTCGAACCCAACCTCCGGCTAGCCGGGCCCACGATGCTGCCCTCCGGCGTCCGCGAAGCCGGCGGTCGCCAAATGAGCGGCCATCGCAGCGCCGAATTCACGGCGCTGATGGACCGCGTCCTGGGGCGTATGCGGCCATTCTTCGGCACGGATGGCGACGTGGCCATGATCACGTGCTCCGGCACGGGAGGGCTCGAGGCGGCGGTGGCCAACACCGTCTCTCCGGGCGACCGGGCGTTGTGCGTTTCGATTGGATTGTTCGGCGAGCGGTTCGCCGAGATCGCGAGCCTCTACGGGGCTGACACCGCACGACTCTCGATGGAATGGGGTAGCGCGGTCGATCCGGACCAGTTGCGCGTGCACCTCCAGTCGCACCCGAGCTATCGAGCGGTGTTCCTCACTCACAACGAGACTTCCACCGGCGTGCTGGATGCGATCGGCGCGCTGGCGGCAGTCGTCCGGGAAGTCCAGCCCGAGGCACTGATCGTTGTCGATGGGGTATCGGCTGTCGGCTCGGTACCATTCAAGATGGATGAGTGGCAGATTGACGTAGCGGTCACAGCGTCACAGAAGGGCTGGATGGCTGCCCCGGGGGTCGCGATGCTGGCTCTTTCTGACCGGGCGTGGGTGCAGATAGAGCGCACGACGGCGCCTCGCTTCTACTTTGACCTGCGCCGGTATCACGAGGCCCAAGCCCGCGGTATGCCCGTGTGGACCCCGGCAATCGCGGTCATGTACCAGCTCGATGCCGCCCTGAACCTTATGAGCGCCGAAGGCACCGAGGCGATCTTCGCTCGGCACGAGGCCTGCGCCGCAGCCACGCGAGCTGGGCTGGAGGCCCTCGGATTCGGGTTGTTTGCGGATCCGCATCACTATTCGCCGACCGTCACCGCGGTCTCCTTGCCGGATGGTCTCGATTGGGAGACGCTCAATCGGGGCCTGGCCGCACGAGGGGTGATCGTGGCCGGCGGCTTGGGACGGCTGAGCGGTAGCACCTTCCGAATCGGCCATCTAGGCTCGGTGACCCTGGGCGAGATTCTCGACACCATCGGGGCTCTCGAGGATCTGTCGATCCATCTGGGTCGCGGTGTGCAGCCCGGGGTCGGCCTCGCCGCAGCTCAGGCCGCTGCGCTCGAGCGTATGGACTTCGATCGACTCGCCCCGGCTTGCACGGCCGCCGGCCCGCCGGGCGGCGCGTGAGCTCCGTCCAGGCTAGCGATACCAGCCCGGTGAGACAGCGACGCCGCGTGGCTCAACGCGGCACGACCAGAAGAGCATGCCGCGCACTCACACGATGACTTGCGCGCACGATTGAGGTGATAGCCATGACTGTGGTGGAAGCAGAGGCGAGACAGGCGACGATCGATGATCCATGGCTGAATGCGCAGCGTCAGTTCGACAGCGCAGCCGATGTGCTGAGGCTGGAGCCCGGCGTCCGCGGGTTCCTGCGCGAACCGCAGCGCCAGCTGATCGTGAGCTTCCCGGTGAAGATGGACGACGGGTCGCTCCGCATGTTCGAGGGCTACCGCGTCCAGCACAACGTGATCCGCGGACCCGCCAAGGGCGGCATCCGCTTTCACCCAGGGGTCACTCTGAGCGAGGTGAAGGCGCTGGCGATGTGGATGACCTGGAAGAGTGCGGTCGTCGGCATCCCGTTCGGTGGCGCCAAGGGTGGGGTGATTGTCGACCCCAAGCAGCTCAGCCTGGGCGAGCTCGAGCGGCTCACTCGTCGCTACGCGAGTGAGATCTCGCTGCTCATCGGTCCGGAGCGGGACATCCCTGCGCCCGACGTCAACACGACCCCGCAGGTGATGGCGTGGATCATGGATACCGTGTCGATGGCCCGGGGGTACTCGGTCCCCGCCGTGGTCACGGGGAAGCCGCTCAGCATCGGAGGCAGCCTCGGGCGCAACGAGGCCACCGGGCGTGGCTG
The DNA here is from genome assembly GCA_963793875.1 of uncultured Chloroflexia bacterium. Classification (GTDB taxonomy): domain Bacteria; phylum Chloroflexota; class Dormibacteria; order Aeolococcales; family Aeolococcaceae; genus Changshengia. The sequence goes on along the minus strand of CAWCBS010000001.1, from coordinate 178,229 downwards.
TGCGGTCGTGGCTCGCGAGGTTTGCCGGCGCCTGGGCCGGGACGCACGCGATCTGACGGTCGCGGTCCAGGGCTTTGGCAATGCTGGCAGCATCGCCGCCGCGCTCATGGCCGAGCAGGGTTTCAGCATTCGGGCGGTGTCCGACAGCCGAGGAGGCATCCAGAGCGATCGAGCCCTAGACGTCCAGGCGGTCGTTGAGCACAAGAAGGAGACGGGCTCGGTGGTTGGCTTCCCCGGTACCCGACCGATCAGCAACGCGGAGCTGCTCGAGACGGCGGTGGACGTGCTCGTTCCCGCTGCCCTGGAGAGCCAGATCACCGCCCGCAACGCCCCCGACGTCAGGGCCTCGCTGATCATCGAGGCCGCCAACGGTCCGACCACTCCCGACGCCGACGAGATCCTTCTCCGTCGCGGGGTGACAGTCGTGCCCGATATCGTCGCCAACGCCGGGGGTGTCACGGTCTCTTACTTCGAATGGGTTCAGGACCTGCAGTCCCTCTTCTGGGACGAAGAGGAGATCAACGATCGGCTGGACCGGATCCTGACGGCTGCCCTCGACGCCTCCTGGGAGACCTCGAAGCGTCTCAACGTGTCCCTCCGCCTTGGTGCCTATGCTGTGGCCGTAGAGCGGGTGGCCCAGGCCACCGCGGTGCGGGGCATCTACCCTTGAGCCGCTGGCTACGGGCGCTCAACGCGTTCGTCGGCGAGAGCGGCTGCAGACCGCGGGCGGAACCTCGCCAACGGCCAGGACGACAGCTGCCACGTGCTACGCGCAGGAGCATGTATACCGCCGGGCCTGGCCTCAAACTGTGACCAGCGCTACCATACAAATGTCCACGCCGAAGCGCCGATGTTGGGCGAGACTTAGAGCTTGCGCCGATAGGTGATTGACGCGGTCATGGGCAGCGGGTCGGCCGGCCCTCCCAGCGGTACCGCCGCCAGCCTTCTCGGATGAGCCGACGGACGATGATGATCGCGTTGACGAAGCTGAGGTAGAAGCGGACGACCACGGCTCTGCGCTCGGTGCACCACATCAGCTTCTTGAAGGCGTTCTGCCAGGCGTTGGTGCGTTCCACCACCCACCGGGTGGTCGCCGGCAACGGCGCCGGCTGGCCGCGCCGGGAGATGCTGGCGTTCAGGCCGCGGCGAGCCAGCTCTTCCCGGGTCTTGCCGGTGTCGTAGCCCCGGTCCAGGTGGAGCGTCATCTCCCCCGGCGGCATCGCCAGGTCCCCGAGCGTGTCCAGGGTCGGCGCCAGCAGCGGGTAGTCATGGCGGTTGGCGCCGGCGGCAACCACTCCCAGGGGGATGCCGGCGGCGTCGACCAGGTTCGAGCGTTTGGTCCCCTGCTTGGCCCGATCCACCGGGTTGCGGCCCGCCAGCTCGCCACCGCACGGCGCCTTGGTGACGCAGCCGTCGACCACCACGTCGTCCAGCTCCAGGCCGATCATGCGGTCGTAGGCGTCGCGGGCGCGCCGCTCCAGTTCCTCCACGACACCCAGCTCGATCCACTCGTCACGACGCCGGCGAAGGGTCGTGGCGGAGCAGGTGCTGTCGGCGATTCGCCAGTAGGCGGCACCGAAGACCAGCACCTGGATCAGCTTGTCGAAGACGATCCGGCTGCTGATCCGTGGCCGGTGGCCGACCAGCGGGTGAGGCGATCGGTCATCCGGCAGCAGCGCAGAGAACTGGTCCCAGATGGGCTCGATGAGGAATGATTGGAGTGCAGGCACGGGTGTCCTCGATCGGTTGGCGTAGACACCCAGATGATCGAACACCTGTGCCTGCTAAAGCCACCGAATCAACCGAGTCGGTCGAGTCGCTCAGATACGCTATTGGCGCAGGCTCTAAGTCACTTTCGTGTCGCGAAGGAAGGTCTTCTGTGGAGAGCCATATTGTCGACGAGGTGCGCCGTTTCTGGGACATCGACGCCGCCACTTATGACGGCGACCCTGGTCATTACCCGGTCTCTCCGCTCGAGCGTGCCGCGTGGCGGGGGGCCCTCGAGAAGTCTCCTGCCAATGGCTCCTGCCAGCGTCCTCGATGTGGGTGCCGGAACCGGGTTTCTAAGTCTCATGGCGTTGGAGCTCGGCCACCATGTGACAGCCGTCGATCTCTCGTCGGGAATGCTGGGGCGACTCCGAGCCAAGGCGGAGGAGGCAGGGCTGCAGGTCGAGATCGTCGAGGCGGAGGCCGCATCAGTGCCCCCGGGTCCGTTCGATGCGGTCATCTCCCGACACCTGCTGTGGACGCTTCCGGAGCCGCTGACCGCACTCCGCGCCTGGCGTGACGCGGCGCCCCAGGGAAGGCTGGTTCTCGTAGACCGCCTCTGGGGGGAGCCGGCCAGCAGCACGGAGAGGGTCCGTCGGTGGGCTGGACGGGGGCTGGCCCGAGCCAGAAGGACGGCTCCAGCTCACCATGCGCCGTACACTCCCGAGCTAAGGGCGGCCCTGCCGCTCGCGAGGGGCGCGAGCCTCGAGAGCCTCCTCCATCTCGTCTCAGCCGCGGGCTGGGCATCGCCACGGATACGCCAGCTAACGGATGTTGATTGGGCCACCCGGCGAGGGCTTCCGTGGCCAGAGCGGGCTCTGATCGGTGCTCCTGAGGTCGCCTTGGTGGCCGGGGCGTAGTTCCGCTGGACTGAGGGCCGTCGAGAGACCGGGCGCGATGGGGTCCACGTGGCACTGTCGCGACGGAGGGCTGAGATTGGGTATCCTGCGGCGTCCAGCCAGGCCAGGGAGGGCTGTCAGCGGCCAGGCAATAGGACCACTCGCGGCCAAGTGATAGGTCCACCTGCGGCCACCGGATAGGACCACCCGGTGCCCCGTCAAGAAGGGATCGTAGCCTGCTCTCACCTCCTCGTGGTGATGGGTTGGTCGACGGCCCCAGCGGCGTCGTCCGGGGAGGTCCTGGGAGACGTGGGCGAGCCGTTGCGCGGCACCTGGGCGCTCTCCGCGGCACGCACTCGGCGCGAGCGGTCGGTGTGGATCTCATAGGGGCCGGGATCCTCGAGAGGCGGAGGGTTGCCGCCGCCGTCAGGCCGGCGCAGGGGCCGATATGTCCGGCCCCGGAAGATGACGTGGTGAGCGCTGTTGACCAGGCGGTCGAGGGCGCTCTCCGCCAGGACCGCGTTGGGGAAGAGGGCATACCAGTCGCCGGGGGAGCGGTTGGAGGTGGTGATGATGGAGCCGGTGCGAGTGCGCGCGCAGATGAGCTCGTAGAGGTCCTCGGCCTGGGCGGGGGTGAACTCGCGCATGCCGAAGTCATCGAGGATGAGCACGTGGGGTTGAAGGTACTTGCGCAGCCGCGGCTCCCAGCTGCCATCGGCGCGGCCGCCGGCAAGGTCGCGGAGCAGGGCGCTGGTCTTGGTGAACAGCACCGTGAAGCCAGCCCGGCAGGCAGCGTGACCGAGGCTCTGGGCGCAGTGGGTCTTGCCGACGCCGACGGGACCGCACAGCAGCACCGACTCGTGGCGCTCCACAAAGGTGCAGGTGGCCAGGTTGCGGAGCTGCTCGGCAGGGATCTGGGGGTTGAAGCTGAAGTCGAAGTCTGCCAGCGTCTTGGGCTCCTCGAACCTCGCCCGGTGGAGACGCTCGGCCAGCATCTTCGACTGGCGACGGTCGATCTCGTCGTCGAGGAGAAGGGCCAGGAACTCGACGTGGCCGAGGCGTTCCGACTCCGCCTGGGTGCGGCGGACGTCGAGGGTCTGCAACATGCCTCCCAACCGCAAGGTCTTGAGCTTGGCCTCGAGCTCGTGGGCTCTCATCGGTCACCTCCGGAAGCAGCGCCCGGGGACCGTGGAGGAAGGCGCCGGCGTTGCTGATGTGGGTGTCGCCGTCATCGCGGACGACATCGAGGGAGTTGGCGAGGATGTTCTTCACGGTGCGATAGCTGCCGTCGGCGGTGAGCGCCCGGCGGCAGGCGGCGTCGAGACGCTCAGGGCTGTAGCTCTCCTGCAGGCGGATCACCGCCTGGGCTTGGCGCAGCAGGTACAGAGGATGGGGCGGCCCCCCCAGCAGCTCATCGACCAGTTCCACCACCGCCGGGCCCAGCTCGGTGGCGCGATGTCGGCACCAGGCCGGGGTGCGCAGCAGGAAGGCGACCTTGGTCTCCGGATAGTCGGCGGGGTCGACGTAGCGCCGCTCGCCCCGGCGGAGCAGATGGGTCTTGACCAGCTCGCCGCCGTCATAGATGCGCGCCACCCGCTCGCCGATGCAGACGTCGAGCTGCTTGCCGACATGCCGGTGCGGCGCCGTGAAGAAGCGGCCGCCGACCTGGAGCTGGCAATCGGGATGCAGCTTGGCCTTGGCCCAGTGGGCGATCTCGAATTGCTCCTCGGGCAGTGGCCGCATCGCCGGCCGCTCCACACTCTGGAAGACCTCGAGCACCGATCCCGGCAGGGTGCGATGCGGGCGTGCTCCGGCGGTGCCACAGCTCCACTGGCGCGCTCCCTCGCGCATCTCCACCTGGCCGCGGAAGTCGCGGCCCCTCCAGTAGCTGTCCCGGACGTAGGGGACCGTGCGCTCCACTCGCGGCTTGTCCTTCGGCCTGCCCGCCCGGCAGGGGTCGATGAGCACCCCGTAGTGCTCGGCCATCTCCGCATACGCCCGGTTCAGCTTGGGGTCGTACAGGTCGGGCCGCAGCACCCCCGTCTTCAGGTTGTCGATCCGGAGCACCGCCGGCACCGCCCCGAAGAACTCGAAGGCGGCGACGTGCGATGCCACCCAGGACCGCTCGTCGCAGATCAGGACCGGGTCCACGAACACGTGGCGGCTGAACGCCAGCGTCATCAGGAAGCCGTTGACCACCCGGCGGCGCTGGGAGAGCGGATCGAACCACGGGCCGAGGCGGCCATAGTCGATCTCCGCCACCTCCCCGGGCGGCGTCACCTCCTTGCGCACGGTGCCCCGGTCGGGGTCGACACCACCCGGGATCCGCTCCCTCACGTAACGCCGGAAGGTCCGGATGCTCACCGTCAAGCCTTGCTCGTCGTGCAGGCGCTGCCACACCGTCTGCACCGTGTTCGTGGTCAGCCCCACCACGATCGCCTGGTGGAACCGCCCCAGCTGCTCGCGCTGCTCCGTCAGCGTGGGCCCGAGCCGAGCGGCGAACAGCTCGGGCACCCGAGCCTCCCACTCCTCACGCGTGAGCGACGGCCCCCCGGGCGACAATCCCGCCGCCCTCGCCCCTGCGATGATGCCCCGCACTCGGTCCCGGCCCATGCCGAGGCTGCGCGCCAGATGCCGCACCGAGCCCCCTGCCTGCCAGTGCTGGAGAACCTCAACCACGTCTGCCACCTCGAACCTCCTGCCGGCCATCCCGCTCCTCCTGGGTTCGGTCTTGGCCGCAATCGTCGCTGTGGCACCGGGCGGTCACGCCACCCGAGGGGGTGGACCTATTCGTTGACCGCAAGTGGACCTATTCGGTGACCGCGAGTGGTCCTATCAGTTGGCCGTGGGTGGACCCATCACGTGGCCGCCGACAAGGGCTGAGAGAAGGAGTAAAGGTCCAGAAAGGGCGCCATGCGGGCGTCGAAGGCCTTTCTGAATACACGTACCGCCCGCGTGGTGGCGTCTTTCCTTCCAAGCTGGATGTCGCGAGTTCGAGTTCTCGTCTCCCGCTCCGCTGCTCGCTTCCGAGTAGCGTCTATTAGCCGATTTCGAAGGCGCGCGAGGGTCGTCTCGGAGTTCCAGCATGGATGCTGATGACTTCAGCGGTCCCTCCGCGCGATCTCGGTTCTCGCTGAATGCCAGAGGGTGCGGCCGTTAGCCCAATCGGGATAGCGATCGACCATGCGGGCCACGATGCCAGCTGCGGTGGTCTCCTCAGCGGCGATCCGGGAGAAGTCCCGCAGATACTGCTGGGATTCCTCGATGATCTTCGGATCGTTTCTGGTCTCGACCTTCTTGTGGCCGGCGACGACGAGGCTGGGTACGAGCGCAGCGACTATCTCCAAGTTCGCGATCCATTCTGAACGCTCGGGTTCACCTGCCTCGGCAGTCATCATGTGGACCTCGCTGTAGGCGAGGTCCCCGGTAACGACCGCGCCCAGGGATGGAATGTGGAGACCTGTGGATTCTGCGGTGTCGGCTCGACCGATGCGGATAACCCGCAGTTCCTCGCCTTCCAAGTCGATCGTGTCGGCGCTCAGGAGTTGCGGCAAGATCTTCTCCGCGGCGGTGGGAACCTCACCGGGGAAGATGGCCTCCCAGTGACCGGCGATGCTGGGGTCAGCCGCCTGGGCGAGAACCTCAGCCGTCGCTAGTGGTCTGTCGGTGATTTGATCTGGTGGAGGGCTGCGCGCCCACGTTGAACCTTCTCGATGATCTCGGCGGCGGGGGTGTGCCAGACGAAGGGTTGAGGAGCGTCGTTCCAGCAAGCAGCCCACTTCTCGATGGCGACGACGAGATCAGCGACGCTGGTGAAAACGCCACGGCGGAGCCGCCTGTCGGTGAGTTCCTTGAACCACCTTTCCACCAGGTTGACCCAGGAACTCGACGTGGGCGTGAAGTGGAGGTGCCAGCGCGCCCGGCGCGGATGCCCCAGCCACCCGGTGATCTCAGGAGCTTTATGGGCCGAGAGGTTGTCGAGTACAACGTGGATCTCCAGGGCTCGGGGCACGCTGGCGTCGATGCGCTTGAAGAACTTCAGAACGTCCGCGGCGGAATGACTGCTTCGGCAATGGGTGAGGACCTCGCCGCTGCGGATGTTGAGGGCGGCGAAGAGATCGGTCGTGCCATGACGCTTGTAGTCATGAGTCATGGTGCCGGCACGGCCGGGGCGGAGCGGCAGGCTGGGCTGGGTCCTGTCCAGCGCCTGGCACTGGGTCTTCTCATCGAAGCTGAACACCACGGCCCGCTCCGGGGGATCCATGTACAGCCCGACCACGTCAACCAGCTTCTCCTCGAAGTCGGGGTCGTTGGAGATCTTGAAGGTGTCGACCCTCCACGGCTTGAGGTGGTGGTCAGCCCAGATCCGGGCGACTGCGTCCTTGCCGATGCCGAGCTTCTCGGCCAGAGTCCGCGTGGTCCAGTGCGTCGACCCGTCCGATGGCAGCTCATGCTGGGTGATGCGGAGCACCTCGGCGACCGTCCCTGGCGGCAACCACGACTTGCGGCCCCGTCCCTTGGCGATCACCCCGACTCCGTCGATGCCCTTGGCCGCGAAGCGGGCTCGCCAGCGACGCACCGCATCCGAATCGACATGAGAGCGGCGGGCGATCTCCTCGTTGCCAACACCCTCTGCCGCCCACAGCAAGGCCCGCGCTCGGACAACCTTCCGATGGGCGAGTGATGGTGAGCCGGCGATGTGCTCGAGCGATCGACGTTGCGTGGTCGTGAGCGGCAAGGCCGGGGCGGTGAGGCTGGCCACCCCCACATTATACCAGACTATTTCACAGACAGACCACTAGGCAGGCTTCGTCGGCCGCTACCTCTGTCTCACCGATCCTATACAGGATCGGCGCGCTCAAGAAGCCGCGTCTTTGAGGGAGGTACCCCACCTGTTTTGGGGATGGTGCAATTCGTCGCGGCTCGGCTAACGTCCCATAAGACGGGCGGCGAGCCGCATCTCACGGGTGCCCGGCGCGAGGGGTTGGGGAATGTGAGGGGTCACGTGGGAGCCGTCCGAGGTGGTGCTCGGAGGGGAGGATCCGTCACCGAGCAAGCCCGGAGGCGCCGGCTGCGCCCCAGTGCGCGCCCGTCCCGATTGACATTCAGCGCCGTGCTGGCTGGCCTCCTCCTACTGGTCGGATCCTCGGCCGCCCTCGCCGGTGGTGCGGTGACCGCCTCCTATACCGCCACACTCGGCGGTCCAGGCCACGCGGCCATGTACCCCTCGGGCATGGAGATCGTGCCCACCGACTCGACCACCGCGACCGCCGGCATCGCCGGCAACGTGGTGGTCGCCGACACCGGCAACGACCGGGTGGCCGAGTACACCACCAGCGGCAGCCTCGTCTGGCAGACCAACCCTTCGGGCACCGCCAACGAGGGCAGCTCCGCCCCGTGCGGCACCAAGCCGGGCTTCCCCCACTTCGAGCAGCCGCGCGACGTGGGCGTCGATTCGTCGGGCAACGTCTACGTTGCCGACAACGGCAACGGCCGTATCGTCGTGCTGAACGCCGCCACGGGCAAGTGTCTGGTCAAGCCATTCAAGATGGTGGGCAACGGGGCGCCGATCGGGGTGACGGTCAGCACCACCACTGCCGGACAGTTCGTCTACGTCGCCAATGGGACCAACAGCCAGGTGCAGGTGTTCACTACCTCGGGAAGCGCGGTGCGGACGATCGCCTCCCAGGGTACTTGCAAGATCCAGAATGCCCGCGACGCGGCCGCGGACGCCTCGGGTGACATCTACGTCGCCAACTACAAGGGCGACGACATCCTCGAGTTCAGCTCCACCGGGACCTGCATCAGGACCTGGGGAACCCACGGCAAGAAGGACACCGGTGGAGTCTGCAACGGCAACGGGAACGGCACCTTCGCCAACCCGTACGGCGTCGCGGTGGGAACCGACCCCTACATCGACGGGGGCACCCCCGGTGAGGCCGTCTACGTGGCCGATTCCAACGACGACTGCATCCAGGAGTTCACCCCAACCGGCACCTGGGTTGCCCAGGTGGGCTCCCCGGGAGCCAACACCGTGCCCGGCACCTTCTTCCAGCTGCGCCGGGTGGCCGTGGACGCCGACGGCAATGTCTGGGGCGCCGACCTCTGGGGCAACCGGGTGGAGGAGTTCACCCGCTCTCCCTCCGCGTACACCTACTCCGAAACGATCCCGAACCCGGTCGTGCCGCCGGGGGATACCAGCACCTCGATCTACAACCAGGTGCGGGGCATCTCCTTCGACAGCGCTGGTGACGTCGTCTCTATGGACACGGTCAACCAGCGGGTGGTGGTGATGAGCTCCACGGGCAGCCTCCTCGGCGTGTGCGGCCAGCGCGGCTTCACGAGCACCGGGGACTTCAACTGGCCTCGGGGTGTGGCCGTCGACCCGGTGACCGGCGACTACTGGATCGCCGACACCAAGCAGAGCGACCTTCAGATCCTCCAGCCCCTCAGCGACAGCTGCACCGGTGTGGCCGAGTTCGGTACGGAGGGCACCGCCGTGGGTGACCTCGACTACCCGTACTCCATCGCCATCGGGGGCGGCTACGCCTGGGTCGCCGACACCAAGAACGACCGCATCGAGTTCCTGGAACGTGGCCACCTGCACGGCTGACGCCGGCACCTGCAGCGTGACCAGCTCTTACGGCACCAAGGGTGGCGGCACCGGCCAGTTCTCCACCCCTGCCGGCATCGCGGTCGACCCGACCACCGGCAACGTCTTCGTCGCCGACAGCGCCAACGGACGGGTGGTCGAGCTGAGCGTGCACGCGGGCAGTGTTACCGGCGTGGTGAATACGTTCACAGGGCTCATCGACCCCTATGGGGTGGCGGCCAACGGAACCTACATCGCTGTGGCCCAGCGCGCGGACCCCGGCTCGGTGGTCGTTCTGAATGAGTCGAGTGGCAGCGTGGGAGCCACCATCACCGGCAGCGACGTCACCGGCGGAGGTCCCACCACCCTGTACGACCCGGAGAACGTGGCCTTCGGCCCGAGCGGGGCCCTCTACATCGCCGACACCTACAACGACAGGATCCTGGAGTACACGCTCTCCTAGGATGTGCGGCTTTCGGGTGAGGCGATGCAAGCGGCTCACCGGGCGCTCAGTCGAGCTGGCGGCGAGCTGTCAGCTGAATACACCCCACGAGGCTGAGGAGGTACCGGGGGCTGCGGTCGGCGCGGCATGGTCGGGTCGGTCCAGACTTGGACGTCGCCTGATCCGCGGACACTGAGGCGGACAGACTTCGCGACGCTCGAGGGCTATCTGCGAGCTCGCCGCCCATGACCCCCGGGCGGACTATCGCGCCGAACCGGCGCGCGACAATCTGGTCAACTCCCCGTGACACGTGGGTGCGCGTCACCTTGACCGCATAGTCGTTCATCATGTGTCGATGCGATGGGCGCGGAGCCATTCGACAGCCGCGCGCCCGGTCCGCCCCCACTGGCACTTGCCGTTAGTGCAGGTCAGGCGGACCTCCATACGCGTACCCTTGCTCCTGATGAGGGTGCGCCGATGGCACGCGGGGCAGACCCCTGGGTTCTCCGGCTCAGTGTGGACGCCGCACACATTCACAGTGAGCCAAGTATATGTGCGACTAGAGTCGTTCCTATCGCGTCCTGAGGGGGGGCACCGCTGCCGGGCCTTCACTAGGAGTGATTGCGTGGCCGCTTCCGAGCGTCTCGCACTCGTCAGCACCATGCTGAGTTCGCGGACCACTGCGACTACCGCGCGAGAAGGAACACCTAGAGAGGGGCGTCGAGCGTTCGAGCCGTCGGCGACCAGGGCGTACCGACCGCGAAGCCGCTACATGCATCCGGCACCTGAACCTGCCGACGGTTCCGCCTCGGCCGAGGAATTCGGTTTCCTCGGCTTGGTGATTGCGGGGGACCAACTCGCATCGAGGCCCCTGAACCACGAGCTGTTCGGGTGGCGGCCGGCCGGTCCAGCCGAGGCTCATCGAGGACCTGACCAGGGCCACTACTTCGCCAAGCCGGCCTGATCGGAGGCGTGTGGCCGTCACCTGCCAGGTCAAGTTTCGTTCCCCGTCACTGGGCCGGCCGAGGTCTTCTCACGCTCGCAGACGGCCACCGGCAGCCGCTCATGGGCGCGACTGGTCGGTTAACCCAGATTGGGGGTTGTCCAAGGCCCTGCGCCGTGGCACGGTTGGGACGTCCGGCTGGACCGGACGATCTTCGTAGGGGGTATTGACGCGTGCCGTCCCGCCGATCACTTCTGGGCATCGCGACCATGGTTGGCCCGCTCGTCGCGTCCGCGATCGTCACGCAAGTGCCGGCCACCGACACATGGCGCGGCGGGGGAGGCAACACCAACTGGTCGAATGCCGCCAACTGGGCGTCGAATACCGTGCCCGGCACCGGGGACAAGCTGGTCTTCCCGGCCTCCACAAACCTGATCTCCGACGATGATCTGTCGGGCTACACGTTCAGCGGCATGACTTTCACCGCCGCTGGCTATGACATCGGCGGCGACTCCTTCGCGCTGAGCGGTCCGCTCGCGGTCACCGCCGCGGTGACCTCCGGCCAGGACGAGATCGATCCCCAGGTCACCTTCGCGGCGGGAGGGCGGGTCTCGGTGGCCGCCAGCGGGGTCGTGCTGGATCTGGCGGCGACGCCCATGGGTGCCCTGGTCAAGACCGGCTACGGCACCCTCGACGCCCAGGGGCTCAACCCCGGTACCTCGCCGATCACGGTTCGGGCCGGGATCCTTACCGGATGCGGAAACGGCAGTTCATCGACCAGCCCGATCACGGTAGAGGCTGGAGCCTCCTACGTTGCCGGCAGTCCGGACTCCCCTGACAACCTCATCGGCTGCGGGCGCCCGCTGGTGGTCAACGGGACGGGCTATCAGGGTGAGGGAGCCATCGACGTCGTCCAGCATGTCAACTTCGGCGCCCTCACCCTCGGGTCGAATGCGACGATCGGAGGCCTGGCCACGGGCGCATCGAGTTCGTATTGGCTGGGGGCCGTGGCCATCCGCGGCCACACCCTGACCTCGGCTGGATTCACCAACACCTTTGCCGGGTCGATCAGCGGTTCCGGAACGATCCTCCAGGACGCCGCGAACATCACCCTGGTCGAGGGGGCCGGCTCCGTCCGCTCCGCGGTGGCGGACTCGGGAATGCTGGGGCTCGCCGTCCCGGTGACGACGGTCACGGTCGGCGGGACTGGGGTGCTCTACACCGCGAGTTCGATCTCCCGCCTCTCGGTGTCGGCCTCGGCGCAGCTCTGGCCCTGCGATGTACCCACGACCGTACCGCCCACCGGCCCCGACACTCCCACCGTGACCACGGTGGCCCACAGCCTGCGCCTGCCGGCCGGGACCACCTTCGTGGCCCAGCTCGGCGTGGGCTCCGCGGCTGGCAATGACTCGCTGACAGTAACCTCGGGCCTGATGACCATCAGCGGCGCCTCGCTCGCGGTCGCGGCGCCAGGCGCCTGTGACGGCTCGGACATCGCCACCCAGCCCGGCGACAGCTACACGGTCCTCACCGCGCCCGGCGGGCTGATGGGCACGTTCGCGGGACTGCCCGATGGTGCTGTGCTCACCGGCGAGGACGGCAATCCCTACCGTGTCACCTACACGGCAACGTCGGTAGTCTTGACCCGCGACTAGCTCTCGAATACAAGAGGCCCTCGGCGGGGAGCCCTAACCCTCGCCGCTTGAGGTCATGGGGGAGGGTAGGGGCGCGGGCTCAAGTGAGGCCGCCCTCGTCCATGCGAGGATGCCGCAATGTCGCCAGAGGGGGACGTCTGCCTCGGGCTCTGGCCTAGGATCGGCAGGTGGAGACCGCTAGGAACAGACGGCATCTGGCCCTGATCTCCGTCGGCGAAAAACGCGGCAAGCAGGTCAGTGTGACGGCGAGAATCCCAAGGAAGCGAGAGAGAGGCTGGAGGCGCAGTACGGCGTAGGCACCGTCGTCTCTCTATGGAACGAGGAGGACGCTGCGCGCCCGCGCTGATAGGGCAAGTCGGATGCGCTAAAGGGCGACTGCCGAGGACGGACAAATCTGGGTAAACGCGACCCAAGCACGCGAGCATGGCTGAAGCTACCTAGAGGAGCTCGACGCCATCCTTGCGAGGCGCTTGGGTCAGACGGGGGGCGCCGGCGGTAGGCTGTAGCGGTGCCTGAATCCGGGCTGAACCCCGACCAACCAGAAGTGCCCGTTCCAGTTCAACCATGGGTCGCATTCATCGGCTTCGGGGGCCGGGAGATGCTCGCGAACCCCGACGATGGCCTCATCCACTATCGGGGGGTGGGACGTCTCCTCCGGCCGCGGACCCTCTGTGGGAGGCACGGCCGGCGCCGCTTGAGAGGCAGTGGACGCCTTTGCCGTGAGTGTCTAGTGTCCTGTACCGGAGATTCGTAGACAAAACCGTTCGATGCTGGCCAGGATCTCATCAGCGGTCTTGACCCAGACGAAGGGATGCGGATCGTCGTTGCAGGTGGCGAGGTAGAGGCGGATGTCGTCCTCCAGCGCCCGGGTGCTGCGATGCACACCGCGGCGCAGCTGCTTGCGCGTCAGCTCCGCGAACCAGCGCTCGACCTGGTTGATCCACGAGGAGTAGGTCGGGGTGAAGTGGAGGTGAAAGCGGGGGTGCTGCAGCAGCCAGCGCTGGATCGACGGCGTCTTGTGGGTGCTCAGGTTGTCCAGCACCAGGTGCAGGTCGAACTCCTCGGGCACCTCCTGGTCGATGCGGTCGAGAAAGGCCCGGAACTCGACGGCGCGGTGCCGCCGACGGACTTGGCCGATCACCTTGCCGGTGGCGACGTCGAGAGCGGCGAACAGCGAGGTGGTGCCGTGCCGCCGGTAGTCGTGGGTCTGGCGCTCGACCTGGCCCGGAGCCATGGGTAGCATCGGCTGGCTGCGGTCGAGAGCTTGGATCTGCGTCTTCTCGTCGACGCAGAGCACCAGGGCGCGGTCGGGGGGGTTGAGGTAGAGACCGACGATGTCGCGCACCTTCTCGACCAGCTGGGAGTCGGTGGAGAGCTTGAAATACTCGCTGCGGTGGGGCTGCAAGCCGAAGGCCTGCCAGATCCGCTGCACGCTGGTATGACTGAGCCCACTGGTCGCCGCCATCGACCGGGTGCTCCAGTGGGTGGCGTCGCGGGGCGTCGACTCCAGGGTCTTCACCACCACCGCCTCGACCCGGTCATCGCTGATCTTGCGCGGGGCGCCACTGCGCGGCTCGTCGAGCAGGCCGGCAACCCCTCGGCTGATGAACCGGGACCGCCATTTGCCGACCGTGGCGTTGGTGACCTGCAGTTCCTCGGCGACCTGCATGTTGGTCACCCCGCTCGCACAGCGCAGCACGATCCGAGAGCGCAAGGCCAAACCCTGCGCCGTGGTGCGCCGCCGGGTCCACCGCTCGAGGACCTGGCGGTCCTCCGGGGTGACCGCCAGCACAGCCTTGGGACGACCTCGAGTGGGATGCATGCAGGAGCCCTCCGGGTAGCGGGACGAGGCCCCCTTATTTTACCAGCTATCTCCGGTACAGGACACTAGCACTCGGCGGAGATCCGAGACGCGACCGCTGGGCATGATCTCCACTCCGGCTACTTACCCGGACGTGCTCGCTCAACCCCGAGACGGCCGCGAAAGCGCCTGAGTATTCTGTCCGCCGGGAGGGAGGGCGCAGGGATCACCCGGCATGAGCTCTTGTCAAGACTTGTGGAAAAGCCTTCCAGCAAGTCGGGTGAGATGAGCTATGCGGCAGCGCCCTCCGTGGCCGGCTGACGTTGGAGCCTGCCGTCGACGAAGCGCTCGCCGGCAAGCAGGAGAGAGAGCTGGTTGCGGCCGTTGATCGCCCGCCAGTTGGTGCCCAGCCTCAGGACCAGCTTGAAGACCAGGTAGAGGGCGTTCTCCCGAACCCGCATCCGCTTAAGTGCGGCGAATCATCAGGAACTTTGAGAGCAGGTGCCCCTGGTGACGCCGGCCTTCTCAATGGTCGCGGGAGGGCTTGCCTGAGTTGTCGGGGAACCTACCGCACTTATGTACTGCAAGGGGTCTCATCACCTGGCGCCGACTGGCCTCGTCGCGTGACCGTCGGCAGCACCGTGGAGCCTTGATGTCGTCGGGTATCCTCACCCGGTGCTGAGCTCGGGGTGTGGATCCGTCCGTCTTCAGGATCGCGGAACGGCCTTGCGGCCAGGGCCCGAGGCCCTCGGTGGGGCTCGAGGTGCAGCCGTTGGCAGCTCACCCCGGCGTGATGACGATGCCCTTTGACCTTCCCGCCGAGCACGTCCTGCCCCTGCTGAAGGCCCGCGGTGGCGAGTGGGCGGCGAATGCGGAGGCCGCGTGGCAGTCCCTGACCGCGGGCGGAGACTCCTCGGTGGTTACCCTGCACGATCTGGGGAACTTCCTCTGGTACACGCTGCCCACCAAGTTCCTGATGTCGCCCAAGGACCACCGCGCCATCGCCAGGGCGCTGGGTGAGATGCTGGGCGAGCTCGGCTATGAGGCGGCGGGCGAGCTCTGCCGGGGCCCGGTGACGATGGGGGTCATCGCGGCGTGGGAACACAGTTCGAGCAGTGGGCACCGCGCCCTGACCAAGGCCCTCGACAATTCCGGTGTCGAACCACTTGACACCGACAGCCTGGAGTGGGGTGGGGTCATGGGGGCCACGGAGGCAGGGGTCTACGACGCGGGGGCCGAGGCCCTTGAGGCGGCTCTGTCGCGTGGCGAATTCGTCCCAGGGGAGAGAGGCTGGAAGCAGGCGCAGGCGGAGGTCATGCGCCGGTTCCTGCTGACCCCACGCCATGCGCTCGACGGGCGGACGCCCCAGACCGCCGTGTGGGAAGAGCGCCAGGAATCGTGGGCGGAACCTCCCCTTCGCCCCGTCCGCAAGGCCTTCCTCGAACCGGTGCGAGAGCTGATTCGACGGCCCCCTGCTGCCCCTGGCGGGATCGGGGACCGGATTCGGCCGCTGTTCCGCCTCCTGGAGCTGACGGCCACCGGCCTGCCGCTGACAGGGGCGGGTTACCTTCTGCCGGCTACCGCTCGGGCGCTGGCCCGCGAGTTCGGATGGTGGCCCCTGCAGAAACCCCCTCGGAGCGAGGCGGAGGTGCCTCGGCTCCTGGGCCTGAGGGAGTTCGCCCGTGAAGCCGGCCTTGTGCGGAAAGGACGGGGTCGTCTGGGATTGACCGAGACGGGCCGCCGCGCACTCGGGGATCAGAACCTGGTCTGGCCACCAGTCGTGCGCACGCTCAGCGGGGGCGAGGACTTCTCTGCCGCGATCCGAGAGCTCGTGCTCGCGCGGCTGCTCCAGGGGTCCTCCGACAGCGGCGCCGTGGTGGACGACATCCTCCCGGTTCTCACCGAGCGTGGGTGGAGGCCCGGAGACGGCCGCGGGCTGACGCGGGACATGGTGTCCTTCAACCTTTGGGAGGCGATCCTGCCGCTGGACCTGCTCGGCATCGTGCACGCGGGAGAGTGGCCGGAGCTCAGCCTGAGCCTTACCGACTTCGGCGCTCTCGCAGCACGTACCATCCTGTGGCATCGTGCCACCGCACCCCGACGTTCCCTCTGGTGAGCGGGCCGCGGGGGGCAGATCGATCGGACAGTGTGCGGCCAGCTCCGCGTCGAGCGCAACCCTTCCGTGGTGCTCGACATATCCTGTGGGCGCGCGCCCGATGTTGTCGGGGCTGGTTGGCGGGCCAGCCGATTGAGGGGAGAGGTGTGGACAGGGTGGGGGAGAGGATCGGACGATCGGAGGACTTCCTCTTGACGGCCTGGACGAAGCGGCGGGATTGATGCAGTGCCCGAGCCCGACCCGATCTTGGCCACGGTCCCCGATCCTCTCGGACGCCCGGTTAGAGCTTGCGCCAATAGGTGATTGAGTTGGATGACTCCGTTGAGTTGCCTGGGTTCCGGTGCGGGCGGTGAAAGTACATGCAGGACATGGACTTTCCGATGATTGGGAGATCTGACCCAACCCACTCAGGGGAAGCGTCCATGCCTGCGATCCAATCATGCTTCATCGAGCCCCTCTGGGACCAGCTCTCCGCCCTCTTGCCGACACGCCCGGGGAGCCACACGCTGGGCTGCCACCGCCCCCGGGTCTCCGACCGCCTCGTCTTCGACAAGCTCGTCCAGGTCGCCGTATTCGGCTGCGCCTACTGGCGCATCGCGGACGCCAGCTGTTCGGCCACCACCCTGCGCCGCCGCCGCGACGAGTGGATCGTTCTCGGGGTGATGGACCAGCTGGCCCAGATCGCCGAGGATGGTTACGACCGGCTCATCGGTTTGCAGCTCGATGACATCGTGGTGGACGGCTGCATCACCAAGGCGCCCTGCGGCGGAGAGATGGCCGGGCGGAGCCCGGTCGATCGTGGCAAGCAGGGAACCAAGCGCTCGATTCTCGTGGACGGAGCAGGGATTCCCCTCGGTGTTGTCCAGGCACCGGCCAATCGGAACGACTCGCCGTTGCTTGCGTCCACTCTGGACACCCTCGCCGAGCGTGCCCTGCCGCCCGGCGAGACCACCGTGCACCTCGACCGTGGCTACGACTCGGCCAAGACCCGCACCGAGCTCGATCGCCGAGGCATGGCGTCGTGCATCGCCAAGGTGGGCAAGCCGGCGCCGCTGCGAGCAACCTCGCGCTGGGTCGTGGAGCGGACCAACGCCTGGCACAACGCCTTCAAGAAACTGGCCTGGTGCACCGAACGCTGCGGGGTGGTGATCCGCTTCTACGTTGCCCTGGCCAACGCCATCATCATCGTCCGCCGCCTGGTCCGCGAGGCCTGGAAACGCTACCGCTGGGACACCCGTCCGAGGCGCTGCCCATGAACGCGTCAATCACCTATTGGCGCAAGCTCTTAGCCCGGCCGGATCGCTGGGAGCACATCGTTGGCGGCCATCCCGAGCTGAGCGACCTTCGAGAGGCCGTCCTGGAGACCGTACGTCACCCCGGCAGGCACCTTCGGGAGCCTCGACCGGCGGAAGACTGGTACTACCGGGCCGGGGCGGGGCCGAGCCGCTGGCTCAAGGTCGTCGTAACCTACTCTCAGGGCAGCGGCCTCATCGTCACAGCCTTTGCTCGCCGGAGGACCCCGTGACCATCACCATCGGCACCACCACCTTCGACCGGGTCGACTACGACCCGGTAGGCGATGTTCTGTACCTCCACGTGGGCGACCCCTCCACCGCCGTGGACTTCGACGAGTTCCCGGAGGGCCATGCTCTGCGCTTCGGCCCCGGCGGTCAGCTGGTCGGCATCACGATCGTCAGAGCACGCCAGCTGGTCGAGGAAGGCCGTCCCATCGACGTCACCATCCCCGTCCCCGAGCACGTTGCGGTTGACCCGCAGGTGCTTGCTCAGGCGGTCAGGGCGGCTTGAGCAGAAGAGCCTTCAGGGGAGTTGCGAGGGCTGCTATCGGGCAGTAACCGCCAGCTCATCATTGAAAGTGTCCGGTGTGCCATCAAGCCTTGAGGATGCGGAGTTCGGCGAATCCGACCACCCAGTTCGGCTGAAAGCGACCAGTCGTTTCGGCTGAATCCGATCACCCAGCTCGGGGTTTCCGACCACCTGGGGGAGAGCCGGGCGGCGGCGTGAGGTGAGGAGGGCTGGCACCCTCTCTCGGACGGCCCACCAGACGTTCGAGGAGCGTGTCGATGCCCCGACCCCGATCCGCCATGCGCAAGATCCGAGAGGTTCTCCGCCTCAGCCAGGGGGAGGGACTGAGCCGGCGTCAGGTGGCCCGAGCAGCGGGGGTGCCCCCGACGACGGTGGCCGATTACCTGGGCCGGCTTGCGGCCGCGGGCCTGAGCTGGCCGCTCCCCGACGGCATGGACGACGCCGACCTGGAGCGGCGTCTCTTCACCCGCGGCGACTTCCCGCCCCAGAGCCGGCGGCCGACGCCGGACTGGGCCGCGGTCCACCGCGAGCTGCGACGGCCGTCGGTGACCCTGCAGCTGCTCTGGATGGAGCACAAGGAGGCCCATCCCGAGGGTCACCAGTACACCCAGTTCGTCCACCACTACCGGGAGTGGGCGCGTCACCTCGACCTCGTCCTGCGGCAGGAGCACCGCGCCGGCGAGAAGCTGTTCCTCGACTTCGCCGGGGAGACGATCCCGGTGGTCGACCCCGAGACCGGCGGAGAGGACCGGTGGGAGCTGTTCGTCGGGGTGCTGGGCGCCTCCAACTACACCTACGCCGAAGCGCTGCCGTCGCAGGAGCTGCCCCAGTGGATCGCCGCTCACGTGCGCTGCTTCCAGTTCCTGGGGGGCTGTCCGCGGATCCTGGTCCCCGACAACCTGAGGAGCGCGGTCACCCAGGCCCATCGCTACGAGCCGCTGCTCAACCGCACCTACGAGGAGATGGCCACCCATTACCGGTGTGCGGTGATCCCGGCCCGGCCGCACAAGCCGCGGGACAAGGCCAAGGTGGAGGTGGGCGTGCTCGTGGCCGAGCGCTGGATCCTGGCCACCCTCCGCCACCAGACCTTCTTCTCCGGGGTGGCGCTCAATGACGCCATCCGCGAGCGTCTCCAGCGGCTCAACGACCGGCCCTTCAAGAAGCTGGAGGGGTGTCGGCGCAGCCTCTTCGAGGAGCTCGACAAGCCGGCGCTGCGGCCGCTGCCGGAGCGCCCCTATGAGTACGGGATCTGGAAGCGGGGCAAGGTCAACATCGACTACCACGTCGAGGTCGACCACCACTACTACTCGGTCCCCCACCAGCTCGTCGGTCAGCTGTACGAGGCGCGTCTGACGGCGTCGACGGTGGAGGTCTTCGTCCGCGGCCGGCGGGTGGCCAGCCATCGGCGCAGCTTTCGGCGGGGTGGCTTCACCACCGTGGCGGAGCACATGCCCGCCTCCCATCGCCGCCACCTGGAGTGGACGCCGAGCAGGATCGTGCGCTGGGCGGAGGCGACGGGGCCGCAGACCGCGGCGTTGGCCGCCGGGATCCTGAGCTCGCGGCCCCATCCTGAGCAGGGCTTTCGCTCCTGCCTGGGGGTGCTGCGCCTGGAGAAGCGCTATGGCTCCGAGCGGCTGGAGGCCGCCTGCGCCCGGGCGGTCGAGATCGGGGCCTTCAGCTATCGCAGCGTCGACTCGATCCTGCGCACCGGCCTCGACCGCCAGCCCGCTCTCCAGCCCTCGAGCAGCAATGGCCACGGTCACCACGTCAACGTCCGCGGCCCCGCCTACTACCAGTGACGAGGAGGTTCCCCCATGCTCATCACCCCGACCCTGGACAAGCTCCACACCCTCAACCTGATGGGCATGGCGCGCGCCCTCAGCGAGCAGCTGGAGGGCACCGAGTACCAGGCGCTCAGCTTCGAGGAGCGGCTGGGGCTGCTCGTCGACCGCGAGGCCTAGGACCGCGACAACCGCCGGGTCGAGCGCAACCTCAAGGTCGCCAAGCTGCGCTCCACGGCCTGCGTCGAGGACATCGACTTCCGCCACCCGCGCGGTCTCGATCGTTCTCAGGTGCTCAGCCTGGCCGGCGCCCAGTGGGTGGACGGGCACCAGAACGTCCTCATCGTCGGGCCCACCGGCTGCGGCAAGTCGTTCCTCGCCTGCGCCCTGGCCCAGGCCGCCGTCCGTGCCGGCCGCACCGCCCTCTATCACCGGGTGCCGCGGCTGCTCTCCGACCTGGCCCTGGCTCGCCTGGACGGACGCTGGTCACGGCTGCTCGCCGCCCTCGCCAAGGTCGACGTCCTCGTCCTCGACGATCTCGCCCTGCGGCCGCTCACCACCGACCAAGCCGCGGACCTGCTCGAGGTCATCGAGGACCGCAGCCAGCGCCGCTCCACCCTGGTCACCAGTCAGCTGCCCATCGCCGGCTGGCACGAGGCCCTGGGCGAGCCCACCCTCGCCGACGCCACCCTCGACCGGCTGCTCCACAACGCTCACCGCATCGAGCTCCGCGGCGACTCGCTGCGGCGGGGTGGTGAGCCCGCCGAGGTCACCATCACCGCCCCAGAAGAATCGTCTGCGTCGGTCGGCATCGTGCCCGCCGGACGGCGAGCCGCTGGGAGGCCCTCCACGGCCCGATGAGCAGCGCCCTCGACCCTTATGACCTGGCCGCAGGCGCCCTCCGGGGCCCAGGCCTGGCAGACTGCATCTCACCAACCCGACGTTCCGGAAGGAGGTGAGCACAGGGGAAGGTTCCTGACCGCGCTGCCGCTCCGCTGACAGCTCCGTCAGGTGGTCGGATTCACCGAAACAGGTGATCGGATTCAACCGAAACGCCTGGTCGGATTCCGCCGAAACAGGTGGTCGGATTCAACCGAAACGGGTGATCGGTTTCACCCGAAATCCGCATTGAGGAGGAGGACGAAGAGAGAGGAATCTGGCATAGAAACTGCGCCATGCCGGCGTCGAGGGCCTTTTCGAATACATTCGGCGTCTGTCCGGTGCCCCCTTTCCTTCCAAGGTGGATGTCGCGGGTTCGAGTCCCGTCTCCCGCTCCATCGTCGTTGATGGGCTTACTGGGGCCGGGTTACCTGTCAAGGCGCTCGACGATGGGAACGAAGATCGCTTCGTTGTGGTAGTCGAGGTTGAGCGGGTCGATGTGATGGAAAGAGACGATGGTGAGTGGCCGGCCTTCTCGCGACCGCTCCCCAGTGACTTCGAAACGTCTCTGGTGAGACCGTGATGCCTCCGAAGTCAAAGAGGACATGGTCATTGGGACATAGACACAGGAGGTTCGATAGATCATCCCGACCGTTGTGAGGCCGGCCCAGCGGACGGATGTGCGCCGCTTCCGCATATGGCCCGGCGGCGGTTGGCAACGACACTTCGCACACTTGACACGTGTAGTCGTACATCTCCTTGACCGTCCTTGCCAAGGCGGTCTGCCGCACTATGCGTAGGACGGTCTGCTCGATTCGGCCAGAAGGCTCTGCGGCATCCCGTAGGACAGCGACCGTCGCTGGCGCTATACGCCGAAGCTCATAGCGCCATCGAACATACCCATCCGAGAAGCGCTCTCGGAAGTAGCGATCTACGGAGTAGAGCCCGTCGTATCGAAATCTCCCGCCTACACGGCGAATCACGCGGACCGGCACACCGGTTCGGGAGTTACGGATGAGTGCAGCGTTGCCGCGGTTCAGCGGCTGGTCGGCGACGGCGCGCTGGGTGCCACGCTCGAGGCCGCCCTGACCCGTGTAGATGACGACGTCACCTTGGTCGTCGTCGGGGTAGACGCCGGAGAGGACCACCGACGCCGCCGGGCCTCCGGGCGCGTAGTCGATGCCCGCTTCCAGGGGACGGTGCAGGGCGGCGTCATGAAGAGCGCGGCGATCCCGGAAGGACGAACCGACCTCGATGGCGGAGGCGGCGCCGAGGACTGGCGGCTCCGCAGTCACGGGTGGATGATACCGTCCGCCCAAAGGTGCCGCTCATGGGTGTGGGGCAGTGGCGCGACCGTCGCACCCCGGTCGCCGGCGGTGCGATCGGTGAACTTCGTCTGCCAGCCAGTGACCGCTGGTACCAAAGTGGTATCGTCAGCCCATGGCGATGACCGTCCGCACCGACCCCGAGATGGAGAGGGCCCTTACCGAGCTGGCTCAGGCCGAGGGCGCCTCCCGGCAGGAGGTCATCCGCCGGGCCGTGCTGGACCGCTACGAGCGTCAGGGCCACCGCGCCCGGGTGGAAGCGAGCTCTGGGCGGCTGGCAAGCCGCTGGGGGGACGTCCTGGAGCGGCTCGGCCGCGCGTGACCGACGTCGAGTACCTGGACCTCGAGGACTTGCTGGGGCTGGTCCGAACTCTCGGGGTCGGACCCGTTCGGGATGTGGGCCTCCTTGACTCAGCGGCCGGCCGGCCGCGGTCGAGCGCCTTCGGAGAGGACGCCTACCCCAGCCTCGATCTCAAGGCGGCGGCGCTGCTCCATTCGCTCGCCCGGAATCACCCGCTGCTCGACGGCAACAAGCGCCTGGCCTGGCTGGCGACGGTGGTCTTCCTGGATCTGAACGAGCAGGCCCCGGATCTCGATGACGACGCAGCTTTCGACCTGGTCATGGACGCTGCTCAGGGCACCGTCGAGGTCGAGGAGATCGCCAAGCGACTTCGCGTCGTTCGGGCGGAGGCGAGTTGAACTCGCGTGCCCCACGTCAGAGGACTTCCTTGTTGGGATGTCTTCTGCCACGCACGAAGCCTCGTCCTACGAGCCGAAGCTCAAGCAATGCGCTCCAGCCGCGCTGCGCGCCGCGTCGTCCCCCACCGCCAGGTTCTCCGTGCCCGCATCATCCTGATGGCTGCGGAGGGGTCGCCAACCAGGCCATCGCCGATCGGCTGGGCACCTCCAGGCCCAGCGTGCTCAAGTGGCGAGCCCGTTTCGAGGAGGACGGGACGGCTTGGAGGAGGCGGAGGGCCGGGGCCCCAAGCCCACCTACGGCCAGGACTTCGTGGAGCAGGTGATCGCCACGGCGCTCCGCCCGCCCAGTGACGGCAGCACCCACTGGAGCACCCGGAGCCTGGCCCAGCAGGTGGGGGCCAGCCACGCCACGGTGCATCGAATCTTGCAGGACGCCGGCCTCCGGCCCCATCTCACCCGGACCTTCAAGTACAGCCACGATCCGCTCCTGGAGGAGAAGGTCAAGGACGTCGTGGGCCTGTACAAGAACCCGCCCGAGAACGCGATCGTGCTGAGCGTCGACGAGAAGACCCAGATCCAGGCTCTCGACCGCACCGAGCCGCCGCTGCCGATGAAGCCGCACCAGGCGGAGCGTCACACCCACGACTACGTCCGCCATGGCACCACCAGCCTCTTCGCTGCTCTCGACCTGGCCTCCGGGACGGTCACCGGCGGTTGCTACGAGAAGCACCCGGCCGAGGAGTTCCTCGACTTCCTGAAGCCGCTCGCCCGGGCCTATCCCCGCCGCCCTCTCCATGTGATCGTCGACAACGCCTCTACCCACAAGACCCCGGAGGTCCAGACCTGGCTGGCCCGGCACCGGCGCATCCAACTCCACTTCACGCCCACCGGATCGAGCTGGTTGAACCAGGTGGAAACCTGGTTCTCGATCCTCAGCCGGCGGGCCATCCGCCGCGGCGTCTTCACCAGCGTGCGGGCGCTGATCGACGCCATCCAGCGCTTCCTCGATCACTGGAACGACGATTGCAAGCCCTTCGTCTGGGTCAAGGCCGCCGACGAGATCCTGGCGTCTCTCGGTCGTCATCGCCCATGACGGATGCGACACTACTCCTCAAAGCGGACCCGCTCTGGGGAAAGCGGTGCATCGCGTACAACCTTCAAGCGGATCTCACGGACGACGCCAGGCGCATCTTCATCCGAGCTCAGGAGCGCCTTCAGGCCGCAGGCCCAGGCCTCCTCACCGGCCCCCGGGCGACCCTCCATATCAGCGTGGCCTGTCTGCTCTCCGTCAGGGAGAGATATGGCGTCTCAAAGGACAGCCTCTGGAGACGACACGGGCTCCGGTGGAGGGCATCGCTACGAGAGCTGCTTGCAGCAGTTCCCCCGTGCGAGGTGATCCTCCGTCGTCTCGAGGTCACCGACGCCGCGGTCATTGCTGTCGCCGAACCCCAGGCCGAGGTCCGCACGATCCGATCCCATGTCGCAAGCATGCTGGCCGACGTCGGCGTCCCCAGCTTCCAGCCATCGATCATCCATGCAACGGTCCTGCGATACGGCTCTTCCGAGCTCCACGCCGAGGCACTCGCCAAGGCGGCCCGACGTGTTCATATCGAGTTCGAGCGTCCCCATCCGCCAACTCGTCCTCTCGAAGGAAACTATCTACCCGAGCCTCGTCAGGGAAGTGATCGAGTGCATGCCGCTCCGCGGTTATTCCAGCCTCAGTCCACCGTCAACGTTCTCATGAGACAGTGCACTAGTTATAGTTAGGTCCGGTCGGTGCCCTCCTGTCGTTGCGCCGCGACAACTGGCCGCCTTCCATGGCCCGTGCCATGTCGATGGACGACGGCGAGAAGCTGAACAGGCTTTCACCCGGCGGTCGGCTCCACCCGGATGACTGTCCCGATCCGATCGATCGTTCTCTCGAATGAGGCAACCCGTGAGACGCCCGTGCTCTCGGCACAGGGCACGAGGTAGGCTTCGGCGAAGTCAAGGCGGGCTGTCTCGTAGATCTCAACAGACCGAAGCAGCAGTCCGCGATCGACGACGATCATCGAACCGAGTGCCAGCAGCGCCCGGATCGCCTCGGCCGCCCGGTCGCGGGGCGCCTCATGGAAGGCCTCCAGCACGTAGACGGTCTCAGCCACGACGAGATCGGTGAGGTAGAGATCATCCTCCGCCCCGAGATACGCCGTAGCCCGGCGCGCCGGCTCGGGAGGGTCACCGGTCAGATGGCGACTTAGTACGTTGGTTGGTATCGACGAGGCGCTCACCGGTGGCCGGCGACGCGTGCGGCTCGCGTCCTGCGGATGACCTCGTCCCAGGCCGCGTTGCGCTTGGAGGCGGGGACCTCGATAGTCCCGGCCAGCGCCAGGAAGTCCGGTGTGCGGGCCAGCACCGCAAGGTTTCCTTCGACCCGGAAGACGACCTCGTCCCCCTCATGAAGCCCCAGGGCCTCGCGCACCGCCTGAGGTTCGGTGACTTGCCCTTTCGACGTGATCCTCGCCGCCGGGTCCATTCTGTCTCCTTACCCGAAGTCAAGAGTTAGGATAGCGCGGGGCGGAGGAACGTTTGAGTCACCCTTCCGCTCGATGAGCCCGCGACCCGGAGGAGGATCAGAAGATGTCGACACTCTACGGCTCGCCCATCGAGCGGGAGTCCCTGCTGCGCCGGGTCGGCCGGCTGGAGCAGGTCGCGGGGGTGCGACTCGTCACCCTTGGGGACGGCATCGCCCGGGGCGTCCGGGTCCTGGAGTTCACGAGTGGCAGCGGCTTCGACTTCGACGTGCTCGTCGACCGTGCCTTCGACGTGGGGCGCTGCTCTTTCAAGGGGCGCTCCTTGACCTGGCTGTCCAGCACCGGCGTCGTCGGACCCTGGTACACGGAGCCCCTCGGCCTGGGATGGTTGCGGAGCTGGGGTGGAGGCATGGTGGTCACTTGCGGCCTCGACCACACCCTGGCAGGCGGGCGCGACTCGGCCGCCCACTTCCACCAGGAGGTCCAGCCGGAGATCGAGTACGGTCTGCACGGGCGGGTGGGCATGCTGCCGGCCCGCCTGGCCGGCTATGGCGAGACCTGGGACGGCGACGACTGCATCCTCTGGGCCGAGGGGGTGGTCCGCCAGGCGGCGGTCTTCGCCGAGGTGCTGGAGCTGCGCCGGCGAATCGAGGTCACCGTGGGGTGTTCCTCCCTGCGGATCTCCGATCGGGTCGTGAACGTCGGCTACGAGCCCACCACGCACATGTACCTGTACCACGTCAACGTCGGCTACCCGGTGCTCGACGAGGGCGCGCGGCTCCTGATCCCGGCGGCACCGGTGACGCCGGCGGGGGAGCCCGGTCCCGACGCCTACCGTCGGATGACCGCGCCCCAGGCCCACGCCAGCGAGCAGTGCTTCGAGCACGCGGTCTGTGCCGAGGCGGATGGCACCGTCCCGGTGGCGTTGGTGAACGACGCCCTCGGCTTGGGTGTGTTCGAGCTCTACGACCGCCGGGTCATGCCCTTTCACACGCTCTGGCGGATGCTCGCTGAGGGCACATACGGTGTTGCTCTGGAGCCGACGACCAACCGGGACGCGGGGCGTTTCGATGCCAAGGAGCGCGGCGAGCTCGCGTGGCTGGAGCCGGGAGAGCAGCGGGAGTACCGCCTCGAGGTGGGGGCGCTCGACGGCTCGAGTGAGATTGCTGCCTTCGGCGAGAGGGTGGCCGCCGCCCAGCGGGGATCCGGGTCCGCCAGCGGCCCGGTCGGGCCGTGAAGGGGCTCGTCAAGCTCGCCGCCGGGCCCGGGAACGTCGCCCTCACCGAGGTCGCGGAGCCCCATCCGGGTGCGGGACAGCTGAGGATACGAGTTCGGGGCGGCGGCCCTGTGCGGCACTGACGTGCTCATCCACCGGGGCCTTCGCGGTGTGAGTGTCCCCGTCATCCTTGGGCACGAGTTCGCGGGCGTGGTGGACGAGATCGGCGACGGGGTCGGCGGGCTCACGGTCGGCGACCGGGTCACCAGCGAGACCGACGCGTTCCTCTGCGGCACCTGCCGCTTCTGCCGCTCTGGCGATGTGCAGCTCTGCCCCCGGCGGCGGGCGATCGGCCAGGCCGAGGACGGCGGCTTCGCGGAGTACGCGGTGGTGCCCGCGCGTGGAGTCCACCTCCTGCCGGATGGCGTGGACGTGGTGGCGGGGGCTCTGACCGAGCCTCTCGCGGTTGCCGTGCACGCGGTCGTCGAGCGTGCCGCCGTCCAGCCTGGCGAGCGTGTCCTGGTGGTGGGCCCGGGCACGATCGGCCTGCTCGCCGCCCAGGTCGCCAGGGCGACTGGGGCCGGGGTGACGATCGCCGGCCTCGCCAGGCACGCCGGGCGCTTCCGGCTGGCCGCGGAGCTGGGAATCGGATCGTCGGTCCGGATCGATGACGAGGCCGGCATCGAGGCGTTGCGCGACGGGACCCGCACCGAGGATGGCACCGGGGTGGACGTCGCCATCGAGTGCAGCGGTGCCGTGGAGAGGCTCGCGGACTGCCTGCGGCTGGTCCGGAACGGGGGAAGGGTGATCCTCGTCGGCTTCTACGGCGGGCCTGCCGCGACCGCCGCTCACCTCGTGGTCGACGGGGAGCTGTCGCTGATCGGTGCACGCGGGAAGCGCCCCAGCTCGTTCCGGCAGGCCGTGCAACTCCTCGGCGATGGGCGGGTGGACACCGCCGCGCTGATCACTCACCGCCTCCCGCTGACGTCCTGGGTGGAGGCCCTGGAGATCGCCGCCCGCCCGGGGACGAAGGTGGTCTTCGACGAGATGGCGGGGTGAGCCACCCGAGGCCTCGGCGAAGGCCTTGCCAAGCCGGAGCGAGGTTGGGGGTGCCCCCTGCTTCCCGGGCGGCTCAGGCCCGGTGCAGGCCATGCTCCGGCGCGGGCGATCAGCGGGGTTGTGTAGGGCCGTTTGGCATACAAGAACTCGGGACTTAAGGCCCTTGTTGCGCCCACACTGGAGCGGACCATTCCGGAGAATCGAGATCGTTCCGTGTTCGCGAGCAATTGATGTAACCGTTTAGCCGCACGAAGGTTTTCAACTGGTCGCCGGCCATCGTGGGCGCCTGGCTGCTGATCGGGGTGGGCATCCTGGTCGTGCTGAAGCTGCGTGGCAGGGAGGACTGGCTGCAAAGAGCCGGTGACGTGATCGAGGAGCGCATCGACCCGGCACTGGGGGCGGGGCCGGCCACGGGCTCACCGGCTGCGAGCTGAATGGAGGAGAGACGGTAGAGCGGCGCTTCGCGGGCAAGGTGGTGCTCGTCACGGGCGCGACCGACGGCATCGGCCAGGCCACGTGATTCGGCTGGCTGCCGAGGGGGCCATCGTCGCCGTCAACCAGTGTGGCCGACCGGGGATACTCTCGAGACCCTGCGGCCGAGACCCTGCGCAGGATCAAGGAGGCAGGTGGAGAGGGGTTCCCGATCGTTGCCTACCTGCGCGACCCCGAGTCAGGGCTGGCGACCGTCGACACCATCCTCAATCCTGCCCACAACATCGCCGAGAAACCTGGCGGCGTACGCGCCGTCGACCACGCGGTGGTCGAAGCTGAGTGACAGGGTCGCCGGCCGACCGCCCGCCGGCAGCGTCCGGAAGGCACCGATCCCCAGTACCCCCGTCTGCGGCGGCGTGATGATCGGCGTGAACCCATCGATTCCGAGGCCGCCGAGATTGGTGATCGTGAAGGTCGCGCCTTCCACGTCCGCAGCTTCGGATCGACCGGCCCGGGCACGCTCGACCATCGTCTGGAAGGCTTCAGCGAGCTCCACCTCCGATCGCCTATCGGCTTCGCGGAGGACCACGATCGTCAACCCCTGAGTGGTCTCGACCGCGACTGCCACGTTGCGTTCTGGATGAACAATGACGGCTGGCGGGTTGTCCACCCAGGATCCGTTCAAGAGATCGTACGCGACGAGGCTACGCGCCACGGCGCCCGCGACCAGTGCATCGACGCTCGGTGGGGGATCCATGGCCCGGCGGCGCTCCAGCAACCTGGCGAACCGCACCTCACGATGAAGGGTCACAGCCGGAATCGTCAATGCCGCCTGGGTCATTCGTCGAGCGACGACCCGTCGGATGAGCGTGAGCGGGCGCACGTCCCCTGATCCGGGGATGCCTGCGGGATGCCGGGTGGCGGGCTCGCCTTCGGTGCCCGTGACCCCTGAAGCTCCGCCCCCGCCTTCCGAACCAGAGCCCATTCAGTCGATCTCCTCGCCCTCGGTGGCGATGATCCCGATGACCGACAGGATTGCCGTCTCGGTGCCACCAGGCACGACAATCTTCCGGAGAATGCCGTCCGTCGGTGATTCGACATCGAGCGAGATCTTCTCGGTCTCGACATGGACGAGCGGCTCCCCCTTGTGCACAGGGTCTCCCGCCTTCTTGAGCCACTCCACCACGAGGCCGACCTCCAAGTCCTGGCCTCCCTGCGGCATCACGACGTTAACCAGCATATCGGAACCTCTAGCTCAGATCAGCAGACGACGTCGACGGGTCGCTCTCGAGGAACTCATTTCACCGGGATTGGCACGCCCATCGCAGCCTCGATCCCAGCGACGATCTCGTCCACCGATGGAACGGCGGCACGCTGCAGCGACGTGTTGTACGGGATCGGGGTGTTCTTGCCGCAGACGCGGATGATGGGGCCGGCGAGACTGTCAAAAGCCTGCTCGACCACCGTCGCTGCAATATCACCCCCAATCCCGCCCCGCTTGACCGCTTCGTGGACCACCACCAAGCGGTGCGTGCGGCGAACCAACTCGATGATGGTGTCGGTATCCATTGGTACCAAGCTGCGAAGGTCGATGATTTCGGCACTGATCCCGCGCTCGGCCAGGCGATCGGCGGCCTCCAGGCAGCGGAGAGTCATCAACGAATAGGTCACGACGGTCACGTCTGTGCCGGCACGCTTCACATCAGCGTGGCCGAGCGGGATCACATAGTCCTCGTCAGGAACCTCGCCTTCGGTCATGTAGAGCAGCTTGTGTTCGATGAAGATGACCGGATCGTCGTCGCGGATCGAAGCCTTGAGCAGGCCCTTGGCGTCGTATGGGGTGGACGGCATCACGACCTTCAACCCCGGCACGTGGTAGAAGAGCCCCTCGAGGCTCTGCGAGTGCTGCGCGGCGAGTGCCTCCCCCGCGCCGCCCTGGGTTCTGATCACGAGCGGAACCCGGCCCTGGCCGCCCGACATGAACCGGTACTTGGCCGCCTGATTCACGATCTGGTCCATGGCCAGCATGACGAAGTCGACAAAGAGGATCTCCACCACCGGCCGAGCACCTGCGATGGCGGCCCCCGCCCCGAGGCCGGTGAAGCCGGCTTCGGCGAGCGGTGTGTCAATCACTCGAGCCGGCCCGAACCGCTTCAGAAGGCCCTCGGTCACCCGAAAGGAGCCGCCGCGCTCGGCGATCCCCTCGCCGATGCAGAAGACAAGTGGGTCGCGTTCCATCTCCTCGGTGAGCGCAATCCGCAGGGCGTCCCGATATCTGATCTTCGCCACTCGCTTTCCCTCAGATCCTCATCAGCGTGCAGTTGGAAGGGGTCGATCCAGACCGGTCATGCGGCCGAGATCTCTGCCAGGAAGTCGGGCACAGATGGCTCCGGGCTGTCGAGCGCGAACTGGACGGCCTCATCCATCAGCGCCTCGATTCGCTGATCGATCTTCGCGATCTCGGCTTCAGCCACGCCGGCGTCGAGTAGGTGCTGCCGCAATATGCCCACCGGGTCTCGGGCGCGCCACCGCTCGAGCTCGTCCTTGGGCATATAGAGACCGGGATCATTGACGTGATGGCCGCCCTGCCGGTAGGTCTTGCATTCGATGAGGGTCGGACCCTCTCCCGCCCGTGCTCGCTCGAGTGGCTTCTCCATCGCCGCACGCACAACCAGTGCATCGTTTCCGTCAACGGTCACACCAGGCATGCCGTATCCGGCCGCGCGATCGGAGAGGTTCTCGACCAGAGCGGTGTCACGGATAGGCGTCGAAACGGCGTAGTTGTTGTTCTCCAGGACAAAGATCACCGGGAGGTGGTAGATCGCCGCAAGATTGAAGGATTCGTGGAGGGCCCCGTTGGCTGCGGCACCGTCGCTGCAGAACGACACGACCACATCCGAATCACCACGCAGTCGAATCGCAAAGGCGGCACCGACCCCGAGCGGCATCCCGCCCGCCACGACACCATTGGCTCCGAGATTGCGCAAGGCCAGGCTCGAGACATGCATGGACCCGCCCCTGCCCCGGCAGTACCCGGTGGCCTTGCCGAGAAGCTCCGCCATCATCAGGCGCGGCTCGTGGCCCTTGGCGATGGCATGACCGTGCCCGCGGTGGGTGCTGACGATGTAGTCCGATGCCCGCAGCGCAGCCACGGCGCCGACCGCGACGGCTTCCTCGCCGAGGTAGGGGTGGAGGTACCCGCGGATGTTGCCGAGGCGATACTGCTCGATGGCGCGCTGCTCGAACCGTCTGATCGTGAGCGCGGTCTCATACATTGCTGCGATCGACGCGGTTTCCGCCGGCATCTGCAACTCCTCTTCCGCTTCCGGGCTTGCGGATTCGATTGTGGCAACCTTCAGGCTGTGTTAGCGAATTATGCCAAACCAGGTCGCCGAGGTCAAGCGTCCCGGTGGGATGGCCCGCCGAGGCTTATAGGAGGGACCCGCCCCGAAGTTGGCTTCAGACACTCTCAGCCATTCGATCTGACCATCGGTTGACCGACCGGATCCGGCTGGATCGCCCGGGGGAGACCACGCCAACCGGGACTTGTCAGGCGCGACTGATGTTGGTATTCTGTGGCATATTACGTGTTTGGTCCTTATCGGGAGGCGAGCATGGAGCCGCGCCGCCGGCGCATCCCCGCGGAGCGACAGCGAGTCATCGCGTCAATCGTTCAGCAGACCGGGAGCGTGCGGGGCAGTGAGCTGGTCGACATCCTCGGTGTCACGGACGAGACGATCAGGCGAGATCTGCTCCAGCTCGCCCTGAGCGGCGCGGTGCGACGCGCCCGAGGCGGGGCGGTCGCCATCAGCCCACTGGATGAGTCGAACACCGACCTCCGCCTCCGTGAGCACGCCTCCGAGAAGATCGCAATCGGAACTCGGGCGGCTGACCTGGTCGAGGATGGCAGCCGGATCATCCTGGACTCGGGGACCACCACCCTTTGCCTCGCGCGCGCTCTGCGCCAGAAGCGGAACCTGACCGTGGTGACCACCGCGGTAACCCACGCCGTCGAGTTGCTGGGAATCGCCGGAGCCACGGTTGTCATGACCGGCGGAGTGATCCGGCCGGCGACGTACGGGGCGAGCGGTCAGCTCGCTGTCGCAACGCTTCGCGAAGTGCACGTCGATCAGGCTTTTCTTGCGATTCACAGCGTTTCGGTCAAGGGGGGGCTCACCTACCCGAGCTTCGAGGAGGTCGAGGTGAAGCGCGCCATGATCGGTGCCGCCACACGAGTGATCCTCCTCGCCGACCATTCGAAATTCGGCCGCGAGGCTTTCGTCAAGGTCGCGCCGATGCTTGCCGTCCATAGCATCGTCACCACCCCTGGAATCGATCCGGCCGAGGCAGACGCGATACGCGAGCTCGGCATCGAGTTGATCGTGGCGCCCCTGGCGATCGATCCGACTGACCCACCGTCGGTCACCACCTGACTGCATCTCATGGAAGAGCACATTCCGGGAGTTCGAAGCGTGCCTACGCTGGTGACAGAACCCACAGCCCAGCGCGTCGCCCGGCAACCCACGCGCCCCCTTATCGGCACCAGTTGGAAGATGCATCTGACCGCGAGCCAGGCGGTCCAGTACTTGCAGACACTGCGACCTCTCGTTGCGGATCTCACAGATCGAGACCTCTTCGTGCTGCCGTCATATCCGGCGATCCCGGCAGCTCGAGAGCAACTGGATGGGAGCAACATCGCCTGGGGCGCTCAGGACGTCCACCCTGAGGACTGGGGTGCGCATACCGGTGACGTATCCGCGCCGATGCTGGCGGACTTGGGCTGCCGCTACGTCGAGGTCGGGCACTCTGAGCGTCGGCGCGAACACGGTGAGACGATGGACCTGGTGGTACGCAAGGTCGCCGCCGTTGCCCGCTGGGGTATGACGCCGATCCTCAGCATCGGCGATCAGCACCATCACGGTCCCCAGGCTGCAATGGCGGAGTTGGTGCCGAGCTTCGAGCGCGTGCTTGCCGGCCTCCCGCGAGAGGTTCTGAGCGGTCTGGTCATCGCCTACGAGCCAGCCTGGGCGATCGGCGAGGGGGCCGCACCAGCCTCACCGGAGGAAGTCGGATCGGTGCTTCGCGAGCTCCGTGCTTGGCTGCTCTTGCAAGGTCTTGGAGCATCTGGCGTGCGCCTGATCTACGGCGGAAGTGTCGACCTGTCGATGGCCGAGAAGATGCTCGGGCAGCCGTGCGTCGACGGCCTGTTCATCGGACGACGGGGTCTTGACCCTCACACGTTCGCTGCGCTGGCACACACGCCCTGTCGTATGTCACACCGCAAGCCCTGATCGGTGGACAGATCGACGCCGTTGTTCCAACCAGGCGAGCCCTGCGCCATCGGAACGGTGGTGGATGCGGCAAGCCAGGCGGAGGCAGGCCGCTGAGGGGTCAGCCCGTCATCAGGTCGTACTTGCCCTTGACCCCGGTTTCGGAGATGCCCCAGGTGGCGAGCGCCGCCGCGAGCTCGGGCTCCTGGGCGCGGTCGCTGCGGATGCAGCCGTCGGCCATCACCGCGTCAATAGCCTGGCGCAGGGCGCGCGTGCCCGCGGTCGGCCCGAGCGGGTGGCCATGGACGGCGCCGCCGGCGCCGACGATGAAGTCACGTCCCATGTCGTTGAAGAGCAGGGGCAGCATCCCCGGGTGGACGCCGCCACCCGGCATCGGCCAGGAGTGCTTGATGTCGTGGAAGCGCCCGGTGAGGGCCTGGGCGATGCGCAGGTGCTTGGCGGGCAGGAAGGGGAACTTGCCGTACGGGCCGGGATAGACCACCAGGTCGGCTCCGGCCAGGCGGGGCAGCTTGCCGAGGATGAGGTGAGAGCTCACCCCCGACCAGGGATCGCCGTAGATGGCCCCGGAGAAGTTGAGGTGGGCCAGCAGCGGGACGTTGATCGCGGGATCGTCGGCCAGCATCGAGAGGGCCGAGATGCCGACCACGAGATAGCTGACCATCAGCGCCGAGGCGCCCGCCTCCAGGGCGCGGTGGGCGTTCTCCACCAGCCGGTCGGGGCGGTCGGTGATGTTGACGAAGTAGAGGGTGCGGTGGCCGGTCTGCTCGAAGGCCGCCTTGGCCGCCGCCTCGTGCTCGCGGACCCGATCCAGGAAGTGGCTCCAGGGATGGGAGACCACGATCTCGTCGTCCTTGACCCCGTCCGCGCCGCCCAGGGCGGCCTGGTAGAAGGCTTCGGCGCTCTGCTTGGGGGTGAGACCGATCGAGGGCTTGACCATGACCACCAGCAGCGGACGGTCGGGCACGCCGAGCAGCTCGCGCATCCCCGCGATGCCGAATTTGGGCCCCGCGAACTCCTTGGTGTAGGCCCGCGGGAAGGTGAGGTCGAGCAGCTTGAGCCGGCCCGCCGAGGCGATCTCGCCGTAGACCATGGTCAGCATCAGCGGGATCTGCGGTCCCACGTTGTGGACCGGGTAGGCGATCTGCAGGACCCAATCCCGGGTGCGCAGGTCGTGGGGGAGGCTGAACTCGTGGTCCGGCACCTCCCAGATGGAGATGATCTTGCCCACGTGGCGCTCGCGCACCTCGGGGGTCTCGCCTTCCAGGCTGACCCAGGTCCCACCCGACTGCTGCTCGGAGATTGCCGCAGCCAGCTTGTGGATGTCGGCGGTGGCGCTGGTCTGGTAGAGGTAGGTGGCCAGGATGTGGGTGTCGAGGTCGACCCCCTCCGGAATCGGAAACGCGATCGGGTCGTACATCAGCAGCTCACTTCCCATAGGGTTGGTCGTTCTCGTGCCGGAACCCCCTCGGTTGCTGGGCTGCCTCCCGGCTTAGGCACTCTCGCCTCCGCCTGCAGGGATGCCGGTTCGGCCACGGCGACGTCGAGGAGGCGGCGGGCCGTGGTCTCGTCGACGATCAGCACCCCGACGACGCCGGTGCGCAGCGCGCCGAGCAGGGTCGGCACCTTGTCGGCACTCTCGCTGGCGGTCACGATCACCACGCTCACGCTGCGCAGCTGGCCCAGGGTGAGGCCGACGATGCGATCGCTGAATGGGGAGCTGATCACCCGCCCGTCGGCGTCGAAGTAATTGCCCAGGATGTCGCCAACCGCGCCGGCGGAACGCAGCCGCCGCATCTCGGCCAGCGAGCAGCAGCCGCTCCGCACCATGGTGCAGCCGTCGTCGGTGCCGCCCACTCCGACCACCGCGATCCGCGCCTCGGCGGCGATGCGCAGGGTGTGGGCGACCGCCTCTTGGCGGAGCAGCCGGTCGCGCATCGCCCGGCTCTCCACGAAGGCCGGGGCAAACAGGCTCTCCCAGCGGCCACCGGCGCGCTCGGCAAGGGCGCGGCAGATGTCGTTGGGGTTGGTCGGTGCGTCCATGCTCGGGGAGCCGCCCATGGCGCTGACGAAGGTGCAGTCGAGCGGGCGCGCCGTCCGGAAGACGGCGGCCAGCTCGGCGGTGTTGCGGCCCATGCCCACCGCGATCACCCCGCCCGGGGGGACGTGCCGCTCCAGGTAGCCGGCGGCAGACCTGGCGACGGCGCGCCGCTGGGCCTGCGGATCGGGATCACTGGGGGTCACAATGGCGTCCGCCAGCCGGAAGGTGGCGCGCAGCCGTGGCTCCAGGGCTGCCGCCGTGGCGGACGCGCCGATGATCCGGATGTCGACCACCCCGTTCTCGCGGGCGCGGTCGAGCAGGCGCTGCACCTTGGGCCGCGAGAAGCCCAGCTCGCGCCCGATCTCGATCTGGGACTTGCCCTCGATGAAATAGCGGTGGGCGATGCGCACCAGGAGCTGCTGGTCGGTGCAGGAGCGCGGGGTCGGCATTATCGTCACGGTGAATTGATCATTTGCTCACTAAGTGAGCAGATGCTGGAGGCTGCACGCTAGCACAGCCCTCGCTGACTGGCAACCGTCCTCCGGCCCGGGCCTCGAACGGAGTCAAGGGGCACCGCCCCGGGCTCAGCGGGACTGGCGGAGCAGGGATTCGTCCGCAGGGCTCAGCCGCTTCGTCACGTTGGCCGCCTGGTGCCAGTACGGATAGAGCAACGTTGGTCGTGAGACCCGGTCGAGCTCGGCTTGGTCGGCAGGGTCCAGGGCCAGCTCCGCCGCACCCAGGTTGATCTCCAGCTGCGCCAGGTCACGCGCGCCGACCACCACCGAGGTCACCGCCGGCTTGCCGAGGAGATAGGCCAGGGCGACGGCGGCCGGGGACGCGCCGTGGCGTTCGGCAACGTTCACCAGCACCTCGATCACGTCATACACCGGATCCCAGTCACTGACCGGCGGCTCACCCCAGTCGGTGGTGTGGCGGGCGCCCTCCGGCCAGGCTTGACCGCGGCGGTACTTGCCGGACATCAACCCACCCGCCAGTGGACTCCAGATCAGCAGGCCAAGTCCTTGGTCGATCGCCGCCGGGACCAGCTCGTACTCGGCCTCGCGGCCGATCATCGAGTAGTAGATCTGATGGCTGACGAACCGCTGGAGCCCCAACCGGTCCGAGATCCCGAGTGCCTTCATCAGGTGCCAGGCCGAGTAGTTGGAGCAGCCAACGTAGCGGACCTTGCCCTGGTGCACCAGGGTGTCCAGGGCATCCATGGTTTCCTCGGGCGGCGTCTTTCCGTCCCACTGGTGGGCCTGGTAGAGGTCGATGTGGTCGGTCTGGAGCCGCCGGAGGCTGCGCTCGCAGGCGGCAATGATGTGGTCTCGGGAGAGCCCCTCATCGTTGGGGCCCTGCCCGGTCGGAACGCCCACCTTGGTGGCGACCAGCATCTCGTCACGGCGTCCCTTCAGCACCTCGCCGACGATCTCCTCGGACCTGCCGTACGAGTAACAGTCCGCGGTGTCGATCAGGTTCACCCCTGCCGACAGGGCACGGTCGACCAGCCGCCGAGCCTCATCGACCTCGAGCTCACCCACGCGGCGGTAGCCGCCCCTCCCCCCGAATGTCATGGTTCCAAGCGTCACCGTCGAAACCAGGATCCCGGAACGCCCGAGTTGGCGGTATTTCATAGGGTCGCAACCTCCATCTGATCACTCCGCGCGGCTCGATGTCACGGATAGTGCCAGCCGTGGATGGGCAGGCGCACCGGTCGCACCCCCGCTGTCTTCCGCCGCCACCGACTAGGCAAACCTCCCAACCTGCGCTCCCGTGCAACGCGTCCTTCGCGTCTCCCAGGACTGCCACCCGAAGGGCGCGCCAGCCCGGCACCGGCGGCCAGCATAGTGACTCAATGCCGATCCCGAATCCCTCGGGAGACCCGAGTCGCTTTGAGTCGGCTTGAGTCGGCCGGGACATTGCGGCGAAAACACGGAACAGCTCATACGGTTCATTCTGTGCCGAACTAGCAAAAGCGCCCATTGCGTCGCGCCGCTGTGCTTGCGACTTACATTGTTCGCGAACGCTTGACAAACCTCCAAGGGCGGTAGAGAATCGCCGAAATCTAGGTGATGACCCAGCGTTGACGGAGCCAGGGCGGCGGGGGTCGACCCCCAGCCAAGGAGGGCGCTGCGGTCCAGCAGCCGGGTTGTAGAAGGGTGAGGCGATGAGCGAAAAGTTGGCGGAGCGCGGCGGCACGATCCGGTCCGAGCTGCAGCCCAACGTCATGAGTCTGCCGGGCGTCTTCATGCAGGGCATCGCGAACATCTCGCCGGCCTTCTCCCAGCTGGCGACGTTCACCTCCATCATCGCCCTGGCGACGATCGTGGCCCCGGTGGCCTTCCTACTCGCCGGCGTTGCCCTTGTTGTGCAGGCCTACGTCACCGGGCAGATCGCCCGCGAGTTCCCCTCGGCCGGAGGCTGGTACACGTGGATCGCCCGCACCCTGCATCCCGGCGCCGGCTTCTTCGCCGGCTGGGTGCTGCTGCTCTGGTGGCCCGCCTGCGGGACGATGGTTCTCGGCTACCTGGGCGCAGTCGTGCTGGAACCGGGCATCCAGGCCTACTACGGCGTCGACATCCCCTGGTGGATCTACCCCGTGGCCGGCGTCGCCCTGTCGGCCTTCCTCTCCTATCGCGGCATGCGGATCTCCCAGACAACGCTGCTGATCACCGGGGGCATCGAGGTGGTGATCATGGTGGCGCTGGCAGCCTCGGGGATCGTCAGCCCGGGCAAGGGAGGCTTCACGCTTGCGCCTCTGAATGTGGCGAACTTCGGCAAGGCACCCGATGTGTTCCTCGCCATCACCTTCGCCGTCTTCGCCTTTAGCGGCTGGGAGACGATCGGCCCGGTGGCCGAGGAGACCAGGCATCCCCGCCGCTACATACCGCTCGCCCTGGTCGGCTCCATCCTCTTCATGATGGTCTTCGAGCTTTTCGTGACCTACGGCAACGTGCTCGGCGTCGGGGTGTCCAACCTCGCCAGTGCCGCGACCGCGACGACGTGGCCGATCGCCACCATGGCCCAGCGGCTCTGGGGTGAGGGCTGGCTGTTGCTGCTCTTTGCCCTGCTCAACTCTGGGGTTGCCAATAGCCTCAGCGCCTTCAACGCCGGAACTCGCCTCTTCTTCAGCATGGGCCGCTCCGGTGTGTTCCCCGCGGCGCTGGGCGAGGTGTCCCCACGGCGGCGCACGCCGAACAACGCCATCCATACCCAGGTCGCGGTCTCGGTCTTGGCCCTCGTGCTGATGGCGATCTTCGGGGCCGTCAACGTCTTCCTCACCTGGGCGATCACGTTCACGTTTGGCCTGATCATCATGTACATCCTCGCCGACCTGGGGGCGATGCGCTACTACCTCAGCGAGGCCCGTGACCGGTTCAACGTCCTGAAGCACGTGGTGGCCCCGATCGCGGCCATCGTCGCGGTCGGCTACGTCTTCTACAAGTCGGCGGTCCCCCTCCCGGCTCCGCCCGAGCAGTGGTCCCCGATCGTCCTGGTCGTCTTCTTCGCCGTCGGCGGCTGCCTTATGGTCTACCTGCACCTCTCCGGTCGCGGCGACTGGATGAGGAAGGCGGAGCTGGCGATGGAGGAGGAGCCGGAGAAGGTGGCCGCATTGGGTGCCTGAGGGCCTGGCATCGAACCAGAACTGCTGACGGTGGCAAACCCTCCCCCCGAGCCGCACTGGAGACCGCCGAGGAGGTCGAGCAACTCAGGATCCAACTGACCCGGGATTCCACATACTGATCGGAGGTCTACGGAGATGGAACGTCGCTTTGTGGGCAAGGTGGCCCTGGTGACCGGGGCCACCAACGGCATCGGTCAGGCCGCAGCGGTCCGGCTGGCCGCCGAGGGGGCCATCGTCGGTGTCAACCAGCGCCCCACCGGGGATCCCACCGAGACCCTCAGACGGATCAAGGAGGCCGGGGGTGAGGGGTTCCCTGTGGTCGCCGACATGCGGGACCCCGCCCAGATCGTCACAATGGTCGCCGAGGTGGCCCACCGGGGCGGCCGGCTCGACTACCTCGTCTCCAACGCGGCCATCAACCCCTTCATGAAATGGGACGAGACCACACTCGAGGACTTCAACGCCCTCTCGGAGACCAACTTCCGGGGCACCTGGGTGGTCTGCACTGAGGCGGCCAAGGAGATGGTCCGAGAGGGCCATGGCGGTGCGATCTGCTGCGTCAGCTCGATCTCGGCGCATGTGGGCGCGCCTGGCCAGACCGCCTACTGCGGCACCAAGGGAGCGATCAGCATGCTCGCCAAGGCCCTCGGTGCGGACCTGGGCCAGCACGGCATCCGGGTCAACGTGG
The DNA here is from genome assembly GCA_963793875.1 of uncultured Chloroflexia bacterium. GTDB lineage: Bacteria > Chloroflexota > Dormibacteria > Aeolococcales > Aeolococcaceae > Changshengia. The sequence continues at coordinate 138,704 of CAWCBS010000001.1, read as the reverse complement.
TGGAGCCCGGCTGCATCGACACCAAGATGGCGGCACCACTGGTCAACGACCCGGTCGCCCTCAAGTACTACAACGAGCGGATCGCCCTACACCGCGTGGGCCGGCCCGAGGAGATCGCCAGCGTGATCGCCTTCATGCTCACCGATGATGCAAGCTACGTCACCTCCGCCGCGCTGCTGGTGGACGCCGGCTTCATAGTCAACGCGGAGCTGTGAGCCGCATGGCGCAATCCCGTAGCGCCAGGGGGTGTCGGTGAGCCTCATCGGGATCGACCTCGGCACCAGCGCGATCAAGGTCGCCGCCTACGCGGTGGACGGTACCCTCTTGGCCGAGGCTCGCCAAGCCGTCCCCGCCCACCGGCCCCAGCCCGGTTACTGGGAGGTCGACGTCGGCGAATCGCGGATCGCCTTCCGCGAGGCGTTGACCACCGTCGCCAACCACCCGAGAGTGCGCGCCGACCCACCGCGAGCGATCTCGTTCAGCTCGTCTGGAAGGGAGATCTTCCCTGTCGCGGATGACGGCGCACCTCTCGGGCCCTGCCTGATGACGGCTGACGTTCGCGGCGACGACGTGGCCGCGAAGACGGCTGCCCGGCGCAGCGCCGAAGAGTGGTTCCGTCTCGCTGGACACGTGCCCGGGCGGATGGACCCCGTGAACCGCATTCTCTGGTGGCAGGAGACCAATCGTGAGGCCGCGGCGTCAGCCCGGTGGTTCATGAACTGGCACGACTTCTACGCGCTGCTCCTGAGTGGCGTCCCCGTCGCCGACGCCAGCGGCGCCGGGGCATGGGCCGTCCACGATCTCCGCTCGAAGACATGGTCGGCGGACCTGGTTGCCGAGGTCGGCCTGGATCCGCGGTGGCTCCCGCTGATCCAACCCAGTGCCAGTCCGATTGCACCGGTAACCCCCGCGGCCGCACGGGAGTTTGGCCTTCCCGAGGACACTCTGATCGTGACCGGGGCCTGGGACTTCTGCGCCGCGGCCCTAGGGACCGGGGCCGTCGACGCCCGCACCCTGTCCCTTGCCTGCGGTTCGTGGCATTCCTTCCTCCTCCCCGTCCCGTCGGGTTGGAAGGAGGATCTGGCCGACGAGGGGATCGCCGCGATCCCTCATCCCGGTCCGCTCGGCTTCGCCCTCGCCAGTTTCGATCCCAATGGCATGAGCGTCATCGACTGGGCTTGTGACTTACTCCGGCTCAGCCATCACGAGCTCGAGGAGGGGCTCAAGGGGTGCGTCGCCGGTCCCGGCCCGATCTTCGCCGAGCCCACCTTCACCCCACTCCCTCACCTCCCCGCCACGGGCCGTGGCGGGTCGCTCTCGGGTCTGTGTCTGTCAAGCAGCAGGGTGGACGTCGTAAGGGCTCTCCTGGAGGGAATCGCCTGCGACTTCTCGCTGGCGCTGGACAGACTTCACCGCCATGGCTGTTCTCCTCAGGTCATCCGAGCTTCGGGGGGTGGCGCCGGCTCGGCGTGGTTCATGCAGCTGCATGCCGACCTCACCGGCCTCCCCGTCGAGGTCGTGAGCCAGGGCGAGCCGGGGGCCTTTGGCGCCGCTCTGATGGCTGGCGTGGGATGCGGCGCCTACTCCGATCTCACGGCCGCGATCGACCGCCTCGTGGTCGTGTCACGCCGCTTCGAGCCGGACCCGGAGCGCGGCCGGCGCTTCGATTCGATCCGCACCAGGCTGGCCACGGCCGGCATCGGAGGGTGAGAGGAGTGATCCGCGCATCCTCGGAGGCCCTCGAGGTCGAGACCCAGCGGACCTTCTCCACTCCTGCTCTGATGGTCGACCTCGACACCTTCGAGCGAAACGTGAGGGCGATGTCCGATCTGCTCGAGGGCACGGGCAAGACCGTCCGCCCGCACGTCAAGACCCATCGCACTCCCGAGCTCGCCAGGCGTCAGCTGGGTGGTTCGGCCCGAGGGGTCACCTGCGCGACCGTCGGCGAAGCCGAGGTCATGGTCGCGGCGGGGATCACCGACGTGCTGCTGGCCAACGAGCTGGTCGACCCCCTCAAGATGGACCGGCTGGTCGGGCTGGCTCACGAGGCCGCCGTGACCGTTGCGGCCGATGATCCCGAGCCGGTCATGTCGCTCTCCACCCGAGCGGCGCGAGCCGGAGTGACCGTCGGGGTGCTCATCGACGTGGACGTCCTCCTTCATCGCTGTGGCGTCGCCTCGGCGGCGGAGGTGCTGCGGATGGCGGCGGTCATCGACCGATCGCCGGGCCTCTGGCTGGCTGGGCTGATGGGCTATGAAGGCCGTCTGCGCTCCGGGGTCGAGGACCGCCAGGCCAAGATTGGCCGCGCTTACGCCCTGCTGGCGGAAACCCGCGACGCGCTCATCCGTGCCGGTTTTGCGGTTGAGAGCGTCTCGGCTGCGGGAACGTCGACCTTGTTGGAGGCCCTGGCCGATCCCACCATCACCGAGCTTCAAGCTGGTGTCTACGCCCTGATGGAGCCGGAACTGCTCGGCATGGGCCTTCCCTTCCGCTGCGCAGCGGCGATCCGCGGCACGGTGATCAGCCGGCACGATGATCGCTTCGTCCTGGACATTGGTCGCCGGGTGGTGGGAGTGGAGTATGGGCCGCCGCTCAGCGCCGGCTTCGAGGTGACCAGCATCACCCTGGGGGACGAGCACACCATCGTCACCGCCGAGGGGCCGCCACCGGCGCTGGGCGCCGAGCTCGACTTCATTCCGGGCCAGATCCGGACCACCTTTAACCTCCACGATCACGTGTGGGTGAGCCGTGCCGGCGAGTTGATCGACTGCTGGCCGATCTCGGCGCGGGGCAGCTCGCAATGACGGCGGGTGGCGTGGAGGCGCCGTTCGTCCGCTCCGCTGGTTCCGTGGGCGGGAGGCCCCCTTTCCGGGGCCACACTGGCTGCCACCGGATTTCCGCCGCTCGGGAATTCATAGGAGGTCCAGATGAGTGAGCCACCGAGCCCGACTCCGGGCAGCCTCGTCTCCCACGCGGGGTTCGACCAGATCTTCGAGGCGGTCAAGAACTGGGGCAGGTGGGGACCCGACGACCAGCTGGGCACCCTGAACTTCATCACCCCGGAGAGGATCAGCACCACCGCCGGCCTGGTGAGGTCGGGCCGCCGGGTGTCCATGGCCCTGCCGGTCAACAAGGTGGCCGGACCCGACAACCCCAACCCGGCGATCCACTTCGTGAGCCAGGGCCATGACATCGACATCAGGTCGGGAGGGGTGCGCTTCGGCATGGACTACCTGGGCATGGCCTGCCACGGCGACTCGCACACCCACGTCGATGCGCTCTGCCACATCTCGTACAACGGTCTGGTCTACAACGGCCGGCCGGCGGGTGAGGTCCTCACGTCGCAGGGGGCCACCTCGCTGGACGTGGCCAGCTATTGCCGCGGCGTGGTCGGGCGCGGGGTGCTCCTCGACGTCCCCCGGCATCGCGGAGTCAAGTGGCTGGAGCCGGGAGAGGCGGTCACCCGGGGGGAGCTCGAGGAGATCGAGCAGGCCGAAGGGGTGCGACTCGGCGAGGGCGACATCCTGGTGTTCCGCACCGGGCACAACCGGCGACGCCTGGAGCTCGGTCCCTGGAGCAACGACCCGCCCCCGCGCGGCGAGGGCAAGGCCGGTCTCCACGTTGACACCATCCCCTGGATGCACGAACGCCGGATCGCCGCCTTTCTGCCCGACGGCGACGGTGAGGCCATCCCCAGCTCGGTGGAGGACATCGTCTACCCGATCCATCCACTCCAGATCGTGGCTATGGGCATGCTGGCCTCGGATAGCCTGGACCTAGAGGAGGTCGCCGCCGCCTGTGCGGAGGAAGGGCGCTTCGAGTTCATGGTGGTCGGCCTGCCCCTCCGACTGGGGGGCGGCACCGGCTCGCCCTGGAACCCCATCGCCATCTTCTAGAGCGAGATGACAGCCGACGAGAACATGACCATCCGGCCCCGGCCGACGGACGGAGCCGGCCAGGGCGCGGGTGGAGTCGATCGGGGCGCGCCCACGGCTGGCGAGGGCGCGGTTCGCCGAGCTCGAGACCGGCGGGCAGCTCCTCCGGCTCACGTCCACCCCCGTCACCGAGCCGTGGCCGATCTGGTCCCCATCCTGGCCCGACGCTTCCTCGGCGAGCTGGAGCCGGGCTCCCCCATGCCGACGGTGCGGAGCCTGGCGGTCCAGCTCCACTCCAGCCTGGCCTCGATCCACGTGGCCATCAGCCGGCTGGAGGAGGCGGGGGCCATCGAGTTCGAGACCCGCGGTCGGGCCGGCGCCCTCCTAGTGGACCGCTCGCTGGGCTCGCTGTGGTCGATCGCCGAGGGGGGGCCGCTGGTCATCGCCATGCCGCTCGCCTCGTCGGAGCGCTACGAGGCACTCGCCACGGCGCTCAAGCATGTGATGACGGAAGCCGGGCTCGACGTCTTCTTCATCTTCGTCCGCGGCTCGCGGCAGCGGCTGCAGGCGATGCACGACGGTCGCTGCCACCTGGCGGTGATGTCGAGTTTCGCCGCCGGCGAGGTGTGCGGCCCGGACGAGGCCCTGGTGGCCGAGCTTCTGCCTCTCTCCTACAACACCGGGCACCGGGTCTTCTTCGTGTCCGGCCGGGAACCGCCGGTGCCGCTCCGGGTCATCGTCGACCGCTCCTCGGCCGACCAGCAGCTGCTCACTCACATCGAGTTCGCCGAGCGGCAGGTGCGTCTGGTCCCGGCCATGTACTCGCAGATCGTCCGGCTGCTGGAGACCGGGGCGGCCGACGCGGCCGTCTGGACCGTCGACGAGATGGATGCTCGGCGCGCGTCGGCGCTCTCGGACCGGCCCATGTCGGAGGCGGCGCAGCGGCGGGTCGGCGACGGCGATACCCGGGCCGTCCTGGTTGGTGCCGCCGTCGACGCCGCGGCCCTCCGCGCCCTGGCCTCGGTGCTCGACCCGGGCCGCGTCGAGGCCATCCAGCGCGACGTCATGTCCGGCAGACTGGTGGCGGAGTACTAGCCGCGCCCACGCCGGAGGTCGTCATGACCACCCCGCCCCTCACCGGGCGATCATCGCCGAGGTGGGTGTGCGCGAAGTGCTCGTTGTATCTGAGCCCGAAACCGAGTAGGCGGTCCATGCCTATGTGAGCCAGCCAGATCACTGCCACGGCCATATGGCCAATCCGTCGCCGGCGCGCTTGTGGGAGGATCGGAGGGATGCATCGAGGCTGGTCGCGGTAGGCGCAGGTGAGTGCCCGAACCCGTCTGATGGCCTGTCTGGCGAGCGGACTGGCGGCCTTCGCCGTTGCCATCCTGGTCACCCCCTGGCAGATCGCGGACCTGGTCGGCTGGGACGTCGCCGGAGCGGTCTTCGTCGCGTGGGTGCTGGTGAGCACGCGCGGGAAGGACCCTACGCAGACCAGAGCCATGGCGGTCATGGAGGACAACTCGAGGGTCGCCGCCGACGCCATCCTCATCGGCGCCAGCATCGCCAGCCTGGTCGGTGTGGCCCTCGCTCTTGTCAAGGCTGGAGGCGAGCAGAACCCCGCCCACACCCTCATCACCGCGCTCGCGTTTCTGAGTGTCGTGGTGTCCTGGTCCTCTGTCCACACTGTCTTCACTCTTCGTTACGCGAGGCTGTACTACCAGGCTGGGGGCGGTATCGACTGGCACTCCGGTGACCTGCCTGACTTTGGTGACTTCGCTTACATCGCATTGACTCTCGGCATGACCTTCCAGGTCTCTGACACGGATATCAACTCCAAACCGATTCGCAAGACGGCCCTGCGCCACGCGGTGCTGCCATACCTCTTCGGCGTGGTGATCCTAGCAACGACCATCAACGTGGTGGCAAGCCTCCTGGCTAAGTGAAACCGTGTTCTGGTCCATGCGGGGCAGGACCAGGTCGGGTCTGGCTACCGAGCGTGCTGGAGTTCCTCGTCGGAGGCGTTACCACCCATATCGCCGAAACTCGATGGTTGGTGGGTGAATCACCGTCAGCAAGGTGCGTCGATAGCCATCCCGGGAGGGTTTCGAGGCCGGCTCTGAACTCGGATCCGGAGCGAGGAAGCCGGGGACCGACGCGGTTCCCGGCTTCGGAGACGGACCTTGGGGAACTCAGGCCTGCGCCACCTGTGGCGACGCGGTGGTGTGCGCCCCCCTCTTCCGGAGCAGGGCGGGCAAGAAGCGGGCGCTTCGGCTGAAAGCCATCGCCAGAGCGAGGAAGATGAGGCCATCGGTCAGCCCATCGACCGTGATCTGGTTGCTGAACATCCACTGGCCCAGCGCGTGGCCGTACCAGTTGTACGCGCCGTAGCTGAACAGGATCCGAGCCCCGATCACCAGGATCCAGAAGGCAGCGTAAGCGATCCCCGCCTTGCTGATCAGATGTCCCCGGGCATCGACGCCAACGCGCATGAACCCGAAGCCTGCGATGGTTCCCAGGAGGACGCCCGCCGCGGCCGCGATGACCTCGAAGAAGAGGCCGCTGCCCGAGGTCTGGGGGCTCTGCACGAAGAGTGGAACGATGACGAGGCCGGCCGCGAGGGGGCGGAGCATCCGGAGCCAGCTCACCTTGCGCTGTCCGAGATCCGCCTGCAGCACCACGCCGAGAACGAAGAGATTCACCATCCAGATGCTTGCCGGCATGTCAGTCTCCTCCAGGTTCCACATCCGAGACCGGCGCTGCGGCGGTGGTCTCGGATGGGTCGTTGCATGCCCTTCAGGCTACGAGCCCAGGCCGCGGTTGGTCATCGCCGTACGGGTTGAACTTCGACGTGATCCTGAGTCGGTCGACGGACCGAGCCACTCAGGCTCGGGGTTGAGCCGCCGTGGCGCCACCTCAACCCCCGGGCCGACTAGTCCACGGCGTCCATTGCGCGCGCGATGGGCCCGCGGTTGGGGAGGGGGTCTTCCCGCCCCCGGCTCACCGCGCCGTCGATCCCGGTTCACGCCCTCGTGATGCTCGATGTGGGCGGGCGTCTGGGTGGTGCTACCGCGCACGTTGCGTGTGAGATGCGGTGCTGCGATCGGCGGGACACTGACTGGGAGTGCCCCCGCAGCGCCCTGCGCCACGGGGGTGAGCTTCTCGCATCTTGCCAACGGGGGAGACGGTGGGCCACGCGTGTCGAGGCAATAGCGCAGCCCCCGAGATCTCCGGGTCAGTTTGGCAATCCATGGGTTTGGGAGTGCCCTTGCCGATGACGCCAGCGCAGGCGCAGCGGCCGGCCGATGAGGGCCCCGAGGAGCGGCCCGCCGGACGCGACCGGGAACGGGTAGCCGAATGGAGCGATGGGCCAGGCTGGCTGCACTTCGGCCGACGTGGTTGCCTGCTCGCGCATCCACGTTTGCTCCATGGGATGCTGGGGCTGCGCCGTCAGGGGCGGGGGTGACTGCGACGCGGTCGCTGCCCACAACGCCATGCGCCGAGCTCTGCGGCGGCGGATGAGCCAGAGGATCGGACTGATTCCCAGCCCCGTTCCGCCAAGTCCGGCCGCGGCCAGGATGATTCGGCCGACGATGCTGATCAGGGTGGACATCGTCATCGCTCCTTGAGTATTCCGGCGAGGAAGAGGAAGGTCGCCTCCTCCGCGGTTGCCATGCGGTGAGCCTAGTCGGATGCCGAGACCGGGTCATCGGCACGAGGATTGAACTTGCCTGCGCCCGCCCGTCCTCCGGGGAGCGCACGGCTCTGCACCCCTGGGTTGAGAGACGCAGTCGCACCTCCACCCTGGTGGCGATGACGGCGGGCCTGCGACGGCCTACCCTTACGCCGTGACCGCGATCTCTGGGTCGACAGCCCCGGGCGCGCCCAGCGTCGCCACCTTGGAGAGGGCGCAAGCCCATCAGGAGGCGGCGGTCCGGCCGATGCGGGCCGTCGCCATCCTCGGTGTCCTCGTCGTCGAGGTGGCTGGGGCCCTTAACCTCCCCCATCCTGGGCTGTCGGGACGGGGGCTCGGCGTACTCCTCGCCCTGATCGGCGTCGCCGCCGGCGTAAGCGGCGCCACAGGGGCGATCGTCCGGCTCCCACCCCGCGCCCAGGCGCCGTTCTACGTGGTCCTGATCGGCAGCTCGGCAGCGCTGATGAAGTTGCAGCCGGGGAGCGAGGGCGTCCTCGGCTGCTACATCGCGGTGTTCGCGGGCGCGTACCGACTCCCCACCCGGGGCGCCCTGGCGGTTGGAGGCGGCGGCCTGGCGGCGACCATAGCGGCGGTAACTGGAACCTTCCCTCTGCCTGACGCACTTCTCGCCGAGGCCGGTGTAGCCGCCTTCTTCGCGATGGGCTGGATGTCCGCCCGGCTCCGCGACGGCCAGAACCAGGCACTCCAACTGGCCCAGGAGCTGGAGGCATCGCAGCGTGCCAAGGCCGAGGCGCTGGCCCTGGCCGAGCGGCAGCGGCTGGCCCGCGACATGCATGACGTCCTGGCTCACTCGCTGTCCGGACTGGTCCTGCAGCTGGAGGGCGCACGGCTGCTCGCCGAACGCGAGAGGGCCGATCCGGAGCTGTCGGCGACCATCGACCGGGCCCTCCATCTGGGGAGGAACGGGCTCGCCGAGGCGCGCCGGGCGATCGGCGCGCTCCGAGACGACGAGCTCCCCGGCCCCGAGCTCCTCCCGACACTGGCCCTGGAGTTCGAGCGCGACCTGGGTGTTCCATGCGCGATGGAGGTCTCGGGCGAAGAGCGCGCCCTCGAGTTCGGTGACCCGCCTCACCGTCTATCGGGTGGCTCAGGAGGCACTGACCAACGTGCGGCGCCACGCCCAACCCAGCGCGGTCTCGATAAGGCTCGGCTACGAGCCGGGTGGCCTGCGCCTGACCGTGGAGGACTTCGCCGCCGGCGGTCTGGTTCCCGCCAAGGGCCTTCAGCCCAGCAGCCCGGGCGGAGGCTACGGGATCACCGGGATGCGCGAGCGCGCCGAGCTCTTGGGCGGCCGCCTGGAGGCCGGACCCACCGAGACGGGGTTCCGCATCGAGCTGTGGGTGCCGGTGTGAGCGATGTGATCCGGGTGCTGATCGCCGACGACCAGAGGGTGGTTCGGGAGGGGCTCAATCTGCTCCTCAAGCTTCTACCCGGGATCGAGGTGGTCGGCTCTGCCTCCGACGGCCAGGAGGCGCTCGACCTGGTGAGCAGGCTCACCCCCGACGTCGTGCTGATGGATCTGCGGATGCCTCGGTGTGATGGGGTGGAAGCGACGCGGAGGCTCCAGGAGACCCACCCGCAGTGTCGCGTCGTCGTGCTCACCACCTATGCCGACGACCGGTCGGTGGTGGAGGCACTGCGGGCCGGCGCCAGGGGCTTCTTGACCAAGGACGCCGGCGCGGATGAGATCCAGCGAGCCATCGAGGCGGTCGTGGCAGGCAGGGCAGCCATCGATCCGGCGGTCCAGCACCACCTGGTCGCGGCCGTCAGCGGCGGAGCCACCTCGGAGCCGAGCCCCCGGCCATCGGTCCCCGACGGGCTCACCGCGCGCGAGGTGGAGGTGCTCTCGCTCATTGCCCAGGGGCTTTCCAACGCCGAGATCGCCGCCCGACTCGTGGTGACCGAGGCGACGGTGAAGACTCACGTCAACCACGTCTTCATGAAGGCCGGGGTGCGTGACCGAGCCCAGGCTGTCACCTACGCTTATCGCCACCGCCTGGCCGTCCCGGCGACAGAGGCGGATCCGGACTAGCAGGCTGTGTTCGGCCAACGCGCGCCGTTCATCCGATCGCACCACGGCGGCCGCCGAAAGAAGTCGGTTGCGGAGCGGGCGAGCGCGCTGACTTGAGTGAGCCGGCGGGCCAGGCTTCGTGGCTCGCGGGATCGTCGACGCTCGCGCCGAGACTCGCACTGTCGCAGAAGTCGAAGTAACGCGCTCCCACACCGGGCCGGGTGTATCTTGAATCGCGATTTGTGGATACTGCTTCCAGGCTGCATGTCGCGGAGATTGCGGATTCGAATGCAATGAGTAGCGCCCCGCTCGTGAGTGCGGCCCCCGAGGCCACCGATGCCGACCAGCGCTCCCAAGAGGCGCCGGGTTACGAAGTCGTCGACGAGTGGCGAGCCCTTCGGGTGCTGTACCCCTCCCCAGCGCGCAGGCAGGGAACGCTGCGGCGGTGAGCGGGCAAACTGACCTACTCAGCAGGGCACGGAATGATGGAGCTGGGGTGGCCCATCTCGGCGAATCGCGTCACCGAGGGGCGGGTCTGCTCAGCTCAGCGACTGGCGGACACCCAGGGGCGCGCTCGCCCTGCAACCTAGAATACGGTCATGGCGGCAGGGTCGCGCCGGGCGCGGATCGAGGACGTACAAGAGCTGGTTCTGCGGATGCCGCACGTGAGCGTCTGGCCTGGACGGCGGCCCGATAGACCCATCTACCAGGTCGGCGGGAAGTCCTTCGTCTTCTACCGCAATCCCCGGTCGGACGCGGTCGATCCGCAGACCGGTGAGCGCTACCCCGATGTCATCGTATTCTGGGTGCCGTCGGAGGCGGCCAGGCTGGCGCTCGTCCAGGACGAGGCGTCGCCGTTCTTCACCACGCCGCACTTCGACGGCCATCTATCGGTGCTGCTGCGGGAGAGCCAGATCGGGGAGCTCACCCTGGCGGAGTTGACCGAGGCGGTTCAGGAGGCCTGGCTGGCGCGGGCATCGCCGAGCAGGGCGGCGGCCTGGCTGCGGGCGCACGCCACCGGGTAGCGCTGCGGCGCCAGCCGGGGCCAGGTGCGGCGCCCGCCACGGTGATCGCTGCCGTCGGACGGTTGAGTCGGTCGCGCGCGAAGAGGCCTCGGGACCCCGCGACCATGCCCACGGACGATCCGACCGATGCCGAGGGTTCTCTGGCCTCGTTTTGGCACGGTGGCTCTACTCCGTGGTCACCGCGCGGAGCACGTCCACCCGCGAGGCGCGGATGGAGGGGAAGATCGCTGCGACCAGACCGAAGAACGCCGCTGCCGCCGCGTAGAGGAGCAGGTTGGCACCCGGCACCGCGGTCGCGGTGATGCCGTCAGCGTGTAGGGCACCGGCCACGGCGATGCCCAGGCCGGCGCCCACCGCCAGGCCCAGAACGGCGCCGATCAGGGCGATGATCACCGACTCCCAGGCCACCATCTCCCAGGTCTGAGCTCGGGTCATCCCCACCGCACGCAGCAGCCCCAACTCGCGGGTGCGCTCCAGGACGCTGAGGGCCAGAGTGTTCACGATCCCGACCACGGCGATGACGATGGCGAGCCCGAGCAGCACGTAGATGAGGTTGAGGTAGGTGTTGACCTGGGCACTCTCGTAGCTCAGGTATTGGGCCACGGTGTAGCCGGTGAGCAAGGGATAGCCGCGCAGGTCGTGAACCAGCGCGCTGTCAGCGGCCGCGAGCGGGACACCTGGGGCAGGGTTGGCCAGCACGACGCTGTCCTGCAAGGGTGTCACGTGCGGCGCGAAGCTGGTCGAGGAGACGTAGAAGCCGGTGATCACCTCATCAGCGGTGTAGACGCCGCCCACACTGATCCGCACCTTGTCGTCGTTGGGGAAGGTCATGGTCACGACGCTGCCCACGTGGAGATCCAGGGTCTGGGCCGTGGTGGAGTCGACGAGGGCGGTGTCGTGGGTGGCCAGGCTGGTGGCTCGGCCCGAGATCATCGGGAAGATCAGGTCGGGTCCGATGCCGCCCGGCTCCAACCCGTCGACGTTGCTGGAGAGGTTGCCCACCTGCACGCTGCTGCCCTGGATCTCGCCGACATCGGCGAGTTCTCGGATCCGCTCGCAGCGTCGACGCGACCTGCTGGCTGAAGCCGGACGCGTCCTTGTCGAAGACCACGAGCTGGGCCCTGACGCTGCCATCGATGGCCTGGTCGACGCTGGCCTCCAGCGAGTCGGTGAGCACCGCCACCGCGGTGACCAGGGCCAGCCCCACCATCAGCGCCGCGGCGGTGAGGGCGGTGCGCCGGGGGTTGCGCCGGGCGTTCTCCCCGGCCAGCCGGCCGGGAGCTCCGCGGAGTCGCGCCGGCCATCCCAGCACGGCGGCCACGGGGCGCACCACGATGGGGGCGAGCAGGGCCACGGAGAGGAAGACACCTAGCACCGAGAGGGCGAGACCCCCGAGGTTGGGGCCGGTGGTCGTGCTCGCGCTGACCAGGCTGAGGACCAGCGCCGCGAGCCCGCCGGCGAGCAGGCAGAAGCCCGCGCCGATCCGGAGGCGACCGACCGGCTGGAGTTCGGGGGTGGCCTCGCGGAGTGCCGCGACGGGCACGATGCGGGTGGCTCGGCGCGCCGGCAGCGCCGCGGCGGCGATGGTGACGACGGTGCCGACCAGCAGGGAGACGATGAGAGCGCTGGCCTGGATGTCGAGCTGTCCGAGGCGGGTGAGCAGGTGGATCAGAGCGTCGGCGACGAGGATGCCCAGGAGAAAGCCGAGGAGTGAGGCGAGGACGCCGGTGAGGGCGGCCTCGGTGATCACCTGGCGGAAGACCTGGCCCCGGGTCGCCCCCAGGGCGCGCAGCAGGGCCAGCTCCCGGGTGCGCTGGGCCACCAGGATGCTGAAGGTGTTGACGATCAGGAAGCTGCCCACGAAGACGGCGATGAAGGCGAAGACCAGAAGCGGCGTGCCGATCTCCTGGTTGATGGTCGTGACCGCCGTCTGCTCGGCCCGCGTGGCCGCTGACGCGCCGGTACGGACCGTGACCGGCGAACCCCTCAGGGCGGAGGCGACCCGGTCGCGGAGCTGGAGCTCCGTGACCGTGGGCTGGGCGCTCGCCACGATGGTGTCGTACGTGTCACCGGCCTGGAGCACCCGCTCGGCCACGGTCGGGGTGAAGAGGGCGAAGCCATACCCCGCCTCGCTGGGCTCGACCCCGAAGTCGGCGACGCCGCTCACCCTGAAGGTCTCGGTTGCCGAGCCGGTGAAGGCGATCTGCAGCGTGTCGCCGGGCCCGAGGTTCCCGGCGGCGGCAGTGTCGGCGTCGATGACGACGTCACCGGCGGGGGTGGGAGCCGATCCGGAGGTGAGCTTGTACGGGGAGAGCTCGGGGTCGGAAACCCAGGCACCACCCAGGGTCGCAGCCTCCAGGGTCCCGCCGACGCTCGTGCCCTTCTCGAGCAGGGCGATGCCCGGGCGAGTGAGCTCCCCGGCCGCCTCGGCGACCCCGGATACCGCCTGAACTCGTGCGAGCAGCGAAGCCGGTATGGGGTTGTTGGACCCCTCAACCTGAACAGCGACGCCCCTATCGATGCCTCCGATCAGGCTCGTGAAGTAGGTGGTGATGGTGTCGGTGGTCACCAGGGTGCCGGCCACGAAGGTGACGCCGAGCACGATGGCGATGGCCGTGAGCGCGAGGCGGAGCTTGTGGCTCAGCAGGCTGCGCAGGCTCACCCTGAACATCACGGGCGAGCCGTGCCGGCGCGCTCACCGAGACCGCGGATCACGTCGAGCACCGAGTTGGGGGTGGGCGACCTCATCTCCGACGCCACCCTGCCATCGGCCAGGAAGACAACCCGGTCGGCGTGGCCGGCCGCGAAGACGTCGTGGGTGACCATGAGGATGGTCTGCCCCATCTCGTCCACGGCTCGGCGCAGGAAGCCGAGCAGCTCACCCCCGGAGCGGGAGTCCAGGTTTCCGGTCGGCTCGTCGGCGAAGATGATCTCGGGCCGGCTGGCCAGCGCGCGCGCCGCGGCGACCCGCTGCTGCTGGCCTCCGGACATCTCGCTCGGACGGTGGTGAAGGCGGTCGGCGAGACCGGTGATCTCCACCACCCCCTCCACCGCGCCGGGGGCCGGCCTGCGGCCCGCGATGGTGAGCGGCAGCACGATGTTCTCCAGCGCGTCGAGCGTGGGCACGAGGTTGAGAGACTGGAAGATGAAACCGACCCGCTGCCGGCGGAGCAGGGTGAGCTGGTTGTCACCGAGCCTGCTCAGCGCGACGTCGCCGATGTAGGTCTCCCCGGAGGTCAGCCGGTCCAAGCCGGCGAGACAGTGGAGCAGGGTCGACTTCCCCGACCCCGAGGCCCCCATGACGGCGGTGAACTCGGCGCGCGCGAATTCGACGTCGATCCCGTCCAGGGCCCGCACCGCAGTGTCACCGCGCCCGTATACCTTGACGGCGGCCACGGCGCGTGCGGCGGGCGGTGGCGAGGCTGCGGCCGGCGAGGGGGAATCCTCGGACACCAGTACGTCTGGGGGTGGCGGCAGGGTGGGGGTGGCTGGCATGGGGCTCCCTTCGGCTGTAAATCTGATATCAGAATGATAGTATCAGGGAGGCGTCAGGGTGTCCAGGCCCTCCGGGGCGGCTCCCCTGGAGGGGTCCAAACGTCGCGCGGGGGGCCAACGCTGCTCGGGGGACACCGGGGCCGGCGCGTTCGTGCCACACGCTGCGCCGGCCCTTGCTGGCGTCGTCTCCCGTGGAAGCTGAAGATTCGTACGGCGTCCGGCCCGGGGCGTTGCGACGGGTCGGCAGCGTCACAACCGGTGCTGGCGCGGTGATCGCCAGCTGCGAGCCGGCCGGCCCGATCCAGCCAGGTCCGACATCGACCCGGCTGGGCGGCACCTCACCAACTCCGCGACGAAGCAGGACCCGGCGCGTCCAGCTACCCTTCACCTGTGCCCCAGACTCGCCGCAGACGAACAACCCCGAGGGGGCGTCGGCCCCGTGCTCAGAGGCACGGGGAGGCTCTGGAGGGCAGGGACGGGCCGGCCAGAGCTCTGGCTGGTCCGCTCGCGGCTGGTGCCGATCGCCGCGGGGCTCCGCCCCGTCCCCTGAGCTCCGCCGTGCCAGCGCGCGCCATCGGGCGCGGGGTTTGGTACGCGGCCCTGTTCGCGGATTTGGTGGTGTTCCTCGCCTGCGGCCTGCTGGCGGAAAGACTCTTGTCCTCGACCGGCCGCACCGTGGCGTGGATCGTGCTGATCATGACGTTCGGGGTTGGCGCCGGGTGGCTCTGGGGGAGAGCGCGGCAGCCCCACCGGCACCCTGAGATCCGGCATGGGTGAGGGTGCATTCTCGACTGGTTGGCGGACCGGCTGACGGCTCGATCATGGCCAGACCCGGTCCTGGGGCGATCGGAGCCGGTCGCGGCGGAGCGACGGAACCCCGTCAGGCGGGCCAGGAGACGGCGGTTCCGGTCACCGCGGCACCGCTCCCCCCGCCTCCGCTGCCCGCTGCGCTGGATGGGCCGGGCGCGCTGCCCCGGGCACCGTGAGCCACGAGATGAGCCCTCCGGTGGCGCAGAGCCCGGCGCAGATCCAGATCGCAGTGCTGAAACCGGCGGAGAACGCTGAGCGCACCACGTGGGCGCCCCCGGTGCTGAGCCCCGCCAGCGCCGGCACCAGCGCCACCGCGGCGAGGGAGGCGACGCGGGCCACCTCGTTGTTGACGGCGGATGCCACCCCGACGCGATCCGAGGACAGCGCCCCCAGGGCGGTGATGGTGAGCGCGGGAACGGTCAGCACCAGGCCGATCCCGAAGGCGACGCTCGCCGGCAGGATGGCGGCGAGAAAACTGGCCCCCGGTGTGGCCCGCTCGAACATGGCCATCCCGGCGGCGGCCAGCAGCGGCCCCGCGGTCATCGGGATGCGCGCGCCGATGGCACCGGCGAGCTTCCCCGTGTAGCTGGCGAAGGCGAGCAGGAGCAGGGTCACGGGGAGCAGCGCAAGGCCGGCGGCGAACGGCGAGTACCCGAGCACCTGCTGAAGCTGGAGCACCACCAGGAAGGTGACCGTGCCCAGGGCGGCGTAGATGGCGAAGGTGGCGGCGTTCACCCCGGAGAAGACCCGCGAGCGGAACACGCCCAGAGGGAGCACGGGGGAGGGGTGCCGGGCCTCGTTGAACAGGAACCCGACGAGCAGCCCGGTCCCCAGGATCAGCGACAGCAGGATGGGCGGCGAGGTCCAGCCGTCCGCCGAGCCCTGGATGAGGCCGTAGGTCACGCCCCCCAGGCCGAGAACGGCGAGCGTGGGGCCGGAGACGTCGAGCCGGCCGGCGACTCGGTGCGGCGCGGTGTCGGGGATCTGGCGGGCGGCCACCATCGCGGCGACGCCCAGAGGGAGGTTGATCACGAAGACCAGGCGCCACGACACCGCCTGGACCAGAAACCCGCCGAGCAGCGGGCCGATGGCGCCGAACACGCCGCCCAGCCCGGACCAGGCGCCGATCGCCCGGCCCCGATCCGCAGGGACGAAGGTGGCTTGGATGATGGCCAGGCTGCCCGGGGTGAGCAGTGCGCCGCCGATCCCCTGCAGGGCCCGGCTGCCGATCAGGATCGGAGCTGACGGGGCCACCGCGCAGAGCGCCGACGCCAGGGTGAACCAGATCAGCCCGATGAGGAACAGCCGGCGGCGCCCGTACCGGTCGCCCAGTGCCCCGCCGAGCAGCAGGAAGGCGGAGAGGGTGAGTGAGTAGGCGCTGACCGTCCATTGCAGATCGGCCAGGCCGACGTCGAATTCCCGGCCGATCCGCGGCAGGGCGAGGTTGACCACGGTGGCATCGAGAAAGGTCATCCCCGAGGCGAGCACCGTGGCGAAGAGCACCCATCGGCCCAGCGCCGAGCTGAGCCGAATCGATGCCGGCTGGTCGGCGGCGGCGCTGGTGGTCACAGGGGACGGTCGGCACAGGCCGACCAGAGATGCTGGGCCGCTGGCTGCGACTTCCAGCTGAAGGCACGGCGGCGAAAGCGGGGCTCGAACTCCCACGGCTGGCGAGCACCGGGGCTCTCGTGCGTCACGATCCTCCTCGGGACAGGGCTCACGCCCCAGCACTGTCGGAGAATCCTCGCAGACTGGGCCGCAAGCTCGGTCCCCCGCCTGGCGGCACTCGGGCGCTGGCGACCCCGAGAGTCCACAGCCCTGCGAGCAGGGGGTGGGCGCTGTCTGGGGTTATCGGGTCAGGGCGCTCTCGCTGCCGCGGCCGTACAGCTCCACCGCCCGCCAGCAGTACCAGGCGACCACCGAGCGGTAGGGTCGGAAGGGATCGCCGAGCGGCTCCAGCTCGCGCGAGCTGGGCGGAGGGATGTGCCAGGCGAGCCCGTACCCGTTCCGGACTCCGAGGTCACCGACGGGCCAGACATCCAGGCGCCGTAACTGGAAGATGAGGAACATCTCGGCGGTCCAGCGGCCGACGCCGCGCACTGCCGACAGCCGCGTGACGACCTCACCGTCCGGTTCGGCACGCAACCCCGACGGTGAGAGCACGACGGTGCCGTCGAGAACCTTGCCGGCCAGGTCGCGGAGCGAGGCCGTCTTGTTGGCGGAGAGGCCGGCGGCACGGAAGCCGTCGTCGGGCAGGGAGAGGAGGGTCTCGGGCCGGACGTCGTCGCCGAGCGCTGTGGTCAGCCGGCGGTGGATGGCCGCGGCTGAGGCGCCGGCCAGCTGCTGGTAGACGATCGAGCGCACCAGCGCGGCGAAGTGGGAGGCGTGTGGGGGTCGCAGGCGCGGCGGTCCTGCGTCGGCCACCAGCCGTGCGACCACCGGGTCTCGGGCGGCGAGGATCCCTGCCGCCGCCGCGTGGCTGAGGGGCCGGCTCCGGGCGATCTCGGCGCCGGGTCCGTGCCCATCCAACCCTGGCCGGGGGAAGCGGGCGAGGCGCAGATCGACCCGGTCGCCGCGGATCGGCACCCCCTCCCGGCGGAGCCGCTCGATCTGCGATGTGCCGACCGGCGCCGAGCCGTCCGCTCGCACCACGCGGTGCCAGGGGAGCTTCACCTGGATGGTGGAGAGGAGCAGCCCGACGAGCCGTGGGGCACCCGGCTCGATGTCCCCGTAGGTGCTCACCGAGCCCCGGGGGATGGCGCGGATCCGTTCCACGATCCGAGCTGCGCGATCCGCCGAGACCTGACCTTGCCGGAGGCGTCCCGCCGTCATGAGGCCGCCCGGCGCGCGAAGCCGCCCGCTCGACACCCGCCATCCGGTCGCGGCGCCCCTTGGCGAGCCTCGCCCCATCGATGGCAACAGCGAATCCGCTGGCCGCCCGTCATAGACCGAATGGTGCCACGCGACTCGGTCGCTGCCACGCTACGGAGCCCGGGATCGGGCCAGCCACGCCGATGGCGGAGCCAGTGGGTCAGCGCCCGTCTCAGGCTCCACGCGTCAAGTTCTGAGTTGGGTAACAGCTTCCAACGGTTGCGCTCGCGGTGCCCGGAAGACCTTCGTGTGGCATGACGTATCTTGTCCGGGTCCCAGATTCGACAGAGGAGGGGGCTGTGATTCGCTGGAAGAGTGGTGAGGGGTTGCGCCGAGAGGCACGGGGCAGCGAGATGTGGTTCAAGGCGACCGCCTCCAGCACGGGTGGGCGGTTCTCTCTGATGGAGAGGACCCTGCCCGTGGGTGGCCGGATGCCACCGGCCCACCGTCACCCCGGCAACGCTGAGGCCTACTTCGTGCTGGAGGGAGTGGTCCATTTTCAGGTCCAGGCTGAGGTGTTCGAGGGCACCGCAGGGACGTTCGTGCTCGTGGCAGCGGGGGAGGCCCATACCTTCGGCAACACGGGCAACGACACCGCTCGGCTGCTGGTGCTGCACGCGCCTGCCCTGGACGGTTACTTCGAAGAGCTCGAGCGGCTCTGGTCGTCCCCGGACCCCCCGGAGCGGCAAGAGGAGCTGCACCTCATGCGCCGCCATGGCATGGAGCCGGTATAGGGCTTTCAGGTCTTGGTCTGGTCAGGGCGGCGGAACGAGACGCTTCGCCTGGTCCTGCGCAGCCTGATCTGGCAGGCTGGCGCGCAGAACCGCGTCGGCGGCCAGCAGTTGGGCGGGATCTACCCGCTGTTCCAAGCGCCGGTCGAGCGCGTCGATCGCCTCCCGGACGGCACGCGCGTACCGGTCGCCGCGCCGGGTTAGCTCGACGTTGACCAGCCGGGCGTCGCGCGCCCCCCGGGAGGTCACGACGAAGCCGCGCCGCTCCAGCCGGGTGACGAACTTGCGCGCCGCCTGGCGGGTGACGCCAAGTGCCGCGCCGATCTCCCCGATCGACCGGGGGCGCCGGCTGAGCAGGCGCACCAGCGCGGCGTCGGTGCGACGGTAGTCGTCGAAGCCGGCGCGGCCGACGTGCTCGGCCATCTGGCGCACCCAGTGCTCGCGGGCGAGCGCGAGCAGATCGCCGAAGTGGTAGGAGGGCCTTGACTGCTCCGCCATGGTGCGCTAGCCTATTATGCAACTTGGTTGCGCATCTGTCCAGCTCACCCAGAGCCACGCCGAGGGCGGCGATGGCCGCCCGGCTCGCGCTCGCCGGCGTCGTGCTGTACGCGATCATCGACACGGCACTCCTCTTCCTCCGACCGCAGTTCTCGATGCTCCACAACGCCGAGAGCGACTACGGCAGCAGCGGACCCTGGGCCTGGCTGATGGACCTCAACTTCTTGCTCCGCTGCGCTCTCAGCCTGGCTGCGGTCGGGGCGATCTCCGTCACCGCCGCGAGGAGTCGCAGGCTCCAGGCCGGGCTCGGGCTGCTGGTGGTCTGGGCGCTCTGCTCCGGGCTGCTGGCGTTCTTCCCCGACGATCCGGCGGGAACCCCCCTGCACACGTCGGGCGCCGTCCACCTCGCCATCGCGTTCGTCGCGTTCGTGGCCGTGCTTGTGGGAGCGATCCTCGCCTCGCTGGCGCTCCAACCGCAGCCGCGCTGGCGGCGGGTCGCGATCCCGATGGCCGCCCTCTCATGGGGAGCGCTGGTGCCGCTCCTGCTCCTCGGACGGGTCCACTTCAACCCCAACTCCCTCGGCGGCCTCTACGAGAAGATCTTCCTCGGCATGGAACTGCTGTGGCTGGCGCTCGTGGCCGCGCGCATCGCGCCGGGCTCAGCTGATGCCGTGGACTAGCCGCGACCCGCGCCGACCTGCGGCCAGCGGCTGAGGAAACGCGCGGAAGCCGCAAACCGTTCATCCGCCGGTGGCACACCGACGGCCTCGCCATCGGCCCGGGCGCGGGAGGGGCCCCGTCGACCGGTCGACGGGGAGCTTGCCCCGAGCGCGCTGCAGGTCCAATATCACCTCCCATCAGCGAGGGAAACCTCTGGTGGGGTTGGACGCGCGGGACTGGGACGAGGTCGGTCGCCGATGCTGGCGGCCCGTGGCGCCAGCAGCCCGCGGGGCTTCGCCGCGGAGGGTCATTGCAGGGAGGGTCAGGATGCTCGAGGTCAGCTGCTTTCCGGCGGAGAGGTCGTGGCAGGCCAACGCTGAGCACCCGTACTACTTCGAGGTCTTCGGGGAGACGAATCCCAAAGTCGACATGAAGTACGCGGAGGTACAGCCGGCGAGCAAGGGAAAGGGGGCCGCGGACGATGACGATGCGGCTCCCATCTACGAGTACTGGTGGACGATCGGGCACGGCGGCCGGCACACCAGCCACCACCTCTTGCCGTTCGTGAAGGCGGACGACGGCGCCGACCCCGACGCCGTATGGGACGAGCTGGAGGATCTGGCCGCCCGCGTCTATCTCTTCTTCCCGACCTGGCACGGCTGGCGCATCAAAGAGCTGTCGGCGCAGATGAAGTATCTGAGCCCGGTACGGCAGAGCACCTCGCTGGTGACCGCGCTGGCTCAGGATTGGAAGGACATCTCGCCGTTGGTCTCGGGGGCTGGCGCGTTAGCCGGCGCGGTGGCGCCGCTCGCGGGAGGCGCCGTCAAAGGGGCGTCGACGGCACTCGACACCCTGGCCAAGCTGCAGATCAACTCGGTACCGCCCTCCGGAGAATACAAGTGGTCGGCGATCAAGGTCACCTGCGCCGAGGCTGAGGGGGTTCTCCAGGGTGTGGGATGGGAGCTGCCCGCCAAGATGCTGACGGACCTGGGCGGACGGCTCACCGGCAGCCTGGCCCTGAGCTTCATACCCGCCCGCTACCAGGCCGCGAGCGGTGCCTCTAAGGATCCGGCTGCGCTCACGGCCGGGAAGCTGAGGGCGCACGCGGTCGTGTACGCCAAGGGCGGACGGGAGTTCTGGGCTCCGGCCAAGGGCGAGTTCATGGATCTCGAACTCTGGCCCACCGCCGAGGACACGGCCACGGGGTCGCCGCCCACCCCCGCCCACCCGAACGGATAGCACGGAGCGCTAGAGGGGAGCTTCTGCGGCGGCCGAGCCACCGGTGGATTACCCGCACACCGACCGGAGAGCGGAAACGAGCGCCTCGACGGCCCCCCCGAAGCTGTGCTCCGGGGCCGCCGCGTAACCGATCACCAGGCCGGCCGGTGCTTCTCCCTCGTAGAGGCCGCTCTCGGCCAACCCCTCGAGACCAACCCCGGCGGCGCCGGCCGCGGCTACGGCTCTCGCCTCAGTGGCGAGGTCGGCGAGAGAGACGACCACGTTGAGCCCGGCCTCGATGCCCAGGACGTGGAGGTCCGGGAACGCCTCGGCCAGGGCGCCGACCAGGAGGTCGCGGCGACGTCGGTAGCGCAGTCGCATCCTGCGGACGTGACGGTCGTAGGCGCTGGCGCGGAGCATCTCGGCCAAAGCGAGCTGTTCCAGGGTGCTGCTCTGCCAGTCCGCCAGCTCCTTCTCGCGCAGCACGGGCTGGCGCAGGCGCTCGGGCAGGACCAGCCAGCCGAGCCGGACACCGGGTGCCAGGGTCTTGGAGACAGTGCCGGCGTAGACGACGAGGTCCGGATCGAGGCCCTGGAGGGGACCGAGCGGGTGGCCCTCGTAGCGGAACTCGCCGTCGTAGTCGTCCTCGACGATCAGGGCTTGCTGCTGGCGCGCCCAGCCCAGCAGCTGGGCCCGGCGCGCCGCGCTGAGCGCGACACCGGTCGGGTGCTGGCGGTTGGGGGTGAGCACCGCCGCGCCGATCTCGGGGGAACGTCCCAAGGCCTCGACCTGCATGCCGTCGCCGTCGACGCTCACGAGGATGACCGCCAGCCCCGCCGCCCGGACGATGGAGCGGTGCAGGGGCATGCTCGGCTCCTCCATGGCGACCGCGCTGACGCCCGCGGCAGCCAGGCTCCGAGCCACGAGACCCAGCCCCTGGGTGAAGCCGGCGGTGACCACGACGCTCTCCGGGGAGACGCGAAGGCCGCGCGCTCGGCTGAGGTAGCCTGCCAGCTCCACGCGAAGGGGCAGCTGTCCCTCGGGGCCACCGTACCCGAAAGCCGCGTTCGGTGCGGCGGCCAGCGCTCGACGGAGGGCGCGCAGCCATTCGGTCCGCGGGAAGGAGCTGGCATCGGGGCGTCCGGGGCGGAGGTCATACCGCCAGCGCACCGGCGGCGGCTGGCGGATGGCGGTTGCGCGGCGGTGGGCCTCGGCTTCGGCGCTGACGACGGTGGAGGAGCCCCGGCGGCCCTGGAGCCAGCCCTCGGCGACCAGCTGGTCGTAGGCCTGAAGCACCGTGCCCCGGGAGATGCCGAGGTCCTGGGCCAGCGCCCGGGTGGGCGGGAGCCGCGTGCCCCGGGGCAGGCGGCCCGAGCGAATGGCCTCGCGGAGGCCATTCTCAAGAGCGACCCGCAGCCCCCCACCGGGTCTGCGATCGAGATGGAGGAAGAGGTCCAGGCCGTAAGTGGCCCATTGTGTTTGCTTGGAACTGGCCATTGCCGATGGGCCATCCTGAGTCCAGGATGGGTCTCACGTCAACCGCCACCGGAGGGCCAGAGATGGCGCCCAACCCCACGACCTTCGAGCAGGCTCGGATCTCCCTCGCCCAGCTCGCCCCCGCCGTCAATCGCGCGATGGTGGCCCTGGACGGTGCCCTGGAGCTGGACTCCTCGCTCCGCGACCTGGTCAGCCTGAGAGCGTCGATCCTCAATGGCTGCGCCTACTGCATCGACATGCACAGCCTGGACGCCAGGGCTCGGGGTGAGACCGAGCAGCGGCTCCATGCCGTCGCCGCCTGGCACGAGGCGCCGTTCTTCACCGAACGGGAGCGCGCCGCGTTGCAGCTGACCGACGCGATCACCCTGATCGCCGACAGCCACGTCCCCCGCGACGCCTTCGAGGCGGCACGGGCCCACTTCGACGAAAGGGAGCTGGCCCAGCTCATCTGGGCCGTGGTGGTCATCAACGCCTGGAACCGTGTTGCGGTGACCTCCCGAACCCTGCCCGGTGAGTACGAACCTGGGTGAGGGGACCAGAGGCCCGGATTCCACAACATTGGTCCAACTGGTGCGAGAGAAGGAGACCGAACGTGAACGAGACTCGTCAGCCGGCGCTGGCGCCGGAGGAGATCACGCGCCTGCTCGTCAAACGGGCCAACTCCGGCGACGCCGAGGGGATGGCGGCGCTCTACGAGGAGGACGCGGTGGTCGCCTACCCTCCGGGGCAGGTCACCGCGGGGCGGGAAGCCATCCGATCCCTCTACGAGGCGATGGTGGCGGGTGGGGTCCGCATGGAGCTCGAGGAGGCCTTGCCCGCCGTGAAGAGCGGCGGCCTGGCAGTCACGGGCACCCAGCGGCGCGATGGCGTCGGGATCCGAGTCCAGGTCGCCCGCCAGCAGGCGGATGGCAGCTGGCTACGGGTCATCGACCTGCCCGAGCCCCCGCTTCAGCCGACCGCGTGAGGACCGAGCGGTGCGGTATCGGCAGGCAGGAGTCGGAACTCGCCCCGCCTTGCTCCGGGGAGCGCCCGAGCCGGCGTCTCGGAGGGGTGTCCTCGCCTGTTTTCATCCCGCTCGCCGCCCGGCGTTGCCAGACTGCGGGTCGCTGAGCTCAATGTGGAGAGGGCACAGCCCGTTCGTGGGTCGTCACGGCAGCTGGGGTTCACGGCTTTCGGCGCAACCGTGGCGAACCCATCCGCCGCCCCACGGAGGTGAGCGTGGCGAGGGTTGGCGAACCGGAGGCCGGACCGCCCCTGGGGGACACGCCGGAGAGCTGGAAGGAGGCCGCGAACCGCCTCGAGGCGATGGCCGCCGAGATCGGCGCGCAGGGTGAGCCGTAGCCGCACGCCTACCCGTCAAAGCAGCCGCGTGACCCGAGCTGCCTGAACCCAAGCCCGCGCCCCCACGTATGGGAGATGGAAACCCGGACGCACACGAGGATCCTCACATCAGCGGGAGTCCCGAGGTGGAGCAGTTGCGAGCGAAGCTCGAACGCCGAGCCCTCGCGCTCGGCATGCTCGCGGCCGTGGCGCTGGGCGCGGCATGCGGTTCCGCGCCCAGCAGCCCGGGCGCCCGCGGGACCGCCACCGCCGCCAATCCGATGACGGTTCGAACCTCGCAGTCAAGTGTCGGCACCGTGCTGACAGGGCCGAGCGGCCGCACCCTCTACGTCCTTCTGAACACCCAGGGAAAGGGGGTCGTCTGCTCAGGCGCCTGTCGGGCCGTATGGCCACCGGTGACCCTTGAGTCCGGATCGCCCCGGGCCGGCTCAGGCGTGACCGCCTCGCTGTCGACTGCAGCGGCGGGTGGGGGTGCGCGGCAGCTCGCCGTATCCGGTGACCCCGTCCACTACTACGTCGGCGACACCTCTGCCGGCCTGGCGAACGGCGAGGGCATCAGCTCATACGGAGGTACCTGGTACGCCCTGCAGCCGAGTGGGCAGCCCCTCACGCCGG
The DNA here is from genome assembly GCA_963793875.1 of uncultured Chloroflexia bacterium. Lineage (GTDB taxonomy): Bacteria > Chloroflexota > Dormibacteria > Aeolococcales > Aeolococcaceae > Changshengia. The sequence goes on along the minus strand of CAWCBS010000001.1, from coordinate 114,342 downwards.
GGATGGACGGCAACCCGTACGGCTACTGAGGCTCCTGGGCGCTCCCGGGCTCGCGGCGCCCTCTCCAAGTTGAACCTCCAAGCCGGAGCACGGCGCTTCACCGCCGCTGAAACTGGTTAGAAGGGCCTCGCGTCGCAGGTTACGGAAGACCCTGGTCTGCCCCCGGACTGCCGCGGAGGATCGCTTCCATGGGACGGTCCGTGCGCCGTCGGTCCGCGGGGGTGGCCCCCCTGCTGCTGCTGGCCACCCTGATCCTCGCGGCGGCCTGCGGGAGCACCCATACGGCGACGACGGTTTCGCCGTCCACCTCCACCAAGGTGGCGTTAGGGACCAACAATCCCGCCCAGGGCGACTGCACCACGAACACCAGCGAGGCGGCCACCTCGGTCGGGTTTGCGATGCTGGAGGTTACGAGCAGCTCATTCCAGGCCGAGATCCAGGTGCAATCGGGGCCACCGAGCACGACCTACGGGGTGTTCATGCAGCAGGTCCCCGGATCGTGCCCGCAGGCGTCGGCCAATGGGGGCTCGCTGGTCACCAACTCCTCCGATCGTGGCCAGGCGTCCGCGACCGTTCCGCGCGCAGCCGGTGCGACCACCTTCTACGTGCAGCTCGTCCCTTCCGGATTCGGCCCGCCCGACTACACGAGCGACCGCATCGCAGCGGCTCCATAGGCGTCGCCGTCCGGCTCCCGCTCCGGGGGCGGTGAAGGAGACCGCCTCGCGGGCCGGACCCAGGGCTGGGTGTGACCCCGCTGACGTTGCGCCAGTCGCCGACCACGGCGATCACCTCCCGCTGCTCGGCGGCGCAACGGGGAGGCGGGGTCCCGCTGCTCAGCCATGAGTGACGTCCGCGGGAACAGCGGAGCCGCGCCGGAGGGCCATGATGAGGCTCACTGTCAACCGCCGCCCGCCGCCAGGGGCGGCATCGTGGAGTGCTGATGGCAGCCGAGAAACCGGTGGTGGTGGTCGGCGCCGGGCTGGTCGGCTTGGCCGTCGCCCGCCAGCTGCTCATGGAGTCCCCCGGGCGTGCGGTGACCGTGGTCGAGAAGGAGAGCACGGTGGCGGCGCACCAGAGCGGCCGCAACAGCGGGGTGATCCACTCCGGTGTCTACTACGCGCCCGGATCGATCCACGCTCAACTCTGCCGCCGCGGCGGCGCCCAGCTCCGGGAGTTCTGCGCTGACGCGGGCATCCCGGTCCTCGGCGTCGGCAAGCTGATCGTGGCCACCAATGGCGTCGAGTCGAAGCGGCTGCCCGGGCTGCTCGAGCAAGCCCGGGCCAACGGGATCGCCGATGCCGCGCTGCTCGGCCCGGTCGGCATCCGGGAGATCGAGCCGCACGCCCGTGGCGTCGCCGCCCTGCACGTCCCCTCGACGTCCAGTGTCGACTTCACCGCGGTCGCCGCCGCCCTCGCGGGGGAGATCCGCCGCCGGGGCGGCGAGGTCCGGCTCGGCTGCGAGGTGCGCGGAGGTCGGGTCCGGCGAGACGGCGTCGAGGTGCTGACGGGCGACCAGCCGATTTGGGCGGGCCAGGTCATCCTCTGCCCCGGGCTTCAGGCGGACCGTCTGGCGCGGTGCTTCGGCGCACCCCGCGAGCCGCGGATCGTCCCCTTCCGGGGCAGCTTCTGGCGGCTCCAGCCCGCCGCCGCGGCGCTGCTCAGGGGCCACCTCTACCCGGTGCCCGACCCCGCCCTGCCCTTCCTCGGAGTGCACGCCAGCCGCCGCCACGACGGTGAGGTCTGGCTGGGGCCCAACGCCGTCCTGGCCCTGGCCCGCGAGGGATACCGGCGGGGCCAGGCGGACTGGAGAACCTTGGTGGAGGAGGCGTCCAGCCCCGGTCTTCTCCGGCTGATGCTGCGCAACTGGCGAACCGGGTTGTGGGAGCTGGCCCGAGACCGGTCCGCAGGGCTGGTGGCCCGCTCGGCGCGGCGGCTGCTCCCCGAGCTCACGGTGCATGACATCTCGCCTGGATTGTCCGGGGTCAGGGCCCAGGCCCTGGGGCGCGACGGCCGCCTGGTCTCGGACTTCGTCTTCTGGCGTTGGGATCGACTGCTCGCCGTGCGCAACGCCCCCTCCCCGGCGGCGACCGCGGCGCTCGCCATCGCCGAGCACATCTCCAGTGTGTTCCGCGGCACGGTTCAGCTCGGCGGGTAGGCGGTGGCGCGGTGGCGCCGGTCGAGCTGGTATCCGGGCGGTATCATTCGCCACCGTGGCGAGGACCGCGCCTCCGACATCGACGACCACGCCGCCTGCTGCCTGGTGATGGACGTCGCGCAGGGCGCCGTCGACGTCGATGAGATCGCGACCCGGCTCGATGTGGTTCCGGTGAGCTCGCCGAAGGCCGGCCACCTCGATCTGGTCGAGGCCGAGCCGGAGGCAGGGCGATGATCGGAATCGACGGGAGGCGGCTGGCCGCCGTGGCGCGCAAGGAGATGCGTGAGTACCGCCGCACGCCGTTCATCATCGGCGCGATGGCGGTGCTTCCGCTCATTTTCATGATCAACCCGGTGATCACCATCTTCGCGATCGGTGCCACCGTCAAGGCCGCGACGGTCACCAAGGCGGTGGGTGCCACCTTCCTCGTCCTCCTGGTGGTGCCGGCAGTCATCCCCGCCAGCATCGCCGCCTATTCGGTGGTGGGGGAGCGGGACCAGGGCACCCTGGAGCCGCTCCTGACCACGCCGGTGCGACGAGGCGAGATCCTGATCGCCAAGGCGCTGGTCGCTGCTGTGCCCGCGGTCGGGATCGCCTACATCCTGTTCGCCCTGGCGGTGATCCTGGCCCACTTCTTCGCCGCCAACCCCACGGTGGCCGCGACCCTGACCGAAGGCCCCCACATCCTCGCCCAGGCGCTCTTCGCGCCGCTGCTCGCCGTCTGGTCGATCGGGATCGGCACCGCCATCTCGGCGCGATCCAGCGACGTGCGGGTCGCCCAGCAGCTGGGCACGCTGGCCAGCCTGCCACCCCTCGCCGTGACCGCCCTCGTGTCTTTCCAGATCGTGCCCCTGGGCGTGTGGACGGCGGTGGGGTTCGGGCTCGGATTGCTGGTCATCGACCTCGCCATGTGGCGGGCGGTCGTGGCCACGTTCGACCGGGAGCGGCTGATCACCGGCTCCCGTGCCACGACGGCGACGGGCGTGGGTCCCGGCGGCCCCCCGGCGGGCACCGTACGGCGGATTCAGGCATTCGGAGGAGCCGACCATCGGGGAGGCGACGCTTAGAGCTTGCGCCAATAGGTGATTGACGCGTTCATGGGCAGCGCCTCGGACGGGTGTCCCAGCGGTAGCGTTTCCAGGCCTCGCGGACCAGGCGGCGGACGATGATGATGGCGTTGGCCAGGGCAACGTAGAAGCGGATCACCACCCCGCAGCGTTCGGTGCACCAGGCCAGTTTCTTGAAGGCGTTGTGCCAGGCGTTGGTCCGCTCCACGACCCAGCGCGAGGTTGCTCGCAGCGGCGCCGGCTTGCCCACCTTGGCGATGCACGACGCCATGCCTCGGCGATCGAGCTCGGTGCGGGTCTTGGCCGAGTCGTAGCCACGGTCGAGGTGCACGGTGGTCTCGCCGGGCGGCAGGGCACGCTCGGCGAGGGTGTCCAGAGTGGACGCAAGCAACGGCGAGTTGTTCCGATTGGCCGGTGCCTGGACAACACCGAGGGGAATCCCTGCTCCGTCCACGAGAAATCGAGCGCTTGGTTCCCTGCTTGCCACGATCGACCGGGCTCCGCCCGGCCATCTCTCCGCCGCAGGGCGCCTTGGTGATGCAGCCGTCCACCACGATGTCATCGAGCTGCAAACCGATGAGCCGGTCGTAACCATCCTCGGCGATCTGGGCCAGCTGGTCCATCACCCCGAGAACGATCCACTCGTCGCGGCGGCGGCGCAGGGTGGTGGCCGAACAGCTGGCGTCCGCGATGCGCCAGTAGGCGCAGCCGAATACGGCGACCTGGACGAGCTTGTCGAAGACGAGGCGGTCGGAGACCCGGGGGCGGTGGCAGCCCAGCGTGTGGCTCCCCGGGCGTGTCGGCAAGAGGGCGGAGAGCTGGTCCCAGAGGGGCTCGATGAAGCATGATTGGATCGCAGGCATGGACGCTTCCCCTGAGTGGGTTGGGTCAGATCTCCCAATCATCGGAAAGTCCATGTCCTGCATGTACTTTCACCGCCCGCACCGGAACCCAGGCGACTCAACGGAGTCATCCGACTCAATCACCTATTGGCGCAAGCTCTTAGGCTCTCCCGCATCGGGAGCGGGCTCGGCATCGGCCTCTGGAAGGAGGCCTGGAGGATCACCATCGACGGGGCCGTGGTCGGTGAGATCGGCCACCAGGAGACGGTGGAGGTGGTCGTCGCTCCCGCCCGCCACCCGTTGCGGCTGGGCGAGGGGCGGCACGTGAGCCCGGAGCGTTCGTGCGAGGTCTCCCGGAACGAGACGGTCAGCTTCCGCTGCGACCGTCCCCGGTTCTGGCCGCAGCTCGTGGCCGCTCAGCTCAAGCCCGAGCTCTGGATCTCCCTCAGGCCGGAGTAGCGATGGGGTGAGCCCGGCGGGGCCGGACCACGAGTCGCAGCGGCTTCGCGGCTCGCCCACCGTGTGCCCCCGATCAAACAACTGGCTGCGGCGGCCCTGCAGTGAGCACCCGGGCCGCCCGCGGCCGCCGGGATACGGCTCATGAGGAGGCCGTGGGATCGGTCACCTGGGCGGTGAAGAGGATGGCGCCCGAGCTGAGGTCGCGGATCACGAAGAGGAACGGGTGATCGATCACCACCCTGAGCTGCAGGAGCGGAGCACTGCCCGCGATGGCAACGATCGTTGCCGCCGCCGCGGTGGTGCCGACCTCATCCACGTGCATGACCGCGCTCTGCTGGGCGAGGCCGATCTGGAGGTCGGCGTGGCCGTCGATGCCGCTGAAGTCGGCCGCACCGGTGAACGCGTCGGGCATGCCCAGGGCGGAAAGGATCTGGATGAGCGGCAGCTGCGAGGAGATGTCGAACTTCGGCAGTATCACCTCCACGTTGGGGGTGGACACCAGCTGCTGCTCGATGCCGGTGAGCTCTCCGACGGACAGGCCGGCGACGAAATCAGTCAGGGGCTGAGATGTCGGCATGATGACGTCCGCGGCGTACCGGCCACCCACGTAGGGCAGCTCGACCGCGGTCACCCCATCGCCGTTGTAGAGCGGAAAGGTCGACGGCTCTCCCTGCATCATGGCCGTCGACACCTGGGTGTTGTCGGGGCGGAAGAACGCCCCTTGGGAGGTGAGGCCGGCCTCGAATTGATGCTCCCATTTCGCGTCGAGGTAGACGGCGTCGGCCAGCACCACGAGGGACGCCTGGATCTCATCCGCCGTGACGACGCTGGGGATCATTCCCTGGGTCGCGACGCTCACCCAGTGGTTGATCAGGTCCGCTGCAGCCGGCGGGTTCCCCTGGAAGTCGAGCTGGCTAGACGGTGCCGAGAAGTCGTCGACCAGGGTGTCGAGGAACGCCGGGCTGATCGCCAGCCCGCTCTGCAGCCAGATGGCGTTGGCGACGTCGAGTGCGATGCCATCGGCTTTGGCGGCGCCGAGGAGGGTTGCGTCGAGCTGCTCCCGAGCCGCCGCCTGCTGCTCGGCGGTCACGCCGGCGCTGTGAAGCACCGACGCCATCTGCGACTCGGTGCGCCCTCGGGCGCCGAGCTCGAGCATGCTCAGCACGGTTGCCAGGCTGAAACCGGAATCGACGAAGTTGCCACCGGGGTTGCTCGACTCCAAGCGGCGGAGCAGGTCGATGGTGAACGCGTTGCCGCTCACCGCGGCAGCCTGGGCGTCCGCGGCGCTGACCCTGACGCCGGCCAGCAGGTTGGTGGGTGGTGATGTCGGCGACGCGCTCGGTCGCGGCGTCGGGGTGCCGCAGCTGGCGACCAGGAGAGCCGCGGCGGCGACCAGGAGGGGGAGGCGCCGTCGCGCGGCCCATCGCCGGCGCCGGGTGGCGAGCTTGGGGTGGCGCATGGCACTCCCTTCTGTGGGTGTACGCGCTTCGAGGCCTTCAACGGGTAAATGCAACCGAGAGGTTACCTGACCCTTGGCACCCGTGTTACGCGGGGAAGCACCGGCCGGTTCCCTCCGGCCGCCTCGTCCCCACCGTCCTGCTGGTCCACACTAGGGACCCCATATGTCTGGTGACCCGCACGTTCCCGACAGGCCGCCGGCAGGTCAGGCTGACACTGCCGCGATCCGAGCCGAGCTGGAGGCCAGGCGGCGCACTCTGGAGGACGAGGTTCGCGCCCTCACCGAGCACGACCCGGCGGAATCCGCCAACCTGCAGTTCGGGAAGCGGATCGGGGACGGCACCGCCTACGCCATCGATCGCATGACCGGGGCGTACCAGGCGCGAACTCTGTATCAGACCATTCAGCAGCTCGACGCGGCGCTCGAACGTCTCCGCGACGGCACCTACGGCACCTGTCAGGGGTGTGGCCAGGCCATACCCACAGAGAGGTTGGCGGCGGTCCCGTGGACCGCCTTCTGCGTCGCTTGCGCGTCGCGTCCCAGCCCGCGCCGGTAGGCGCCCGCTGGCCTCAGGGGAGCCTTCACAGGGCTTGCGCATCACTGATCAGGTGGGGGTGGCGTGTCACCGTCGGTGGGAGCCACGCACGGAGCGGGATGGCGGCCGCCCCCGGGCTTGGCGAGGCCGGTGACCAAACCGATCAGGAATCGAGAAGCGCCGTCGCCGAGCCGGAAATAGCATGACGGCCATGGAGATCACCCATTGACGGACTTCTTCTCGCACGATGGCCCGGGCGCACCGCTGGCCCTCCAGGGTGACACCGCGGCTTCTGGCGAGTTGATTGATGAGGAGAGTTGCAGATGGCTTCGATCGGATCCGTCACCCTCGAGGTGACCGACGCTGCGGCCGCAGGCCGCTTCTACACCACCGCCTTCGGCTTGGGCACGGAGCTGCGCCTGCGTGCCTCGGACGCACCGACGGACGGCTTCCGCGGCTTCACGCTGTCGCTCATCGTGTCGCAACCAGCCAACGTCAGCGCCCTGGTCGACGCGGCCCTCGGCGCCGGCGCCGCGCCGCTCAAGCCGGTCACCAAGTCCATCTGGGGCTACGGCGGGGTCGTGCAGGCCCCGGACGGGACCATCTGGAAGGTCGCGACCTCGGCCAAGAAGGACACGGGCCCGCCCGCGCGGCGGATCGACCAGATCGTGCTGCTGCTGGGGGTCGCCGACGTCGCCGCGAGCAGGCGTTTCTACGTCGACCACGGCCTCGTCGTGGGGAAGAGCTTCCTCAACACCTACGTCGAGTTCGCCGCCGCGTCAGGTCCCGTCAAGCTGGCGCTGTACCGGCGCCGTGCCCTGGCCAAGGACGCCGGGGTCTCCCCTGACGGGTCGGGATCGCACCGGCTCGTGATCGGCAGCGACTCCGAGCCCTTCACCGATCCGGACGGGTTCGCCTGGGATACGGCGGCGGACGCGGTGAACGGATCGACCTCGGCTCAATGCGTCGGGAGTGAGAGCAGCGCGGCGAGCATCGCTTGAGCCGGAGGACTTCAGGCGGCTGACTACCGGGTGGCGCCTGACCTCGCCACCCGGCCGGACACCAGACCCAGCCGCGGACCGCCGAGACCCGCCAGGAGGTGCTCCGCCGGATCGCCCTGGCCATCCGAGGACCCTGGAGCCGCTGGATCCAGTTCGCCCAGGCGAACCAGACTACGCTCCGCGATCATCCGATGGAGGGGAGCAGATGCAGCGTCGGCTGATGAGACTGATCGCCGCCGTGGTCGAGCCCGGCGCCGAGCCGCGCCGCCAGGTGCGTGCCCTGCTTGCGCCGGCGGCTGTCTATCTCTCGGGGATCTGACCCCGGTCCTGGCCATGCTCCCCGCGGTCGGCATTCGGTCGACCGCGGACGAGCTGAGAGCCGCCGCGATGGAGCTGGCCCGGGAGCTCGTCGAGGATCAGTGGCGGCCACCACCGGGTCGCCGCGACGCCGCCTCCGCGGGGTGGCGCCGCGGGCAGCCATGGTGCGACCAGGTGGAGCGCCGTGCTCTCCCCCCCGGCGGTGGGGTTGGGGTTCCACGGGAGCGGCTGGCTACGGGCTGAGGATCAGCCAGCTGTAGATCGCATCCAGCTCGTCGGCCTCGAGCATGTGACCGTGGGGAAGCTCGTGGCGCTCAGCGCCGGGGATCCGCGACAGGAGCCACTCCGCGTGACCTCGAGGGCAGAGCACGTCGTCGGGCCCGTACCAGATGCTCACCGGCGGTTGGATGGTGGCTGGATCGAATCCCCACGGTCGGGTCATCGCCATGCAGTCGTCGATCCAACCGTCGACGCCGTCAATGTGGGCGGCGATGGTCCTCTCGAGATGGCCCGGGTCGGCGAGGCGGGATCTCAACGCGGCCAGATCCGCCTCCGGAAGCTCGTAGTCTGAGGGGATCGACACGCCGCCGGCCCGGGTCGCTTCCACCGCTTCCCGAGCCAGCCTCTCGACGAGCGGACGATAGGTCGCTTCCCCCTCCCGCGCAGAGGTGAACTCCTCGACATTGCCCGGCGACATTCCTTCGAACCAATCCAGCCCGCCCGCGTCGTACGGGGCGGGCCCGACCACCGAGGCGCACCGCACCACACGGTCGGCCAGCAGGCCGGCGCAGGCGAGAGCATGGGGGCCACCGCCGGAGCCGCCCCAGACCGCGAAGCGATCCCAGCCGTGCATGTCGGTCAGCGCGCCGACGTCGTCGACCACGTCCGCGATGCGCCGGCCCGGCCGGTGGGTGGACGCTCCGTATCCGGGGCGATCCAGGACCAAGAGCTGAATGCCGTGGCGCTCCACCGCCTCGACCATCCGCGGGCCCAGATGGCGGGTGCCGGGACTGCCGTAGTGGAAGAGCACCCGGTGGCCGTCGGCCGGCCCGTAGCGACTGAACACTACTCGACGCCCATCGGCGCTCCGGAACTCACCCGATTGCTCAGCCATCGGGCAATATTGTTCCACGACGTTCCGAGGCGCTCGAGGTGGCGATGAGAGGCAGAGAGCGCCCACGGCAGCGGCGGGGCGAGTCGACGGAGGAGGGACCTGTGAGCAAGGTTGTGGTCTCGGAGTTCATCACCCTGGACGGGGTCTTCCAGGACCCGGGAGGGGCCGGGGAGATCGATGAGGGCGGCTGGGCATTCCGTGTCGAGCGCGGCCCAGAGGGCGAGCGCTTCAAGCTCGACGAGGTGATGGCCGCTGGGGCTCTGCTCCTGGGTCGGGTCACCTACGAGGGCTTCGCCAAAGCCTGGCCCACCATGCCGCGCGACGAGGCCGGATTCGCCGATCGGATGAACGGCCTGCCCAAATACGTGGTATCGACCACCCTCGACCACGCGAGCTGGAACAACTCCACGGTGATCAGCGGCGATCTGGCCGACGCGGTGGGCCGGCTCAAAGAGGAGGTCGACGGCGACATCCTGGTGAACGGCAGCGGTCAGCTGGTGCGGGCGCTTCTGGAGCGTGACCTGGTCGACGAGTGGCGGCTGATGCTCTTCCCGATCGTGCTGGGCACGGGCAAGCGGCTCTTCGCAGGGTCGGGGAAGGCGGCCACCCTCGATCCGCTGACCGCGATCAGGTCGGGAGACTGCGTGATCCTCACCTACGGGAGGCCGCGACCCTGAGCCGCCGCCACCGTGCGCGGGCGCGCCGAGCCGCTGGCACAGCCGGGGTCGACGGATGACGGCTGCCCTCCTGGGCTTCGCGCTGGCCGCCACCCTCCTGATCTTGGCGCCCGGACCAGACAGCATGCTGGTGATGCGCAACTGCCTGCGCGGAGGGCGGCGGATCGGCTGGTGCGCCGCGGCGGGCACCGTCACCGGGCTGCTCTGCTGGGCTCTCGCTGCGGCTCTCGGACTCGCTTCGCTGCTGGCCGCAAGCCGGGTGGGGTACGACGTCCTGCGCTTCGTGGGCGCCGCCTACCTGATCTGGCTGGGCGCCACCAGTCTCTGGCCCCGCCGCCGGGTTCGGAGGGCCGGCGCCGACGAGCCCCACCAGCCGCTGATGGCGGTCGGGCCACTCGGGGGGTTTGCCAACGGCGTCATCTCGAACCTCTGCAATCCGAAGGTCGGGGCGTTCTTCGTGGCCTTCCTCCCCGCCTTCATCCCCGCCGGGGTCCCGGCCCGGGAGTTCTCGTTGCTGCTCGGGGCCTGGTTTGCCGTGGAGACCGCCGTCTGGCTGGGGGCCGTGGTCTGGTTGGTGGACCGCGGCGTTGGCTGGTTGAGCCGCTCGCGCGTCCAGCGGGGGCTGGAGAAGATCACCGGTCTGGTGCTGATCGGGCTCGGCCTCCGGCTCGCGACCGAGAGCCGCTGACAGCCTGTCAACCGTGTGCCACCGTGGGACCGGAGCCGAGCCACCTGAGCGGGACGCTGTTCCGCCCGTTTGCGATCTCCAGGGCTGGTGAGCTCGACGGTTCAATCCAGGATCGCGTCGCGGCAGCGATGCCACGGATCCACCGCGTGGAGGAGCCATCGTGGGCAGGGTGATCGCTGACATGTCGGTGTCGCTGGACGGTTTCGTGGCCGATCCCGACGATGGCGTGGATCGGGTCTTCGCCTGGTATGGGAAGCCTCAGCTGGCCCCGGAGGAATCCTCCAGCCGCACCGAGAGTGGGCCCGGGTTGGGTATGATCGTCTATGGCCGCCGCACTTTCGATGTGGCCAAGGGCTGGGGGGGGCGCCCATCCCACCGGCGCTCCGGTCATCGTGGTCACCCACCAACTTCCGGACGGTTGGCCGCACGAGGGCTCCACGGTGGGCTTCGTGACGGAAAGCATCGAGGCGGCCGTGGAACGAGCGCAGCAGATTGCCGGCGCAAGAGACGTCGCCCTCGGCAGCCCGTCTGTGATCCAGCAGTGTCTGAACCTGGGCTCGTCGATCGCATTCAGCTGAAGGTGGTCCCGCTCCTGCAGAGCAGGGGCATCCGGCTGTTCGACAACCTCACCCCCACGCCGCTCGAGCTCCACGACCCGGACATCACCGAGGGGAACGGGGTGACCCACCTCTCCTATGACGTGATCCGCGCCACGCGCTGAGGGAGCAGGGTGTTGGGTCGGCGGCGCTGGGGGGGCGACGGCGCCCAGCTCCTGGAGTTGGGCTGAGGCGTGGATCGACCTCACCCCCCGCGCTTCGATGCCATGGCCGCCGCCCAGGCGGCGACCTCCAGCGGGCGCCGCGGCAGAGCCTGCTCCCGGTCGACGAACGGCCGCACCTCGACGCTGCCGAACCAGGCCACCGGATGACGCGAGGCAACCCCCACGGCCTCTTGCATGTCCGTGCACTCGATCACGTCGTATCCCGCGATCTGCTCCTTGGTCTCCGCGAAGGGGCCGTCGGTCACGAGCAGCGTCCCCTCGCGTGCCCGGACCGTCCTGGCAGTGCTCATGGGCTGGAGGCGCCCACCGTGGAGGTTGATACCGCGACCGATCGTGTCCTCGAGCCACGCGCTCATCCGTCGTTCTGAGTCCGCCGCCTCATCCGTCGAGAGCTCAACGGCCTCGTCGACGCAGATCAGGAGCATGTACTTCTTGCCTGGGTTGGCTGCTTGCTGCCGTGACGGCTCGGTGGACGCCGCCTGAGTCGGGAGCGGAAGAGCGCTTCCCGGGTTCATCGCCGCCGCCCATCCGGCGACTTCCAGGGGGCGTCGGGGCAGCGCCTCGTCGCCCTCCGCGAAGGGACGGACCTCGATGCACCCGAACCGCACCGGGAGGCGGGAGGCGAGCTTGATGGCCTCGTCGAGGTCGGCGCACTCGATGACGTCGTACCCCGCGATCTGCTCCTTCGTCTCGGCGAACGGGCCGTCGGTCACGATCAGCTCACCTCCGCGGATCCGCACCGTCGCGGCGGCGCCGGCCGGCTCCAGTTGGCCCCCGTGAAGGCTGATGCCGCGAGAGATCGTCTCCTCGAGCCACGACCTCATCGACCGCTCCTGCTCGGCGGTGTCATCGACCGTGAGATCCACATCCTTGCCAACGCAGTGAAGCAGCATGTACCGCATCTCGGGCTCCTTCTTCTCAGGGGGGGCGAGCAGAGCCTACCCGTCACCAGAGCGCTGATGAACGGGATCGGCGGGGTTGCGCTCCGGGCCTCTACAGGGCGGTCCGGGCGGCGGACGTCTGGTGCCGGCTCAGCAGAGAGGCGACCCGCCCGCCGGCGACGGCGAGAGCGTGGGCGACGGCCGCGACGTTCGCCGCGAACGCGCCGAGCTGGGCGTCATATTCGCGGCTGGCGGCGGTGCTCCGCATATCGAATCGGTGCGCGTGCTGGAACGAGTTCATGGGGTCTCCTCTGAGGTTCGTGCCGTATGTCGTGCCCTGGGGGCTTTCACACTCACGACGAACGGGGAGGTCCGGTATGGACAACCGGCCCACCGCGGTCTCGGGCACGCGGGCCCGGTGAGGACGTGACTGTCCATCCGGCGGCCGGCCGTTCGTCGTCCTGACGACCGTCACCCGCGAATCCCCGAGAACTCGAGGCCGCGGGGAAGGCGGGAAGGAGAGTTGGAGACCCACGATGAGCCCGTACATCCCCTACCTGTTGACCCTGAGGCGGGGCGCCCCGACAACCGCTGAGATCTGGGCCGCGGAGGACCGGCTCGGATCCTTCGCGCTCCGGGCGGCCTCGGTCTGCGCGGCTGCCACATCGCCGGCGAGGCTGCTCGGCCGGCTTGTGCGCGGGCGGCGAGATGCGGCTTGACCGATCCCCAAGCTGACTTGGTCGCTGCTGGAGCCCGCCGTGCTCAGGCGGAGTGGCATGGCGACCGCCGAACATCGAGAATAGACCTACGCGACGCGGGCCCCGCGGCCAGGGTGCCTCACCACCCTGCCCGCGGATGGCCGACCACCCGAGGAGCCTGGGGATGAAGTACATGCTGATCGTCTGCGTCGACGAGAACGTCAAGCTCACCGCGGACGAGGTCGCCGAGGCGGATCGGCTGTTGACGAGCTGGCTGGACGACACCGTCGGCCACGGGGTGAACCTGCACGGCGGCTGCCTGCAGCCGGTCAGCGCGGCCACCACGGTGCAGCTGCGCGGCGCCGAGGTGCTGGTGACCGACGGACCGTTCGCCGAGACGAGGGAGCAGATCGCCGGCTATGACGTCATCCAATGCGCCGACCTCGACGAGGCCATCGAGGTGGCCTCGCGTCACCCGGCGGCTCGCTTCGGGACCATCGAGGTCAGGCCGTTCGTGGACGAGGCCCAGGCGGTGCCACGCCAGCCCTCGCCGCCGCACCGGTGACCGAGGCGGCGGGAGCGACGTCGGTGCCGGGCACCGCTGACCCGACCGTCGAGGCCGCGGTCACCGAGGCCTTCCACCTGGAATGGGGCCGGGTGGTGGCAACCCTCATCGCCACCACCGGCGACTGGGATCTCGCCGAGGAGTGCGCTCAGGATGCGTTCGTACAAGCGCTGCAACGATGGTCCCGAGACGGGGTGCCAGCCCGCCCGGGGGCGTGGCTGACGACCGTGGCCCGCAACCGCGCCGTGGACCGGCTGCGCCGGCGCGCTGTCGAGGTCACCAAGCTAGAGCAGACGGCGCTCGCAAGTCCACTGGAGCAGACCGATGACGATGCCGGCGGGTCCGCGATCCCCGATGAGCGCCTGCGGCTGATCTTCACCTGCTGCCATCCGGCGCTCGCGATGGAGGCGCGCGTCGCTCTCACCCTTCGATCGCTCGCGGGTCTGACCACCGCGGAGATCGCCCGCGCCTTCCTGGTGCCCGAGGCGACCATGGCCAAGCGCCTGGTGCGGGCCAAGCAGAAGATCCGTGACGCCGGTATCCCCTTCCGGATCCCGCCGCCGCACCTTCTGCCACCGCGCCTCAGCGGGGTGCTGGCGGTGCTCTACCTCCTCTTCAACGAGGGGTACTCGGCGAGCTCGGGCAGCGACCTGGTGCGCGCGGGGCTCAGCGCCGAGGCGATCCGCCTCAGCCGGGTGCTCGCCGAGCTCATGCCGGAGGAGCCCGAGGTGAGCGGGCTCCTGGCGCTCATGCTGTTCACGGACTCACGGCGCCGCGCCCGCGTGGACGGGCGGGGTGAGCTGGTCACCCTGGAGGAGCAGGATCGATCCCTCTGGGACCCGGATGAGGTGGTGGAGGGCCGCCGGGTGCTGGGCGCCGCGATGACCCGCGGGCTGGCGGGTCCCTACACGCTGCAGGCGGCGATCGCCGCCTGCCACGCCGCCGCTGGGCATGCCGCCCAGACTGACTGGGTGACCATCGCCGACCTCTACGCCCGCCTTGCCGAGATCGTGCCCTCACCGGTGATCGAGCTCAACCGGGCGGTCGCGCTGGGGATGGCCGACGGGATCGAGGTCGGCCTGGCCCGGGTGAGTGAGCTGGAGAGCTCCGGCGCCCTCGAGGGCTACCACCTGCTGTCGGCCACCAAGGCCGATCTGCTGCGGCGTCTCGGGCGCCGTGTGGAGGCGTCGGCCAGCTACCGAGCCGCGCTGGAACTGGCCCCCACCGATGTCGAGCGGCGCTACCTCCTCCGGCGGCTTGCCGAGATGGATCCCCCGACGCCCACCGAGAGGGACGCCCCGTGAAATACCTGCTCCTCATGTGTGCCGATGACAGGGTTGAGCTCACCCCCGAGGAGGACGCTGCGGCGCTGGAGGCGACCCGGTCGTGGGTGAAGGAGATGAGCGCTCGCGGTGTGGCCCTCGACGGCGACCGGCTCAGGCCGCCGGCCGAGGCCCGCACCCTGCGGGTCCGAGCCGGGGAGCTGCTGGTGACCGACGGACCCTTCGCGGAGACCAAGGAGCAGATCGCCGGCTTCGAGATCCTCGAGTGCCGTGACATCGAGGAGGCTCTCCAGGTTGCCTCCCAGCATCCCTTCGCGCGCTTCGGCACCATCGAGGTGCGCCCCTTCTGGCCGCTGCCGTTGTGACCAGGGCAGGGCCCCCTGCAAGGAGGACCGCGACCTCATGGAAGTGAAGAACCTCGACCTCTACGGCCACCCGCCGATTCCCTGGGAGCGCGCCCGAGGCCAGTTCCAGCAGCGCGCCTTCCAGGGCGGGCGGGGAACCTACTGGCTGTCGACCACCTGCCCCGACGGTCGGCCGCATGTGGCCGGCGTGCTCGGTGTGTGGATCGGCGACACCCTCTACTTCGCGAGTGGAGCAGGCTCTCGGAAGAGCCGCAACCTGGCGACCAACCCGGCGTGCGCGCTGGCGGCCTCCCTCCCCGACCTCGACGTCGTCATCGAGGGGACAGCGCGGCGGGTCAGCGACACGGAAACCCTCGAGAGCCTCGCCGCGGAGTTCGCCCGCCGCGGATGGCCGGTCACTGTGAGTGGCGACGCCCTGACCGCTCCGTGGGGCGCACCCAGCGCGTCGCCTCCCTGGCACCTGTACGCGGTCGCCCCGACCACCGCATTCGGGGTGGCGACCGAGGGCACCCCCGGTGCTGCTCGGTGGAGCTTCCCCTGAGGGGGTGCCGTGGTCACGGGCGCATCCCGGCAGCGACCGGAGGCTCCGTCACCGCCGGCAGGAAGCTCTAGGGATGAGAGGGGGCCGCCGGCGCGCCCTCCATCTCGAAGAGGAGGTCATCCGGATAGCAGAAGTACCAGTCCTCTCCGGGCTCGTACGAGCGCATCACCGGGTGGCCGTCGGTGCGGTAGTGGGCGGTGGCGTGCCGGCCCGGCGAGGAATCGCAGCAGCCGACGTGCCCACAGAGCTGGCAGACCCGGAGGTGGACCCAGTCGTGCCTGCCCGCCGCGAGGCATTCGACGCATCCGGCTCCCGAGGGTGTGACCTCCTGGATCTGATCGAGATGGCCGCAGTTTGTCTTCATGCCCCGGCACCTCCTTCTGTGTCTCCCCAGATCGTACGGCTCACGGTGGCGACCGCCGTCTCGGTCAGCTGAGGGGCGGCGGCACGCCCTGCGCGCTGGCGGCCAGCCCGCGGTCCCAGTTGCAGACCGCGCAGGCGTGGGCGATGACCGAGCGCCCGAACGCGAGCGCCACCCCGTGTGGGTCGGGGCTCGCGATGACGTCGTCCCACTCGAGCAGGTACTCGCCCAGCTCCGGGTCCCAGCGCGGGGCCGGGGGCGACGAGATGCCGTCGCCGAAACTCGGCGGCGCCGGGGAGGCATATGCGAAGAAGGCCGCGCGGGGGTGGCGGGCGTCCCCCGGCCACCAGCCCACCATGACCTCCTCGGCGTCCCCCGAGTTGCGCTCGATGAAACCCTGGGACCGGGGCTCGGCGGGACGGCCGGAGAAGAGGGCGACGGCGAGGTCGAAGCTGCCCCACCAGGCGTTCACCGCCGTCGACCGGCCCCGGTACGGGGCGCGCAGGGCGGCGAGGACGAGGGCGGCGCGGCTGGCGGCCGAGAAGTAGACGGCCACCTGCGCCGGGTCATAGGTGTGATGCTCGCGGTCCTCGTCGAGCCGGACGGTCCACGGCACCTCCTGGGGCTGGAGGTGGACCCGCACGGGTCCCACCAGCGTCTGGAGCGCGGCCAGGACGTCGCCGGTGACATCGGCAACCGCCCGGTTCGGGGTCAGCGGGATCCTCCGGGCCCGGCCGTCGCTGTGCTCGACCACCGCCTCGTGGCGGCGCAGGTCGAGGGCGGCGGTGAGCGCTCCGGACCCGTCCGGCGCCGGCAGCGGCGCCGTCTCCCAGCCGCGCACGGTCAGGCGCAGCGCGGCGTGCTGCAGCTCCGGCTCCGGTGGCGCCCAGGCTGCGGCCAGCTTGCCGAGCAGCTGAGTGTGCGCATGCAGCGTGTCGCGGGTGGGACGCCATTCCTCGTAGGGGAGGGCCGGCCACCTGGACGCCGGCCCCGGGGTGGGCGGGGCGGGGGGCTCGGGGGGGATCGCTGCGGTCATGGCGTCAGAGCTGCAGATCCATGGGCGCTCGCCGACAGCTTATCGCGTGGGGCCATCGCCCCCTGCGGTGGAGGGCCAAGCTGGCTCCATGGCCGCGTCAATCTGCTTGGTGCGGGGCGAGCGCCCTCCGAGCGGGCGGGGGGCGCGTCAGCCGTCCTCGGTGAGGACCTCGCGCAGCCTGTGGGCGAAGGCTTCGGGCTGGCCGGCGTATCCGGACTCGTCGCCCAGGAAGCCGCCGTGATGGCTGGGGAAGACGGTCGCCTGCTGTCTCAGCCGCTCGGCGGTGGCCACCGACGTGCGTCCGGTGAAGAGACCGGCGGACTCCTGGCCCACGGCGATCACGATGCGTGTCGGGGCCGCGGCCAGCGCCTCGAAGTCGGGGCGGTAGCTGGTGACCGCCCACGAACGGTCGGAGAGCAGCGGGTCGTCACGCGAGCCGTCGTCGTCGCTCGGCAACCCGACCTCCGCGGGACCCGGTGCCGGCCGCGCGAAGTAGTCGTCGGTGAACTCCCCTCGCCACGACGTCATGGCGATGAAGGCCGCCATGCCGGCGCCCCGCCCCCCGGCCGTGTACGCGTCCCGAAACCGAGCCCGGGCGCGCTCGGCGGCCTCCGCGTCCGGAAGCACCAGCAGCAGCGGTGGCTCGTGTGCCACCAGGACGCTGACGTCGTCGGGATGTGCCGCCACCAGCGCGAGCCCGGTGACGGCGCCGCCGCTGCTCGCGAACATCTCGACCGGGCCGACCCCGAGCACCCTGATGACGGCGTGCAGATCGTCCGCCTGGATGGTGGGCACGTGGTCGACCCGGCCGTCCCTGCGGATGCTGCGACCCAGACCGCGCGGGTCATAAGTGACCACCGTGCGGTCGGGGAAGTGCGCCGCCAGGGTGCGAAAGCCGCCGGCGTCCATCGGCTGCCCGATCATGAACAGCGGTGGACGTCCGTCGGCGGTGGGCAGCGGGCCCTCGACGTCGTACACGACGTCGGCCTCGGCCGTCTCGAGCGTATGGGTCTTCATGACCGCCTCTCTCTTTCATCCGGCGAGCAGCCGCTCGAGCTTGTCGAGCTGCTCGGACCAGCCCTGCTCGGCCCCGCCCATCGCCTCAGCCGGAGGCATCGGCTCGAAGTAGGACTGGCGGACGGTGAGCGCAGTGCCCCCATCGCGGGCTTCGAAGGTCACCTCGATGAGGGTGGCGAAGAGCTCTCCCAGCTCGTTGTTGAGGGCCCGGCCGCTCATGACGAGCCGGTTCGGGCGGTCGATCTCGTAGTACTCGCCACCCATGTGGTGGGAGAACTGCTGCTCGCTGGGGATGGAGCCCGGCCACTCCATGGCGAGCCGGTAGGTCCCGCCGACACGCAGGTCGACCTCCGCGGCCGGGCAGCTGAAGCCGTTGGGCCACCACCAGCTCTTGAGCTGTTCCGGGTCCGTGAAGGCGTCGAAGACCCGGTCCGGCACGGCCTTGATGGTCCGCTCCAGGACGAGCTGCTTGGTCGGGGTTGCGGATCGGAGATCAACGGGGGCATGGGTCTCAGGCATGGGGGCTCTCCTCTGACGTGGTTGCTTCCGCCTGGGCGGCGAGATGGGCCTCGAGACGGTCGAGGCGGTCGGACCATTCGGCATGGGCGCGGCGCAGCCAGTCGTCCACCGGGACCAGGCCTTCCAGCTGAAGCCTGGCCGGGCGGCGCTGGCCGTCGCGGGCCCGACCGACGAGGCCGGCCCGCTCCAGCACCTTGAGGTGCTTGGTGATGGCAGGCTGGGTGAGCGTGGAGGCGTCCGCAAGCTCGACGACGCCGGCCTCTCCGGTTGCCAGACGCTCGAGGATGGCCCGGCGGGTGGGGTCGGCAAGAGCGGCGAAGGCGCGGCTCAGGGGATCGTCAGTAGTCATAACTGACAGGTTATATAACTAGACGGTGAATGTCAAGGAGCGCTGCCCCAACCGGTGGCGTCCCGGGAGCGCCGCCCTCTCCCGGCTACGCGTGGCCGGAGAGCCGCCTACGCGTGGGCCGACAGCCACGCCGCAATGGCGGCGGTCACCTCAGGGTCCAGGTACGCATCCGGCGCGTTGTACCTGGGCATGGCCTCCGCCTGGGCCAGTCGCTGGCGGGGCGCCGGCTCATATTTGAGGACGTGGTTGGCGTTGTCGGGGAAGAGGAAGGTGATGTCGGCTCGACCCGCGGCAGCGTGCTGCAGCGGCTCCCCGTCCGCCTGCCAGTCCACCTGGAGGTCCTTCTTGCCGATGATGACCAGGACGGGAACCGCCACCCGGGCCAGCAGGCTGGCGGCCTCGGCGGTCCAGAGCTCACGGGAGAAGGGCAGGTTGGCCGGGGTCTCCAGCGCCTGCAGGAGGAGCCGGACCCCCTCGGGCAGGGCGGGATCGGGGACCGCGGCTTCACCGGCCAGGAACCGGGCGACGGCCGCGTCGTAGAGGGCGAGGAGCGGCTCGCCGTTGGGGATTCCCGCCGCCTGGGCCGCGAGCTGGGATCGGGCGACGATACCAACGGCGCGGCCGGGCGGGCCGGTGAGGATGAGCCCGGCCAGGGGGAGGGGCGGACTCTCCAGCTGGTAGTTCAGAGCGTGGAGGGTGCCCTCGCTGTTGCCGAGCGCGAAGATCCGGTCACCCCGAACCCAGCCCTCGGCCGCGAGGGTGCGGACGGCGCCCGCCAGCTCGTCGACGTGGCTCTGCATCGTGATCCTGCCGATCAGCTGGGGGATGGTCTCGCTAACGTGGGGTCCCGAGGCGCGCTTGTCATTGCGGAGCGATGCGATCCCGGCGCGCCCCAGCATCTCCGCCACCAGCCGGCCGCTGCCGTTCGGCCCCGGGAGCAGGGGTGAGTTCCAGTCACGGTCGGTGGGGCCGCTCCCCGCCACCAGCACGACGCCGGGGAAGGGACCGGGGCCGGACGGCCGCACCACCGTGCCGTGGACCACCGTTGTGCCCAGGGGCCAGCTCACCTCCGAGCTCTCACCGAACGGTTCAGGAGCGGTCATCGTTGAGTTCCTCCCCGTCTGCCGGCCCCGTTATCATTACCATGATTGGTAACGATACCATATCTGATAAAAGTTGCTAGGATGCGGCGGTGGCCGAGGCCAATCTGCTTCTCCATCCGATCCGGCTCCGGATCATCCAGGCATTCCTGGGCGATCGGGCGCTCACCACAAGCCAGCTCGCCGCCGAGCTGCCGGACGTGCCGCCCGGGAGCCTGTACCGCCACGTCGGCCTGCTGGTGAGCGCCAGCGTGCTCGGCGTGGCCACCGAGCGCCGGGTGCGCGGCGCGGTGGAGCGCACCTACGTCCTTCAGGTGGCCGCGGCCCAGGGGGACGCCGCGATGAGCGCCGAGGAGCACCGCCGGGCATTCATGGCGTTCGTGGCGGGCTTGCTCGCCGACTTCGACCGCTACCTCGCCCTGGGGGACCCCGACCTCGCGCGCGATGGCGTCGGCTATCGGATGGCTGCGCTCTGGCTCTCGGACGCGGAGCTCGCCGAGCTCCTCCGTGAGCTGTCCACGGTGCTCGAGCCCCGCATGGGGAACGCCGCCGCGCCGGGGCGGCGCCGGCGCATCGTGGCGGGGACATTGATGCCGATCACCGCGCCCGCGGCCGGGCGTGGTGGGGGGCCCGCGAGAGCGCGGTGACCGGCGGGGGATGGCGATCCCCCGCTCCGGCTAAGGTTGGCGGATGACGGCGGCACTCCTGGGATTCGCGCTGGCCGCGACCCTCTTGATCCTGGCTCCCGGGCCGGACAGCATGCTGGTGATGCGCAACTGCCTGCGCGGAGGTCGTCGGGTCGGGTGGTGCACCGCAGCCGGCACCATCACCGGGCTGCTCTGCTGGGCTCTCGCCGCCGCCTTCGGCCTCGCCTCGCTGCTCGCCGCCAGCCGGATCGGGTACGACCTGCTGCGCTTCGCGGGCGCCGCCTACCTGATCTGGCTGGGCGCCACCAGCCTCTGGCCGCGCCGCCGGGTGCGGGATGGCGGTGTGGGCGAACCCCGCGACCCCGTGGCGGCGGTCGGGTGGCGCCGCGGGTTCGCCAATGGCGTGATCTCGAACCTCTGCAATCCGAAGGTGGGGGCGTTCTTCGTGGCCTTCCTCCCCGCCTTCATCCCCGCCGGGGTCCCGGTCCGTGAGTTCTCGTTCCTGCTCGGGGGCTGGTTCACCGTGGAGACGCCGTCTGGCTGGGGACCGTGGTGTGGCTGGCGGATCGTGGCGTCGGCTGGCTGAGCCGCTCGCGCGTCCAGCGGGTGCTGGAGAGGATCACCGGGCTGGTGCTCATCGGGCTCGGCCTGCGGCTCGCGACCGAGAGCCGCTGACGGCTCCGGCGGCCGCGATGCCCGTCGCGGGCCACCGCCGCGGGAGCCCGGTGAGCCCTCGGTCATCTCCGCCCCGGCACCCGCTGCCGGATGCGCATGGCGAGGGTCATCGCCCGCGCGTAGGTCCCTTGGGAGACGAGGTGGGGCGCCGCGAGAGGAAGCCCGCGCTGCACCGCCACGGTCTGGGCGTCGGTGTACTTGAGGAGACCGTTCTCGCCGTGACGGCTGCCCACGCCGGAGTCCTTCCACCCGCCCATCGGCGCGTCGACGGAAGCCCAGCTGGCGGCGTAGGCCTCGTTCACATTCACGCTCCCGGCCTCCAGCCGGCCGGCGATCTCACGACCCCTGGCGAGATCGCGGGTCCACACCGAGAAGCTGAGCCCGTAGTTGCTGTCGTTGGCCCGCTGGATCGCCTCCTCCGGGCCGCTCACGCGGTGCAGCGAGATCACCGGTCCGAAGGTCTCCTCGGAGTAGAGCGCCATCTCCGGCGTCGTGTCGGTGAGGATGGTCGGCTCGTAGAAGTAGGGGCCGAGGTCGGGCCGCGCCCGGCCACCGGCGAGGAGTGTGGCGCCCTTGGCGATGGCGTCGTCCACGTGGCTGGCCACGCTGGCCAGCTGACCCGCGGAGGCGAGGCACCCCAGGTCGGCCCCGTAGTCGAGCGCGTGCCCGAGTTCGCAGCGCCCTCGTCGCCCTTATGAAGCGTCGCGTGAACCTCTCCCAGACCTCCGCTGCCACGTACATCCGCTCCATGGAGATGCACAGCTGGCCGGTGTTCGAGAAGGCGGCGCGGACCGCTCCCGACGCCGCCTTGCCGACATCCGAGTCGGCCAGGATGAGGATGGCGTTCTTCCCGCCGAGCTCCATCGAGTAGCCGATCAGCCGCTCGGCCGCCTGGGTGGCGACACCCCGACCGACCCGGGTGCTGCCGGTGAACATCACGAAGTCGCTGAGTGCGATCACGCTCGAGCCGAGCTCCTGGCCCGGGCCGACGACCACCTGCAGCAGGCCGGGTGGCAGTCCCGCCTCCTCGAGCAGCTCCGCCGCGAAGAGCGCCGAGTACGGCGTCTTGGTGTCCGGCTTGGCGAGGACGGCGTTGCCGGCGACGAGGGCGGGCAGCGCGTCGGTGATGCCCAGGGTGAGTGGGTAGTTCCAGGGAGAGATCACCCCGACCAGGCCCTTCGGACGGTGGTGCTCCGAGGTCTGGGTGAGCACCGGGAGGGCGCCCGCCCGCCGGTGCGGCTGGAGAAGCGAGGGTGCGGTCCGCGCGTAGTACCGGCAGACCTGCGCCACATCGACGACCTCCTCGAAGGCGTCCCGGCGCGCCTTGCCGTTCTCCAGCTGGATCACGTCGAGCAGCTCGGCCTGCCGGTCGAGCACCAGCGTGGCGAGGCGGGAGAGCACCTTCGCCCGGTCGGTCACCGGTACCCGGGCCCACGCGCGCTGTGCGCTGCGGCCGGCCTCTGCCGCAGCCGCCAGATCGTCCGGCGTGCTGTGCGGCACCTCGCCCAGCACGGTGCCGGTGGCCGGCATCTCGATGGGGATCGGCTCGGCCCGGCCGCTCGCCGCCACGCGGGCCGCCAGCCGGTCCAGGAACTCGCGGGTGATCCGCGGACCGAGCGGGCTCGCCCCGCTGCGCATGGGCATCCTCGCCATCGGCGGGATTATCGCAGCAGCGCCGATGCCGTCTTTGGGCACCCCCTCGACGATACGATCCATCCAGAGAGCGGCCCCACTCGGCGGCGGCTGCATCGAGGGAGGCGGGGACCGATGAGCAGGGTTGTGGTGTCCGAGTTCATCACCCTGGACGGGGTCTACCAGGACCCCGGAGGGGTCGGAGAGATCGATGCCGGGGGCTGGGCGTTCCGTTTCCAACGGGGCCCGGAGGGGGACCGCTTCAAGCTCGACGAGGTGATGGCGGCCGGGGCGTTGCTGCTGGGCCGGATCACCTACGAGGGCTTTGCCAAGGCCTGGCCGACCATGCCCCGCGACGAGGCCGGCTTTGCGGACCGGATGAACAACCTGCCCAAGTACGTAGTCTCGACAACCCTCGATGACCCGGCCTGGAACAACTCCACGGTGCTCCGGGGCGACCTTGCCGAGACGGTGGGCGGGCTCAGCAAGGAGGTCGACGGCGACATCCTCGTGAATGGCAGCGGAGAGGTCGTGCGGGCGCTTCTGGAGCACGACCTGGTCGATGAGCTCCGGTTGATGCTCTTCCCGATCCTGCTGGGAACCGGCAAGCGGCTCTTCGCAGAGGCGGCGGGGCCGGCAACGCTGCGCCCCCTCACCACGACCAGGTCGGGAGACTGCGTGATCCTCACCTTCGAGCGGCCGCGACCCTGA
Source organism: uncultured Chloroflexia bacterium (assembly GCA_963793875.1). Lineage (GTDB taxonomy): Bacteria > Chloroflexota > Dormibacteria > Aeolococcales > Aeolococcaceae > Changshengia. Next base: position 90,866 of record CAWCBS010000001.1, on the reverse strand, counting down.
ACCCGGGTGGTGATGGCCGCGTTCGGGGACTGCCGGCGGCCGTGGTCAGGAGCCCGGCCGCTGTCACCGGCGTCCCCAGCGGAGTCACGCAGAGATCGCCTTCCTTCGCCGCCGGCCCCGCCCCTCCGGGATCAGGGCCGTGACCAGGATGGCGAGAGCGATCGTCGCGACCGCCGAGGCCGCCATCGTGCCCCGCGCGCCCCAGAGACTCACGGCCGGCCCGCCGATCAGCATCCCGATGGGCACCACCCCGTTGGCAACGCCGCTCCAGGCGACGGCGCTCGAGGTGAGGTCGGGGCCCGAGAACTCCTTCTGCAGCAGGGTGGTGGAGGCCGCCGGATACGGTGCGTAGATGATGCCGCCGGCGGCAATCGCGATGAGGATGACGACCAGCTGGTCGGTGGCCGCTAGCAGGAGGAGGGCCAGCCCCCATCCCGCCACGACCGCGACGGCGAAACCTCGCAGGTTGGTGATCGTCCGGGTCCCCGCGGCTAGCCCCCCGATCAGCGCCCCGACGCCGAAGGCTGCCCAGATGGCGCCCAGCAGCCCCGGGCCCGCGCGCAGATCGTGGCGCACCAGGATGGGGATGGCGGTCTCGACCGGTCCATAGAAGCCGTAGAAGACGAAGGTGAGGCCGAGCAGCCAGGCCACCGTCGGCCGCGCCATCAGACCCCGCAGCCCCAACCCGCGCGCCTCCGGTGGCGCCTCACCAGCACCGGCTCCGGCAGCACCCGGGACCACCGACACAGCCAGGAGCAGGACGGCGTAACTGGTCGCGGCGAGGAGGATGACGATGGGGGCTCCCAGAAGGGCAACTAGGATGCCGCCGATCCCCGGGCCGATGACGGTCAGTGACACCTGACCAACGGCCTGCACCAGGGAGTTGGCGGCGAACCGGCCCTCGGCGTTGACATGGGCGCCGATCAGCGAGATGACCCCCCCGCTGCCGAAGGTGAGGAAGAGGGACGCGACCGCCAGAAGGGCGATGTATCCGGCGAGATCGAGCCTCCCCAGGAGTTGGAGGGTACCGATCGCGCTGAGCCCGGCCAGGCGGAGCGCGCCATCGAGCCCGACGAGCAGCCGCGGGTCGAACCTGTGGACCCAGCGCCCCGCCGCCAGCCCGAACAGCGCGCCGGGGAGCAGGTAGGCGGCGAGGGAGAAGCCCACCGCGTAGGGACGCTGGCTGAGCGGGGCCAGCTCGGTGGCCAGCCAGGCGACGGCGACGGAGCCGGCACCGTTGCCGAGCGCGCTGGCGCCATAACCCACCATGAGACGGCGCACCGCCGGGGACTCCAGCGCTCCCCGGTAGGGCGCGAGATTGCTCAGGAGGCGGGTCGCCACCGCTCGAGACTACGGATATGGGTTGTCCCCTCGCAACGTGGATGGGTGCCGGGCGCTCTCGCATCGGCGGATCGGCGGGGACGGCACGCGCCTCGGAACGGGCGGCCCCGGCGCTCGCCACCAAAGGGCTCCCGGTGGGATCGGGCATCTCGCCCCTGCGCCGGCCGTCCAGCGCTCGGCGACCCTACCCGGCGACCGTCAGCAGCACGTTCCCGGTGCTCTGCGGTGCATCTCGAACCATTCAACACCCAGAGGACGTCGAGCGGGTTTCCTTCCGGCCAGTCCCCTCCGACCAGGATCACGCGTCCGAAGCCGGTGTCCGCGGGCAGCGTGGTGCCGGTCGGGTGGGGTGTCGACGTCGGGGGAGTCGGCGGAGAGCTCCTCCAGGTCGATCCGCTGAGAGCCCAGGTGCAGGCCGCCGAGCCACCGGGGTGCAGGAAGAGGACCACCGCGCCCGTCTGGGGGTCGGGGGCGAGGCTCTCCGAGTAGGGATCCAGTCCGAACCTCGTGGTCGAGGTAACGAACGTCCAGCTCGAACCGCCCCAGGCTCACGCCTGCGTGCTCTCCCCACTCGGGGTGTGCGGGTCGAGCAGAGCCACGATCCGGTCATGGGCGGCATCTGCCGCCAGCCGCGGAGCGGACGCCCCTGCCGGCAGCCCGTTGACAGGGTGGCGCAGCGTCCAGCTCCCTCCCGCCGCCCAGGTCCACGTCTCGGTGGCGGTTCGCGCGCCGTTCTCGGCCACCAGGACCAACTGGGTCCCCAGCGGCTCCATGCCCTGGACGTCCCATCCGCTCGCGAGGGGAAGGTTGGCCGCCGCGGTCCACGCTGCTCCGTTCCAGCTCCAGGTCTCCAACGCGTGACCGCTCGAGCGGGAGCCGTCGAGCGCCGTCAGACGTCCGGATGAGGGGTCCTGGACGACCGGTCCCGGCGCCATGTCGGGGCGGGCCTCCGATTGCCAGCCCGCGCCACCAAGGGTCCAGGCGTCGCGCAGCGGCCGGTCGGTGGTGAAGTCGGAGCCGCCCAGGACGAGCATGTCGTTCTGCTGGCTGTCATGGAAGATCCGCTCCCCACGCGGGGCGTGGGGAGCGGTGCCCGCAGGGTCGGGAGGGGGGTGGCGCGGCCGAGTCCGCCGCGAGCGAGCCTGGGCCGCAGGCCTCGGCGACCGCGCCGGGGATGGCGGGTGGCGGGGGTGGCGTCCTCACTCCGGTGGGTGGACGCGGAGCCACGAGCGCGGGGAGGGTGACCGCGAGGAGGGGCACGGCCACCACAACTCCCAGGATGGTCCACGGGGACCGCCACCACTCCCGGCCCATGCCCCCAGTCTGGTTTCAGGGCTCGCGGATGTCACGAGCCGGCGACCCGCGAGACCGGATCCGCAAGGCGCTCGCCCGCGGGAGACGTTCTCACACGGCGGCGGGCACTCGGCCACCGGGGCTTGCGCGGCGAGGGCGATGAGGGCCCACGAGCGGTGGATTCCCCGCCCATCACCGGCCGCCTCCTGGTTCCGCTGCGGGTTGGGAGCTCGGGGGTGCCGCGGCCGGCGCCACCGCAACGCTGGCCGTCCGCTGGACCTGACGGCGCGCGGGAAGCAGGAGAGCAGGCACCACCGCCAGGACGGTGAACCCGATCGCCCACCAGAACGAGTTGTCGAAGGCGGCGACCCGGAACGCCGCGGTCAGGACGGCGTGGCTCGCAAGCTGAGTGGCGAGGATGACGGCCAGCACCGCCGCGCCGAATGAGCCGCCGACCTGCTGAACGATCCTCATCATCGTGCTGGCATCCGGGACCTCCTGGTGCGGGACGCCCTGGAAGGCACCGGCCATCACCGCGATCGTGACCGCGCCCAGGCCGGCTCCCCGGACGACCAGGGAGGCGGACAGCAGCCAGTCCGAGGGCGCGCGGCCGGCCAGCGCGAACGCCAGGGTCCCGACCACCGTCAGCGCGAGGCCGGGGATGACCACGAGGCGGGGGCCCACCCGGTCGGTGAGCCTCCCGGCGAGGGTGCGGGGGAGAAGCGAGCCGATCCCTTGGGGGGCGAGCAGGAGGCCCGTGATCAGCGCGCTCTTGCCCTGGACGCCCTGGTAGTAGAGGCCGAGCAGGAGGAGTGGGCCGTAGAGCGACAGGCCGGCCAGGAGGAAGACCCCGGCTGCGGCCGCGAAGGAGGTGACGCGGAGCACCCGGACGTTGACCAGTGGCCCGTCGTGCTTCCTCGCCGCATGGACGGCGAATGCCGCCAGGAGCACCGCTCCGAGCAGGATCGGAACGACCACGGCCGCGCTCGCGAAACCGGTCGGTCCCGACACCTGAGCCAGCCCGTAGAAGACCAGTGCCAGCCCGGGGGAGAGGGTGAGCAACCCCACGATGTCGAACGGGTGGCGCTCCCCGGTGGGAACGATGGTCTGCATGGCGCGCCATGCGAGGACGATCGCGGCGACGCAGATGGGGACGTTGACGTAGAAGATCCAGCGCCAGCTGAGGTCGGTGACGATGAGCCCGCCCACCACCGGGCCGAGGGCCGGCACCACCACCACGGGAAGGCTGACGATCGCCATCATCCGCCCCAGCTTCCGGGGGCCGGCAGCCTGCACCAGGATGGTGATGAGGAGCGGCATCATGATCCCGGCGGCGGCACCCTGGACCACCCGGAAGACGATCAGGCTGGTCATGCTCCAGGCTGCCCCGGAGAGGGCTGACCCTGCCAGGAAGAGCGCCAGGGAGACGATCCAGAGGCGCTTTGCGCCGAGGCGCTGGGTCGCCCAGCCGGTGACCGGCATGGCCATGGCCATGGCGAGGAGGTAGCCGGTCATGGTCCATTGGGTGACCGCCACCGTCGCATGGAGATCGCGCCCCACCGTGGCCAGGGCCACGTTGACGATGGTGCTGTCGAGGATGGGCGCAATCCCGCCCAGCACCAGGATCCACATGAGCCGGCGCACGCGGGGGTCCAGGCCCTGGTCGGGTTCAGGCTGCTGCGTCATCGGCCGGCTCCCACTGTTATGCTCTACCTGTCGAACGGTAGGCTACCTAGAAGGGTAGACCTGAAATAACCTGTCGTCAAGTAGGTTACCGGATCGGAACGAGGTGCGATCGGCGCCGATGAGCCCCCGCCACACGGACACCCGGCAGCGGGCCGTCGAGGTGGCCCTCGAGCTCTTCACCGTGCAGGGCTACGAGAAGACCACTCTGCGTGAGATCGCCGATCGCCTCGGCATCAAACAGGCGTCCCTCTACTACCACTTCCCGTCCAAGGACGCCCTCCTGGCGGGGATCATGGAGGACCTGCTCGCCCCGGTCGACGAGCTGGTCGCCTGGAGCCAGGCTCAGCCGCGGACGGCGGCGACCCGCCAGGAGCTGCTACGCCGGATGGCCGAGGCCATCGGAGGGCCGTTCAGTCGCTGGATCCAGTTTGCCCAGGCGAACCAGACCACCCTCCGCGATCACCGGGCCGAGGGTCTGCAGATGCAGCGTCGCCTGATGGGGCTGTTCGCCGCCGTGATCGACCCGGACGCGGACCCGCGCCAGCAGGTGCGCTCCCTGCTTGCCCTTGGGGCCGTCTATCTCGGGAACCTCACCCCGGTGGTGGCCATGCTGTCGAGCTTCGGCATCCGGTCCACCATCGACGAGTTCGCGGCCGCCGCCATGGAGGTCGCCCAGGAGCTCGTCGAGGAGCGGTAGCGAGACCGCTCGCCGAGGTCCCCCCCGAGCTCCCATCGGCCGGCTTGGATCCGTGCCCCCGGGTCCTCTGCGACGGGAACGTCACCCAGACCGCGCCCCCCGGGGCTGTTCCCCGGATGTACGGTTCCGGCCGGGCCATGAGCTACCAACCACCCGTCCCGCCCCAGCCGGTCCCGTACAGCCCCGATGGCCGCTACTGGTGGGACGGTCGTCAGTGGCTTCCCACCCAGCCGCAGCCGCTCCCCGCGTACCCGGGCGTCCCCGGCTACGCCCCGTACCCGGCCCCGGGCGGCTGGGCGCTGCCGGCGCGCTCGCCGTTCGCGGGGTTCTGGCTCCGGTTCGTCGCCTATCTGATCGACGCCGTGGTCCTGAGTATCGTCGCGATCCCGATCAACCTCGTGCTCTTCGGCAACAGTGGAGCGGTCTGCGGCGCAACCCCCTACGCGATCACGACCCCCAACGGTTACAGCACCGGTACCAACTACGGATGCAATGCCACCGGCGGGGGGACCCTGATCTATCTCGGCCTGGGGCTGCTGTACTTCGCTGTGATGTGGAGCCGCGGCGCCACCCTCGGTCAGCGGGCTCTGAACCTGAGGGTCGTCGACGCCACCACCGGCAGCCTGCTCTCGATCGGACGATGCGTGATCAGGTACGTGGGTTTCTGCCTGTCGGTCATCCCGCTCTGCCTCGGATTGATCTGGGCCGGGTTTGACCCGCGCAAGCAGGGATGGCACGACAAGATGGCTCGATCGGTGGTTGTGCGCGGAACCCCGCCAGCGCCGAGCCAGTAGTCACTGAGGGCAGCCCGAGCCGGGCCGCGCGGCCTGCGGAAGCGCGGCTCGTCATCTCTCGTCATCGCCGTCCTTTGCGACCACCATCAATGACAAATTGCATGGGCAGCGTGTGTGGCAACTCACTACCCCGGCTTACCCGGTCGGGGGACCATGGCCCACATGAACAATCTCGATGAACACCGGCCAGGCGTCGTGGCGACCGCCCTCACCAAGTCCTACGGCCCGGTGCAGGCGGTCCGCGGCATCGACCTCGCGATCGCGCCGGGCGAGACGGTGGCCATCCTGGGGCCCAACGGCGCCGGCAAGACGACCACCCTCGACATGGTGCTCGGCCTGACCCGTCCCGATGGGGGAACGGTGACCGTCTTTGGACAGCCGCCCGCCGCGGCGGTCCGCTCGGGATGGATCGGCGGCATGCTCCAGACGGGGACGCCCCTGGAGCGCCTCACGGTGCGCGAGCTGGTGACCCTCATGGCCTCGTACTACCCGCACCCCCTCGCGGTCGACGACGTCCTGCGCACCAGCGGGTGTGCCGACATCGCTCGCCGGTTCACCAATCGGCTCTCGGGCGGGCAGGTTCAGCGGGTCCGCTTCGCCGCCGCCCTGGTGGGCGATTCGGACCTGCTGGTCCTCGATGAGCCGACCGCGGGGATCGATGTCGAGGGCCGGCACGACTTCTGGGACGCCATGCGAGGCATCGCCGCCCACGGCAAGACGGTGGTCTTCGCGACCCACTACCTCGAGGAGGCCGACGCCTTCGCCGATCGTGTGGTGCTCATGGCACGCGGACGGATCGTCGCCGACGGTCCCGCGACCGAGATCAAGGCTCGGGCGGGCGCCCGCACCATCCGGGCGACGCTCCCGGGGGTGGATGTCGCCAGGCTCGGTGCGCTCCCCGGGGTGATGCACGCTGAGCGTCGCGGTGAGGCGATCACGCTGTCGTGCTCGGACGCCGACGTGGCTCTCGGTTCGCTCCACGCGACCTTCAGCGGCCTGCGGGACATCGAGGTGCGCGGCAGCAGCCTGGAGGAGGCCTTCCTCGAGCTCACCGCCGAGCAGAGGAGCGGGACCGATCGCGAGCCGAACAACGCCATGGAGATCACCCGATGATCAACGTCACCCACCTCCGCTACGAGGTGCTGCGCATCTTCCGCACCCGCCTCTTCCTCGGACTGACCATCGGCCTGCCGCTGGTGCTCTTCTACGCGGTGACGTCCGCCAACATGAATCACCACGTGGACGGCGTCTCCTTCCCGCTCTACTTCATGACCGCCATGGCCGCGTACGGTGCGATGTACGCCGTGGTCACGCCGGGGGGACGCACCGCCGCCGATCGCGCGTCTGGGTGGACACGGCAGCTGCGCATCACCCCGCTGCAGGCCCGTACGGCGCTGCTGTCCAAGCTTGTCGCCGCCTACCTGCTGGCGCTCCCGACCCTGATCGTCGTGGGCGCAGCCGGCGCCTCGCTGGGTGTCCGTATGAGCGCCTCGGCGTGGGCCGAGACCTGCGGGCTTCTGCTGGTGGGCCTGGCTCCCCTCGCCGTGATGGGCATCCTGCTGGGGTACCTGATGAAGGTCGAGGTGGCGCCACTCGCCATCGGGGGGCCGATCGTGCTCCTGGCCCTGCTCGGCGGTCTGTTCGGACGCGCTCTTCGTGGCCGCGCTCCCGTTCGCGCGTGCCGATGGATTCTTCCTCGCCGCGACCCTGGCCGCCCTGGTGGTCGTCCGCACCCGCCGGGCCGTCCCCTGGGTGGTCGGCGGGCTGGCCGTGCTCAGCCTCGCGGTGCCCTGGGCGGTGCCCTCGTGGCGGAGCGGCCCGGGCTGGATCCAGGCCCTCGACATCGTCTTCACCGCCCTGATCAGCTACTCGTTCAGTGAGCTGATTCGGACCAACGAGGCGCTGAACGAGGCTCGTGCCGAGATCGCTCGCCTCGCCACCGAGGGGGAGCGGAATCGGATCGCCCGCGACCTCCACGACCTGCTCGGTCATTCGCTGACCGCGATCACGGTCAAGGCCGGTCTCGCCCACCGCCTTGCGGCCAGCGATCCGGCTCGCTCCCGCCAGGAGATCGGCGAGGTCGAGGAGCTCTCGCGTCAGGCCCTGGCCGACGTCCGCGCCGCGGTGTCGACCTACCGCAACGTCACCCTGGCGGCGGAGCTGGCCCGCGGCCGCGAGCTGCTCCGCGCCTCCGGGGTGGTCGCCGACCTCCCGACCGCGACCGACATGGTCGACGCGGCTCATCAGGAGGTGCTCGCCTGGGCGGTGCGCGAGGGTGTCACCAACGTCGCTAGGCACGCGCGCGCGACCCGCTGCACCGTGATTCTCACGGCGTCGGAGGTGGAGATCCGGGACGACGGGGTGGGAGGCCAGGCCGGCGACGGACACGGCCTCGCTGGGCTCCGGGAGCGGGTCACAGCCGCCGGGGGCAGTGTCGAAGCGGGGCCGCTGGCGCGGCGCGGCTGGTGTCTCCGGGTCTCCCTCGACCCGGCGGGTGGGGGACGGGCATGACCATCCGCCTTCTCCTCGCCGACGACCAGGAGCTGGTCCGCACCGCCCTGGGGGCTCTGCTGGAGCTGGAGGACGACTTCGAGGTGGTCGTGTCCGTGGGCCGCGGCGACCAGGTCCTCGCCGCCGCGCGGGAGTTTCGGCCGGACGTGGCGCTGCTGGACATCGAGATGCCGGGCATCGACGGCCTGGCCGCGGCGGCGCTGCTCCACGCCAAGGCGCCCGCCTGCAGAGTGGTCATCCTGACCACCTTCGGCAGGGCGGGGTTCCTCCGCCGGGCCATGGAAGCCGGCGCCATGGGGTTCGTGGTCAAGGACGCGCCCGCCGCCACCCTGGCCTCGGCGATCCGCCGGGTGATGGGTGGGGAGAGGGTCGTCGACGCCACCCTCGCCGCCGCCACCCTCGCCGCAGGGGAGTCCCCCTCACCCCCCGGGAGCGCGATGTCCTCAGCGTGGCGCGCTCGGGCGCCACCGTGGCCGAGATCGCCACCAAGCTCTACCTCTCGGAAGGCACGGTGCGCAACTACCTCTCGACCGCCATCTCCAAGACCGCGGCTCGCAACCGGCTCGACGCCCTCCGGATCGCTGACGAACGCGGCTGGCTGTAGGCGGGGCCCGTCAGCGGAGTGACGAGCGCGACCTGGGCGGGGCCCGCGCCGTGGGGCGAATGGGGGAGAGGCGAGGGCGGATGACGGGCCGGCTCCACGAGCGCGTCCATGTCCGCGTGAGAGCCTGGCGCCGCCCAGGCGCTGGAGCCCGCAAGCCCCGGTCGTCGAGGGGTCGGAGAGCGTCTCCCAGCTAATCTGGAGCCCGGGGACGGCGCCCGAGCCCAAACAGGAGGGTGTGAGGATGGCGAGGGTTCGCGTTTCTAACTTCTCGATCTCGCTGGACGGCTTTGGTGCCGGACCAGGCCAGGATCTGGACAACCCCCTCGGTCGTGGCGGGGCACGGCTCCACGACTGGATCTTCCTGACCCGCTCCGGGCGGAGCATGCTGGGCGAGTCCGGCGGGGCGACGGGGGTCGACGACGAGCTGTTCGCCCGGCGCACCCAGGAAGTGGGTGCCACCGTCATGGGCAGGAACATGTTCGGACCGGTGCGCGGTCCCTGGGGTGACAGCCAGTGGGCTGGTTGGTGGGGCAGCGACCCGCCCTTTCACCATCCCGTCTTCGTGCTGACCCACCATCCCCGGCCGCCGATCCGGTTGGAGGGCGGCACGACCTTCCACTTCGTCGCCGATGGTATTGAGGCCGCGCTGGCCCAGGCGCGCGAGGCCGCCCACGGTGGGGACGTCGCCATCGGAGGCGGGGTGGCGACCCTTCGCCAATACCTGAGGGCTCGCCTCATCGACGATCTTCACTTGGTGCTGGTGCCCACCCTGCTCGGGGGAGGAGAGCGCCTTTTCGAGGACGTCGCCCTCGGGCCTGACGACTACGAGTGCGTGGAGCGGATCAGCTCGCCCTCGGTGATCCACCTGCGCCTGGTCAGGCCGGCCTCCGCATCGCGCTGAGCTCGGCCCTGAGGGTCGGCACGGATGCGCCGCTCGAACCATGGCGGGTGGGTGGCCTCGCGCCCCTCGCCGGCCGTGACGAGCCCCCCCGGGGGATCTCACGACCCGGTCATGGTGATGGCGTGCTCGAGGTTGCGCCACCCGGCGGGGGGAGGCATTGAGCCGTCGGGCTGTCGCCCACATGCGTGCCGGCGCGGATCCGCGCCACATCCTCGGACGAGAGGATGGCGAGCCCGCGGCGAGGAGGTCGTCCATGCACCCCATGCCCACGACACCGATACAGGCTCGACCCGTCAGCTGTGCGCCGCGCCCTCTCTCGTCCGCCGGTCGGTGGATTCGAGCTGAAACGTCGAATGCTCAACGTCGAAATGCCCCGACAGGCAATCGCAGAGGAACTCCAGCGCAGTGGCGCCGTCGGCACCCGACTTGAGGACCACGTGTGCTGAGACGACGTTCACGCCGGACGTGATGGTCCAGGCGTGCAGATCGTGGACGCTGTCGACACCCGGAGCCTCGAGGATGTGGGCTCGGACCTCGTCCATGCTCATCCCCTTGGGCACCGCCTCCAGCAGTACGTCGGTGGCGTCTCGGAGCAGGGCCCAGGTCCGCGGCAGCACCAGGAGGGCGACCGCCAGTGAGGCCACGGCGTCGGCGCGGGTCCAGCCCGTCGCCAGGATGACGAGGGCGGCAACGATGACGGCGGCCGACCCCGCCAGGTCACCGATGAATTCGAGGTAGGCCGCGCGCACGGTGAGGCTCTTGGCCTGCGCGTCGTGCAGCAGCCACAGCGAGACACCGTTGATGAGGAGACCACCGACGGCCACTCCGAGCATGAGCCCTGAGGCGACCTGGGGCGGCGCCGCGATCCGACGCCACGCCTCGTAGAGGATGAACGCCGCCACTCCGAACAGCAGGACCGCATTGACCACTGCCGCGAGAATCTCGAGGCGGAGGTAGCCATAGGTGCGCTCCGGGCTCGCCGGCCGGGAGCCAACCGAGATTGCCAGCAGGGCGAGGCTGATGCCTGCAACATCGGTGAACACGTGAGCGGCGTCCGCCAGCAGGGCGAGGCTGTGGGAGGCGAAGCTACCGACCACCTCGAGGGCCAGCACGGAGAGTGAGAGACCGAGGACGGCGAGCAGGCGCCGCGCGTTGGCCCCAGCTGCCGAACGGGGGTGTGTCATCCGCGGAGTCTATCGTCTCATCGGCAGTCGGAAGGCGCCAAGGAATCCATTCCGCGGTGCGCGTTTCGTGACGATTGCCCCTGTTGTCCCGCTCCGAAAGCGCTCTCGAGTTGTCGCGGCCCTTAGCTGTCAAGCGGCACTCCGCAGGTTTGACGTTCTCGGCGAAGGGGTACAAAGGGGGTGCGTGGCGCCTCCCGTGGCGGGGTCGCACGCACGGAAGCTCGAGGTAGCGGCTATGGGACTGTACTGGAACCCCGACGCTGATCTGGATCAGCTCCTGACGGCGGCCTTCGGCCGCCTGGATCGCACCGTCCACAACAACCTGCCGCTCGACATCCGGCAAACGGAGGAGGCCTTCTGGATCGAGGCGTCCGTTCCCGGGTTCAGGCCCGAGGAAGTGGAGATCACGCTCGACGAGAACGTCCTCACCATCCACGGCACCCGGCGACCGGCTGAGACCATCGGTGGTTACGTTCAGCGCGAGCGTCAGCTGACCTCGGTCCATCGCCATGTGGCCCTTCCCGCTCAGGTCAAGGCCGAGGAGATCACTGCTCGTTTCGAGAACGGCGTCCTCACCATCATGGTCCCCCGTGCGCAGAAGGCCCAGCCCATTCGGATTCCCGTGACCATGGCCGGGGTGGAGGCCACGCAGGTCATCGACGCTCCCGCCGTGACGGTGACCGGAACGCCCAGCGAGCGATCGACGTCCGAGACTCAGGCCTCGAAATAGGCGACGCCGTCAACGTGGTGCATGCAACGCGAGTGACCGCTGTATAGCGAGACCAGCCTCACCGTCGACGCGCTCCGGGCGCAGGACCATCAGGGGCGCCGGTTTCGGTACGCCCGCCGTCACCAGATTCGACTCATTGACGGGCTGCTCAATGAGCTGGAATTGCTGAACCTGGCCGGGGAGTCGGAGGTTCCTGGCCAGCTCAGCCGACGGGCGACCGGCGTCATCATGGGCGTCGACGCCGATTCGGTGGTCATACCGCCCGACCGCTCCATCCCCATCGCCACCTGGATGGAGGCTCTCTTCGAGGTCCAGGATGCGCTGATGGTCTCCGAGGACGGCGCCGCAAACTGACCGTCTGATCAGCGGGTCATTTGCGTCTCACGAGGCACGCAGAGGGGAGACGCCGGGTGCCGGTGTACGCTGCCGTGGTCCTGTACGACACCGGATCATCAGACGGAGTGACACCCGGGCTTGAACTTCCTCGCCGGCCTGCATGGAGCCGTCGCCATCGCCCTCCTCGGCGGGCTGCTCTTCACCGAGGAGGCGGGTGTCCCACTGCCCTTTGCTCCGGGGGAGCTGACCCTGCTGGCCGCCGGCCTCCTGATTGCTGCCGGCGGGCTGGACCCCTTCATCTTCATCCCGGTGGCACTGATTGCCTGCATCGCCGGCTCGCTGGTCGGATACACCTGGGCACGTGCGGTGGGCGACCGCGGGCTCCAGGCACTGGCTCGACGGATCCACCAGCAGCGCAGCCTGGAGAGGGTCTCGGGACGGGTTCGGTCGGCCGGGTGGGGTGGGATTGCGGTGAGCCGGCTCATCCCCGGGCTCCGCATCTACACGACGCTCGTCGCCGGCGCCCTCCGGGTGCGCCGCACCACCTTCCTCCTCGGGATGGCCCCTGCCACGGCGATCTGGCTGGCGGTGTACGTCGCCCTCGGTGTTCTGGTCGGTGTCCCCATCGAGCACTTCTTCACCGCGGTGCAGAAGCTGGCCATCCAGGGTGTCATCCTCGTGGCCATGGGGGTGGGCTGCTACTTCCTCATCCGGAGGACCCCCGCATCGTCGGGGGCCGGTCTCGTGCGCGTCCCTCGGCCGGTGCGCGTGGTGATCGCGGCCGTCCTTGACATCGCCGTGGTCGCCAGCGTCACCATCGGCCTGGTCGCCCTGGGGCGCCTTCTCGGTTTCGGGCTCCGGGCGGGCTGGGTGGACCCGGTGGTCGCGCTCCTTGTGGTCGCCGGCTTCTATGTCGTCATCGCCCGGCGAAGCAGCGGGGCCACGGTTGGCGAGGCGCTCCTCCAGACCAGCTACGCGACCGGCCAGCGGTTGCCACTCCGGCCACACGCGGCCCTCAAGGCTGCCCGCTCGCTGCTCTCGCGGAATGCAGACGAGCTCAGCTCGACGTCCGACCTTCTCCGGACGCTCGGTGACCCCGAGCGGCTCCGGATCGTGAGCCAGCTGCTCGAGGCGCCGCGAACCGTTCCCGAGCTGGCGACGCTGACACGACAGCCCCCCTTCGAGGTCCGCCACCAGCTGGAGCGGCTCTCGTCCACCGGTGGCCTGGTCGTCAGCGGTGAGGAGCCGCGGGTGGCCTATGTCATCCGCCCGGATCTGGGCCGAGCCCTCGCGCAACTCCTGGCCGTGATGCCGACCGCCTAGACGGGATGGGGGCGGGCGAGTGAGCGCTGGGCCGGGCTCCAAGTGCAGCCATAGCGCGTGCGATGCCCCGGGCGCGGGAGCCGATCGCACCCCGGCGTCTCCGCCGCCTCTGTCCGGCAGCGCACAGACGGACGGCATCGTCGAGTGGAAAGTGCGGACTGGGTGGTGCACGCGAGCTCTCTGCCCCCCTCCCCGGGGAGCCGCGGGCCCGCCTATCTGGGCGGGGCGATGGGGCCGTTCGTCACGGCCCCGCCGCGTCCGGCAGCTCGTCCGGGAGGTCGAGGCGCGCCACCCCGATCTGGTCGTCGGCCATCCCGTAGTAGACGTCGAAGCGATCGGGCGTACCCAGGTCGTCCCGGCAGTCGATGCCGGTCGGGAACACGACGTTGGCGATCGTTCCCTGGCGCTCCTCGGGCAGCTCGGGCGAGAGGATGGGTTCCGTCGAGCGGTACCTGATGCGTCGCGGGTGACCGTTGGAGAGGACCATGACCCCGGCCGAGTAGGTCGGCAGATGGCCATCGTCGCTGGGTCCGTGAAGGTCGCTGACACCGTGGTAGATGACCAGCCAGCCGTGCCGGGTCAGGACGGGCGGCGTCCCCACCCCGATCTTGAGACGCTCCCACGACGACAGCGGCGCCGCCAAGCGGTGATGGGAGGTGAACGGCGCGAGGTGGTGCGAGCCGTTGCCTGGGCCATGCGTCCGGCTGTAGGAGATCCAGATGCTCTCGCGGTCGAGCTGCCCATCGCCGGACGTGGGGTGATGGCGGGTGCCTTCACCGTGCGTGCCGGCGAAGATGGGCCGGTGCAGCATGGCGAGCTCGGGGTTGCCAGACGGATTGGGAATGAAGACGGGGAAGAGGGTGGCGTCCTTGTTGTCGACGCCGTCCAGCTGGATGCCCTGATAGGGTCCGAACTCCGCCAGGCCCAGCCGCGTCCAGTGGAGCAGGTCGTCGGACACCGCCAGCGCGATCCGCGGCCCGCTGGGGGAGAACGCGGTGTACGTCATCACGTACTCGAGGAGCGGCTCGACGAAGGTGATGCGTGGGTCCTCGCAGCCGCCGCCGCCAGGCCGGATCTCGTAGTCGGCCTCGGGCTCGAGCGCAACGCCGAGACGCTCCACGCCATCGGGATCCCCGTCGGCGTTGAAGAGAACGCGAGCAATGCCGATCCGCGAGTAGTTGCCCCGGCCGACCAGTCGCGGGAAGAGGTAGAGGTGCCCATCCGGGCCGCGAACCGCGGCCGGGTTGAGCACTCCCTCCACTTCCTGGGGGTTGCCCGGCTCTGGGCCCATGATTGGCCAGAGGCGATGCATCTGGAAGGGGTTCATGACTTTCACGGGGCTCATGGCTTCGCCGCCGAGGCCACGCCAGCCACCCGGTCGGCGGCCAGGCACGCGAGGATGGTCTGGATCACCAACCGGGTGTCATCGGGATCGCGCACCGGGATGGAGACAACCCCCGCCTCCTCGGCCGGGTAGTCGTTGCCTCCCGGGAAGAGGGCGTCACCGACGAATATCATCTCGTCGAGCGAGACGCCCAGGACGTCGCGAAGCTTCCTGATGCCGTAGGCCTTGTCGATACCCGGCTTAGTGACGTCGATCGAGGTGGCACCGCCCATGCGCACGGAGAACTCGGGGATGAGGGTGTCGAGAACTGCCGCAATCCGCTTCCTCTTGGCGTAATCGGGGTCCCAGCTCTCCTTCTGCGAGAGGGGGGCCTGCTGGCCCAGGGCAGAGAGCGTGATCTGGCTGCCGCGGTCCTCGATGATCTCTCCCCAGACCCTGGCCGGCGTGAGGCCGGTCGCCTGCAGGGCTGATCCCAGCGCGCTCACGATCTTCTCCCTCTGCGCGGCGGTCAGATCTTCCGAGTAGAGCCTCGTCCAGCCGACGTCGTGTCGGAAGAACTGGGTCCCGCAGGTGGGCAGGAGGAAGAGGTTGGCCAGGCGCTCGTCCGGGACGAGCTGGGAGAGCAGTTGCTTCTCGAACTGAGACCAGCTCCCTCCGCTGATCACGGCCACCTTGACGATGCCGAGCAGGTCGTGGAGCAGCCGCGTGATCTCGGCATCGGGGGCTGACTTGCTCGCAGCCAGCGTGCCATCCAGATCAAAGACGATCAGCCTCCTCACCCCACCCTCACCGGAGCGCGCTGGTGAGATCGGGCTCGAGCCCCGGAGCCAATCGGTCATGGGCTGTGGAGGATTCCGGAAGCGCCACCTCCAAGACGTTCACCGGCCCTCGGGGCCGGAGTACGCACGCGCCGACCACCGCAGGCAGGAGCAGAACGTCACCACGCGCGATGGGGTAGGCGGCGCCGCCGTGCTCAACCTGCCCGGAACCCTCGATGCACACCAGCATGCGCGGGACGCCTGCGGCCCCGACGCCGAAGGGGACCTCGCCCCGGAGGCGCCAGAGCGAGAAGTGCTCACAATCGAGCAGTCGCTCGTGTCGCACCGGCGCCTCGGCCTCGGTCACCGGCACCACCGGCTGCAGAGCAACCTGTGCGAAGTCGGTGCAGGCCAGGGCCTGGTCGACCTGCAGGGCACGTGGAATCCCCGTGGTGGGGTCGACGCGATCCCAGTCGCAGAGGCGGAACGTCACGTCGCTGTTCTGCTGAACCTCGAACACCACGACGTCCCCGCCGAGAGAATGCACCGTGCCGGCGGGCAGGAAGACGGCATCGCCGGGCTTCGGCGTGAAGCTCGCCAGCTGCGAACCGATCGCCCCGTGACCCAGGGCCCGCCGCAGAGTTCCCGGAGTGGTGCCGGGCCGCAGGCCGGCGTAGATGCGACCCTCCGGCCCTGCCTCCAGCACCACCCATGCCTCGTTCTTGCCGGACTCGTCCACGGGGAGGTAGATCGTCTGCCAATCCGATGGATGGACCTGGACGGAGAGGAGCTCTCGGGCGTCGAGGAACTTGAGCAGGAGTGGGAAGCGGCGGAATCGGGTTCGCCCTGGCCCGAGCAGCTGCTCGGGGAACTCCTCCAGCAACTGGGTGAGGCTGAACCCTGCGAGCGGTCCGCTGGCAACGCGGCTCCGATGATCAGGGCGGTCGCTGAGCAGCCACGCCTCGCCGATCGGGCCGTCGCCCGGCAGGGGAGCGGTGAGCAGCCGGGCCAGCCGCCGCCCGCCCCACAGCCGGTACTCGAAGATCGGCTGGAAGCGCAACGGGTACAGGGGGGGCCGATTCCTGGCACGTACCGTTGCAGATCGATCGGATGCGGTCGTCTCCACGTCGGCCTCGCCAGGCGCCGCTGCGGCGCTCAGCGCGGTTATCCGGAAGCCCCGGGGTTGCGCATTCCCGGCGCGGCGGCCGCCGCCGCCACGTCTCCCGGGCGCTCCGCGTCCATGGCGACGTTCGGTGGCAGGTCTCCGGCGCGCGCCACGACCGGCTGCGCCAGCGCGCGGCCCCGCAGCTCGCGCAGCTCGACGGTGTCGGTCAGCTGGTTGCGGCGGCGACGCCTCCAGATCACACCCGCGAGGCTGGTCAGGGCCACGGTGAGGACGACGGTGGCCAGCAGCGCGACGGCCAGCGATAGGCTTCCCGTCCAGGCCAGGTAGCTCAGCCTGACCCCCTGCGAGTTCTGGACGATGCCGACGATGATCGCGACCGCGACCACAAGGGTGAGGATGAGCGTCCAGTAGAGGCCCGTGCCTCGGAACTGCCGGCCCATCGCGTTGTTGTCGTGTCCCCTATTCATGACCTTCCTCCCACCCCTCGATGCGGATGATGCCTCGGGCCATCCGCAGCGCGCCTCGCCGAGCTGCGAGGCGCGGCCACGGCGGACCTTGCTTACAAGCTGTACCAGCGGCGGCCGCGGCCACGCGGCCGGACCATCAAGACGACGAGCCATACCAATAGCCCGACGAGCGCCACCCAGACCAGGGTGTGCAACGCGATTCCGAGGAGGAAGAGGACGGCGATGATGGCGAGAAACAGGATCATTGGACGCATGGGAAGAGCCTTCTTGTGATGAGAGTTTGGATGGTGTCGAGAGGATCCGCTCGCCCCTCAGCCACGCCCGGGACCGAACGCGATCCCAGACGCGGCCTCATTGGGGGGCAACGAATCACGCGGGCCGCCTCGCACGCTGATCGGCGCTCATCGACACCACCTTGGCGACGATGCCAGCGGCGATGGCGTACACGACGACGGCCAGGATGTCCGCCCAGACGATCACCGTACCCGAGGTGGTGGAGGCGGTCTTGAAGATGCCCGCGAAGGGGGCGGCCAGGGCCCCGCCGATGGTGTACACGAAGGCTCCGAAGCCGACGTCGGCCGCACCGGCCGCCCGGAAGATGAAGTCGAAGCCGAGGAAGATGACGACGATGGCCGCGGCCAGTCCGACGATCCGAGCCGCCAGGGGTCTGCCCGACCAGGAACTCGTCGAGCTCCGCTGGGTTGCCAAACCGGTGACCGGGTCGGACGTGGTCTGCGTCGTGCTGGTCACCCCCCGGTACTCCTGACCGTCGTTGCTCACGACGCGCTCCTGCACCTGCATGTTGGCCACGTGGGGCCTCCTTTGGGGATCTCCCCCCGGAGCCCCTGAATCTGAGGCTCCTTGTGACCCTCAGTCTGCGGACGGAGTTGCAACAACCGCAGCAACGGCGGTGTGCAAGCATGGAGCCGGCTGCTGGTGCGCCAGCACGCACGCCTCCCAGAAGCCCAGTCTCACGCGGAAACGGTCGGCCTGGGCGGCCACCACCGGCACGTTGGTCAGCTCGACCTCACGCCGGGCCTGACGGGACTGGGTGGCCATGAGCTGGCGGATGCGTTCCAGGACCGCCTCCTCCATGGCCAGGATCTCGCTGTAGATGCCTCGCCAGAAGAGCGCCAGCTCGAGGGAAGCGGTGGCCGGATCGGGTTCATCGTCCATGCCGATGGAGACGTCCCCTCCCCGGGTCGCGGCGGCGATGTCGGGTCGGCCCTGACCGGCCTTATGGCGGTTCATGCTCGTGGGATACACCGAGCGGCGCAAAAAGTTCAGCAACTGACCGCGCTCGGGGCCTGGCGGGACGGCCTCGTCGGCCTCCTGGAGCGCCCGCATGGGCGTGCTGTATAGTCGGGACATAGTGGCAGATGACGCAATCACGCCAGCCCGCGGCCCCCTCGCGGGAGAGGACATCGCAACCGAACACTGGGAAGACGCGCGCCACTGGATGAGTATCTACGACGACCTGATCCGCTTCAAGCTGGGCCTGCTCGAACGGGTGAGGAGGGAGTTGCCGAAGCTGCATCCCGTCGCCCGCGGTGCGGCCGACGCTGACGTTGCCTTCATCGAGGCCCAGATGGCCGGATACCACGCCCGGCTCGACCTCTGGTACCAGCGAGTGTGGCAGCTGCACGGCCTGTGGCTGGATCCGGATGGTCGGGTGGTGCGCCACAAGGGGAAGGAGGCGGCGCTCACCGTGCGGGAGTTCGAGCTCCTGCAGTTCTTGCTGGAGCATCCTCACCGCTTCTACACCGCATCGCAGATCGCCGGTTACGCGTGGGCAGACGCCGCTCTGATGCCCGAGGAGGTCCGCAACTACGTCACGCGGGTGAGGCGGATCCTGGCCCGCCTCGAGATCCCCTGCGACCTGATCAACCGACCCGGTCGCGGCTACTCCTTGACCTTTCGAAATGCGGACTAGCCGGCGTGCGCGTAGGGGTGCTGACGCGGATCTCTCCGCGGCCCGGAGTCAGGCGCGGCCCGCCGCCACCACGCCCTGAGGTAGGCCCTCCGCGTGGGTGAGCCGGCTGGCCACCGCGACCGCGTCATCGAAGAGAGCCTCGGCGCCGACGATATTGGCCTCGGCCCCGGAGCGCGCGCTGACGCACTGCCCGTCGACGCCGTCTCCCACCCGCCCCACGAGGCGGTCGTAGACCGGCCGGTCGGCCGGGTTACGGCCGTCGAACCAGGCGCGCGCAAGGGTGGCCAGGCTGCCGAAGGCCGGGTCTCCGGTGGCGTCCCCCACGCGGCTCAGTGAGTAGACGGCCGAGGCGACGTCATACGGCTGGGCTCGTACCAGATCGAATCCGCTCCCGACCGTGCTCGCAAACACCAGCTCCGCGCTGCGGGCCGCGATGGCCAGCCAGTCATCGCGGCCCAGCCGGACAGAGACCTCGGCCAGGACTCCCTCCTGAATGTGGCCCCAGAGGTGGGGGGCACCACGTTCGTCCGGTGAGTTCATCAGCATCCCCGCGTCGCGGCAGCTCAGCAGCTCCTCGCTCCAGAGCGGGAGTCGCTCGACCAGGCCCTGGCCGCCGGGCTGCCCGCTCAGAGCCAGCGCGGCCCGGATGTGGAGGGCGCGCACGTCACTGGGGACTTGGGTGGCGGTGAGGATGTGAGGCAGCCCGCGGCGCAGGGCAGGCTCGATGCGCTCGTCGTGGAGGATCGGGGCGGCGCTGGCAAGCGCGAGCACGGCCCGGGACTGCCAGAAGTCGCCCCCGGCCATCGAGGTGCGTCCAGCCAGATTGGGCGTTCCCTCCCAGTCGAGGATGAAGTTCAGCCAGCGCCCATCGGCACCCTGCATGGCCAGGATGAAGTCGAGCAGCCCGTCGCACCACCGACGCAGCCAGGGCAGCCGCGTGGCTTCCCACAAGGCGCAGTACAGATCGAGGGCGCGTGCGGCGTCGTCGACACAGGCGACTCCTTCATACCCCGACTCATGGGCTCGGACCGGCTCGTTCAGGCCGTTGGCGTAGACGGCGAGCGCCAGGGCCCGGTCGCCGGCAAAGGGGACGCTGCGCCCCAGCCGGGCCAGCTGTCTCAGCACGCCGTCATCTGATCCAGGACCGCCTGAACCTCGAAGTCCGCGGCCGCGAGACAGCGATCGGCAGCGCCGTAGTACACGCGGATCCGCGTTCCCCGAGGGTCGAGGGGAACGAGCCCGCACGCGAATACCGCGTCATTGAAGACGCCGACGCGCTCGTAGGGGCGCGTTGGTACCAGGATCGGCTTCGGGGATCTGGCGATGACGTGGGTGGGGTCGTCGCCGTCGAGCAGCAGCGCACCGAGGGAGTAGCGCGTGTCGCGATCGACGCCGTGGTAGATCTCCAGCCAGCCGCCGGTGACCCGGAAGGGTGGGGCGCTGGCGCCGGTGCGCAGCTCGTCCCACATGCCCGGGCGGGGCAGTGCCAGCGGAGCGTGCTCACCCCAATGGACCAGATCGTCGGAGAAGGCGATCCAGACACCGAGCACGCGGCCGAAGGATTGCGGCATCGGTCGGGTGAGGGCGGCGAAGCGACCGCCGACGCGCTCCGGGAAGAGGGCGACGTCCTTGTGATCGGGCAGGAACATGAGCCCGTGCCGCTCGAAGGAGCGGAAGTCCGTGGTCGTGAGCCGGCTCGTGCTGATGCCGAGCCGGCCGACTGAGACGTAGGTGACGTGCCAGACGCCGTCGATGAGGGTGGCTCGGGGATCCTCGCAGCCATACTCCTCGAAGCGGGTGGCGGGGGGAACGGCTGGATGGTCCTCCACCTCGAAATGGACGCCGTCGCGGCTCCGTGCCACCCGCAGGTGCGACATCTGGGTGAGGAAATCGCTGACGTCGTCCGCCGCCGCGGTGAATCCCCCGGCGAGATTGCGGTAGCGAATGGACCGCGGGTCGGTGAGGTCGAGCCCCGGCGTGTTCCGGGGGATGAACACGGGGACCACGCGATGCGGCGTGTGCTCGGTGTCGAGGAAGGCGATGCCGACGACCTCGTCGGCGGTGTAGCCGGCGGCCAGCGGCTTGAGCTCCGGCTCCGGAGCGGCGAGATCCAGGGTGAGGGCATCCGCCGGGGGTACCGCGCCGGCGCTCGGGCGCTCCCCGACGCGGAGCAGGAGCACCACCTCGTCGTCGACCCTGGCCGCGGCTGCGTTGAAGACGGAGACGACCTCGAGCCCGGGGAGGGACGGGCGAACGTCGGCCGGGGTCAGGATCGGATTCTCCGGCAGGCGTCGTGCCAGTGGTGGCGCGGTGGTCGGGCGCTTGGGCACCCCGTCCCTGGCAGCGGAGCGCTGGGGCAGGCCGGCGACGACGTCGAGGAAGGCGCGTGCCGAACGGGGCCAGGTCGCCTCGTGAGCGTAGGCGAACGCCGCCTGCTCGAACTGCTGTTTGGCACCGGGGTTGTCGAGGATCCCGGAGACGGCGTCGGCGAGCTGGGCGGGTTCGCGGAAGTCGACCAGCACGCCGCGACCGTCGCTCAGGGCTTCGGAGGCGTGCAGGTACTTGGTGGACACCACCGCCTTGCCGGCCCCGAGCGCGTAGGAGAGCGTGCCGCTGGTGATCTGATCGGGGTCGAGGTATGGGGTCACGTAGACGTCGGTGGCGAGCAGGAGCTCGACGATGTCGCGCTGGGTCATGTAGCTGTCGATGAAGGCGACGTGGTCGTCCAGTCCCAGGGAGTGGGCGGCGTCGACCAGGCTGTTGCGGTATGTCTCGCCCTGGGTCCTCAGCAGGTCAGGGTGGGTCTGGCCGGCGATGAGGTAGAGGGCGTTCGGGTGGAGAGCCACCACCTCGGACATCGCCTCGATCATGTACTGGAGACCCTTGCGGGGATCGACCAGGCCGAATGTCGAGATCAGCGGCCGGCCCTTCACGCCGAGCTTGGCCTTGAACCGCTGGCGCCCGTGCGGCTCGATGACCGGCATCCCATGGGGAATGACCCGGGGCGCTTTGGTGAGGCCGTAGTCGGTGGCGAAGAGCTCGACGGCCCGCGAGGCCATCACGATCACCTCGTCGCTCAGGGCTGCGATGCCTCGCACGGCCTCGCGGATGGAGGGGGAGGGGTTGGGAAGGACCGTGTGCATGGTCGTCACCACCGGCTTGCGCAGCTCCTCGAGGAAGGGGCGAAGATGGTCCTCGTAGGCGCTGCCAGTCACCTTGCCGGCGGTCAGCTGCTCCGTCCAGACCCCATAGAGGCCGAACTCGTGCTGGACGTTGACGGCGTCCGCATTCGAGCTGTTGATCGCGCGGGCCGCGGCGCGGTAGGCGTCCGGATTGCCCTGGCGTATCCGCCAGCGCACCTCAGATGGATAGGGGCGGAGGACCGTCGGCTCCTCGATGGCCGCGACCCGGCAGGTGACGGACGGATCGGTGGCGCGGATCGCGGCGATGAGACTCTGCAGAGAAGGTCGCGATGCCGCACCGTCGGGGCACGGCCGAGGACACCACCGCCAGGCGCATGGACGCCCGCGAGCCTCTAGCCCGGGGTGCGATGGGACGCCCTCATCGGGTAACCCGAGCCTGGCCCTCGGCGCAGGTCTCGCAGAGGCTGCGGTTGGGGGCGAGCCCGGGGTCGGAGCCATCGGCCGGGATGGCGACGCTCACGAAGCCGAAGCCGAGGTCGTCCCTGCCGCACACCCGGCAGCTGGCTGAGTTGGCCAGCGTGTTGTAGCGGAACAGCTCGCCTCCGATGCTCAGTCCACGCTGGGGGTGGGGGTTGAAGCTGGCGGCCGGGATCAGGTGGCGGGCGGGGTCGCGCTGGTCCTCGGGGTGCTCCGGCGAGGCGGCCTGGTCGCGCAGAACCTGCAGCTGAGCGGTGGCGCTGTTGCGCCGCACCGCGACCACCGGCACCGGGAGGCCGTCCACGCTGGTGTAGCCGGGGACCGGGTGGGGGAGCGGCTGCCATCCGACCGGCCGGCTCTGGCGGCCGTGCTGGCCGGCAGGCCCCCGTCTGCCACGCAGCAGCTGAGCCAGGCTAGTCACCGCGGTGGCTGCCGCGAAGACCGTCGCGCGCCGGCGCTGATCGCGGGTGGGGGGGGTCTCCGGCCTCCTCGCGTGCCTGTTGCCAGTCGGCGCCCCGCGTCCGCCCGGCGGCGAGATCCGGGTCCGCCTCGGCCGCCACCCTGGTGACGGCAGGAGCCTTGCCGAGCAGCCAGTCCTCGAGGGCCGCCTCATCGATGGGGAGGAGCGCGGCCACAGGCCTGCCGTTGCGGGTGACCAGCGCCGGACGTCCGGAGGACTGGACGCCCTGGATCACCGAGGCGGTGTTGCGGGCCAGCTCGCGGAGGGTGACTGTGGCCATGGGCAGAGTGTACGCTAATCTGTCAGACAATTGTCAGTCAGGACGGCTGACCGCTCCCGCTCCGAGGTTAACCGTGGTGGGCGATCCCTCGCCATCGACCCTGTCGTGGTGTCGACCGAACGAGGTCCCGCCCGGGCCGCCCGGCCCCTCGCCGGCCCCGGAGGCCAGCCTGCCGTCAGGGAGCGAGCGTCGGCAGCGTGCTGCCCGAGAGCAGCGTGTCGCAGAGGATCTGCGTCTCCGACGGGCTGCCGCCCTTGGCGGTGTAGATCCGAGCGGTGATGACACCCCCCTCGTAGGTCACGTGGCACTCCGGGACGGCCTCGTACTGGCCGGCGGGGACGGTGGATATCGCCACCCAGCCCGGGGTGCCCTCGAGGGTGCTGCAGATCGACTTCGCGGTCGTCGCGTCGGTGCCTGCAACGGTGAGGTAGGCGATGATGTCGCCGCCGCTGCTGCCCGATGCCAGGCAGATGGACGTCGAGTTCGGGTTGGCGGAGGTGTCACCGGCCCCACCGGTGACCCCGGCCACCGGTCCTGACGCGGTCGCCGACGGCGAGCCGGCCGGTGACGACGTCGCGGTTCCCGTGGTCGTGGTCGGAGCCGCGCTGGGCGGCGTTGTGGTGGCGGGGGTCGTCGTGCTCCCGCACCCGGCCGCGGCAAGGGCGGCCGCCCAGAAGACCCACGCTGCGATCCGCAAACGCGCCCGTCCCACGAGAAATCACTTCCGATCTTGAGCTCTGCTGTCCACGGAGCGGCGGGCCGCCGCCGACGCAGCGCGGGAGGCGCCAAGGCTACCATCCGCCTCCCTCACCGGGTGGGGGCTGGCTCTCCGGGTAGCCGTGAGGTCCCTGGCTTCGCCCCCCATTACCGCCGGGTGCGCTCCGCCTCCTCCTGAGGATAGCGGTCACCGGCCACGGTGATCTGCGCGGCGGCGGCGTCGATGCTCCGCAGGTCGTCGGCCGTGAGCTCTATGGAGACCGCGCCGATGTTCTCCTCGAGACGCTCCAGCTTGGTGGTGCCGGGGATCGGGACGATCCATGGCTTCTGGGCCAGCAACCAAGCTAGCGCGATCTCGGCCGGCGTCGCGCCCTTCTGGTCGCCGATCCTCTCCAGCAGGTCGACCACGGGGCGGTTGGCCCTGCGGGCCTCCGCCGTGAATCGGGGCAGGCTGGTGCGGTTGTCGTTGCTGCCGAACGGGGTGGTCTCGTCGATCTTGCCGGTGAGGAAGCCTCGGCCGAGGGGGCTGTAGGGGACGAAGCCGATGCCGAGCTCCTCGCAGACCGGCAGCACGTCGGCTTCCGGGAGGCGCCACCAGAGCGAGTACTCGCTCTGCACGGCCGCGACCGGCTCGATCGCATGGGCCCGGCGGATGGTCTCGGGCCCCGGCTCCGAAAGACCGAAGTGCTTGACCTTGCCCGCGGCGATGAGGTCCTTCACGGCGCCGGCCACATCCTCGATCGCGACGTCGGGATCGACTCGATGCTGGTAGAAGAGGTCGATGGCTTCGACCCGGAGACGTCCGAGCGACTCCTCGGCGGCTTGCCGGATGCGCTCCGGGCGGCTGTTGAGGCCCCCCGATCCGCCGGGACTGAGGTCGTAGCCGAACTTGGTGGCAATGACGACGTCCTGGCGGAAGGGCTCCAACGCCTCCCCCACGAGCTCCTCGTTGGTGAAGGGGCCGTAAACCTCGGCGGTGTCGAAGAAGGTGACCCCGTGCTCCACCGCCGCGCGGGCCAAGCCGACCATCTTGGCGCGGTCGGGGGCCGGTCCGCGGTGATGGTTCATGCCCATGCAGCCGAGGCCGATGGCCGAGACCTCGAGACCGCGGTTCCCGAGCTTGCGCATCTTCATCCGGGCACCTCCGTCCTCTGCCATCTACTGCAAGACTAGCCGCGGCTCGTGGACTTGTTGAGCCTGACGGCGGCTCGGATGAGAGCCACGAACGCCCTCGCGTTCACCTCGTCGGCCTCGTGGAGGTCGATGGCGCGCCGGGTGTTGCCGTCGAGGCTCGAGTTGAACAGGTGCGCAGGATCCTTGAGCGAGGCCCCCTTGAAGAAGGTGAACTTGACCACGTCCTTGTACGTCTCGCCGGTGCAGATCGAGCCGTGGTGAGACCACACCGGAACCCCGGGGCTGGAGGGCTTCCTCCATTTCCATTCCTCGACCACCTCGGGGTCGGCCTGCTTGATCAGGGCGCGGATCTTCGCCAGCTTCTCGCCGCGCCAATCATCGAGGTCCCTCACCTGGGCGTCCAGCAGGTGAGCTGCGGACCCGCCGTCCGGCACGCTGCCCTTCTTCATCATCGCCTCCATCCTTCGCCGTGGCGGCCGCCAGCGGCGGCCGCGGTGTCACCCGCCCGGCCGACTCCAGCGGAGGACCGGGCGTCGGCCCGGGGCCGCACCGACGGCCGGCCTCGCCTCATCATGGCGGCCCGCCCGTCCGCAAGGTTCGGCCCCTCCGGCGCCGCCCACCTGAGCGCTCCGCTACGCCGGCGCCCGCACCCTGCCGCCGGCGAGGAAGCGGCGCGCGTACTCGTCGTCAGGGTAGGCGGTCATGCCCGAGAAGGAGCGCACCCAGAGCACTCCTCCCGAGGCGTCGCGGTGGAAGCGAAACCGCTCTCCCTCGCTGGTGTAGCCGTCGTGGGCGAGGACCACCATGGCGGTCTCTGGATCCTCGGCCACCAGCTCAGCCAGCACCTCGGTGGGGTCGTTCTCATCGGTCGGGATGGCCAGCAGGCGCGAGCCGAAGCGGGCGATGTCGCAGGCGCCCGAGAGGGTGTTGAAGTGGCCGGTGAAGCTTCGCAGGTCGAGGCCCTCCGCATGGCCGGGGATCCTCTCGTCGCGGCGGCTCAGGTGCTCCACGAGGCTGAAGATGCCGGTGCAGAGCGGTGTCGCCGCGGCGTCCGAGGCGTTGCACAGCACCGAGATGACCAGCTGCTCCTTCGGGTCGCACCAGGTGCGGGTGATGTGCCCCGGGTAGCCGCCGGAGTGCCCGATCAGGCGGCGGTCGCCGACGTCCACGAGCTGCAGGCCGAGCCCGTACTGCTCCTGCGCGCGTGGCGCCCACCACCCGTGCTGCATGCGGCGCTTGGCGTCATCGCTGAGCAGACGCTGGTCCCCGAAGCAGTGGGCGCTGAAGTACCTGCAGAGGTCCTGGGCGGTGCTGGTGAAACCCGTCGCCGGGGCCATCGCGTTGGCGGCAACGTGGTCGATGGGGATGCGCTCCACTCCGTCCTCGGCGCTGGTGTAGCCGGTGGCGAACCGTCGCTCTGAGTTGCGCGCGTCGAAGTCGGGAGCGGTGTCGGCGAGCCCGAGCGGGGCGATGATCGACCGATGCACGAACTCGCCGTAGCTGCTGCCCGCCGCCTCCTCGATCACCAGGCCGAGCAGCGAGTAGGCGATGTTGGAGTAGTGGAAGCGATCGTTGGCGGGGTACGGCGACGGGCTGCGCTGCAGGAGGTCGAGCAGCTCGTCCCGCTCGGGGAAGCGGTGCTGCAGCTGCCAGTAGTCGCCATCCGCGCCATCCCGGGTCATCCCCGAGCCGTGATGGAGCAGATCGCCGATGGTGAGCCCGGCGAGCTGGGAGAGGCCGGCGCGGGAGGCCGGGAGATGACGGGCCAGAGGGTCGTCGAGCCGGAGCGCCGGCGGGTCCATCTCGGCAAGCTGGAGGATCGCCGTGGCCGTGAAGGTCTTCGAGTGAGAGGCGATGTGGAAGGCATGTCCGGTGGTCAACGCCTCAGCGGCGCCAACGTCCGCCACCCCGTGCGCGCCCGTGGCCACGATCGCTCCCTGATGGGCGATCGCGAATTGCAACCCGGGGATGCGCAGGGTGCGCTGGCGGTGTCCGAGCCATGCGCCGGCCCAGGCCGCCACGTCCTCGACGAGCTGTCGGCTGATCGGCACGGGGGAAGTGTACCCAGCCAATCCGCAGGCCTCGGAGCCGTGGAGAGTGGTGGGGAGGCAGCCGGCTTCCTCAAACGCGCCAATCTGCCATGCCGGCCAGGCCCCTCCGGGGGAGCCGCTGGCTGCCTTCCCCGCGCCGTGCTGGGGGGCGCGAGGCGCGCCCTGACCGGGCTGCCCCCCCTGCGCCCTCACGGTGGGCCTGCGCCGTAGCGCTGGTAGAGTGCGCGGACGGGAGGTGGTCGAGATGGATGTCCTGCTGAGCGGCCTCGGGCTCGTGGAGTCGCCGCGCTGGCACGACGGCCGGCTCTGGTTCAGTGACTGGACGGCGGGTGAGATCATCGCGGTCGACGACAGCGGCGGCCGCGAGGTGATGGTCCGGCACGAATCGCTGCCGCTGTGCTTCGACTTCCTGCCCGACGGCCGGCTGGTGCTGGTGTCGAACCAGAAGCGGGCCCTGCTCACTCTGGAGCCCGATGGCAGCCTCGCGACCTTCACGGATCTCTCCCCGACGCCTCGGTACGGTGGGAACGACATCGTCGTCGACGGGCGTGGCAATGCCTACGTCAACTCCGGGAACTTCGACTTCGCCGCCGGCCCGCCGGACGGCCCGGTGCAGCCGGGTTTCGTGGCCCTGATCACCCCGGACGGCACGGTGCGGACGGTCGCGGAGGACCTCGCCTTCCCCAATGGGATGGCGGTCACCTCGGACAATCGCACCCTCGTGGTCGCTGACTCATACCGCCATCACCTGGTGGCCTTCGAGATCGGCGCCGACGGCGGTCTCTCTGGGCGCCGGGTCTGGGCCGACCTCGGCGAGGACGCGCCCGACGGCATCTGCCTCGACGCCGATGGCGCCGCCTGGTACGCGGACGTGCCGCATCGGCACTGCGTGCGTGTCGCCGAGGGCGGCCAGGTCCTCACCACCCTCCCCCTCGATCGTGGCGGATTCGCCTGCATGCTCGGCGGTGCAGAGGACCCGCATCTGTATGTGGCTGCCGCCCGATGGCCTGGATTCGCCGCTCTGGGCACGCACACGGAATGGGACGGCCAGGTGCTGCGCACCTCGGTGGCGGTCGGCGGAGACGGCTGGCCGGCCCGCTGACCTCCCCACTCCCGCGGGGGCGCGAGACTGACCGGGTCGGGGATCACGCGGCCGGTGGGGCGGGCAGGGCCTGGTGGCGATCGCACGGCCGCCCTCCACGGCCCCTCGACCCTCGGTTCAGAGGGCGAACTCCTCACCCGCGGCGAGCGCCCTCCGCCCGCCAGGGGAGAGCAGCCAGGCCCGCTGCCGACCTCTGACCACCCAGCGGGCCAGGTCGGCATCCTCGCTCACGATGGCGGTCTCCTCCTCGATCCCCACCAGGGTCACACCGGTGGGGAGATGTGCGGTGGCCCAGTGGGTCAGCCCCGGAACCCAGTGCCTCATGCGGTCGAAGTGGGGGATGACGCGCAACCTGGGCACCACCCCCAGGCCTGACCCCACCCTGCCGGTGGGGCGCCGGAAGTTCGGCACCCAGGAGGTCAGCGCCATGGCCCCCGCGCTGCATCCCGCCAGGGCGGCGCCGGCGCGCCACTCGCCGGCGATGGCGGCCCAGACCCGGGTTCCCCGGAGCGAGTCGGCCACGTGGGTCGGATTGCCCCCGGAGAGGTAGACGAGGCCGGCACCGGCGACAAGTGCCGCGTTCCCCGGGTCGTCGGCGTCATCGCGGTTGAGCGCCATGATCGGCACCGCCTCGACCCCCAGGCGTTCCGCCTGCTGGGCCCCCAGCGCGACCCACCGCGAGACGGAGGCGGATCCTTCCAGCCCGGCCGCGGTCGGCAGCTGCACGTACCGGGGCGGCCTGCCCGCGATGAGCGCGGCCTCGACCTCCAGCATCGCCGGCAGGTACTCCCCGCTGCCGACCAGGGCCACCGGCCCGGGCTCCGCCATCCTCGTCACCAGCTCGGCCGGCGAGGGGGAACGCCCTGACCGTTCTGATCGGCCTTGACCCCTCGGCGGAGAACCATGGTGCTCGCCCCCCCGCCGTGGCGCTGGATGGTCACGCGCATCGTCCGGCCGTGCACGCGCTCAACGATACGGAACGGTGCGGCGCCGGCGTGGTGGGCCCGCGGATGGGGGGCGCCGGAGCCGACCGGCTTGGCGAACGCTCCGGGCAGGCTGAAGCGCGATACTCCCGGCGTGGCAGTCAGGCGTGAGGCCCGAGAGCAGCCGGCGCCACCCTCCGTCGGGGTCATCGACGTCGGCTCGAACTCGGGACGCATCAGCGTCATCGAGGCTGGCGCGGGCGGCCACCTGGAGATCATCGCCGATGCCCGATTCCCGCTCCGGCTGGTCCACGAGTCCGCCGCCCAGGGCCGCCTCGGTGACGCCGCGGTCGCCCGGGTCGCGGAGGCGCTCCGTGCCTTCCTGGCCATAGCCTGGAGCGCGGGCGCCGAGACCGTGGTGGCGGTGGCCACCGCGGCCGTCCGCGAATCCACCAACCGCAGGGAGTTCGTGGCCCGGATCGTGGCTGAGACCGGGGTGAGGCTCGAGATCCTCGACGGCGACGCGGAGGCGCGTTACATGTTCGCCGGTGCGGTCCACGGGCTGCCCGTTGAGTCCGGGCTGGTCATCGACATCGGCGGCGGCAGCGTCGAGATCTGCCACTTCCGCGACCGGCGACCGCTCCGGCAGTGGACGCTGCCACTGGGCGCTCTGCGCCTCAGCGACCGCTTCCTGGTCACCGACCCGCCGCGGCCCTCGGAACAGGGGCGACTCCGTCAGCACGCCCTGGCGACCATCATCGAGGCCGGCGTGCCGCCGCTCCGTCCCGGGGAGCAACTGGTGGGGACTGGCGGCACGCTGCGCAACCTGGCCAAGATCGACCGCGCCCGGCGCACCTACCCGATCACCCGGCTTCACGGGTACCAGCTCAATCGCGCCGACCTCGGCGTCGCCGTCAACACCCTGGCAACCCGTCCGATCGGCCGCCGGCGTCGGGTCACCGGGCTGAGCGACGAGCGCGCCAACTCCATCGTCGGGGGGGCCCTCTGCGCCCAAGTGCTTCTCGATGCACTGAGCGCCGACCATCTGGTTCTCTCCGGCCGGGGCCTTCGCGAGGGCGTCGCCCTCGAGCGCCTCGGCCTCCAGGTGCGCTCGGCCCCCGAGGTGCGCCGTTCCTCGGTCGAAGCCCTGGCGCGGCGGTTCGCCACCTGGGACCGCGCCGCAGCCCAGCTCCGGTCCTCGCTGGCGACCTCCCTGATCGACAACCTGGACCCCGCCGCCAGCCCTCCCGTGCAGGAGATCCTGGAGCACGCCGCGCTGCTCGTCGACATCGGCCGCAGCATCGACTACTACTCACGCTGGGAGCACGCGGCCCGGATCGTGGCGAGCAGCGACATCTACGGTTTCAGCCACCGCGACATCGTCCTGATCAGCGCGGTCTTGGAGAAGGCCGGCAGCGACCGGGTCAGGCTTCCCGGCTACCTTTCGATGCTGAGCGCCGAGGACCACGCCCAGGTGGACCGGCTGGCCATGATCCTCGCCGTCGCCGACCAGTTGGGCCACCGCCTGCAGCCCGGCGAACAGGTGGTGGTTCAGCTCCGCCGCTCCGGCATCGTGCTGCTGCTGCCCCGGGATGTCGGCCCGCTCGAGGCGGAGACCGAGCGCCGCTTCTCGCGGCGCTTCGAGCGGCGCCTGCGCCTGGCGGTCAGCCCCACCTAGGGTCCGGCGGCCCCGGAGGGCTGCGTCCCCGTCACAGCACGGCTCCGCCGCGTCACCCCTTTGCCATCCGCGCACCGCTCTTTCGAGGGTTACCATCGCGCTGGAACAGACCCTGGGAGAGGACATCACCCCAGAGGCGAAGACGGCGATGAGCATTCAGGTCTACCTGGACACCCCACGGGTGCGGCTGCATTGGGACAGCGAGGCCCGCTGGATATACATCGGATATGGCGAGTGGCCCACGACGGCCGAGGTGAAGACCGGCATCGAGGCCTGCCTCGAGGCGCTCCGGGAGCACCGGGCCACCCGGTGCCTCAGTGACTCGCGCAAGCGGCGGGTGGTGCAGCCGGAGGCCCAGCAGGCGCTCCTGGAGGGCTGGCTGCCCCAGGCGGCGGCGCTGGGTTTGAAGCGCTTGG
Source organism: uncultured Chloroflexia bacterium (assembly GCA_963793875.1). Lineage (GTDB taxonomy): Bacteria > Chloroflexota > Dormibacteria > Aeolococcales > Aeolococcaceae > Changshengia. The sequence goes on along the minus strand of CAWCBS010000001.1, from coordinate 59,456 downwards.
CGATCGTCCTCCCGGCGAGCCAGGTCGCGCTCAGCACGGTCGAGAGCCTGCTCCCCGCCTATCGGGCGCATCTGGAAACCGAGAGCTTCGCCACCCTCGAGGAGGCGGCCGCGTGGTTGTCGGCGGACAGCCCGTCGCCGGTGGTGCCGCCCGTCTGAGCCGCCGGATCGCACCCCGCGATCGGCTGATCCCGCGGCCTTCGTCAGTCTGTCTTGACAGATGGGCTTTGTCAGGCTAGACTGACAGCCGTGGACCTGAAGGAGCTGGCGGAGAGCCTCGATCCCCAGGACCCCGCGGTCGGGCTGCGCGCCGTCGGCGCCCTTCACCGGCTGGCCGAGGGGCTGGAGGCCCGCAGCGTGCAGCTGGCCCGGGACCGGGGCTGGTCCTGGGAGCAGATTGGTGACGCCCTCGGCGTCTCACGGCAGTCGGTCCACTCCAAGCATCGCAGGGGAGGCATCCGATGAGCGGACGATCCGTCGGGGAGACGATGAGGATGGTGCTGAGGTCGGCGGACGACGAGGCACGCCGGCGGGGCGACCGCAGGGTGGGCACGGATCACCTTCTCCTCGGCCTCCTCCACGACCCGGATTCGGAGGCGGCGCGTGCCCTGGGTGTCTCCCTGGAGGAGGCCCGCGCGGCATCTGAGACCCTCGACCTGGCCGCTCTGGCGGCCGTCGGCGTGGGGATCGGCGCCCTGGGCCAGCGGCCCGCGCCGGGGCCCGCCCGGGGTCTGCTCCCGCTCAGCTCGGGCGCCCGCGCGGTGGTCAGACGCGCCGTCGAGGAGGCCCACCCTCACCGGACGGGCCGGCTCGACACGGGCCACTTCCTCAGCGCCCTCCTGACCCTCGACCGGCCGTACCCGGCGGCCGAGCTCCTCCACGCCCTCGGTCTCGAGCCCGCAGTGGTGCGCGAGCGCCTCGCCAGCCAGTCCGGCGCCCGGGTCGGATGAGGCGCCGCGGCGTCTGCTACGACGTCGGCCGGGTGATGTGGGGCCGGGACTGGCGCCCGGAGTTCTCGCCCGCCGAGAGCAGGCGTGAGCTGCAGATCATCCGAGACGATCTCCACTGCAACGCGGTGAGGATCTGTGGACAGGAGGTCGACCGGCTGCTCGGCGCCGGCCAGGCCGCCCTGGACCTGGGCCTCGAGGTCTGGCTGTCCCCCGAGCTCTGGGATCACAGCCGCGCGGAGACGCTCGCCTACATCGCCGGCGCTGCGGCACGCGCCGAGGAGCTGCACCGGGAAAGCCCTGATCGCCTGGTCCTGAGCGTCGGATCGGAGCTGTCGCTCTTCATGTCCGGCATCCTCGAGGGCAGCTCCGTCTTCGAGCGCCTGCAGCACCCGTCCTTCTGGGAGCGGGTTTCGTCGGGGGGGCACAATCTGGCGCTCAACGCCTTCCTGGGCGATGCCGCCCGGCGGGTGCGCGAGGTCTTCGGAGGCCCCGTCACGTATGCGTCGGTGCCGCTCGAGACGGTCGACTGGACTCCCTTCGACATCGTCGGCCTGGATCTGTACCGCGAGGCCAGGATCAGGGATGGATTCCAGGACCTGCTCCACCGCCACCTCGGGCACGGTCGGCCGCTCGCCATCACCGAGTTCGGGTGCTGCACGTATCGCGGCGCCGCGGACGCCGGCGGGAGGGGCTTCGCCATCCTCGACCTCTCGAGCGGGATGGACGGCCCCCCCTCGCGCCTCGACGGGGAGTACACCCGTGATGAGGCGGAGCAGGCCCGGGAGCTCTCGACCGTCTTGGGCATCTTCGACGCCGCCGGCGTCGACGCCAGCTTCGTGATGACCTTCGTAGCCCCCCTCAACCCCTGCAGCGACGACCCCATCTTCGACCTCGACATGGCCAGTTACAGCCTGGTCAAGAGCTATGGAAGTCGCCACGGTCCGCTGGGCCTCGCGCATCCCGACGCGCCCTGGGCGCGCCACAGATCGGGCCCGACGTACCCCGGGATGCCGTGGGAGCCGAAGCAATCCTTCTGGGCCGTCGCGGCCGCCTATGCGGAGCAGGCCGGGCGTTGCTGAGGTGCTGGCCGGTGGCGGCACCACGGCAGCCGTCTCCTGCGACCGCCCCGGGCGCGCCGGGGGGCGGTCCCAGCACCCTCAGGGCACCGTGACGCCCTGGATGACGGCCGGACCGACGCTGGGGTCCAACTCCTGCTGGACGCTGACGCCGGCCGGCGGGATGGTGTCCATCACGTACGGCACGTTGGTGACGAAGCCGCCGCTGACCTGCCCGAAGCCGGAGGTGCGGATCGTCGGCTCGGGCACCAGGGCTGCCTCTTGCGGCGGTGCAGACCGCGAAGTTGTAGCCGCCGCTGGTGTCGTCCGCCGGGACGGGGCCGAACTGGCGCGCGTCGTCGCAGCCGAAGCCGTTTCTGGCCGGCCACGGTGACGGGTGAAGGTCCAGCCCGCCCACGCTGACGGGACGGTGGAGGAGGGGGCTCCCAGGGTCGAGGCGGGGACCGTGATGGTGACCAGACCGGGCGTGAAGCCCCCCGAGGGGGTCTCAACCCCATCCGGCTGCCACGGGGTGCGCGGGTGGGGTGGCCGCACGAGGTGCCTGTGCCAGATAGGCACGTCATTGGCTTGACTTTGGCATCACCAGTGTGCCAAAGTGGCGTCATGAACCTCAATCTGTACGTCGAGGACATCCACCGCCAGTTGGTGATCGCCGCCGAGGCGGGTGGCGACGACGCCCGGGCGCTGGCCGAGCGGCTGGCCGCGCCCCTGGAGTTGGCGATCCGGCTCGCGCTGCAAGACGCGCTGGCCGCCGCCGCGGAGGAGATCACCTGCGATCTGGCTCCCGGCTCGGTCGAGGTCCGGCTGCGCGGGCGCAACCCGGAGTTCGTGGTCACCCTCCCACCCGCCGATCTCCCCGAGGGTGGCGCGGAACTCGTGTCACCTGATTGGGCGGCTGGGCCGATCGACCTGGGGGCGGCCCCCGCGGGCGAGGCCGACGAGGGGGGGATGTCGAGGATCAACCTCCGCATGCCGGACCATCTCAAGAACCGCGTGGAGGCAGCCGCCGGCACCGAGGGCCTGTCCGTCAACGCCTGGCTGGTGCGGGCTGCCGCCGCTGCGCTGCAGCGCGCTGAGCCCTCGCGGCCGCCCCAGCCCCGCGCGCCCACGGGCGCCCAGCGCTACACCGGCTGGGCCCGGTAGCCGGGCGGGCGAGCACGTGTCTCAGGTCACCTGTGTCTCCCCAGAGGGGGCCGAGCCCTCGACATCAGAGGTATCCGACATGGCCAGCTTCGACACTCCCGAGCCGATATCGCTGAGCGTGGAGCTCGGCTCCGGCACCGTCCGGATCACTGCCGGTGAGCGCCGCGACACGGTCGTCGAGGTCGGGCCGAGCAACCCGAGCAAGAGGTCCGACGTGACCGCCGCCGAGCAGACCCAGGTGGAGTACGCGGAGGGCACCCTGACGGTCAGGGCCCCCCGCCGGTGGGCGCACTACGTCCTCGGGGCCGGTTCCGAGTCGGTCGACATCCAGATCGCCGTCCCGGCGGGTTCGCGGCTCACCGTCGAGGCGCCCGGCGGCGCCCCTGCGGTCCGTGCCTCGGGGCGTCTGGGTGACTGTCACGTCAGGATCGGCGCGGGCGAGATCCGCCTGGGTACGGCCGGTTCTGTGCAGCTGCGCACCGGCGCGGGGGACGTCACCGTCGACCAGGTGGCGGGGCGGGCCGAGATCCGCACCGGCGCCGGCGACGTCACCGTCGACCAGGTGGCGGGGCAGGCCGAGGTCAGCACCGGCACGGGGTCGGTGCGAATCGGCGCCATCGACGGTGCCGCGACCATCAGGGGCTCCACCGGCGACACCTGGATCGGCGAGGTCGGCGGTGACCTCGAGGTGCGCGTCGCCTACGGGGGCATCTCCGTGGATCGCGCCGGGCACGCGGTCGCTGCCAAGACCCCCAAGGGCGACGTCCGCCTCGGCGAGGTCGCGCGCGGTGCCATCAGCGCCCAGACCGGCTTCGGCAAGGTGGACGTGGGGGTTCGCACCGGGGTCGCCGCCTGGCTCGACCTCCAGACCCGATTCGGGACCGTGCTCAATGAACTCGAGGGCGCGGGCCCGCCGCAGCCGGGCGAGGAAACCGTCGAGGTGCGCGCGCGCTCCTCGTTCGGTGACATCACCATCCGCCGATCCTGAATCGCCCAAGTCACCGGATAGCGAGAAGTGACGACCACGCACATCTTCCGGCTGCCGGTCAGAGCCGCCGGTCCACAGAAACCGCTGTAACCAAAGAGAGAACGGATATGCAAACAACCGCCGATCCGGGGCAGGCGCCTGCGATCCAGGTGCGGGGCCTGGAGAAGTCGTACAAGAAGCTGGAGGTGCTCCGCGGCGTGAGCTTCGACGTGACGCGGGGCAGCATCTTCGCCCTGCTCGGGTCGAACGGGGCGGGCAAGACCACGGTGGTGAGCATCCTCTCCACACTGCTCAAGGCCGACGCGGGGACGGCCGGCGTCCACGGCTTCGATGTCGCCACGCAGGCGGCGGAGGTCCGCCAGTCGATCAGCCTCACCGGGCAGTTCGCGGCCGTCGACGAGATCCTCAGCGGTCGGGAGAACCTGGTGCTGGTCGCCCGGTTGAGGCATCTCGAGGACCCGGGCGCGATCGCGGATGGCCTGCTCGCCCGCTTCTCCCTGGCCGCGGCGGCCGCGCGGCGGGTGTCGACGTACTCGGGTGGCATGCGCCGGCGCCTCGACATCGCGATGAGCCTGATCGGGAATCCACCGGTCATCTTCCTCGACGAGCCGACGAGCGGGCTGGACCCCCAGGGGCGCCTCGAGGTCTGGCAGGCCGTCAAGGAGCTGACCGGGCACGGGACCACGGTGCTGCTCACGACCCAGTACCTGGACGAGGCCGAGCAGCTCGCCGACCGGATCGCGATCCTCCACGGGGGTCAGATCATGGTGAACGGCACCCTTGCCGAGCTCAAGCGGCTGCTCCCGCCCGCCAAGGTCGAGTACGTCGAGAAGCAGCCGACTCTCGAGGACGTCTTCCTCGCCATCGTCGGCGGGGACGGCACCAACGGCGACGCCGCGATCGCCGCAGCGTCGGCACTGACAACTGAGGAACGACGATGACCAAGCATTTCGTCGGCGACACCGCCGTCCTGACGGGTCGGTCCCTGCGTCACGTCACGCGCAGCCCGGACACCATCATCACGACCGCGCTGATGCCGATCGCCTTCATGCTCCTCTTCGTCTACGTCTTCGGCGGAGCGATCAACTCAGGCTCGCATTCGTACGTGAGCTACCTGCTGCCCGGCATCCTTCTGATCACGATCGCTTCGGGCATCTCCTATGTCGGGTTCCGGCTGTTCCTGGACATGCAGAGCGGCATCTTCCAGCGATTCCATTCCATGCCGATCGCACGGTCGTCGGTGCTGTGGGCGCACGTGCTGACCTCGGTGGTCGCCAACCTGGCCGCGCTGGTGATCGTCGTGCTGGTCGCCCTGCTCATGGGCTTCCGCTCGGGGGCGGGGGTGCTGGCGTGGCTCGCGGTCGCCGGCATCCTGATCCTGTTCACGGTGGCGCTGACCTGGATCGCCGTGCTCGCCGGTCTGACCGCCAGGTCCGCGGACGGCGCGGGAGCGTTCTCCTACCCGATCGTGTTCCTGCCCTTCATCAGCTCGGCGTTCGTGCCCACCGTCACCATGCCCGGCCCGGTGCGGGCCTTCGCCGACAACCAGCCGGTGACCTCCATCGTGAACACGATCCGCGATCTCTTCACCCAGCGGCCGGTCGGCACCGACATCTGGGTCGCCCTCGCGTGGTGTGTCGGCATCCTCATCGTGGCGTTCTTCTTCGCCATGAGGAGTTACCGCCGCAGGATCGCCTAGTCGACACGGAAGGACCGGCGCAAGCTCACGCGCGGCCGTTAGGTTGCGCGGGTGGACGACACCAGATCCGCCCAGAGCCGCGGGCGTGCAGGTGATCCCCGAGCGAGTTTCCTCGGTGTGTCGGCATTGATGCTCACCAGGCGACCCTCAGCTTCGCGGTCGCCGAGGAGGTGGGGCAGCGCGTCGATCAGGGGCGGATCCCGACGAGCCCGAGGCGGTCCGCAAAGTGGTTCGCGGCCGCGCCGGCGCCGACACCTGACTGCTGGTCGCCTGCGGAGCGGGGGAGCGCCAGGGGGCCTCGGTGATGGTCGGCTCAGCGAGCGTCGACCGCCGGGCAGGGTCACCGGCCCCCTGATCGGCGCCTCACCACCATTGGTGTTCGATGGCGCGGTCGGTGCCTCCGGTCTGGTCGAGGGCGTCCAGCTCTGCCATCTGCGCATCGGAGAGGTGGAAGCTGAAGATGTCCGCGTTCTCCGCGATGCGCTCGCGGTGCGTGGACTTGGGGATCACCGGGATCCCACGCTGAACGCACCAGCGCAGCAGGACCTGGGCTGGGCTGCGTCCCAGCTCCCGGGCCACCTTGCCGACGGTCGTGTTGCCAAGGTGCCGGCCCGTGCCGAGCGGGCTGTACGCCTCCAGCGTGATGCCGCGCTGCTCGCATTCGTCGAGCAGCGCGCGTCGGTAGTGGAGGGCGCTGAACTGGACCTGGTTCGCGGCCGGCGGCGCGCCCCCGAGCGCCTTCACCTCACCGAGTTGGGCGACGCTGAAGTTGGACACACCCACCGAGCGCGCGTGGCCCAGCTCACGGGCCCGCTGCATCCCGGGCCACGCCCAGGTGGCGCCGCCCTGCGGCCAGTGGATGAGGTAGAGGTCGACGTGGTCGACCTGCAGCCGGCGCAGGCTCAGCTCGAGGGCGGCGACCGGGTCCCGATTGCCGGGGAAGAACTTGGTGGTGATGAAGACCTGGTCCCGGGGCACGCCGCTCGCCCGCAGAGCGGTGCCGACACTCTCCTCGTTGCCGTAGGCCTGGGCGGTGTCGATGTGGCGGTAGCCCAGCTCGAGGGCCCAGGTCACGGCGTCGATGCAGGGCTTGCCGTCCGGCACCTGCCAGACCCCGAGGCCGAGCAGGGGGATGCGATGGCCGTCGGCGAGCACGCGCGCCCGCCCATCCGCGGTCACTGCGCTGGTGGTCATGCTTGCGGGCTCCTCCGTCTCGTCAAGGCCGGGTCGCACCCATTCTGCCCGATCGTCGTGGCTGCTCAGATCCACCCCGGCCGCCTCACTGCCCCCGGGGCACCCAGGAGAACCGCAGCAGCGCGATCAGCAGCCCGCCGGCGGCCCAGGCGCTGAGCACCAGCAGGTCACCAACGTTGATGCCGGCCCCCGTCGTGGCCGGGTCGAAGCAGGCGCGGAGCGCGTCGGCCAGGGGTCGGGCCGGGAAGAAGCTGGAGACGGTGCCGAGCCACCCCGGGACGTTGTTGAGCGGCACGAAGATGCCGGAGATGAAGGAGAGCGGCAGCAGGGTGAGCTGGACCATCGGCTGGGCGGCATCGGCGCTCCGCACGAAGCTGGCCACCCCGAAGGCGACGCAGCAGAAGCTCACCGCCCCCACCGCGGCCGAGATCGCGACCCCGGGGATGGTGTGGGTCGGCAGCGGGCTGTTGTAGACGACGGCCCCGATGGCGAGCAGCAGGGCGCACATGACCAGGGCGGCGACCACCGCGACCAGGGCACGCCCGGCGATGGGGACGAGTGCGGGGATGGGGGTGGCCCGGCGCCGCTTGAAGATGCCGCTCTCGCGCTGCCGGACGACGGAGACCACCAGGCTGGCGTAGGCCGCGGAGATGATCCCGAAGGCGGTCAGCCCCGGGATGTAGTAGGTCGACGTCTTGACCGTCACCCCGTCGCCCAGCGGCACCCGTCCATTGCCGAAGAGGGCGATGAAGATGACCAGGAAGAGGATCGGCAGGATGACGGTGGCGAAGCGCGCCTGGCTGTTGCGGGTGAAGCTCAGCAGGTCGAATCGAAACTGGTGGCCGATCAGGGACGCCCGCCTCCACGCCGAGCGGGGGCGGGCGAGGTCGCGAGTGGCGGCGGCGGTGCTCATGCGGCGACTCCTTCGGTGAGCTCGAGGTAGATCTCCTCGAGCGTGGGGCGGCGGACCTCGAGGTCGCCGACCGGCAGCCGGTTGCGGTCGGCCCAGGCGGCGAGGGCGGCGGCGTCCGCGAGCGGATCGGTGCTCGAGAGGTGGACGCGCCCATCGCCGTTCTGAGCGGCCCGGGTGGAGAGCGACGCCGGCAAGCGGCTGGGGTCCACGGGCGCGGGCAGCCGGAACGAGAGGATTGCCGGGCGGGTGTCGCGGCCGGCCAGCTTCTGGGGCGTGCCCTCGGCGACCACCCGACCCTCGGAGATGACGACGATCCGGTCGGCCAGCGCCTCCGCCTCGTCCATGTAGTGGGTGGTCAGGAAGATGGTGGTGCCCAGGCGCCGCAGGCCCGCGATCACCTCCCAGCTCTGGCGGCGGGCGGAGGGGTCGAACCCGGTGGTGGGCTCGTCGAGGAAGAGCAGCTCAGGGTCACCGATCAGACCGATGGCGACCTCGAGCCGCCGGCGCTGCCCGCCACTCAGCTGCGCGCCGCGGGCATCGGCCCGGCCCGCCAGGCCCACCATCTCGAGGGTCTCCATCACCGGGCGCGGGCGGGCGTGATAGCCGGCGTAGAGCTCGAGCACCTCGCGGGCGGTGAGGTCGGGCTCGACGGTCGACTCCTGGAGCACGACGCCGATACGGTCGCGCCAGCTGGGCGCAGCGTGCCCCGGGTCCTCGCCGAGCACGCGGACGTTGCCGCCGGTGCGCTGCCGATAGCCCTCGAGGATCTCGACGGTGGTGGTCTTCCCGGCGCCGTTGGGGCCCAGGAAGGCGACGATCTCGCCCCGCTGGACGTCGAGGTCGATGCCGCGAACCGCCTCCAGCGGGCCGTAGGCCATGCGCAATCCGCGCACGCTGATGGCGGCCTCCGGATCGATGGGGCGCGCCTCGCCGGCGCGGCCGGGGGGCGTCGCGGCCGCCGCCTCCGTGCGCATCGCGGCCCGGCGCCGGAGGTAGCCGCGGACTCCCCTGTAGATGATGATCATGCCCAGAATCCCTTTGCACGCAGAGCGGATCTCGCCGACCACGCTACCGGCGACCCGGCCGCTTCACAACGACCCGGAGGTGGAAAGCGGCCGGCCACACCCTCCACCCGCGGGTGGACGGCACCCTCGCAGTCGGCCTCCAAACTCCACCCGGGCGCCGACGACGCGGCGTCGCGCCCCTATCATCCTGGGCAGATGAGGCGCGCGCAGAGCCGGTGACGTGATCTACCTCTTCGCGGGGTCGAACCGGCGCCGCCGGATCACCATCCTGGGGGCCGTGGCGCTCCTCGTCGCCATCGACGAGGTCGAGCAGCCGCATGTCTCTGCGGCGGTCCTGGCTCTGACCGCCGCGATGCTGGTCGGCTGGATGGGGGAGGCGTTCCACCGGCAACCGCTCTGGTTGGTGCTGCTCGGCGGCTCCGCCATCGCGCTGGAGGTGGTCAACTACAACCAGGCGGGAGTGGCCTCGGTCGTGGGCACGGTCTTCTGCCTCATCTATCTCGCCGGCTATCCCCGCAGCTGGGGAATGCCGGTGGCAGCCGTGCTGGTGGCGGCCTTCGTCACCCTGGACCGCATCCAGTCACCGGGCGAGACGCTGACGTCCTCACTGCTCAACGTCATCGCCCTCTCCGCCGCCTACGGCGTCTCCTACGGGTTCCGCCGGCTCCAGGGTGAGCAGGCGAGGACCCGCTCCGCCCTGGAGGAGCTCCGTGCGGCCCGCGAGGGCCAGCTCGAGGCCGCCCGCACTGAGGAGCGAGCCCGCCTCGCACGCGAGATCCACGACGTGCTGGCCCACACCCTCTCGGCGCTCGCGGTGCAGGTGGAGGGGGCCAGGCTGATGCTCGGGACGCACGCCGACGAGCCGCGTGCCCTCCAGTCGCTGGACCGCGCCCACCGCCTCGCCCAGGAGGGGCTGCAGGAGGTCCGGCGCGCGGTCGGGGCCCTGCGCGGCGAGAGCCTCCCCGGGCCCGAGGCGCTCCCCGACCTGGTCCGTGCTTTCGCAGCCGACAGCGGCATCGCCTGCCGGCTGGAGGTCGAGGGAGCACCGGTGCGGCTCGGGCCCGAGGCCGGCCTGGCGATCTTCCGGACCGCCCAGGAGGCGCTCACCAACGTGCGCCGCCACGCCGACGCCACCTCGGTCGCCCTCCACCTCGCCTATCTGGGCGAGCGCGGCGCCGAGCTGGTGGTGGAGGATCGCGGGCGGCCCCGGGCGGCTGCGGCCTCGGGCGGCTACGGGCTCACCGGGATCCGGGAGCGCGCCGAGCTCCTGGGCGGCAGCCTCGAGGCCGGACCGATCGCGGGCGGCTTTCGGGTCAGGCTGCGTGTGCCGGCTGAGCAGGCCGCGGCGATGCGCGGGTGAACGGGCCGTGGATGCCGAGGTGACCCGGCCGGCTGTCGGGGTGATCCGGGTGCTGATCGCCGACGACCAGACGGTGGTGCGCGAGGGCCTGGCCACGCTGCTCGCCGCCATGGAGGGGGTGGAGGTGGTCGGCAGCGCCCGCGACGGGGAGGAGGCGGTTCGGCTGGCGGCGCTGCGCCGCCCCGACGTCGTGCTGATGGACCTGCGCATGCCCCGCTGCGACGGCGTGGAGGCGACCCGCCGGCTGACCGCCGAGCAGCCAGAGGTCAGGGTCGTGGTCCTCACCACCTACGCCGACGACTCGTCCGTCTTCGGGGCCCTGGAGGCGGGCGCCCGCGGCTACCTCACCAAGGACGCGGGCGCCGCGGAGATCGCCCAGGCAATCAGGACCGTCCACGCCGGCGAGGCGCTGCTCGACCCCTCGGTGCAGCGCCGGCTCCTGGAGAGCCTGCGCGTGCCCGGCAGCGCCGCCGCGCTGCCGCTCGCGGAGACGCTCCCCGACGGCCTCACCCAGCGTGAGGCCGAGGTCCTCAGCCTCATCGCGGAGGGCCTTAGCAACCAGGAGATCGCCGCCGGCCTCCACGTCAGCGAGGGCACGGTGAAGACGCACATCAACAACCTCTTCAGCAAGACCGGCGTCCGTGACCGCGCCCAGGCGGTGGGCTACGCGTACGGTCACGGTCTGGCTCGACCGCGACCCTGACCCCGGCGGCCCTCCGCGGCCTTCTCGCCCCCGTCTGAACCGGCCACCTCCCAGCCGCGTGATGGAGGGGCGAAGGGTCCGCGGGGCCCGCATGCCGGTGACCGCCGGCGAGGGCGAGGTTGTGCTGCGGTTCATCGGGCGCGGTGACTCGGGGGACCTGCCCGCTCCGGAGCGGGCGGCGGGGCACGCGAGCGGCCACGCCCGGGCCCGTGCTGGGGTCTGGTCCACCGTCTGCCGGCTCCTCGGCGCCGCGGGGGTGGCGGCCGCCGGGGCGATCCACTTCCAGCTCTGGGACAGCAGCTACAACGTCATCTCGGTGATCGGCCCCCTCTTCCTGCTCGACGCCCTGGGCAGCTGGGTGCTCGCCGTGCTGCTGGTCGGCTTGCGTTTCCGGGTGCTGGCCGCGCTCGGCATCGCCGTCGAGCTGGGAGCCATCGGCGGGCTGGCGGTCGCCAGCACCACCGGCCTGTTCGGCTTCCGGGAGAGCGGCTTCGGCGTCGGCGGGCAGATCCTCGCCGCCTACGCCACGGAGAGCCTGGCCGTCCTGCTGCTCGCCGCCAGCCTCGTCCTCGGCCGGCGCCGCGGAGTCGGCTCCACCCCCTGAGCCGTTCGGCGGTCGCCCCGTGGCTCCGCGGGCCGACCACTGCTGCCGCGCTTGGGGCTCAGATCTGGACGGCCCCCGCCTCGGTGAGCGTCCACCCGGGGTTGTGAGCGACCTCCCAGACGTAGCCGTCGGGGTCGGCGAAGGCCCCCGTGGTGCCGCCCCAGTGGGCCGCCGCCGCCGGCCGCACGATCGTGGCCCCGGCTCGCTCCGCCGCCGCGAGCAGCGCCCCGACCTCCTCCGGGGTGCGGACGTTGTGGCCAGCTCGATGCCGGGGGCACCATGTCCGCCGAGGGCCGTCCAGAGGCCGAAGACCATCGTCCCCGCCTGGAAGAAGCAGACCTCGTCATCGGGCTGCTGGGCGTCGCGCCAACCCAGCGCCTCGTAGAAGGCACGGGCGCGGGCGAGGTCCGAGACGCCGAGCGTGACAAGGCTGATCCGCTGCTCCATCTCCCCAGCATCCCACCGCGGACAGCTGAGGGTGTCGCCGGGCCTCACCGCTGCGGCATGGGGAGCAGCAGCGCCCGCAGGAGGCCGGTACCGACGCGATCCGTTCGGCGTCCCACTCGCCTGCTGCGCACTGGCGAGCAGCCTGATCACCGGGACGGCCGGGGCAAGCCTCTCCGGCCCGGCCGCCGGAGCGCTGCTCCGAGCCATGGCGACCGGGTGGCTGAGCCGGCGGCCGGGCCAGGACCCTGAACTGCGACGACCGTACCGCTCGATCGCGCGGCCGTGAGGCGCAGCGTCGATCGGCGTGAGTCGCAGGTCCCGCAATTCTCCGGCGCAGGTTCACCGAACGTTCACACGGCGCGGCGATGCTCATCCCATCGACCATCCTGCCCTCGTGAGGAGAACCGTCATGTATCGCCCGCTCCGTACCTTCTGGACGCTCGCAGCCGTCGGCGGCGCCATCGCCGTGGGGCTGACCACCCAGAACGCCGCCTACATCGTCATCACCTTCGTCGGTGGGCTGATCGTGCCCCGGATGCTCGGGCTCGCCGGGCCCGGACGCTTTCAGCGCGCCAGGGGCTTGGGCGCGACCGGTTTCGGTCCGGGCGCCCGGTTCGCCGGGAGACGCGGCTGGGGTGGCTGCGGCAACGACCTGTGGAGCGAGTGGCATCGTCAGGCCCACGCCGCCGCGCCGGCGGCACCGCCCGCCGCGCCATCCACCCCGAGCGCCTGAGCAGCTGGCCCGGCGCCGCTCCGGCGCCGGGCCCGTCCCGCGGGTTCGCGGGGCGAACCGTCAGGCCGCGCTGCTCAGGACGCCGACCACGCGGTCGCGCCGCCGATGTCTCGCTCCACGACGGCGGCCAGCTGGCCGCCGATCGCCGCCCCGTCGAGCACGATCCCGAGCTCCCGATTCCGGTCCAGGGAGGTCGATGAGAAGTTCTCCGAGCCGACGAAGGCCCGCTGGTTCGAGCCTCCAGGGTCGGCCACCATGACCTTGGCGTGGATGTACAGCGGGGCGTCCGGCGCATAGGTGACGACCCTGACCCCGGCGTGGACCAGGGCCGCGAACTCGCTGCTCCATGAGGACGAATCGGTCATGCAGACCTCGACGTCCACCCCGCGGCCGGCGGCCGCCTCCAGCGCCGCGACGATCCCTGGATCCGACATTTCCTCGTTCTCGACCAGCAACCGCCTCGTGGCTCCCTCGACGAGGGAGACCAGTCGCGGTTCGGAATCAGGGCTCCAGACCAGGTCGTCGCCCGCGGCGGGGGTGACCGGTGCATTGGAGAAGTCGGCGTCGAAGACTGCTCCGATGGCCCCGACGTCCACCGGGTCTGTGTCCGCCACCACGAAGTCCCGAGTCGTCGAGTAGTACTGGGAGGTCAGGTTGCCGCTCATGATGAGCGCCTCGCGGGCGTCGACGATCAGGGTCTTCTGGTGGGTGATGTCGACCCGGGTCGAGGACCAGTGGACGGCGACGCCGCTGGCGAGCAGGGATGCGTAGGCGGCCTGGTTCTCGTTCCTGGCGTAAGCCTGGTCGAGGATGACCCGGACGGCGACCCCGCGCCGCTCCGCCTGGATCAGATCGCTGACCGCGGTGGTGTCCTCCAGCTCGTACATCACCAGGTCGAGCGAGCGCTGAGCCCCGGTGATCGCCTGGTACACGACACCCGGTCCCTGGTCCGGCTCCACCACCAGTGTGTCGCCGGCGCCTGCCGCTCCGCTGGAGGTGGGGGTGAGGCCGGCGCTGGAGGTTCCGGCGCCGGCGCCGGTGGTGGTCGGGGTAGCGGCTCCGGACGGTTGGCTGGGCGCCGCTGTCGCACATCCGCTCATGACGAGGACCAGGGCGCCGAGCGGCAGGGCGATCAGCCGGAGGGGCCGCCTCGCCCCGCGCCCGGATGCGATCCGGATTCTCCTCAGCACGGAACAGGCGACGGCAGCAGGCTGAGCATGGCCGTCAGGGCGGTTCTCCTCGACATCCGCGGCTAGACGCCATCACGCATTGCCGATCGCGGGACCTCCTGGTCGATCCCGCTCATCACCGCGGAGTCCATCCACTCCCGGATCGCCAACGTCGCCTGGACGTCGCCGCGGTTGTAGTCGAGCAGCCACTGTCGCGAGCCCTCGTCACCGGCCGCCGCACGGTCGTAGCGCACCATCGACTCCGCGCCGCCCGCATCCGCGACCTCCCAGTGGAATCCGAGCAGGGGGGCAACCACCTTGAGGCCGCTGCCCTGGCCGCTGATCAGCTGCGTCTCCCAGACGCGCAGCAGGTCGACCCATTCCGGGGACGCGACGAACTCCTCGACCTCGCCGTCGAGGCCGGCGCCCCGACCGAGCCGGCGCAGGTACCGGTTCTCGGCACTCGCGTGGTAGCAGTAGGCCCGGAAGCTGAGACCGCGCGAATGAGCCGTTGAGCGCAGCTCCGTCAGCCAGCGCCAGAAGGCGAGCGAGTTCTCCACCTCACGCTCCGGCGTGAGCGACTCCCAGGTGACGAACGGGATGTACCGGGACCGCGATGCAGCGCCCCCGGTCCGATCGGTGAGGAGGATTCCCCAGAGGTACGCGCCCAGCTCGCAGCTCTCCATGTCTACGTCCACCTCGAGGTCGGCGCGCGGAACCACCACCCGCTCCACACCCCGCCGCCGGTACACGGGCCGGCCTCCCAGCGCGGCCCGGGCCACGTCGATCTGCTCCGGCAGCGAGGTCAGCCCGGAGCCCGCGTAGGTGGCGGTCATGGGGTCGAGCGCGAGCAGGTCGCCGACCGAGTTGATGCCGCTGGCTTCGAGCAAGTCGAGCTGCTTGGCCGCTCTCCAGGCGGTCCGCAGCTCGGACACCGGCGTCGCCGCGGGCCGGTTGGCGGCCACCTCCTGCAGCCCGACGACGTCGACCCCGGCCGCGACCAGTGACGCGGTCCTCCAGTCAAGCGCGGCCAGCGCCGCCCGGTCTCTCACGCCGTGATCACGGTGGATCCTCCAGGGGGTCCAGCCGATGTGCGGGAGCAGGCTCACGTCACCGGCGCCTGTCTCCAGGACGGCGCGGCAGTGGTCGTTCCAGGGGCATCGGGGGCACTCGTCGCACCGAACCGGCACCACCAGCAGCTCGACGCTCGGGTCGACCCGGTGCCGCGCCGCGACCGCGAGAATGTCGAGACGGAAGTCGAACTCGAACTCGTACCGCTCCATGGTGGTGCGCAGCTTGGTGCGGGCGGTGGAGGAGGGGGTCCGCCAGAGGGGGGCGTCGAGGTCGTACCAGACCACGCTGCGCTCGACTCCGATGATCCCCGCGCAGCGCGCACCCTCGACCGCCTTGCCGCTCGCCTCCAGCATGCGCTGGTAGTGAGCGAGCTGGAGCGCGTCGTCCTCCCGGCTCCGCAGGGCGAGCTCGGGGTGGGTGATGGCCGCCTCGCGGGTCAGGGCGTCGAGCTCGGCGCAGACGGGGACGAGCTCCGACGCCCTTCCCTGGGCGGGCTCCAGCGTCTGATGCCACTTGATGTCGATGGCGCGGTAGCCGCCACCCAGCCCGGCGACCAGGAGGTCGGGTGAGCCAACTCGGCGTCCCGCGGGGTCGGCCGGCAGCCTGCCGCCGAGAATCGGCGACGCACCCGCCGCCATCGCCGCCAGCGTCGCCGCCTGCTGCGCCGCGGCGTCGCCGGCCTCGATGACGACAGCCCCCGGGTGGAGCCGTGCGATCTCGGCGAGCACGTCCGCCTGGAAGGCGAGGCCGCGGGTGAGCAGCCGCTCGGTGAAGGGGTCGGACGGCGCCGGCGTGAGCGGGAGCAGGGCATCGTTCTGGGCTCGCACCGGGCACTGCTTGGCGACGTAGGCCCCCTGGAGCGGGACGGCGCCGACGTCGTACCGAACCGTCATCGCTGCGATTCTCCGCCAACTCCCACGCTGGGAAGGGCCGGCGCGCCCGCGGGCGGGCGCCCCGGTGCTCTGATCGACGCCTCAACGCGACGGGACGCAACGGGCGGCGTTGCGTTTGAGGGACGAAATCGTGTCGAGCCGTTCATGCGTCTGCGATGAGGGACGTTCAGGCTGAGCGGAGATGGCCCTCGCCCTGCGCAAACCACCCGACCCCTCCGCCTGGCCCACCGACCATGCCGGTGAGGACGTCCACGGCATGAGCGGGGTGACTTTCGAGGACCTGCTGGCGGTGGCCTTCCAGCGCTGCGGCTACGGGGTGGAGCTGGCCGGGCAGTCGGTGAGCGGGTCCGGCCTGGTCGTGACCCGCGGCGGCTGGCGGTGGTTCGCCCAGGCGAGGCGCCAGGACCGCGCCGTCGACTGCTCGGGGGTCGACCAGGCCATCCATGGAGGTGCCGCTCGCGGCTGCGGGACGTGCCTCGTGGTGACGACCTCGGTGTACACGCGAGGCACAATCGCCTATGCACGCCAGCACGGGGTGACCCTCTGGGATCAGCACGACCTGGCCGATCTCCTGCAGGCGGCCGCGCTCACCCGGTCGGAGCCGCCGGTCGCGCCCCAGTGTCCTCGCTGCCATCTGCCGATGACCTACGAGCCGAGGCTCGGCGCGGGCTGGAGCTGTCCCAACCGGTGGACCGCCGTCCAGTGCGCGGAAACCGTCCCATATCGCGCCCTGGCGCTGCGCGTGGTGGCGCGCCGGCCACCCACGGTTGGGGCGCGGGTGCTGCCGGCACCCTGACCCCGGCCCCGCTCTGCGGCGCACGCCGGAGCGGAGCTCAGCAGGCGCCGGTCACCGCGACTGGGCGGCGCGCCCCCGCGGACGCGCCGTGTGTCCGGCGCTCGCGCGAGTTGAGCGCCAGCATGCGGAGGCGCGTGGCCGCCTCAACCTACACGGGCGAGTTGTGCGTCTGTCCACAGCCGTGAGGCGACCGTGTGGATACAGCGGGGGCCGTCCGCCGCAACCTACACGAGCGAGTTGTGCGTCTGTCCACAGCCGTGATGCGACCGTGTGGATACATCGGCGAGTGTTGCGCATGCCGGCGCGCGGAGCACGCAGGCAGCCCTTCTCATACCAGTGAGTTGTAGCTGCCGCTTCGTCCGGACCCTCCGCCCCTCACCCTCCGGATCGGAAAGCCGTTGGCGCGCAAGGGTGATCCTGAGGTGTCACACCACTTCCCAATGCGTGACAGGATTGACACAAACCGTCGCATGGAGGTTGAGGTGCAGCGCTGCGCGAAACCCCGGTTTCGAATTCGGAGCAGTGGGCGGGCTTGCGGCGCCGGGCGCGGCCATGCTAGGGTGCATCCGTCGCGGATCGCAGAAAGGTCCAGGTTGCACACGGTGAGAGCGACATCTCACCGGTTCGCGGCCCACCGGCCCTCTCATCGGTGGAACTGAAGCCCAGGTGGATCGTCGCCTGCCCTTGACCGAGTCATCGAGCCGGGCGTGGCACGAGGCACCGACAGCCGGAGGTTGCACCTCATGCGTCGTCTCCTTGCCCGCGCTCACATACCGGCCTGGTCGGTCGGGGTTGTGCTGGTGGCGCTGGCGGCGCTGACCGCGCTGCAGCCCGCATTGCAGAGCAGGACGCCGCATGTCGACGCTTTCTCCGTTGGGCGCAGTGGGGCGGCGGCATCCGCATCGTCGACGCCAACCTTCCGGATGCCGATGGCCACCGCTGCGGTCCCCTCGCCGCTGCCCGTGCTGATGCTGAGAGTCCCGCTCGCGCCGCCATCGCCATCGCCCAAGGCCGCATCGGCGCCACGGCACACCGTGCCGGCACCGGCCCCGCCCCGGATCAGCTACTCGGGAGCTCAGATCGTGGCCATCATCACCGCCGCCGCCCAGGCCCAGGGGGTGGATCCGTCGTGGTTGGTCAGCACGGCCGCGTGCGAGTCCGGCTACAACCCTTACGCGTACAACCCGGCCGGTCCGTACGATGGTCTCTTCCAGTTTCTCCCCTCCACCTTCCGGGCCCACGGTGGTACCAACATCTGGGATCCGAACCAGCAGGCTCAGATCGCCGCCAGCATGTTCGCGGCGGGCGAGTCGGGAGAGTGGCCGGTCTGCTCGCGCCGCTAGGGGAGCGCACGATCTACCCGCTCCGCTAAGGGATGTGGCCGCTCAGACCTTCCTTCGCCGCACCGGCGGCGCCGGATGAGCCGCCTCCCCGTCACCGCCGCCTGACCACCCCACATCGGTGCGGACCCGAGGCAGCGCCGAGGGGTAGCTCTGCTGCAGAAACGCGAGTGCCCTCTCGCGCACCTCGCACTGCAGGTTCCATGACCGGCTGCTGTCGGCGGAGCTCATCAGCGCTCGGAGCTGCACGGTGGCGTGACCGAGGTTGGTGACCTGCAGGTTCCACACCTCTCCGTCCCAGTCGGGCGAGGCGTGCACCACCTCGGTGAGGTGGGCGCGCAGGGCGTCCACCGGCAGGGTGTGGTCGACCTCGATGTAGACGTAGCCGAGCAGGTTGGACGGGGAGCGGCTCCAGTTCTCGAACGGGTTCTGGGTCAGATAGGCGATCGGGACGATCAGCCGCTTCCGGTCCCAGATCTTGATCACCACGTAGGTGAGGTGGATCTCCTCGACCACGCCGCTGTAGTCCTTGATGACCACCGTGTCCTCGAGGCGGAGCGGCTGGGTGATGGCCAGCTGCAGGCCGGCGACCAGGTTGGTGACGATCGGGGTGAGGGCGAGTCCGGCGATGATACCCACGACCCCCGCGGAGGCCAGGAGGCCCGCGCCGGCGGCGCGCGCCTGGGCGAAGGTGAGCAGCACCCCGCCCAGGCCGATGAGCGCGCCCAGTCCGACGGTGAGCCGGCGCAGGACGTGGATCTGGGTCTCGAGCTGCCGGGCGCGCAGGCTGTCGGCCGCGTTCACCTGGTAGCGGGCCAGCAGGGCATCCTCGAGGACGTAGGTGAGCCGGACCAGCAGCCAGGAGCCGGCGAGGATCAGCCCGATGATGAGTTCGTGGAGGAGATTTCCGCGCAGAGGGCCGGAGAGGGGCACGGCCGCGGTCGCGATGGTGGAGGCCCCGAGCGGGAGCAGCACCTGCATCGGCCGGTGGGTGTTGCGCACGAAGGAGCGGGCCATCGCGCGGCGCGGTTCCGACACCCGCCGCCGCAGCACGGAGTAGATGACCCCCTGGGCGACGGCGACCAGGACCAGGGCGCCCACGACGATGGCCAGGGCTTCGACGACGGACACGATCTCGATCCCGTTGGATGCCGGCGCCGGCGGGCCTCCGGCGGGGGACGCACGCCTCATCAGCGGCGCCGGTCGGCGCCCTCCCGCGGGCGCGCCCCGCTGACGCGCCTGGCCCATGCTAGCCGACCGGGAGTGTGGCGGTCTGGGCGGCCCGCGCTCGGGGGTCGCTGGCAGTCCGGGCGGTCCGGCCCGCCTCGTCGCGTGACGGCTCGCCCGGGCCTCAGGCCCCGACTGCGGAGCCGATCAACCTCCCCAGGCCGAAGGTGACCCCCGCAGCCAGCATCCCGAAGAGCAGCTGCCGGCTGCCGGAGAAGAGCACGCCGCGGCCGGTGAGCAGGGTGATCAGCGAGCCGATCACGAACAGCCCGATGGCGGCGCAGCCGATGGCCAGCCCCACCGCGGGCGCCCCGGTGGCGAAGAAGAACGGGATGAGCGGCAGGATGGCGCCGATCCCGAAGAGGAAGAAGGACGCCCCTGCGGCGCTGTTGGGCGAACCTCCGAGCTGCGACGGGTCCAGCCCCAGCTCCTCGCGCACCATGGTGTCCAGGGCCGTGCCGTGCTCGGCCATGAGCCGGTCCGCCACCTCCTCCGCCTCCTCGACGGAGAGCCCCTTGGCCTCGTAGATGAGGGCGAGCTCCTCCCGCTCCTCATCGGGAACGGTCAGCAGCTCGGCTGCCTCGGTCCGCACCTGGCGCTGGTACAGCTCGCGGGTGCTCTGCACCGAGATCCATTCCCCGATCGCCATCGAGCAGGCGCCGGCGAGCAGGCCGGTGATCCCGGCGATCAGGATCGCCTTGGGCGGGAGACCGGAGCCGGCGACGCCCATCACCAGGGCGAGGTTGGAGGTCAGCCCGTCGTTGGCGCCGAGCACCGCCGCCCGGAGCGCGTTGCCACCGGGGGCCCGGTGCCGTCCCTCCAGCTTGCCGAGCGTCTCGCCGGCCACCCCCACCGGCGACCCCCCGGCGATGTAGCGGAGCACCCGGGCGTGGGAACGCTCGTCCTCGGGCATCCCCGTGCCCTCGGTCTCTGTCTGGTCGTCGTAGTCCAGCTGGTCGGCCCGCTCCAGCGTGGCCACCGTGGGCAGCACCAGCTGGGCCCCGAACCTGGCGGCCAGAAGGCTCATGGCCCGCGCCCGCCACGACGGCCGCCGGGGGCCGGGGTCGCGGCCCAGCGAGCGCAGCTGATCCTCCCAGAAGCCCAGGTGGCGCTCCTCCACCTCGGCGAGCCGGAGGTAGACGGAGGCGAGCCGGCCGTCGGACTCCGCCTTGGCCATGGCCCGGTAGACGACCGCCGAGTCGATCTCGCCCTGGCGATTGGCCCGGTATCGCGCCTCGTCGGCTACCGGCTGCGCCACCTGCATCTCCTCTGACCTGGGGTTTGCGGGCATCTTCCACCATCTCCGCGGAAGGCTGTGCGAGGTGGTGTCAGCGCGCCTCGCGGCGGATCGCGGGCTGGAGCATCGGCGGCAGCGCACAACCCGGCGTCAGGCACGCGTCGTCGGGTCGCACCCACCAGCCGAACCTCGCCGTCAGCCATCGCCGCGCCCCCGGCCGCTTCCGGAGAGCGGGCAGGTCCAGTGCCGGCTGGGCCAGGCGGGCGCCTCGCACGATCTCCTGCTCGCGCGCCCTGGCCAGCTCAAGGATCACGTATGGATGAGTCACCGTCGTCCTCCGCCACTATCTATCACATTTCGATGGTGACGATTCTACGCCGGGTTTCGTCACCTGTCAAATGCGATTGGAGGTGATTTCTGGTACCCTCGGGGCATGGATGCACCCACCTCGGCGAAGCAGCCTGCCCCCGGGGCGCTGGAGGAGGTCCAGGCCTTCGTCAACACCCGCGACGAGGAGAGCGGGTCCGACGAGCTCGGGAACGCGGATCTGGCCACCACCTGGCTGAGGGTCCGGGGCGTGGAGCTCGTGGGCCCCGTTCCGGAGGCCGAGCGGAAGCGCCTCGTCGAGGTCCGCGAGGCTCTCCGCGAAGTGCTCGCCACCCATCACGGGCTTCCCGCCGACCCGGAGGCCGGCCGGCGCCTGGATCGGCTGCTCGGAGAGGTCCGGCTCCACGCCCGGTGGTCCCCGGAAGGCGCCAGCCTGGTGCCGGGGGGACGGGGTGCGGAAGCCTATCTGGCCCGGCTGGCGATCGTCATCATCGAGGCGACGGTCGCCGGGACATGGCACCGCTTGAAGGTCTGCCGGCTCAGCACCTGTCGGTGGGCCTTCTACGACCACACCAAGAACGCGCGCGGCGCGTGGTGCAGCATGCGCGTCTGCGGGAGCCGCGCCAAGGCCCGGGCCTACCGGGCGCGGAGGGTCGCCGCCCGCGGTCCGACGCTGGCGGAGCACTGAGCGGCCGCACCAGGAGAGCCTCCGCGGGGGCAGGCGGGACCGGCCGTGCGGGCGCGCCAGATGTCATATTTCGGCCGCAGAAGTTGCGGTCGCGTAGCACCGGACGGGGGCTGAGTGGGGCACAATACGCGCCAGCGCCGACGCGTCGATAGTTTCAATCTGATCCAATCACACGGTTGCAGGCATGTTCCACCCCCGATCGCGAACCTCCGCTCTCCTCGCCTGCGCGGCGCTGGCGCTGGCCGCGTGCGGGACGAGTCACGCCGCGAAGTCACCGACGCCGCGTCCGACACCCAGCCCCACCGCCACCCCCACGGGCACCCCGGTCCCGACCCCGGTGCCGACCCCGACTCCGCTCAACGCACCGCTGCTGATCCAGGTCGAGAACCTCTACCAGGCGCGTCCGCAGTCGGGTCTGAGCACCGCCGACGTGGTCTACGAGTACCAGACCGAGGGTGGGATCTCACGCTTCACGGGGATCTGGTTCACCCGCCCGCCGACCGCTGACCTGGTGGGCCCGGTCCGGAGCGCCCGGCTGATCGACCTCCGTCTGCTCAAGATCTACGGCGGCGCCCTGCTCTTCTCGGGGGCCAGCAACTACACGCTGGCGCAGCTCAACTCCAGCGGCCTCAAGGCCTACAGCCCGGAGAACACCGTGGTCGGCTCGACCGTCCTCTACCGGACCTCGGCGGCGCCGCCCGCCGCCCGCTACGGCTCGCCTCACAACCTCTACACCAACGGCACCCAGCTGGCCAGCTTCGCCCAGAAGGTCGCCCTCACCACGGTCGGCTACCAGCTCTGGGCACGCACCGCCAGTGCCGACCTTCCCACCGGGGGCGCGGCGGTGACCAGCTTCAGGGTGCCGATCTCGGCCGAGGAGACCCCGATCTTCACCTACCAGCCCACCACCGGGGAGTACCAGCGCAGCGAGCCGGCCACCCCCGAGTACCCGGGCACCGGTGTTCTGGACGATGCTGACTCCAACACCCCGTGGGAAGTCCCCAACGTCGTCGTGATCCAGGCGCCGGTGATCCCGGTGGCGGCCGACAACGAGAATCCCGAGGGCGGCTACACCGAGGGCCTCGACTTCGGGGTCGGCCCCAGCTCCAGTGGCAGCGGCGAGCTGGCGGTGGGGGGCCAGCTCTACGGCATCAGCTGGACCCAGGCGGCGAGCGGCCCGCCCCAGCTCACCCTCGCCGATGGGCAACCGGCGCCGCTCGTGGCGGGGCAGGTCCTCTTCGAGGTGGTGGGCAGCGGGGCGACGGTGACCGTCGAGGGGACGCCGGCGGCCTAGCTCGGCGCCGGCGCGCAGGACATCCAGCCGTGCCGGAACGTGCGGCCGTTGCGGATGGCCAGTCTGGATCAGAGCGCGCGGCCGTGGCGGAGAGTCCCGCCGTCGGCGGGGTCTGAGAGCGCCCGCACCGCCTCACCCCGGGGTCATGGCTGATCTGCCGGGCGCACCGTGCCTGGAGGCGTCGGCACTGTCGCCCACCACGTTGCCAGCCTCGCCACCAGGGGCGCGAGGGCGACCGGCGCGGTGCTGCGCTCCGCGGCGGCGCGGCTGTAGCCGTCGTGGGAGGCCAGATGCAACACCTCTTCCCTCAAGGCTTCCGCGAGAACTTCCGGCGCACGCTGCTCCGTGAGGAGGTTGACTGCCGTGGCGGCGAGCCCCTCGTACACGCTCTCGGCCACGCCCATGATGCCAAGGGGATCCCACTCCCAGAGGAGGCTGAGCACCCCGCGTCGGCGCTCGGCTTCCCAATGCCGGAGCGCGTCATCCGGTGGCAGTTGGCTCATGCCAGACGGAATGGCGCACCGGCCCGCCCTGGAGGGGAAAGGTCTGTCGGACCCTTGCGCACCCCGCTCACGCAGCACCCGGTTGGGGGCGCCCGGCCCTTGCCGGGAGCCCTGGCATCGCTCGGGAGGGCGGGGTGCCCCGCGCAGCCCACCGCCGCCGGCGCGGGGCCGGATCCGGTGAGCCGCGCGGGGTCCGCGGCCGGCGGGGTGGGCGCCGGCCCCCGCGGGATGGTTCAGATCACGGGTAGATGCCGCGCGCCGTGGTCGCCTCGGCGACCCGCTGCACCGCGACCGTGTAGGCGCCCAGCCGGAGCGGAACCTTGAGGTGCTCTGCCGCCTCCCAGGCGGTCTCGAAGGCAACGGTCATGATGTGCTCGAGCCGCTTGTTGATCTCCCCCTCCTCCCAGAAGAACGACTGCAGGTCCTGCACCCATTCGAAGTAGGAGACGGTGACCCCGCCGGCGTTGGCGATGATGTCCGGGACCACGATGACCCCGCGGCGGGCGAGGATCTCGTCGGCGTCGGGCGTGACCGGGCCGTTGGCCGCCTCCAGGATCAGCTTGGCCTGGATCTGTCCGGCGTTGGCCGCGGTGACCTGGTTCTCGAGCGCGGCCGGAACCAGGACGTCCACCGGGGAGACGAGCAGGTCGGCGTCACTGATCGCCCGGGTCCCCGGGAAGCCGGCGACCGACCCGGTCCGCTTCTTGTGCTCGATGACGTCGAGGACGGGGAGCGGCTTGTCGCTCCAGATGGCGCCGCCGGTGTCGGAGACGGCCCGGATCGCGAAGCCGTCGGCGGCCATCAGCCGGGCGGCGATGCTGCCGGCGTTGCCGAAGCCCTCGACGGCGACCGTCGACTGGCGCGGCTCCCGCCCCAGGTGGGCGCAGGCCCGGAGGGCGTCCACGGCGACGCCCCGGCCGGTGGCCTCGTTGCGCCCCTCGCTGCCTCCCACCGAGAGGGGTTTGCCGGTGACCGCCGCCGGGATCGAGTACCCGGCGCTCATCGACATCGTGTCCATGATCCAGGCCATCACCTGGGGCGTGGTGTTGACGTCGGGGGCGGGGATGTCCCGTGCCGGTCCGATCAGCACCGAGATCTCGGCGGCATACCGGCGGGTGAGCCTCTCCAGCTCGCCCATGCTCAGCTTCTTGGGGTCGACGACCACGCCGCCCTTGGCCCCACCAAAGGGGATCCCGGCCGCGGCGCACTTCCAGGTCATCCACATCGCGAGAGCCTTGACCTCGCTGAGGGTGACCCCGGGGTGGTATCTGATCCCGCCCTTGGCCGGACCTCGGGCGAGGTTGTGCTGAACGCGGTAGCCCTCGAACATCCGGACCGACCCGTCGTCCATCTTCACCGGGAAGTTGACGATGAGCTGGCGTTGGGCCTCGCGGAGGAAGGCGCGTGCGCCCGGCTCCAGTCCCAGCAGATCCGCCGCAGCGTCGAATTGGCGCTGGGCGTTACGCCAAGGGTCGTCGACCGTCTCCGCCGTCACCAGTGCTGTCTGAGCCACGATGCTCACCTCCTGTGATGACCGCGGGGCGTCGGCCTTGGTCCAGATGGAGGGCAACCGGCTCCGCGGCGTGCCGGGACCCATCCTCCCACCTCGGAGCGCGTCCCGCCACCCCCGGCCGGGCTTCGTCCCCCGCTCCCAGCGCTTCCCCAGATCAATCCCCGGGGCGTCTCAGACGCGTCACCTATACTTCGGCGCGGTCGGGGGGGCCGCCGTGTCCGCATCAGAGGAGCTCACGTGTACTTCCGCTATCTGGGGCGCGAGCTCCGCCGACGGGCGCGCTCCGCCGCCGTGGTCGCCGTCGGCCTGGCCCTGGCGGTGGGCCTGGTCATCACCGTCACCGCGGCCGCCTCGGGGGTGAACGCCGCCCAGGGTCAGGTGCTCTCCTCCCTCTACGGAGTGGGCACCGACCTCACCGTGACCAAGGTTCCCACCGCCGGCAGCGGCGGCTCCTTCAACTTCAACGCCAACCCCTCCAGCCGCGCCCAGGCCGGGCAGGCGTTCAGCCAGGACCACCTGAGCTCCAGCCCGGGTCTCGAGGTCATGCCCGACGCGGAGGTCACCTCCATCTCGGGGCTCAAGGGGGTGGAGGGGGCCACGGGTGCCCTGGTGCTCAACTCCATCCACGTGAGCGGCAGCTTCGGCAACTTCCCGGGTGGAGAGTCGTCCAGCAGCCCGTCGGCGACAGCGACACCCACCCCGACCCCGGCCGCCACGGCGACCCCGACCGCCTCGGCGAGCCCGGGGGCCTTCGGCATCACCAGCTTCTCGGTGGACGGCATCGACCCCACCTATCCGGGGGTGGGTCTGCTGAGCGGCGCCAACATCACCGCCGGGTCCGCCGCCGTCCAGCAGTGGTTCGACGACGCTCAGCAGGGGACCGACGGTGGGGAGATCGCCCTGGTCAGCAGCAGCTACGCGTCCCAGAACTCGATCAAGGCCGGTTCCACCGTCACCGTGGCGGGGACCAGCTTCGCGGTCGTGGGGCTCGTGACGGTGTCGGAGACCGACGGGGCGGACGTCTACATCCCGCTCAGCCAGGCCCAGTCGCTCGCCGATGACGCGGGCGACGTCAACACCATCTACGTCACCGCCACCGACTCGTCCGCGATCTCCACGGTCCAGTCCGAGATCCAGAAGCTGATACCGGCGGCGACGGTGACCACCGCCTCCGACCTGGCCAGCAACGTCTCGGGCTCGCTCAGCACCGCCTCCACCCTGGCCAACACGCTGGGCACCTGGCTCTCCGCGCTGGTCCTGCTCGCCGCCTTCGTGCTGGCGGTGCTGCTGACCATCGCCTCGGTCACCCGACGGGTGCGCGAGTTCGGCACCCTCAAGGCGATCGGCTGGCGCAGCCGGCGCATTGTCGGCCAGGTCATGGGCGAGGCCGCCGTGCAGGGGGTCATCGGCGGGGCGCTCGGGATCGGCCTCGGGGTGCTGGGGGCCTTCCTGGTCACCCACCTGGTGCCGCCTCTGAGCGCAACCGTGGGGGCCACCGGCCTGGGCGGGGCGTCCACCACCACCACGGGAGGGTTCGGTGGCGGCGGCTTCGGCGGGGGCGGAGGCTTCTTCGGGGGCCGGACTCCGGGCGCCTTCGCCAGCGCCAACCCCGGCTTCGCCCGCACCTTCACCAACCGCACCCACAGTGTGCCGGTGCACCTGACCGCGCCGCTCAGCCTGGAGGTCCTCCTGGTCGCGGTCGGTCTGGCCATCGTGGGCGGGGTGCTGGCCGGGGTCCTGGGCGGCTGGCGCGCCGCCCGCCTCCAGCCCGCCGAAGCGCTGCGTCGCGTCGAGTAACGGAGAAGAGATGTACGAGCTGAAGAAGCTGTCCCGCGTCTACCCCAAGGGCAGGGCCAAGGTCGCCGCCCTGAGCGGGGTGGACCTGGTGATCCCCGACGGGGAGTTCATCACCGTCCAGGGGCTGACCGGGCACGGCAAGACCACATTCCTCCAGATGCTCGGTGCCCTGGACAAGCCGACCTCGGGCAGGATCGTCTTCGACGGCAAGGACCTGGGAGCCATGCCCGAGTCCCAGCTGGTCGACGTGCGGGCCCAGAACTTCGGCTTCATCTTCCAGAACTACAACCTGCTGCCCACGCTCACCGCCGAGGAGAACGTGGAGGCGGCTCTGGTGCCGCTCAGGGTGCCGACGGCGGAGCGCCGGGCGCGCTCGCTGGCGGCGCTGGCCGAGGTCGGGCTCGCCGACCGGGCCAACCACTTCCCCCCCGAGATGTCGGGTGGCGAGCAGCAGCGCGTGGCGATCGCCCGGGCCCTGGTCAAGGAGCCGAAGGTGATCCTCGCCGACGAGCCGACCGGGAACCTCGACGAGGTCACCAGCCTGGAGATCATCGGGCTGATGGAGAAGCTGTGGAGGCAGCGCGGCATGACCCTGGTGCTGGTCACCCACGACACCAAGGTGGCGCGCCGCGCCCCCCGCACGGCGGTGATCACCAAGGGGAAGCTGGCGATGCGCGACAACCGCGCCCCCCGGGTCGCGACCAAGCCCGGTCCCACGCCGGGCCCCGCCCAGCCGAGCGGGGCTGCCAAGCCGGCCTGATCGCGGGCACGATCGCGGACAATCGGCCGAGCCGATTCCCGCACCCCTGACCGTGGAGGTCGCCCGGTGGACCTGGACCTCGATGCCGGCCGCGCGCTGAGCCACCTGCGCGCCTCGGATGCCGAGCTGGGCCGGCTGATCGATGGCGTCGGGCCATTTGCCCTCCAGCTCCCGGCGGACGCCAGCACGTTCGAGGCCCTGGCCGAGGCGATCGTCTACCAGCAGCTCGCGCCTCGCGCCGCGGCCACCATCTTCCAGCGCTTCTGCGCCCTCTTCCCCGGTGCGCCGCGCTGCCCGACCCCCGAGCACGTGGTGGGTGCCTCCCCCGAGGCGCTGCGCGCCGCCGGGCTTTCCGGCGCGAAGGAGCGGGCCGTCCGCGACCTCGCCCAGCGATCCGTCGATGGGGAGGTCCCGACCCTGGTGGAGGCGCGGGAGATGGACGACGAGGCCATCGTCGAGCGGCTCGTCCGGGTGCGCGGGATCGGGCGCTGGACCGCCGAGATGTTCCTGATCTTCACCCTCGGCCGTCCCGACGTCCTGCCCGCCGACGACTACGGGCTCCGCCGCGGATTCCAGCTGGCGTTCGAGACCGCGACGATGCCCACCCGGCAGGAGGTGGCCGAGCGCGGGGCGCGCTGGGCGCCGTACCGCACGGTGGCCAGCTGGTATCTCTGGCGGGCCCGCGAGGCGGTCCCGTGACCTCGTTACCCCGGGCGGTGCTGCTGGACGTCGATGGCACGCTGACGACGCATCGGACGCGGATTCCCGGCGCGGTTTCGACGCTGCGCTGGCTGCGCGACAACGGCATCCATCTCCGGCTCCTGACCAACATCGATTCGCGCACTCCCGAGACCGTCTGCCGCGAGCTCGCCGGCGCGGGTCTGGAGGTGGAGGGCGTGGAGATCTTCACCCCCGTGGTGGCCGCACTGCGCTTCCTGGAGCAGCGGCCGGGAGAGCGATGCCACCTGCTGCTCAGCGCCGAGCTGGCCGCCCGGTTCGCGGCCCACGATGCCGGCGCGGGGCCCGCCGACCACGTGCTGGTCGGAGATTGCCGCGAGCTCACGGGCTTCGCCCCGCTCGATGCGGCGTTTCGGCGACTGATGGATGGCGCCGGGCTGCTGGCTCTCCAGCGCGGCCGCTGGTGGCAGGCGGAGGACGGCCCGTCGCTGGACACCGGAGCCTTCGTCGCGCTACTCGAGTACGCCTCCGGGAAGACGGCGCGCACCTTCGGCAAGCCCTCGGTGGACTTCTTCGAGATGGCCCTCGCCGACCTCGGCTGCACCGCCGCCGAGGTGCTGGTGGTGGGGGACGACCCCGAGAACGACGCCGGCGGTGCGCGGGCGGTCGGCGCCCCCTGCGTCCTGGTGCGCACCGGCAAGTTCGGCGCCCGCCACGTTGACGGGGACCACGCGGCGGCGACGATCATTGAGTCGATCGCGGACCTGCCCGTCCTGCTCGAGGCCCGATCCCACGTGGCCTCAGCGGGGTAGTCCGCGCCGCCCCATCCATTGTTTGACGCGGCTAACCCCGGCTGATATGCTCCCGGCCCATGCGGACCGGTCCCTCCATGCCTATCTTCTTCTCCCGGTGGGGGGAGATGGACTTCGTCCGCCATGTCGCCTGCGCCTGTATGTAGCCGCCCCCCGCGGCCGGCCTGAGCCTCCAAGCCCACATACAGTCGACGCCACCCAGGCGCACCCCCGAGTGACCCTCCGGGCTCTCCGGCCGCATCCCGACTGCTGACGACCGCCCAGCGCCGGTCCCCCCGGCCGGCCCACCCGGAGACGAACCCGAAGTGCCCGCGACGCCCCGCCGCCCGCCGACCTCCCGCTGCCGTCCGTGAGCGCCGCCATCGACCTCCCCGCCGACGAGCTCGCGGCGGCCGCCCGCGACCTCGAGGACGCCGACCCCGAGGCCATCCTCGCCTGGACCTACCAGCGCTTCCGCCGGGTGGCGATCGTCACCAGCCTGCAGGCGGGGAGCGTCGTCCTCGTCGACATGGCCAGCCGGCTGCGCTCGGAGGTCGAGGTCATCACCCTCGACACCGGTCGACTGCCCGAGGAGACCCACGACCTCATCGACGAGGTGCGGCGGCGGTTCCGGGTGAGGCTGCACATCCTCACCCCTGACCCCGGGGAGGTCGGGGCCATGACCGGCGAGCACGGCACCAACCTCTTCCACCTCTCGCCGGAGCTGCGCAGCCTCTGCTGCGACGTGCGCAAGACGCGGCCGCTGGCGCGCGCCCTGGCCGGCTACGACGCCTGGGTCACCGGGCTGCGCCGCGGTCAGGCCTCGACCCGCCGCGACACCCCGGTGATCGCCCGCGACGAGGCGCACGGTGGCATCGCCAAGGTGGCCCCCCTCGCCCGCTGGACCAATCAGGACGTCTGGCACCACGTCCGCACCCACGACCTCCCCAGCCACGCCCTCTACGCCCG
Organism: uncultured Chloroflexia bacterium; assembly: GCA_963793875.1. Classification (GTDB taxonomy): domain Bacteria; phylum Chloroflexota; class Dormibacteria; order Aeolococcales; family Aeolococcaceae; genus Changshengia. The sequence goes on along the minus strand of CAWCBS010000001.1, from coordinate 29,566 downwards.
CGGCTACACCTCGATCGGCTGCGCCCCCTGCACCCGGGCCACGCGTGCTGGCGAGGACGAGCGGGCGGGACGGTGGTGGTGGGAGGGGGATGCGCCCAAGGAGTGCGGCCTGCACGCCGCACCCTCGCGTCTCGGAGCCGGCGCCTCCACCGGCGGCTTCACGATCGCGCCGGGAGGCATGCGATGAGCAGCTACCCGGTCACCCTCCAGCTCCAGGGCCGCGCCTGCACCGTCCTCGGCGGCGGAGCGCTGGCGGTGGAGAAGGCGCAGGGTCTGGTGGATGCGGGCGCTCGCGTCACGGTCATCGCCGCCACGCCCGATCCCGCGCTCTTGACCCTCGCCGCCGGCGGTGCGATCCGGCTCGTCCGCCGCGACCACGCCCGCGGCGACCTGGCCGGCAGCTTCCTCGCCATCGACGCGTCCGGGGACGAGCAGATCAACCGGCGCAGCTTCGCCGAGGCCGAGGAGCGCGGGGTGCTCATCAACGTCGTCGACCGGCCGGAGCGCTGCCACTTCCACGCTCCCGCCCTGGTGCGCCGCGGACCGCTCAACGTCGCCGTCTCCACCGGCGGCGAGAGCCCTTTCCTGGCCGGGGCGCTGCGGGCCCGCCTGGAGCGGATCGTGGGCGAGGAGTGGGGGCCGTTCACGGCCCTGGTGGGCGGGGTGCGCCGCCGCCTGCGCCAGCGCGGCGTGCCCATCGCGGAGCAGAACCGGGTCTACCGGCGGCTGCTCCGCTCCGAGGTGCGCGACCTCCTCCGCGAGGGTCGCGAGGCCGACGCCCGCTACGCCGCCGCGGCCATCGAAACCGCGGCCGGGCAGCCTCGCCCGGGTAGGGTCGCCCTGGTGGGCGCCGGCCCCGGTGACCCCGGGCTGCTCACGGTGGCGGCTCGGGAGCTGCTCGCCGAGGCCGATGCGGTGTACCACGACGCGCTGGTCGATCCCCGTACCCTCGCCCTCTGCGGCCCCCACACCCGGCTGGTCGACGCCGGCAAGCGGGGTGGGCGGGCCTCGGCCGATCAGGGCTGGATCACCGCTCGGCTCATCGAGGCCGCGCGCGCCGGCGAGGACGTGGTGCGGCTGAAGGGCGGCGACCCCTTCGTCTTCGGCAGGGGCGGGGAGGAGCTGGCCGCGCTGCGCCGGGCCGGGGTCGAGGTGATCGTCATCCCCGGGGTCAGCGCGGCGCTGGCCGCGCCCGCCGCGGCCGGCATCCCCGTCACTCTGCGCGGGCTGGCCTCCTCGCTCGCGGTCGTGACCGGCTCCGACCGCGACGGGGCGAGCCCGGCATGGCTGGAGAGGATCGCCACCGCGGTGGACACCCTGGTGGTGCTGATGCCGCTCGGCAATCTGGAGCGGGTGTGCGCACGGCTGGCGGCCGCAGTCGGTCCCGACCGGCCCGCGGCCCTGGTGTCGTCCGCGACGCTGCCCGACCAGGAGGTGCTCCGGGCCCCGATCGGGCGCCTGGCCCGGGTGGCGGATGAGGCCGGGATCGCCTCCCCGGCGACGCTCGTGGTCGGCGAGGTGGTCGAGGCGATGCCCGGGCGCGAGGTCGGCGAGCTGGCGGCGGGCGCGACGCTCGGCGTCGGCGGCGGCGCATCGATGGCAGGCGCCGGGACCTTGCCCGGCATCCAGGAGGTCCGCGGATGATCGGCGAGCAGGAGCTGGAGATCGCACCCGCGGTCGCGGCCGAGATCGAGGAGTTCGAGCGGCGGGCGCGCGCCTACGCCAACCTGGAGGAGGACGAGGAGAGCTTCAGGCCCTACCGCCTCTCCCACGGCATCTACGGCCAGCGCCAGCCCGGCTACCAGATGGTGCGCGTCAAGATCCCGCACGGCCGGCTGACCTCCGACCAGCTCGATGCGCTGGCCGATTTCAGCGAGCGCTTCTGCGACGAGGGCGAGTACCCCGGCGGGGGTGGTCGCGGCATGGGTCACGTCACCACCCGGCAGGACATGCAGTTCCACTTCGTGCCGCTGGCCCGCGTGCCGGAGGCGATGCGCCACCTCGCCCGCGCCGGGCTGACCACGCGCGAGGCCTGCTACAACACGGTGCGCAACATCACCGGTTGCCCGCTCGCCGGCGCCTGCGGCACCGAGGCCTTCGACATCACCCCGTACGCGCAGGCGGCGACCGAGCTGTTCCTGCGCAACCCCATCTGCCGGAACCTGCCGCGCAAGTTCAAGATCGCCTTCTCCGGCTGCGAGTCCGACTGCGGTCTCGGCGCCATGCACGACATCGGTGCGGTGGCGCGGGTGCGCGATGGGGAGCGCGGCTTCAGGGTCTGGGTCGGAGGCGGACTCGGCAACTCGCCGCGTCCGGCCACCCTGCTCTACGAATTCCTGCCGGTGCGGCGGTTCTTCCTCGTGATCGAGGCGGTGATCCGTATCTTCGACGCCGAGGGCCCGCGCAAGAACCGCAACCGCGCCAGGATCAAGTTCCTCTTCGACCGGACGTACACCGCCGAGACGTTCCGCGCCCGGGTCGAGGAGGTGGTCGCCGAGCTGCCGCCTGACGCCTGGTCGCGCCGGATTGTGGAAGGGCTGCCGGAGCGGGTGGAGCTTGAGGCCGGACGGCGCGGTGCGCTGAGCCCGCGACCCACGCTGAGCGTCGACGGGGTGGCGCGCGGCGTCCGCTTCGCCCGCTGGCGGGCCACCAACGTGATGCCCCACCGGCTCGAGGGTTACGGGCTCGTCTCCCTGCGGCTCAGCCTCGGCGACATCACCGCCACCCAGCTCCGGGTCGCGGCCGAGGCGGCGCGACAGTGGAGCGGGGGAGAGGCGCGCACCAGCGCAGGTCAGAACGTGGTGCTGCGCGACGTGCGCCTCGACAACCTCGCCGCCCTCTACGACTACCTGCTGCCCAACGGGCTCGCCGAGGCGGAGGCGCTCGGCATTCGCGACGTGGTCACCTGCCCGGGGGCGGACACCTGCAACCTGGGGATCACCTCGTCGCGCGGCCTGGGCCGGGCGGTGAGCCGCTGGCTCGACGAGAGCCGGTTGCAGGACCTGCCTGAGTTCGCGGGCAGCAGCATCAAGGCGAGCGGCTGTCCCAACTCGTGCAGCCAGCACCACATCGCCACCGTCGGCTTCTACGGCAACAGCAAGCACGTCGGCGACGACCCGGTGCCCCATTACATGCTGATGCTGGGCGGCGGGATCGACGCGCGTGGCGCCCGGATGGCGCAGCCGGTGATGAAGATCCCGGCGCGGCGGGTGCCGGCCGCGCTGGAGCGGCTGGTGGCCCAGTATCGCGAGGAGCGTGGCGGTGGTGAGCTGTTCGCGGAGTGGGTGGAGCGGGCCGACCGCGAGGCCGTCAGAGCGCGCCTCGCCGACCTCACCCTGAGCGATGCGCCGACCGCTCTGGAGGTCGTCGACTGGGACCAGGACGCCGCCTTCACCGGGAAGACGGGCGAGGGGGAGTGCGCCGCGGTCTGAGCGAAGGGCCCGCCGGTTGCGCGTCTGCCGCGTTGAGCCAGCTCACGGCGGCCGCTCCTGCCGCTCGCGCTGCGGCGGTGGGTCAGTGCGGAGCCGCGGGCCTCGGGACACGTAGCGAGCGAAGTGCAACGAGGGCCAGACCGCAAGGCCGAGCGCCGCGCAAGCACTGAGGAGGCCCAGGGCCGGCTGGGCGCTCGAAACCACGAAGTACGCGACCGCGCTGAGGCCGCACGCGATGGTCATGCCGGTCGTGAACCCCCAGAACCAGATCGCTGGACGGCGCAGGCGCTCACGCCCTCTCACGGGGTGGACCTCTCTCCGGCCAGGGGACGATCTCCTCTCCAGCTCGGCCCGGCCCCACACGGCCCCAGGCCACCGCAGCATGGCTCAGAGCTGCACCAGGGAGTATGTCCCGCGCTGGCGCGCTTGAGATTGGCCCACCGCGTTCGCGTCCCCAGCCTTGACCCATCTTCGGCCGCCCTCGACAATGTGATCGTGTCCGAGGCCGAGATCGACGCCTACCTGGCGGGGCTCGACGAGCCCAAGCGGAGCACGCTGGAAGCACTGCGCCAGACCATTCGCGACATCGTTCCCGAGGCCGAGCAGTGCATCGCGTACGGGATGCCGGCGTTCCGACTGCACGGCAAGGTCGTTGCGGGGTTCGCCGCCTTCACCAAGCACCTCAGCTACCTGCCCCACAGTGGTTCGGTGATCCCCCAGCTTCCCGCCGAGACCGCCGGCTACACGACGACGGCGGGCACGCTCCACTTCCCGATCGACCGGCCACTGCCCCGTGAGCTGGTGGAGAAGCTCATCGCGGTCCGCCTCCGGCAGGTCCAGGACACCGCGCCGCGGAAGAGACCCACGACGGCACGCTGAGCCGGGCTCGGTCAGCCGGCCACCGTTTCAGGCTCCGCGGGCGCCGGCCGGCGCCGCCGGACGTCGATGGTCAGGCCGCCCCACCGGGGAGCGGTTGGGGCATGCGTAGACTGGGCTCGAGATGACCCGCGTCGTTCTCGTCACCGGGGCCAGCAGCGGGATCGGGGCCGCCACCGCGCGGCGCTTCGCGGAGATGCCGCGAACCGAGCTGGTGCTGGTGGCTCGCCGGGAGGAGCGCCTGCGTGGCCTGGCACGGGAGCTCGGCGGAGCCACCGTGGTGGTCGCCGACCTCACCGAGGCATCGGCTCCCGGCCGCATCGCCGACGTCGTGGAGGGGGAGCACGGGCGCCTCGACGTCCTGGTCAACAACGCCGGGGCCGGCTGGGACGGCAGCTTCGCGGAGACCGGATGGGCCACCGTGGCCGGGACCATGGAGCTCAACTTCAACGCCCACGTCCGGCTGACCGAGGCTCTTCTCCCCCTGCTCCGCGGCTCTGCGCCGAGCGCCATCGTCAACGTCTCGAGCACGGCCGGGCGGGTCACCCGGGCCGGTTCGGGGGCGTACGGGGCCAGCAAGGCCGCCCTCTGCCTCTGGACCGAGGCCCTGCACCTGGAGGAGCGTCCCCACGGGGTGCACGTGGGGCTGGTGATGCCCGGCCCGGTGCCGACCGAGGGATTCCCGGTGGAGGAGGTGCTCCGGCACCCGTTGGGCGGCTGGTTTGTCGGCAGCCCCCGGGGCGTCGCCGAGGCGATCGTCGACTGCGCCGTGCACCGCCGGGCGGAGCGTTACTCGCCCCGCATCTACGGGCTGGCGGCCGTGATCCGCGCCGCGGCTCCCGGGCTGGTCCGCACCGCCCTGGGTCGGGGCGTCGCCGGCCGCTGAGCGGGCGCGCCGGACCTGGGACGCCACGCGCCCCGGCTGGAGCCCCCCAGCCAGGAGCCAGAATCCGCGCCGCCCGCCCCCTTGACTTGATCTACGTTGTATGTTTAGTCTACGTCGTAGTGAATTCCTACGACGTAGACGACGATCCACTCCTGCGGGTTGCGGGCGTGACCAAGCTCTATGGGGAGCACCGGGTGCTCGGCGGCGTGAATCTCGAGGTCGCCAGCGGGGAGATCCTCGGCCTGGTGGGGGCGAACGGCGCCGGCAAGACCACCCTGATCTCGATCGTCACCGGGCTGCGCCACTGCGACCGCGGGACCGTCACCATCGGCGGGGTCGACGCCCTCGCGCGCCCTCGGCGCGTCGCCGGCAGCATCGGGCTGGCCCCCCAGGAGCTGGGGATCTACCCGACCCTCACGGTCCGGGAGAACCTCCACGCCTTCGCCCGGCTCGCGGGCATCGCCGGCCGTTCAGCGCGAGCTCGGAGCGGCGAGGTCGCCGAGCTGCTGGGGCTGAGCGGCCAGCTCGGGCTCCGCGCCGACCTGCTGAGCGGCGGTCAGAAACGCCGCCTCCACACCGCTCTGGCCATCCTCCACCGACCGCGACTGCTGCTCCTCGACGAGCCCACCGTGGGTGCCGACGTCGCCTCCCGGGCCGGCATCCTGGACATCGTCCGGGCGATGGCGGCCGCGGGCACCGCCGTGCTCTACACCACCCACTACCTCACCGAGCTCGAGCAGATGGATGCCCAGGTCGCCGTGCTCGATGCCGGGGTGATCGCCGTCCGCGGCGCCTGCCGCGAGGTCGTCGAGCGCTGGGCCCGGGCCTCGGTCGCGCTCCGCTTCGCCGGACCCGCCCCGGAGCTGGAGGGCTGGGCCGCGGTCGGGTCCCGGCTCACCCCCACCCGAGCGGTGACGGACCCCGGCGCCTCCGCGGCCGCCGCCCTGGTCGCCCTCGGGTCTCGCGCGGCCAGCCTGGTGGGGGTCGACGTGTTCCGGCCCAGCCTCGAGGCGGCATACCTGGCCATCACCGGCCGTCGCTTCTCCGAGGAGGCCGGCGTTGATCTCGCGGCGTAGCCTGGCGGTCGGCCGGCTGAGCGGCCGGCTGCTGCTCTCCGACCCGGCTCCGATGATCGTCACCGTGGCCATGCCGCTGATCCTGGCCCCGTTCCTGGTCCCGGCCGCCCGGGCCCAGCTCCAGCTCGCCGGGTACCGAGCGGCCGGCGGTGGCGACCAGGTCATCCCTGGCCTGGCGGTGCTGTTCGCGTTCCTCAGCACCCAGCTGGTGGGCACGCTCTTCTTCCGGGAGCACGCCTGGGGTACCTGGGACCGGCTCCGCGCCAGCCCCGCGAGCACCGCCGACATCGTGCTGGGCAAGGTCGCCCCCCTCTACCTCGCCCAGCTGCTGCAGCTCGCCGTCCTGCTCGCCGCCGGGTGGCTGCTCTTCGGCTTCCGGCCCGATGGGTCGGTGGCGGCCCTGGTCCTGGTCGGTGCGCTCTTCGTCGCGATGGTGGTGGCCTACGCGGTGATGCTGGTGGCGCTCTGCCCCACCATGGACCTGGCGCTGGTGCTCGGCAACCTCGGCGGGATGGTGATGGCCGGGCTGGGCGGAGCCCTCGCACCGGTGTCGTCGCTGCCGCAGTGGGCCCAGGCCGTGGCCCACCTCTCGCCGGCCTACTGGGCCCTGGATGCGATGCGCTCCATCACCCTCGACCATGCCCGGCTCCCCGACGTGGCCGGCTCGCTCGGGGTGCTGCTCCTCTTCACCGCCGGTTTCGCCGCGGTCGCGGCCTGGCGATTCCGCCCCTCCGCCGTCAAGATTGGCACGACGTGACCAGATCTCCACTGCGCTCGCACCGGTCATGGAACGCCCGACCCGGCCGGCACTGAGCCGCGACTACATCCTGCGGACGGCGCTCGCCCTGATCGACCGGGACGGCGTCGAGGCGCTCTCCATGCGCAAGCTAGGCGCCGAGATGGGGGTGGACCCGATGGCGATCTACCACTACCTGCCCAGCAAGGCGGCGGTGCTCGACGGGGTGGTCGAGATCCTCTGGTCCGAGGTCCAGCCGATGACGTCTGATCCCGGCGTTCCCTGGACGGAGCAGGCGCTCACGGCGATGCGCGCCTTCCGCGCCACGCTGCGCGCCCATCCGCGGGCGGTGACCATCGCCGGGACCCACCCAGCGGTCACCCCGGGGATGCTCCAGCTGCTCGACCGCTCCCTGGGCTGGCTGACCGCGGCGGGGCTCGCTCCGGCGGAGGCGCTCGACCTCATCAACTGCCTGGCCCTCTTCACCATGGGCCAGGTGCTGGCGGAGGTCGGCGAGCCGGTGGGGGGCGAGGGCACCCCGCCGGGGACCGTGTACGGCTCCCTCGACCCGGAGACCTATCCCCACCTGGCGGCGGCCTTCGCGAACGGCTACGACTACCACCCCGACGAGCAGTTCGAGGCCGGGATCACGGCGCTGCTGGCGGGCTGGCCGGCGCGGCGGAGCTGACCCGAAGGGGTGCCCCCATCGCCACCGGGGCCGGCGCGCCCCCCCGCGCGCCGGTGGTGGGTAGGTACCACCGGCCGGCTCTCGCCGCGGGCCCGTCTACCCACCGCCAGCGTCCCACAGCCTGGAGGCCCGTGAAAGCCCCCATTCAGGCGGCTCGCGAGATCGCCCGAGGCGACCAATCTGGGGGGTGTCCCGGCCGCGCCGGGGGTGACCCCGGGGCCGGCGCGGCCACCTGCCCCACTCCGCCGTGGGGCATCTGCATCTTATCCAGACGCGCCAAGACGTCCATAGTGACCTTCATGGTCTTGGCGGGTGCCCCTCAACCCCGGGCGGCGAACACGGTGCTCGTCGTCGACGACGACCCGGGATTCCGGAGCGCGCTGGCCGAGTTGCTGAGCATCGACCCCCGGCTCCGCGTGGTCGGGATCGCCGCGGACGCCAACGAAGGCGCCGCGATGGTCCGGTCACTCCGGCCGGCCGTCTGCCTCTGTGACGTGCGGCTCCCCGGAGGGGGTGGCGAGGCCGTCGCGGCCGAGGCGCGGCGATCGGCCCCCGAGACCCGGGTGGTGGCCCTCTCCGCGTATGACGACCCCAACACCATCATGGGGATGCTCCGTGCCGGGGCGATCAGCTACATCGTCAAGGGAACCGCCGGCGACGAGGTCCTCGACAGCGTCCATCGCGCGCTACGTGGTCAGGCCTCGATGCCGGCGATCGCCGCGAGCGCCCTCGGTGCCGAGTTGCGCGGCCAGCACCAGCAGACCCACGACAAGGTCATCTCACTCCGCAGGGTGCTGGATCGCGGCCTGATGAGCGTCGTGTTCCAGCCGATCGTCGAGATCCAGAGCCGGGAGCCGGTCGCCTTCGAGGCCCTCTGCCGGTTCAACGCCGCGCCGCATCGATCCCCCGACCAGTGGTTCGCGGACGCCGCCGCGCATGACCTGGGTCTCGAATTCGAGCTGCGCGCGATCAGCCTCGCCCTCGATCACCGCGACCACCTTCCGGACGGCTGCTCCCTCCACCTGAACGTCTCGCCCAGCGTCGCCATGCAGCCCGAGCTGGCGGCGCTGCTCCGCCAGGGCCGGCCGGAGCGGCTGATCCTGGAGATCACCGAGCACGCCCACATCGACGACTACCCGACGCTCAACGCCGCCCTTGCCCCCATCCGGGATGCCGGGGTGCGGCTGGGTGTGGATGACGCCGGCTCGGGCTTCTCGTCGATGAGCCACATCGTCAACATGGAGCCCGACATCATCAAGGTGGACATCTCGCTGGTGCGCGACATCCATCTCAACAAGATGCGCCGCGCGATGGTCGGAGCCCTGGCCGAGTTTGGTCGCCAGGCAGGCCCGCTGGTGGTCGCCGAGGGGGTCGAGGTGGAGGCGGAGCGCTCCGTGCTCATCTCCCTCGGGGTGACGGCGGCCCAGGGGTACCTCTTCGGACGCCCGCAGTCGTGCGCCTGCGCGTGCCTGCGGCCCGAGGAGCTCCACGCGGTCGCGCTCTCGGCCTGATCGCCGGCGCGAGCCTCAGCGGGGCCCGGGTCGCCGCCTGAGGGTCTGGCCGAGGTCCGGATCACCCGCTTCCCGCCCCGGTGATCAGCGCATCCGGATGGCCGCGGGGCCCCAGCAGCGGAGCGCCCCCCAGGCGCCAGACCCCGATCACCGTCGCCGCGGCGGCGAGCACGAGCGCCACGGTCGAGATCAGATCGTGGGCGGCGAGGCGCTCGCCGAAGAGGGTGAGACCGAGCAGGGTGCCGGTCAGCGGTTCCAGGACCGATGCGGGGGGGAGCGCGGCCTTCAGCTCGCCGATCCGGTACGCGTGCTGCTGGAGCAGGAAGCCGGCGGCGCCGACGATGACCAGCAGGTAGGGGGGGAAGGTGGTCAGCACCGCCAGGTGCAGCGCCGAGGCCGAACTCACGGTGGTCTTGACCAGCGCGTCGGAGGCGCCGATGGTCATCCCCGCGATCGCGCCCAGGCCCATCGCGGCCCGCGCCGGCACCCAGTGCGACGAGCGCCAGAGCGCGAGCGCCCCGAGCGCCCCGAGGCCCACCAGCAGGGGGGCCCACCACACCGCCGGCGGCTGGGAGCGCCCACCCCTCGGCGCGGCCACGACCAGGAAGAGCGCGACGCCCCCGGCCGCGAGCGCCATGGCGAGCCAGTCCGCCGGCCGCGGCCGGGAGCGGTGGCGCAGCGCCGCGACGACCAGCGCGACCACCAGGCTGGTGGCGAGGATCGGTTCCACCACCGCCAGCCGCCCCAGGTCCAGGGCTGCCGCCTGGAGGCCGAAGCCAGCGACCATCACGGCGACCCCGAGCAGCCAGATCGGGCGGCGCAGCAGGATGCCGATCAGCCCGATGCCGGCCGACCCGGAGCCGGAGACGCCGTGGGCCGCCTGCTGCTGGAGGGCCGCTCCGGTGCCGATCGCGCAGGCGGCGCCTGCCGCCAGCAGCACCGGCCAGCCGGCGGTTCCCATCGCCGCCGTTACTGGAGCAGCCGGATCAGACCGCGCCCGAGCGGACCCCGTGCACCGCCGCGGTCGTCGGCCGCCTGAAGGACGCGCTGGGCGCCGTTGAGCAGCGGCCAGCGCAGCGGCTCGGGCGGGAGCCGCATCGGTCGGCGGGTGACGAATGGCAGGCTGAGCCGCTCGGTGTCGCGCTCCAGCAGAAGGTCGACCGCGACGCGGGCGAGCAGAGCCGACGGCCCGACCCCGTGGCCGCTGTACCCCACGGCGTAGGCGAGGCGCCCGGGGTGGAGCCAGCCGGCGCTCGGCAGGCAATGGACGGTGGCCCCGACGGGCCCGCCCCAGCGCTCGGTGATCCGGACGTCTTCGAGCTGCGGGAAGGTCTGGCGGAAGGTCACCTCGAGCCGCCCGAAGATGCGGGGATCCTGGTCACGCAGCGGGTCCGGTCCGATCGGCGAGACCGGGGCGTCACGCCCGCCCCAGAGGATGCGGCCGTCAGCCGTGGGCCGGTGGAAGTGCGGCATGACCCGCCGGTCCTCGATCCCCATCCGGCGCTCCCAGCCCACCCGGTCCCACTGCGCCGCGGTGAGCGGCTCGGTGCAGACGATGTAGGCGCAGATGGTGAAGAGGAATCGCCGGATGCGGGGGATGGCGTGCGCGTACGCGTTGGTGGCGAGCAGGGCCCGCTCCGCCCGCACACTTCCCTTGGGGGTGCGCATCACCACGCCGGACCCGGACCCCCGGGCACCCAGCAGCGCGGTGCGCTCGAAGATCACGACCCCGCGCCGCTCCGCGGCCCGGGCCAGGCCGAGAGAGAGTGCGGCGGGATCGACCAGCAGGGAGTTGGCCTCGTAGTGGCCGCAGCGGACCCCCTCGGCGGCCACCAGCGCGCGACACTCGGCGGCACTCAAAGGGGTGATGTCGTCGAGGCCCAAATGCGAGCACGCCTCCAGGTCCTGGCGAATCCGCACGTCCTGCTCGGGCCCGTTGGAGACGGTGAGCAGGCCGGGGCGGGTGACGTCGGCCTCGATCCCCTCGGTGGCGCAGAAGGCCTCGATGTCCGAGAGGGTCTCGACCATCGCCGTGTGCACCCGGCCGGCCGCGGTCGGACCCACCTTGCGGACCAGGTCGTGGAGGCTCCGGGTCACCATGGTCATGGCGAAGCCGCCGTTGCGGCCGCTGGCACCGAACCCGACCGTCTCGCGCTCCAGGACCACGATGCGCCGGCTCGGCTCCAGCTCGGCGAGGCGGATCGCCGACCAGAGGCCGGTGAAGCCCCCTCCGACGATGACGACGTCCGCCTGCTGGTCGCCCTCCAGCGGAAGACGCGGGGGTTGGGGAAAGCGCGCCGCGGCACGCTCCTGCCACCAGCTCGGAGCTGACTGCGAGCTCACGGCGCCGGGCGACGAGCGCATGTGGTTGCGCACCGATCGACGCTGCGACGGCGAGCGTCCATGGGCGCATGGTACGTCAGGGTTGCGGGCGTTCTCGGTTCCGGCGCCACGCTGGGCCGGGCCTCCGGGAGGCCCTTCTCGGTAAACTCCGGAGCCATCATGCGGAGATCTCGCGCGGCGCGGCGCCAGGTGCTGCCGGCCGGCGACGCCGTCAGGTTCGCGGGGATGCGAATGCGCCGGGGCGGACGTACCGCCCTTCACGCGTGAGCTGTCATCCCCCGATAGACCTGAGGACCCTCTCGTGAGCGAACGAATACTCTCCCTGCGCTGCCGCGCCTGCGGCGCCACCACCCCGATCGGGCCGGCCCACGCCTGCGACGAGTGCTTCGGCCCCCTGGAGGTGGCCTACGACTACGCGGAGATCGGTCGCCGGGTCTCCCGAGCCTCCATCGGCGCCGGGCCGGCCAGCATCTGGCGGTACCGCGACCTGCTCCCCCTTGAGGACGACCTGGAGCCGATCACCCTCGGCGAGGGCTGGTCCCCGCTCATCCGGGCAGAGAACCTCGGTGACCTGCTCGGCCTGCGCAACCTCTATCTGAAGAACGACACCCAGAACCCCACCAACTCCTTCAAGGACCGGGTGGTGAGCGTCGCCGCGAGCTGGGCCCGGGGCCATGGCTTCGGGACCATCGCCTGCGCCAGCACCGGCAACCTGGCCAACGCCGTCGCCGCCTACGCGGCCCACGCCGCGATGCGTGCGGTGATCATCATCCCCGCCGACCTGGAGGCCGCCAAGATCTCCACCACGGCGGTGTTCCGGCCCACCCTGGTGCGGGTGAACGGCACCTACGACGACGCCAACCGGCTGGGTAGCGAGCTGGTCGACGAGGTCCCCTGGGCCTTCTGCAACATCAACGTCCGGCCCTTCTACAGCGAGGGGAGCAAGACCCTCACCTACGAGACGGTGGAGCAGCTCGGCTGGCGGCTCCCCGACGAGATCATCATCCCGATCGCCTCCGGCTCCCAGTTCGTGAAGGCGGAGAAGGCGATCCACGAGCTGGTGGATCTCGGTCTGGTGGCGGGCCCGGCGCGGACCCGGCTGACCGGTGCCCAGGCCTCGGGCTGCGCGCCGGTGGCCGATGCCTTCGCCGCCGAACGTCCGGTGGTCCCGGTCCGTCACCCCGACACCGTGGCCCGTTCGCTCGCCATCGGCAGCCCGTCGGACGGCGAGGACGTGATCCGGGCCTCGCGCAAGACCGGCGGCGTGGTCGAGAGCGTGAGCGACGAGGAGATCCTCGAACTCGGTGGAGCTGCTCGCCCGCACCGAGGGCGTCTTCGCCGAGACCGCCGGCGGGGTCACCGTGGCGGTGCTGCGCAGGCTTGCCGCCGCCGGCAGGTGGCAGGGGGACGAGACGGTGGTCGCCTACATCACCGGGCATGGGCTCAAGACCGCCGAGGCGCTGGAGGGCCGCAGCCAGCTCGACGAGCCCATCGCTCCGTCGCTGCGCGCCTTCGCGGAGCGCTACCGGGCGGAGATGGAGGCCGCGCCCGCGGCCGTTGGGGGGAGGGTTCCGGTTGGCTGAGATCTCTCGCCCGAGTGGGGAGCAGGGTGAGCCGCGCGCCGACGCCAAGGCGGAGGAACCCCGGGTCGCGCTGCCCGCCGGCGTGCCTGGCAACGTGGATCCGAGCGCCGGCTTCACCGGGCTGATGGGGCTGCGGATCGATGAGGCGTCGGCGACCCGCGTGGTCGCCCACCTCGAGGTCGGGGCCCAGCACCTGCAACCGTACGGGCTGGTCCACGGCGGCGTCTACGCCGCCGTCGCGGAGACCCTGGCCTCGATCGGCGCGATGGTGGCGGCGGCCGCCGACGGCTCCGGAAGAGGGGCGGTGGGGTTAGAGAACCACACCAGCTTCCTGCGCCCCGCCCGCCTCGGCCAGCGGATCGACGCCGAGGCGGTGGCGCGGCACGCCGGCCGCCGCGTCCAGCAGTGGGCGGTGACGATGCGCAACGCTCAGGACGGCCGGGAGCTGGCGAATAGCACCGTCCGCCTCCTGCTCGTCGCTCCCGACCGCGTCTGACCCCGCCCGGCACGCGGCGGCGGGCGGCGGCCCGGTCCCGCCGGGCGCTCCCGGCCACCCCTGCCCGCTCTCAGCGCCCAGGGCGGCGCCCAGCGCCCGTGCTGGCTCCTCGGGCCGTCCAACCCGGACCGGCGCCAGCTCAGGGCATACACTTCCCGGCGATGATCGAATCTGCCCCCGTGATCGACGCCACCAAGTTCGGAACCGCCAGGATCGTCAGCCGCCGCGACTTCGCCGAGGGTCTCTGGGTGATGCGGCTGACCACCGACTTCGACCTCGGCTACCGGCCCGGCCAGTACTGCACCCTGGCGCTCCCCATCGGTGAGCGGCTCATCGAGCGACCCTATTCGATCTGCTCCTCGCCGGAGGAGGGCCAGGTCGAGCTGTTCATCGAGCGGGTCCCGGAGGGCGAGCTGACCGTGCCCCTTCACCGGCTCGGGATCGGCGCGGAGCTGCCGGTCCGCCGCCGTTGCAAGGGCCTCTTCCTCAAGGAGGCGCCGGTCGTGGACCAGGCCCACCTCTTCGTGGCCACGGTCACCGGCATCGCCCCCTTCCTCTCCTGCATCCGCACCCTGCTCCGCAAGATGGACCGGGGCGAGTGGAAGCCGGCGGGGAAGCTGGTGCTCCTGCACGGCGCCAGCATCTCCTCGGAGTTCGGCTACCTCGACGAGATGCGGGCGCTCACCGAGAGGTTCGACTGGTTCGAGTACGTGCCCACCATCAGCCGCCCCTGGCTGGACCCCGAGTGGCCGGGCGAGCGGGGCCGGGTCGAGGACGTGGTGCGCAAGCACGCCGACCGCTTCGAGCTCCGGCCCGGATCGGTCTCGGCCTTCATCTGCGGCAACCCGCAGATGATCGACAACGTCAAGGGCGCGCTCCGCCGCGGCGGGTTCGAGGACGCGGCCGTCCACGAGGAGCAGTACTGGCCGGAGTGACCGCTCCCCCGTACGGGGTGGTTGACGGCGCAACGAGCCTTCCTCGTAGACTGGCGCCATGACCGAGTCGAGCGGCCGGGCGATCGCCGTCGTCTCGGTCCACGCCTCGCCGCTGAGTGAGCTGGGCCGCGGCGACAACGGCGGGATGAACATCGGGGTCCGCCGGCTCTGCGAGGGCCTGGCCGAGCGCGGGGTGCCGACCGACGTCTTCGTGCGCCGGGACGACCCCCACCTCCCCGCCGAGCGGTTGATCGCCCCCGGCAGCCGGCTGGTGCTGCTCGACGTGGGCCCGCCCCACCCGATCCCCAAGCAGGAGCTGCAGCCCCTGCTCGACCCCTTTGCCGACGCCCTGCTGGCCCACGCCGCCTCCGAGGGCCGCTCCTACCGGCTGGTCCATGCCCACTACTGGCTGAGCGGGCCGCCCGCGCGCCGGGTCAGGGAGCGGCTGGGCATCCCGTGGGTCCAGTCCTTCCACTCGCTGGCCCGGATGAAGGAGGCCGCCGGGCTCCCGCCCGACCTCGAGCGCGGCCGGGTCGAGGAGTTGCTGGCCGCGGAGTGCGATCGCATGGTGGCGATGAGCCGAGCCGAGGGCCGCGCCCTGGTGCGGCTGTACAGCGCCAACGCGGACCGGATCTGCGTCGCCGAGCCGGGGGTGGACCTGCACCCCGCCGATCCCGGCGCCGTCGCCGAGCTGCGCCGCGAGCTGGACGTCGCCGGCCGCCGAGTCGTCCTCTTCGCCGGCCGGCTGGAGCCGCTCAAGGGGGCGGACACCCTGATCGAGGCGATCGCCGAGATGGACCGCGACCCCCATCTGCAGGACGTGGTCTGCCTCTTCATCGGCGATGACAGCGGGGACGGCGCCCGGGCCAGCCACGGCGGGGAGCGGCGCCGGCTGGAGCGGCTCGCCGACCGCGCCGGGATCCTGGACCGGATCCGGTTTCTCGGAGCCGTGCCCCACGAGCGGCTGGCCCGCTACTACGCCCTGGCCGACGTCTGCGTGGTGCCGTCCAGGGTGGAGACCTTCGGCCTGGTGGCCCTGGAGGCGCAGGCGCAGGGCACCCCGGTGGTCGCCTCCCACGCCGGGGGCCTGCCCGAGGTGGTGGCCGATGGGGAGACCGGCAAGCTGGTCGAGGGGCGCGAGCCGCGCGACTACTGCACCGCCATCTCCGCGATCCTCCACGACGAGGCCGGCCGGGAGTGGATGGGGGAGGCGGCCCGCCGCCGCGCCGCCACCTTCTCCTGGGGGCGGATGGTCGACCTGCTCCTCTCCATCTACGGCCGGGTCAGCTCACCCGAGATCCCTGCCGAGCTCCCCTGCGGGTACGAGGTGTCGCTCAGCCCGGAGGCGCCGTTCGTCTCTGTCTGAGGACCGCTGCGGAGATCAGCGGTGCGCCGCGGCGGTGTCGCGGGCCCGGGCGCGCATCGCCCTCTCGGTCCCGTCCCGTCCCTCGATGATCGGCCGGGAGGCGGAGCGCCGGGTCAACTCGGAGATCTCTGCGGAGTCGCGGAGGGCGGCCAGGACTCGGTCCGCGGCGGCGAGCGTCGCCGGCTCGACCAGCTCGCGGGGATAGAGGAACTCGGTGAAGCTCTCCGCCTCCTCGGAGCTGCGCTGGGCCCAGAAGCGCGGCACCTCCTCGATCCATCGCTCCACGTAGGGGCGGAGGAGAGCGGTCTGCCGCTCGCCCCATTGAACCAGTCCACCCACCGCGAAGGGCCCCACGCCGAACCCCCCCATCAGCGCGTGCTGCATCTGGAGCGGGAGCTCGGTCCCCTGCACCACCAGCTCGAAGGCCGTGCGCTTGGCCGCGGCTTCGGGCTGGGCGGCCCGGCAGGCGGCCGCCCGGCGGCGGCCGAAGTCGGTGTCGTCGGTGGCGAGCTGGGCCTCGATGCGGGGCTCGGCGTCGCGACCCAGGCAGGCGAGCCGGCCCACGATCATCCAGCGGAGGTCGTTGTCGATGGCGAGCCCGGGCACGCTCTCGGCGCCGTCGAGGAGCCGCTCCAGCCGCTCGAGCCCCGCGCCGGCATCGGTCGCCGCGATGTGGGCCCGCGCCCAGGTGAGCTCGACGTCACTTCCCGGCTCCGCGGCCACCAGCTGCTCCCACGCCGCCGCCGCCACGTGGGCACGTGCCGCCGCGCGGTTGGCCGGGTCGCCGAACTGGTCGATGGCCGCGAGCGCCTGGCTGAGCAGCCGCTCCAGGACGGTCACCTCGGCCTCCACCCGGGCGTGATCGAGCACGGCGTCGACGAAGTCGCGGGTGGGCAGCTCGGCGTCGCGGGTCATGTCCCAGAGCGCGGCCCAGCAGAGCGAGCGGGCCAGGGGGTCCTCGAGGCCGCCGAGGTCGTGCAGCAGGGTGCGCATCGAGGTCTCGTCGAAGCGCAGCTTGGCGAAGGTGAGGTCGTCGTCGTTGACCAGGGTCACGGCGGCGAGCGGCTCCCCGCGCAGCCCCGCGACGGTGGTGCGCTCGCCGCAGACGTCGGTGTCGACCTGGCGGAAGCGGACCAGGCGGCCCTGCTCGAGGCGGTACAGGCCGACCCGGACGTGATGCGAGCGCAGGGTCGGATGCGCCGCCGCCGCCGTCTGCACGATGGTCAGGCTCTCGATGCGGCCGTCCTTCGCCTCGATCTCGGGAATCAGCGTGTTCATACCGGCGGTTCGCAGCCACTCCGCCGCCCAGGCGCCGAGGTCGCGCCCCGACGCCGTCTCGATGCAGGCGAGGAACTCGCGCAGGCTCGCATTGCCCCAGCGGTAGCGGCGGAAATACTCGCGCACCCCGGTGGTGAAGGCGGCGTCGCCCACCCAGGCGACCAGCTGCTTGAGCACCGCGGCGCCCTTCTGGTAGGTGATCCCGTCGAAGTTCTGGCGGACCTCGTTGGTGTCGGCGCAGGGGGTGGAGATGGGGTGGGTCGAGGGGAGCTGGTCCTGGCGGGCGGCCGCCGACTTCATGGTGTTGGCGAAGTCCACCCAGGCGTTGGTGTAGGCGGTGGCGGTGACCATCGCCTTGTTGGCCATGTAGGTGGCAAAGGTCTCGTTGAGCCAGAGGTCACCCCACCAGCGCATGGTGGCGACGTCCCCGAAGCCGCAGACGTGAGCCATCTCGTGGGTGATCACCTCGGCCCGCCGCGCCCGCTGCAGCTCGGTGGCCCGGCTGCGGAAGATGTACAGCTCGTTGAAGGTGACGCAGCCCGGGTTCTCCATCGCCCCCATGTTGAATTCGGGGACGAAGAGCTGGTTGTATTCGTCGAACTGGTGGTCGAGACCGAACTCCTCGGCGAAGAAGTCGAGGCCCTGGCGGGTGATCTCGAAGAGCTCGTCGGCCTGCTCCTCGAGCTGGGGGGCGAGCGACCGGCGCGCGTAGAGGCCGAGTCGCATTCCCCGGTGGTCGCTCTCGACGACCCGGAAGTCGCCGGCCGCCACCGCCATCAGGTAGGTGGGGAGGGGAGGGGTGGTGTTGAAGCGCCAGGTGCGGCTGCCGTCGCCGTGGTCGTCGCGGCCCAGCACCCGACCGTTGCCGCAGACCTCCCAGCCGAGCGGCGCACGCACCGCCACCGTGAAGGCGCCCTTGAGGTCCGGCTGGTCGAAGCAGGCGAAGACCTTGTGGGCGTCGAAGGGCTCGAAGTGGGTGTAGAGGTACACCTTCTGGTCGGCGGGGTCGACCACCCGGTGGAGGCCGACCCCCACCCGCTCGTAGGCGCAGTCGGCGACCACGTCGACGCTGACCGGCCCCTCGGGAAGGCCCGCGAGCGGGATGCGCGCCCCGTCGTAACCCGCCACGGCCGCGGCCGACGGCCGCCCGTCGACCAGCACCTCGCGGAGGCGCCCCAACTCCCCCACGGTGAGGTTGAGGAACGTCTGGGCTGCGGCCCGCCGGCATGAGAAACCCAGGTGGGTCGTGCTGAGGAAGGTCGGGGCGGAGGGGTCGTCGCTCAGCTCGAGCTCGACCCGGTAGCGGAGCTCACCGATCAGGGCGGCGCGCTCCGCCGCCTCGGGTTCGGTGAGGTTGTCACTCGTGATGCGTCCGGCCACGGGTGGCCATTGTGGGCGTCTCGGCCCCCTGGCCGCCAGCCGCCGCACCCGAAGGGCCTGGGCCGGAGGGCCCAGGGGCGGGTCGGTCAGGGGCCGAATCCTTAGCCGGTGAGCTCCCCGGCCGCCTCCAGCCGATCCTCGGCTTCCGCCCCGCCGCAGCCCACGAAGGCGCCGTCTCCACCCAGGCCGTCGGCGATGGCGCTGAGGGCATCGCGGAGGCGGGCGGCTTCGCCGTCGTCGAGCACGCTGGCCAGGTGGCGGTCGATCCCCCTGGCGTGCACGGGCGCCGCGCGGCGCAGCTTCTCGCGCCCCGCGTCGGTGATCACCGCAAAGGCGCCCCGCCGGTCGGACGGGCAGCCGGTCCGGGCCACCAGCCCGGCGGCCTCCATCCGGTCGATCAGCCGGCTGACCCCGCTCTTGGTCATGAGCACGGTGTCCAGCAGCCGCTGCAGCCGGACCGCCCCCTCGGGGGTGCGCTCCAGGACGAGCAGGACCTCGTACCAGGCCAGCGGGAGCCCCTCGGCCTCCATCAGCTCGCGCTCGAGGTTGCAGGCGAGCCCCGCCTGAGCGCGCAGGAGGGCGCGCCAGGCCTGCAGGTGGACTGATTGATTCAATTCAGACGTGACCACGGTCCCAAGCCTACCCCACAAAGGTTGACAGCGCAACCATCGTGGAATTATAGTTGCTGACGTAACCGTTGACGACGCAACTATCGGAGAGAGAGATGCCCGAATCCGCCCCCACCGCCACCCGCCCGCCGCTCGCACCCGGGGAGTACGTGCTCGACCCGGCGCACACCAACGTCGGCTTCCTGGCCCGCCACCTGGTGGTGACCAAGGTCCGCGGCACCTTCGAGAAGGTGGATGCCCGGATCCGGGTGGGCGAGAGCCTGGACACTTCCACGCTGGAGGTGGCCGTCGACGTCGCCAGCCTCACCAGCCGGGACGAGAAGCGGGACGCGCACCTTCGCTCCGCCGACTTCTTCGACGTCGAGAAGTACCCGACCATGACCTTCCGTTCGACCGCCATGAAGGCCGGTGGCAAGGACCGTTTCGCGGTCACCGGTGACCTCACCATCCGCGACCAGACCCACCCGCTCACCCTGGACGTCGAGTTCCTCGGCACCGAGAAGACCCCGTGGGGCACCTCGGTCGCAGTGATCTCCGCCGCCGCCGAGATCGACCGCGAGGAGTGGGGGCTGACCTGGAACGTGGCCCTCGAGTCCGGCGGCATGCTGGTCAGCAAGAAGATCCAGCTCGAGATCGAGTCCGAGATCGTGCCGGCGCCCGCCGCCGCCTGACCTCTCTCTGGGTGGTGCCGCCGCCGGTCGTGCCGGCGCGCGGCGCCACCTTCCACGTCCCGCGGCACCGGCGCCGTCGGTGGGTACCCGTGCCATATTGTTGGCACCGTGAGACTGCGCGACGTGGTCGCCAAGCTGGAGGATCTGGAGGTCCTGGACGGGCTCTCGGACCGGCTCGCCGGCGCCGTCAACTCGGCGGTCGCCCCGGTCAAGAGCCTGCTCAGCGGCACCTGGCTGGACCACCCCCTGCACCCGGCGCTCACCAACCTGCCCCTCGGCTGCTGGAGCGGAGCCGTGGTCCTCGACCTCTTCGGTGGCGCGGCCGGTGACGCCGCCATCCAGCCGATGGTGGCCCTGGGGACCCTCACCGCGCTGCCCGCGGCGGTCGCCGGGCTGAGCGATTGGGCCGACTCCTACGGTCCGGAGCGGCGCGTGGGGCTGGTCCACGCGGCGGTCAACGTCACCGGCCTCAGCCTCTTCACAGCCTCGCTGGCCGCCCGGCGCCGGGCCCGGTGCCTGCGCCTGCTGGGGCTGGCGGCGGTCGCCACCGGCGGCTACCTGGGCGGCCACCTCACCTACGCCCGCGGGCTGGGCATCGACCACCAGATCCTGGTGGAGAGGCCCACCGAGTGGACCGACGCCGCCGATGCGGGCGGCCTGGCGGAGGCGACCCCCACCTTGGCCGAGGCCGGGGGGGCGCGGGTGCTGCTCTACCGCCGCGGCTCGCAGATCTACGCGCTCTCCGACGTCTGCCCTCACGCCGGTGGACCACTGCACGAGGGCACCGTCGACGACCAGCTCTGCGTGACCTGCCCCTGGCACGGCAGCCGTTTCCGGCTCAGCGACGGGCGTGCGCTGCACGGCCCGGCGTCGGCCCCGGCGGTGCTCTACGAGGCGCGCGTCCGGGAGGGCCGGGTGGAGGTGCGGGTGGCCCGCTGAGGCCGCTCAGCGCGGTGTCGGGGCCGCGCCGGACGCTGGCGACCCGATAGACGCATCCGGTGGGTAAGACGCTGATCGGCGCCTCCCACCGCGCTCCGCCCGAGCGGCAGGCATGGCACATCGTGCACGGCGCACCAGGCCGAGGCGCGCGCGGCGCGGCGCGCCGCCCAAGGCCGCCGCCGCGCCGCGGTGAGGCGTGACCGGCTTGGTAGCATTTGCTGCCGAGATGCTCTCGGACTACGCGCCGATCCTCGTCTTCCTCGGTATCTGCATCCTCTTCGGCGCCGGAGTGCCGCTGCTCAGCAGTGCCCTGGGGCCGCGCCGGCCCAGCCCGGAGAAGGAGCTGCCCTACGAGTCCGGCATCGTTCCCGTGGTCTCGGCCCGGCGCCGGTTCTCGGTGGCCTTCTACGTCACCGCGATGCTGTTCATCGTCTTCGACGTGGAGTCGATATTCCTCTTCCCCTGGGCGACGATCGTCCGCCAGCTCAGGGTCTTCGGGATCATCGAGATGGGGATCTTCATCCTCGTCCTGCTGATCGGGCTGGTCTACATCTGGGCCAAGGGGGCGCTCAGGTGGGACTGAGCGGCGACCTCGAGCTCGGCCGGGCCCGGCTGGCGACCCCGGTGGGCGACGCGGGTGCGCTGCCGCTGCCGCGGGTGGGGGAGAGGGAGCGCGCCGCGGTCCAGGCCGGGATCATCACCACCACCATGGAGAAGCTGATCAACTGGGGCCGGTACAGCTCCATGTGGCCGGCGCTGTACGGCCTCGCCTGCTGCGCCATCGAGATGATGGGCACGGGCGCGGCCCGCTACGACATGGCCCGCTTCGGCTGCGAGGTGTTCCGCGCCTCGCCGCGGCAGTCCGACGTGATGATCGTCTCGGGCCGGGTCTCGCAGAAGATGGCCCCGGTGCTGCGCCAGATCTACGACCAGATGCCCGAGCCGAAGTGGGTGATCAGCATGGGCGCCTGCGCCTCCAGCGGTGGGATGTTCAACAACTACGCGATCGTCCAGGGCGTCGACAAGGTGGTGCCCGTCGACGTCTTCCTCCCCGGCTGCCCACCCCGCCCCGAGGCCCTCCTCGACGCGCTGGTCAAGCTGCAGCAGAAGATCGCCGCCACCCACCTGACCTCCTGGCGGGGATGAGCCGGCGATGACCAGCCTGGAGGACACCGCCGGT
This sequence comes from uncultured Chloroflexia bacterium, assembly GCA_963793875.1. Lineage (GTDB taxonomy): Bacteria > Chloroflexota > Dormibacteria > Aeolococcales > Aeolococcaceae > Changshengia. The sequence goes on along the minus strand of CAWCBS010000001.1, from coordinate 7,562 downwards.
TCTCACCCTGTGGCCGGAGCGAGGGCACTGGACCTCCTCCGGCGGGAGCTTCCCGAGGCGGTGGTGGCGAGCGACGAGGGCTTCGGCGAGCTGACCATCCGCGTCCCCCGGGAGCGGCTGGTCGAGGTGGCGCGGCTGCTCCGCGACCACCAGGAGGCGCGCTACGACCTCCCCCTCTTCGTGACCGCGGTCGACTGGCCCGACCGCGAGCCCGAGGCGCCCCGCTTCGACATCGTCTATCAGCTCCGCTCCATGCGGTACAACGACGTGGTCCGGCTGGTCGTCCAGGTGCCCGGGGACGACCCCCGCGTCCCCACCCTCGAGGCCGTGTTCGCGGGGATGGACTGGCACGAGCGGGAGGCCTTCGACCTGCTCGGCATCGAGTTCGAGGGTCATCACGACCTCCGCCGCATCCTGCTCCCCGACGACTGGGACGGGCACCCGCTGCGCAAGGACTACGTCTCCTTCGGGGAGCCGATCGCCTTCACCCACAACCTGGAGTGGGCGATGCCCGCTCAGGAGAGGCCGCCCGACATGCCCGGCGAGTCTCGATGACGCGCATCTCCGCTCAGTTCATGGCGGCCCGGCCATGAGCGTGCTGCCGCCTCTCGGCCCTCCCGGCCGCGACCCGGTCTCCGAGCAGTACGAGCACGGCCGGGAGCTGCTCGGCGTCGACCCCGAGCTCGACGCCATCGACCTGGTCCAGCTCGACGACCAGACCATGGAGCTGAACATGGGGCCCCAGCACCCCTCCACCCACGGGGTGCTGCGTCTGGTGCTGGACCTGGACGGCGAGATCGTGCGCGGCTGCCGGCCGGACATCGGCTTCCTGCACACCGGATTCGAGAAGGACTTCGAGCGTCACAGCTACCAGCAGTGCATCCCCTACACGGACCGGATGGACTACCTCTCGCCGCTCAGCAACAACCTCGGATTCTCCCTGGCCGCGGAGCGGCTGCTGGAGATCGAGGTCCCGGCTCGCGCCCAGTACCTGCGGGTCATCATGTGCGAGCTGGCCCGGATCGCCAGCCACCTGATCTGGTACGGGACCAGCGCCCTCGACCTCGGCGCCACCACCCCCTTCGTCTACGCCTGGCGGGAGCGGGAGAAGATCCTCGACATCAACGAGCTGGTGAGCGGGGTGCGGATGCACACCTCGTTCATCCGGGTGGGTGGGTTGCTCGCCGACGTGCCGGACGAGTTCTACGCCATGGTCGCCGAGGTGGCCAAGACCTTCCCCCACCGCATCGACGAGTACGAGACCCTGATCACCGGCAACCCCATCTTCCGTGAGCGCACCCGTGGCCTGGGGGTGATCAGCGCCGAGGACGCGATCAGCTACGGGGTGACCGGGCCGTCGCTGCGGGGCAGCGGGGTCGCCTATGACCTGCGCAAGGCGCGGCCGTACAGCTCCTACGACCACTTCGACTTCGACGTGCCGATCGGCGAGCGGGGCGACATCTACGACCGCTATCTGGTGCGGATGGGGGAGATGCGCCAGTCGCTCCGGATCATCGACCAGGCGCTGGCCGGCCTGCCCGGTGGCCCGGTCAACACCAGCGACCGCCACGTGGCGCTGCCGCCGCGCAACGAGATCAACACCAGCATGGAGTCGCTGATCCGCCACTTCAAGCTGGTGACCGAGGGGTTTCGGGTGCCCCGCGGCACCGTCTACGAGGCGGTCGAGTCCCCGCGCGGCGAGCTGGGCTTCCTGCTGGTCAGCGACGGGTCGAACCGGCCCTACCGCTGCAAGGTGCGGGCACCCTCCTTCAGCAACCTGAGCGCCCTGCCCCACATGGCGGTGGGAGAGATGCTGCCCGACCTGGTCGCGGTGATCGGCTCCATCGACATCGTCCTCGGGGACGTGGACCGATGAACGTGCTCACGCCCCCTACCCGCGCCGAGATCGAGAGGCAGCGCGACCGCTACCCGCAGCCGCGCAGCGCCGTGCTGCCCTCGCTCTGGGCGGTGCAGCACCAGCTTGGCTACCTGAGCCCGGAGGGGATGTCCGAGGTGGCGGAGCTGCTCCGAATCACCCCCAGCGAGGTCGAGGCGGTCGCCAGCTTCTACTCCATGTACTTCGACCGTCCGGGCGGGCGCCATCACGTGCTGGTGTGCATCAACGTCTCCTGCGCCCTGCGCGGCGCCGACGGGATCGTCTCCCACCTGGAGGGCCGGCTCGGCTGCCCCTCGGGCGGGACCACCGCCGACGGCGAGTTCAGCTGGGAGCAGACGGTCGAATGCCTGGGCGCCTGCGGCGGGGCGCCCGCGATGCAGGTGGACCACCACTTCCAGGAGAACCTCACCCCGGAGCGTGTCGACGCCATCCTCGACGAGGTGCGCGCCGCGCCGGCATCCGAGGCGGACGGGGCGTCCCCGGGACACGCCTCCGCCGCCCCGGTGCGGGAGGCGGGTGGCTGATGGCCGAGTACCGGCTGCTGACCAAGGACTTCGGGACCGAGGGCCTCCAGACCCTCGACGGCTACGAGCGCTGCGGCGGTTACGACGGACTGCGCAAGGCGCTGCGCAGCCTGACCCCCGACGAGGTGGTGAGCGAGGTCAAGGTGAGCGGCATCCGGGGCCGCGGCGGGGCCGGCTTCCCCACCGGGATGAAATGGTCGTTCCTCCCCAAGGACGTCCACCCGCGCTACCTCTGCGTCAACGCCGACGAGTCGGAGCCCGGCTGCTTCAAGGACCGGGCCCTGATCGACGAGAACCCGCACCAGCTCATCGAGGGGACCCTGATCGCCGCCTACGCCATCCAGGCGCCGATCGCCTTCATCTACATCCGCGGCGAGTACCACGACCAGCGCCTGCTCCTGGAGCGCTGCGTCGAGGAGGCGAGGGGCGCCGGCTACATCGGCCGGGGGATCCTGGGCTCCGACTTCAGCTGCGACGTCATCGTCCACGGCGGCGCCGGCGCCTACATCTGCGGCGAGGAGACGGCGCTCCTCGATTCACTGGAGGGGCTGCGCGGGCAGCCCCGGCTCAAGCCGCCCTTCCCGGCGGTCAAGGGCCTGTACGGCAAGCCCACCGTCGTCAACAACGTGGAGACCCTCTCCAACCTGCCTCACATCGTGCTGCGCGGCGGGGCCTGGTTCGCCTCGGTGGGCACCGAGAAGAGCACCGGGACCCGGCTCTTCTGCTGCAGCGGCCACATCAACCGCCCCGGCACCTACGAGATGGCCCTGGGCACCCCGATCCGCGAGCTCCTGGAGGAGGAATGCCGCGGGGTCTGGAAGGGGCGCTCCCTCAAGGCCTTCCAGCCCGGCGGCGGCTCGATGCAGGTGCTCCTCCCCGAGCATCTCGACCTCCCTCTCGACATGGATGTCGTGGCCCGGGCCGGCTCGGCGCTCGGTGCCGGGGCCATGGTCTTCATGGACGAGACCACCTGCATGGTGGACGTCTCGATGCGCCTCGTCGACTTCTACCAGCACGAGTCGTGCTGGCAAGTGCGCCCCCTGCCGCGAGGGCACCTACTTCGAGGCCGACCTGATGCACCGCCTGGAGCGCGGTGAGCTGAGCCGCGCCGAGCTGACCACCCTCAGCGACATCTGCGACAACATGAACGGCAAGTGCTTCTGCCCGCTGGGCGACACCGCCACCTGGTTCGTGATGTCGGCGTACCAGGCCTTCCGCGGCGAGTTCGAGGAGCACTGCGGCGCCGGCGAGTGCCCGGTCAGGCGGCGCAACCAGCAGCCCGCCGGCGCTGTCGAGGCTGGCCGTGGCTGACCCGAAACCCCAGGACGCGGCCCCCGAGGCACCCGACGACGGCCGGGTGGGGGTGAGCATCGACGGCCGGGCGCTCCGCGTGCCGCGCGGCACCCTGGTGCTGGACGCCGCCACCGAGGCCGGCATCCACATCCCCATCTACTGCGCCCACCCCAAGATGGACCCGGTCGCCGTCTGCCGGATGTGCCTGGTCGAGATCGAGAAGTCGCCCAAGCTCCAGCCCGCCTGCGCCACCGTGGTCGCCGACGGGATGGTGGTCAAGACCCAGACGGCGCCGGTGGTCAAGGAGCGCGAGGGCATCCTCGAGTTCCTGCTCCTCAACCATCCCCTGGACTGCCCGGTCTGCGACCGCGGCGGCGAGTGCGACCTCCAGGACTTCACGGTCCGCTACGGGCCGCCCACCTCGCGCTTCCCGATCACCGACAAGGTCCACTTCGCGAAGGCGCTGCCGCTCTCCGACCGGATCGAGCTGGACCAGGAGCGCTGCATCCTCTGCTGGCGCTGCACCCGCTTCTACGACGAGATCACCGGTGAGAAGGAGCTGGTGCTCCAGGAGCGGGGGGTGCACACCCTGGTGGCCCCCTTCAACGGCCAGCCGCTCCGCTCCGAGTTCCAGGGCAACCTCCCCGAGGTCTGCCCGGTGGGCGCCCTCACCCATGTCAAGTACCGCTTCACGGCCCGTCCCTGGGACCTGCAGCGGACCCGATCGATCTGCCCCGGCTGCTCCTACGGCTGCAACATCAACGTGGACTTGCGGGACTTCGAGGTCAAGCGCTTCGCCCCGCGGGACAACCCGATGGTCGACGACATGTGGCTCTGCGACCGGGGCCGCTACTCCTTCCCGCGCTGGAACTCCACCGAGAGGGTGCGCCGGCCGATGGTCGCGAGCCGGAACGGCGACGCGCCCGCGCCCGCGACCGTCCCGGCCGCGGTGGCCGCCGCGGCCGCCCAGCTCACCGACCTCAGGGAGCGGCGCGGCGCCGCCTCCCTGGCGGTGCTGGGCTCCCCCGAGAGCACCAACGAGGAACTTTGGCTGCTCCAGCGCCTCGCCCGCGAGGTGCTCGGCACCCCCCATCTCGACCATCAGCTCGAGAGCCTGGCCGAGCTCGACCCCCGCGAGCACGCCCTCGGCATCGCCGAGATCGAGCACTGCCGGGCGGTGGCGGTGCTCGGCGGCGGGCCGGAGCAGCTCGACCCGGTGCTGACGCTGCGTCTGTTCAAGGCGCGGACCAAGAAGGGGGTCGCCGTCCACCGGCTGGGGCCTGATGCCCCCGCGGCGGAGGGCGTGACCGCGGTGGGCGGCGGTCCGGGGCTGGTCGGGGTGATCGCCGACGAGACCGGGCGTGCCGCCGCGGCGGGCCTGGTGAGAGCGCTGGCCGCCTCCGGGGCGACCGTCAAGCGGCTGACCGTCACCCGCGGGGTGAACGGGCGCGGAGCCAAGGACCTGGGCGTCCTCCCCGGCCTCCTGCCCGGGTACCGCCGGGCCACCCCTGCCGGCCGCTCCGGCCGGGAGATCCTGCGGGCGGCCGCCGGGGGCGAGATCGCCGGCCTGGTGCTGCTCAACGGGGCGGCGCTCGCCGCCGAGGGAGAGGACGCGAAGCTGCTCCGGCGTGCGCTGGCCAGCGCCGAGGTGGTGGTGGCCCTGGAGAGCGTCCCCGGCCCGGTCAGCGAGGGCGCCACGGTGCTGATCCCGGGCCACAGCCTCATGGAGAAGCTGGGGACCGTCACCAACACCGAGGGGAGGGTCCAGCGGATCCGCCCCGCCCTCCCCTCCGCCACCGCCACCCCGAGCGAGACCCGGGTGCTCGGCCTCCTGGCCGCGGCGCTCGGCGCCGAGGGCTGGACCACCGACCCGGCCCGCATCCAGCGCGAGATCGCGGCCGCCCTTCCCGCCTACGCCGCGGCCGGCAACGGCGGGCGCGCCCTCTTCGACGAGGCTCCGGCATGATCGCCAGCGCCTGGTGGGAGTACTTCATCGGTCCCGACTGGTGGTGGGTGATCCTGGTCAAGGCGGTCATCGTCCTCGTCTTCCTGATCACCGCCGGCGCCTACCTCACCCTGGCCGAGCGCAAGGTGGCGGCGCGCATCCAACTGCGCATCGGGCCCAACCGGGTCGGTCCCCTCGGCCTCCTCCAGCCCCTCGCCGACGCGGTCAAGCTGCTCTTCAAGGAGAACACCGCGCCGTCGGGTCGCGACAAGCTCCTCTACCTGATCGCCCCCGGGCTGGCCGGGGCGGCGGCGATGTTCGCCTTCGCGGCCATCCCCATCAGCGCGGTCAACTGCATCGGCGGGCCGGCCATCGGCGAGGCCCAGCTCAGCTGCCCGTCGGGCTACGCGCTGCACTGGGACGTCGCCCACGTCAACGTCGGCCTTCTCTTCGTCCTCGCCATCACCTCGCTGGGCGTCTACTCGATCTTCCTCGGAGGCTGGTCGGCCAACAGCAAGTACTCGCTGTTCGGCGGGCTGCGCTCCTCGGCTCAGCTCATCTCCTACGAGATGGCGGTCGCCTTCGCACTGATCGGCCCCGTGATCCTGGCCGGCTCCCTCGACCTGGAGCAGATCGTGAGCAACCAGCACCACCTCTGGTACGTCTTCCTCCAGCCGCTCGCCTTCCTGCTCTACTTCGTCGGGGCCCTGGCGGAGACCAACCGCGCGCCCTTCGACCTGCCCGAGGCCGAGACCGAGCTGGTGGGCGGCTACCACACCGAGTACGGGTCGATGCGCTTCGCCTTCTACTTCCTCGGCGAGTACATCAACATGGTGATCGTCGCCTCCATCGCCACCACCCTCTTCCTGGGCGGCTGGCTCTCGCCGCTGCCAACCAGCTGGGTGATCGTCGGCTGGATCCCCGGGGTGATCTGGTACCTGATCAAGGTGGCGGTGCTCATCTTGGTGATGATGTGGGTCGCTGGACCCTCCCCGGCTGCGCTACGACCGGCTCATGAACCTGGGTTGGAAGATGCCGCTCCCGCTGGGCCTGGTGAACATCATGATCACCGGGACCCTGGTCGCCCTGAGGGCCGGCTGATGTTCCGCGAATCGCCCAGGGGCTGAGCCTGACCCTCCGCACCATGTTCAAGAAGCCGATCACGGTGCAGTGGCCGGAGGAGCAGAGGCCGGTGCCGCCCCGCCACCGCGGCCGCCACATCCTCCACCGCTACGACAACGGTCTGGAGAAATGCATCGGCTGCGAGCTCTGCGCGGCCGCCTGCCCGGTGGGCTGCATCTACGTGGGGCCGGCCGAGAACCCGAAGGACCACCCCTTCTCCCCGGGCGAGCGGTACGCCGAGCGGTACGAGATCAACCTCATGCGCTGCATCTACTGCGGCTACTGCGCCGAGGCCTGCCCCACCGAGGCGATCACCCTCGGACCCCGCTACGACCTGGCCGACTACCGCCGCGAGCACACCGTGGTCACCAAGGCGGAGCTGCTCGAGGCCTGGCCGCATTTCGAGCAGGGACGCGGACCGGCCGCGCCGCGCGGCGCCGGGGCGGACCAGCGCGGCCGGGAGCTGCCCGACATCGGGGTCGAGCCGCGGGTGGCCTGGGCGGCGGCCCAGGCGGCACGCGGCGACGTCACCACCCTGCCCGGCGGCCACGGCATCAGCAGCCGGCCGCCCACCGTCGTCACGCCCGCGCCCCGGGGTGACGGCGGAGGGGCCAAGGCCTCCACGACGGGCGGCGGCGAGGGGGATGCCGCCCCGGCGACCCCTGACGTCGCGGCGCCCGCGGGCCCCGAGCCCGGCACCCCGGCCAGGTCGCGGAGGCGCCCTTCGTGAACGCGCTGCTGGCGGCCGTCCTGATCCTGACCGCGATCTCCGCCCTGGGGG